>CAWCBM010000010.1:0-137386 GCA_963793775.1 uncultured Solirubrobacterales bacterium
TATGCTGGAAAACCCGAGGATCCGTCTGGTACTCGTCCTAGTCTGAACCTATGGACAGTGACAATCCGGACGGTACGGAAAACCAGCAGGAAAGGCTGATCAGAATCGGCTGGGTCGTCGGTTTCGTGGATGGGGAAGGATGCTTCTCCATCGGCTTCTCAAGCAGCCAGATCGGGCTGCGCGACGCGGCTAGCGAACCGGCTACCAGGTGACCCACAGCTTCGTAGTTGTCCAGGGCGAGCGCAGCGTGCGCTGCCTGCATGAGCTGCGGGAATTCTTCGGTGTCGGTGCCGTCTCGATCGACAGGCGGTACGACAACCACCGAGAGCACCTTCGCCGATTCATCGTGAGCGCTCGGAACGAGCTGCTCGAGGTCGTGATCCCGTTCTTTCGGGAGTACCCGCTTCGAACATCGAAGCGGAGCGACTTCGACGGCTTCGCGCGCTGCGTGGAGAACTGCGCTTCAGGCCGGCACCTCACAGTGCCGGCCTGATCGAGATCGCCGAGATCGCAGAAACGATGAATCATCGAAAGTCGAGACAGGATCTGATCAGAATCCTCAGAGGCCATACGCCGGACACCCAGTTAGAGACTGGGTGAAGAGATGGTCCCGTCTGCATGGCGACATGCAGGGACATGACGCACACAAGGACGCATGTCCGCCCAGCACTCGATGCTGAGGTAAGGCCCTAGCGAAATTCCTTGTCGGGTAAGGAACACTTGCCCCGCCGATCCGTGAGGATCGGCAGCAAGACCGGCTCATATCGGGGAAGCCTGCCCGCCGCGTGCAGCGGCGAACGGTAATCCCGAGGGAAGTCCTAGTGACCCCGTAACGACTGATCCGAAAGGAGAGGCTCGTCGCACCGTGCGGCGGGCAATACGCCGGCCCTCATCGCGTACCAAGGAAGCCTACGGCGACGGCGATCTGACAAGGGATCGCCAGCATGTCGCCTACGGGCCCGGATGAGGTGAAGGGATAGTCTGCGCCCTCGGAAACGGGGGATTAACGTGAAGTTCCGACCTGCACGAATGGCGTAACGAGTTGGACGCTGTCTCAACGAGGGGCTCGGTGAAATTAGAGTCTCGGTGAAGATACCGAGTACCCGTGGCAAGACGGAAAGACCCCGTGAACCTTTACTGCAACTTGATATTGGAGTCCGGAACACCTCGCTCAGGATAGGTGGGAGGCTATGAACCGGTGGCTTCGGCTGCCGGGGAGCCAACCTTGAGATACCACCCTTGATGTTTTGGGCTTCTAACACGGCGCCGTTAACCGGGCTGTGAACAGTGTCAGGTGGGCAGTTTGACTGGGGCGGTCGCCTCCTAAAGAGTAACGGAGGCGCCCAAAGGTTCCCTCAGCACGGTCGGAAATCGTGCGCAGAGTGTAAAGGCACCAAGGGAGCTTGACTGCGAGACCGACGGGTCGAGCAGGAACGAAAGTTGGGCTTAGTGATCCGGCGGTTGCAAGTGGAAGCGCCGTCGCTCAACGGATAAAAGGTACTCCGGGGATAACAGGCTTATCGCTTCCAAGAGTCCATATCGACGAAGCGGTTTGGCACCTCGATGTCGGCTCGTCGCATCCTGGGGCTGGAGTAGGTCCCAAGGGTTGGGCTGTTCGCCCATTAAAGCGGCACGCGAGCTGGGTTCAGAACGTCGTGAGACAGTTCGGTCCCTATCTGCCATGGGCGTTGGAGAGTTGAGAGGAGTCATCCTTAGTACGAGAGGACCGGGATGAACGCACCTCTGGTGTATCTGTTGTCCTGCCAAGGGCAATGCAGGCTAGCTACGTGCGGATCGGATAACCGCTGAAAGCATCTAAGCGGGAAGCCGACCTCGAGATGAGCTCTCCCATCCCCTAGAGGGAGTAAGACCCCTGATAGACCATCAGGTTGATAGGCCGGCTGTGCAAGCGGGGTGACCCGCTCAGCAGACCGGTACTAATGGGTCGAGGTCTTGACGTTGTTTTTGAATCCCGTTTACAACGTCTTGGCCGAGGTGCAGTTTTCAAGCCCCGCCGGGATCCGCCGGCTCCTCGGAGCCGCGCGGTCTCGCACATTTTCGGTGGCTATTGCGAGGGGGAAACACCTCTTCCCATTCCGAACAGAGCAGTTAAGCCCCTCAGCGCCGATGGTACTTGGGACTCGCGTCCCTGGGAGAGTAGGTCGCCGCCGTGTCTTCGTCAGAGCCGCCCCGAGAGGCGGCTCTTTTTTATGCCCGGGCGGCGATCCGGGCGGCGCAAGCAGCCCGACCCCGCGGACGAGTCGTCGGGAGCGCCTCCCATGCGGTCGTCTGACCGCGCCGCTCTCGACGGAACCCGTCCGCGAGGCAGCCCGTCTCCTCGGGCCACGCCTGCTCAAGTCCGTATTCACCCAGGGTCGCGAAGTCGATCGCCAGGTCGACCGCGCCCAGCACCCGCTGGGAAAATCTCTTCTGTCCGTGCTCTCTCAGTCTCACGCGGGTCAGGCTATGGATGCCCCCGGACAGAACATATGTTCTGCAACCGATCTTGCACGGAGTCACAAAAGCCCTGCAAATCAGCCTCTTCTGCCGAAGCTGTGGGCGCGGGGCGCGACCGCGGCCAACTCCTCCTCGGGCGCCCGGCCGAGCTCCCGGTACGCGGGCGGCTCGATGTGCCGCACCTCCGCGTTCGCCGGCATCGGGGCCTCGAGCCGCTCGACTCGGTCGGCGAGCAGGTTGACGACCCCCTCGCGCCGCTCGAGCTTGCCCCGAACCAGCGCGAACGGCGCCGTGCGCACCGCCAGCCGGAAGCGCTCGTAGACCGGCGGCGGGACGATCACGTTGGCGACGCCGCCCTCGTCCTCGAGCAGCATGAACACCACCCCGTTGGCCGTCGAGGGCCGCTGGCGCGCCACCACCATCCCGGCGACGGCGACCCTGCTCCCGTCCGCCGTCCGCTCCAGATCCGCGCAGACCACCACCTGCCGTTCGATCTGAGGCCGGATCACCTCCATCGGGTGCTCGCCCAGCGTCACCCCGGTCGACGCGTAGTCGGCGACGATCCGCTCCCACGAATCGAGCGGGCGCAGCTCGGGCGGCGCCGGCAGCGACAGCGGCAGCGCCAGCTGGGTGTGTCGGCGCCGGCGCTCGCTGCCCCTAGCGACCCCCAGCCGCCAGAGCTCCTCGCGCCGCGGCGCCGTGCCCGTCGCCAGCCCAAGGGAGGCACATGCCCCCGCCCAGGCCACCCGTTCGAGCCCGTCGCGCCCGACCCCCGAGCGCGAGGCGAGGTCGGCCAGGTCGCTGTAGGCCCCGTCGCGCTCGCGCTCTTCCACCAACCGCCGAACCTCCTCCTCGGCGATCCCCTTGATGTAGCCGAGGCCGATCCGCACCGCCAGGTCCTCCTCGACCGAGCACTCCACCTCGCTCTCGTTCACGTCCGCACCGCGCACCTCGATCCCTCGCCGCTGCGCCTCGTGTGAGAGCGAGTCGGGCGGATAGAAGCCCATCGGCTGCTCGTTGAGCAGCGAGCAGAGGAACTCGGGCCCGTAGTGCACCCGAAGCCAGGTCGACTGGTAGGCGAGCAGCCCGAATGCCGCCGCGTGCGATTTCGGAAACCCGAACCCCGAAAAGCCACGCACCTGCTCGAACACCCGCTCGGCGAGCTCGCGCTCGACCCCCTGAGCGACCGCCCCGGCGACGAACCGCTCCCCGTACGCGTTCAGCGCCTCCTCCGAGCGCTTGCGGCTCATCGCCCGCCGCAGCCCCTCCGCCTCGCCGGCGGAAAACCCGGCCAGCGCCATCGCCACCTGGATCACCTGGTCCTGGAAGACGATCGCCCCCAGCGTGTCGCTGAGGATCGGCTCCAGCGCCGGATGCTCGTAGGGGATCTCGTAATCGGGGTCCTCGCGCTGCAGCCGCTTTCGCTCCAGGTACGGGTGCACCGCGCCGCCCTGGATCGGCCCCGGCCGCACCAGAGCCACCTGCACGGTGAGGTCGTCGATCGACTCCGGACGCGAGCGCGGCAGCATCTGCATCTGCGCCCGGCTCTCGATCTGGAACACCCCGGTCGTCTCCGCCGCCCGGATCGCCTCGAACACCCGCTCGTCATCGAGCGGGATCCGCGAGAGGTCGATCCGCTCGCCGCGCGCCTCGGCCACCTTCTCGACCGCCCGCTCGACCGCCGACAGCATCCCGAGCCCCAGCAGGTCGATCTTCAAAAAGCCTGCATCCGCGCACGAATCCTTGTCCCACTGCACAAGCTGCCTGCCCTCCATCGCCGCGGGCTGCACCGGGCAGATGTCGACCAGCGGCCTGGTGGAGAGCACCATCCCGCCCGGGTGCTGGGAGACGTGGCGCGGCAGCCCCCACGCCTCGCGCGCCAACCGCACCAGATGCCGCCAGCGCGGCGACGCGGCTCGCTCCTCTCCGATCGACTCGGCGACGTCGCGACCCACCCTGTCCGCCCCCGCGTACATGTCCGCCATCCCCGCCACCCGCTCGATCTCGCCCGCCGGCAGTCCCAGCGCCTTGCCGAGATCCCGCACCGCACCGCGCGACCGGTAGCAGGCAAAGGCCGACACCAGCGCCGCCCGCTCGCGCCCATAGCGCTCGTGCACCCGCGGAATCAGCTTCTCGCGGATGTCGCGCGGGAAGTCGAGATCGATGTCGGGCATCTCGGTGATCTCGTCGTTCAGGAACCGGCCGAGGAACAGCCCGGCCTTCACCGGGTCGACGTGCGAGAGCCCGGTCAGGTAGCAGACCACCGAGCTCACGCTCGACCCCCGCCCGCGCCCCGGCGGCAGCAGCCGCCGCGCCGAGTCCGGCCCGCGCACCTCGGCCGCCACCTCGCGCGCCTGCTCGAGCAGGTCGAAGTGAAGGAGGAAGAACCCCGACAGCCCCAGCCCGCGGATCACCTCCAGCTCCTCATCCAGCCGCCGGGTCGCCTCCGGCCCTTCCTTCATCCCCGCGTAGCGCAGCTCGAGCCGGCTGCGGCAGATCTCCGCCAGCGTCCTGTCGGCATCGGGGTCCTCCGACCCCGGATACCGGTACCCCAGCTCGGTCGTGAGATCGAATCTCAGCCGCTCCGCCAGCCGGCCCGTCTCCGCCACCGCTTCGGGATGGTCGGCAAACCGCGCTCGCCATCTCCTCGGGCGGCGCCAGCACGGAGCTCCAGTTGCCGCGCCGCGCCGGCTCGGATTCCTCCAGCGTCGTGTGCCGAGCCACCGCGACCAGCGCATCTTGAAGTGCCGCCCGCCGGCGGTCGTGCGAGTGCACGTTCCCGGTCGCCACGCACGCCACCCCGAGCCGCTCCGCCACCCCGGCCAGCCACCGGTTGCGCGCCCGGTCGCGCCGCCACAGCGGCCGCTGGAGCTCGACCCGGAACCGCTCGCGCCCGAACGCCGCCAGCAACCGCCGCGCCAGCTCCTGCGCCCGCGCCGGCTCTCCTCGCTCCCAGGCGCCGGCGAGCGCGCCGTCGCGCGCGCAACCCGAGAGGCAGACCAGCCCCTCGCTTCGCTCGCACAGCGAGTCGAGCGCGAGGACGGGGGGAGGGGGTCGCCGAGCCGAGGCGTTAGCGGCCGCGCCGTTGTTGAGGCGCCGCGAGGCGCCTCGGTCGTCGAGTCCGGCAGAGGTTCGCCCAGCCGGTCGCGTCCTCGACCAGCAGGGTGAGGTGAAAGGGCTCGCTGACCCGCGGGCGCTCGGCGACCGCCAGCTCGGCGCCGACGATCGGCCGCACCCCCAGCGGCCCGCACGCCTGCGCGAACTCCATCGCCCCCCAGACCCCGTCGTGGTCGGTGAGCGCGAACGACCCGTAGCCGATACTCGGCCGCCCGGATCGCTAGCTCCTCCGGAAGCGAGGCGCCGTCGAGGAACGAGTACGAGGAGTGGGCGTGAAGCTCGACGTAGCTCACGCTCGCTGCTCCCACCAGCTCCCGGAGTCGGCGGGCTCGCGGAAGACGACCAGGTTTCGTCCATCGACGAGCACCAGCTCGAAGTACCGTCTTTGCAGGGGTTTCGGTGTCCACCAGCGGTCCTCGACCAGCCACTCCTCGCGGATCGCGTCGACGGACACCTCACCGACCTTCAGCGGTGTCCCGTCATCGCCCATCTCGACCTTGACCGACCGCGGCCAGTAGACCCCATGCCCGTTCACCGCTTCTCCGGAAACGGCGTCAGCAACGCCCGCCGCTCGGGCACCCGCGAGGCGGGGTCGACCTCGACCACCTGCAGCACCGCGTCGCGTCCCGCCGCCGCCCGCGCCTGGCGCACTGCCTCTGAGAGTCGCCCGCGCCGCTCCTCCTCCGGCGAGGGCGCCAGCGCCGGCTGGTCCTCGGCCTTCGGCCCCAGCTCGAGAGCCCGCACCCCCAGCCGCGACGCCGGCCCCGGAAGCTCGTCGAGCTTCGGCGCCAGCGCCAGCCCCAGCCGCTGCGCGTTCGCGGTGGCGCTGCGCATCGTCACCTCGGTCCGCCAGCCGCCGCCGCCGGCGCGATCGCCGCTTCCAGCCGCAGCTTGCGGATAGTCCGGTTGCCTCGGGCCGGATGCGCCAGCAGCCGCTCGATCAGCAGCTCCAGCGCCCGCTCGAGCTGCTGTCCCGAGGCCGCCTCAGGGAGATCCAGCCGGCAGGCCAACTGTTCGTTCGGCTGCCGCGGGCGCAGCGGATGATCGCCGCCGCGTGCCAACCGCAGCGCTCGCAGCCCCGGCTCGCCGAACCGGTCGGCGACCGCCTCGGCCGGGAGCGCGGCCAGCTCGCCGAGCGTCCGCACCCCGAGCCGCTCCAGCGAATCGATCAGATTCGCCCGGTCCCACTCGTCGGCGAGCCGGTCGCGCAGCGCGTAGACCGGCAGTCCGGCGAGCAGCGACGGCGCCGCGCGCTCGGAGATCACCAGCGCCGGCCGCCTGGCGCGCATCCGCCGCGCCGCCGCGTGCGCGCAGAGCCGGTTCGGGCCGGCGCCCAGCCGCGCCGGAGATCCGAGCGCCCGCCGCGCCCTGGCCAGAACCGCGGCGGCATCGCCGTAGAGCCCGCGCAACGGCTCGGTCGCGAAGAACGCCTCCCCGGGTCGCGCCGGCTCGACCGCCGCCCCGATCCGCTCCAGCCGCGCAAGAGTCTCCTCCCAAACCGCCTCCGCACGCACCGGATCGGGCGCCACCAGGACCAGCGCCGGGCAGCGCCCGAGCGCCTCGGCGAGCCGCATGCCCGCCCTGACCCCGAACGTCTCGGCCGCGCCCGAGACCTCGCCGACCACCTGAGGGCCGCCCGGCGCGGGCGCCAGCGCCAGCGGCCTTCCCACCATCTCGCGCCGATCTCCGAGCGCGCTCGTCAGCTCGAGGCGGGGGATGAGGGCACACGCGACCATCGACCGAACATATGTTCGTAAACGGGGGCGAATGTGTCAAGCGAAAATTCGCGCCCGGGCCTCTGAGTCAGAATCCAAGCATGAAGCGGCTCATCGCTTCGCTGGTCGCCGTCGCGCTGCTGACGCCAGCATGCGGCGGCGATGACGATCCTGCACCGGCGACGACCGAGATCCCCGGCGGCGCCGAGCCTGCGGCCGTCGCGGTGATCGACGATTGGGCCAAGACCCTGACCGCGGGAGACGTCGACGGCGCCGCCGACCACTTCGCCATCCCCAGCGTGGCCAGAACGCCGGACCGGCGGTCGAGATCGCCGACGCGGACGACGCGCGCTCGTTCAACGCCTCGCTTCCCTGCGGCGCCGAGCTGATCGAGGCCCGCCCCCAGGCGGAGTTCGTGATCGCGACCTTCCGGCTCACCGAGCGCCCCGGGCCGGGAACCTGCGGCTCACGGCGTCGGGCCACCGCGCGTCAGACCGCCTTCGAGATCGACCCCGACGGGAAGATCAGGCAGTGGAGGCGCGTGGTGACCGAGGGGGACGGCGCCGGCGGCCCCAGCGCGCCGAGCACATCGGCTTGATCGAGCGCGCCGTCGCCTGACTCTCGACCGCGGATGGTGATTGAATGCGCCTGCGGATTTGTCCGCCCAGGGTTCCGAGAGAGGAGAGAGTGTTGATGAAGAGGATCAGGCTGATCCTGCTTTCGCTTTGCAGTAGCAGGGCTTTCGCTCGGCATCGCCGCGTGCGGCGGTGACGACGACGAGACGACGATGGAGGCGGCGGAGGGAACGTCGCTCGATCTGACGATCGGCGACTCCGTGCCGCTGACCGGCGACCTCGCCGACTTCGGCCCGCCCGGCCAGAAGGCGGCCGACATCGCGATCAGCGAGGTGATCACCCCCGCGATCGAGGAAGTCGGCGCCGATCACACGGTCGAGCGATCACACGAGGACAACGCGGCGGCGACGACCAGCAGTGCGCCGTCCAGGCGGCCCGCAAGCTCGTCGATCCGACGGGGCGACCTGCATCGCCGGCGCCTGGGCGTCCGCCGACACGATCCCGACGGCCGAGTCGGTCACGATCCCGCGAGGAGGTCCTCCTGATCTCGCCCGCCTCGACGAGCGTCGAGACTCACCGACGCTCGAGGACGACGGTTACTCAACCGAACCGCCCCGCCGGACAACCTCCAGGGCCCGTGTGCTCGCGGACATCATGGACAAGGAGCTCGGCGGCGTCGAGGGCAAGACGATCAGCATCGGTGCCCGCAACGACGCCTACGGGACGGGCCTCGTCGACGTTCATCGCGCCGGCGCTGGAGGAGCGCGGAGGCACGATCGGCGACGAGCCGGTGCATCTACGACCTCGAGCAGCCGAGCTACAACTCGGAGGCGATCAGATCACGTCGGGCAACCCGGACGGGTTCGTGATCATCGACTTCCCGGAGACGTTCAACAAGGTCGGTCCCGCGCTGGTGCGGACCGGGAACTGGGATCCGAGCAAGACGTTCATCACCGACGGGCTGATCGATTCGGCACGCTCGCCGGACGCCGCCGGCGAGGACGTCGTCGAGGGCCTGCGCGGCACCGCTCCGGGCACGCCGGACGACGGGCGCGGCGTCGAGGCCTTCGACAAGCCTGTTCACGACGGCCGCGCCGAAGGACGTCGAAGCGGCAGACGTTCGATGCTCAGAACTTCGACGCCGTGATTCTCTGTTACTTGGCAGCGGTTGCCGCGCGGTTCGACGGAGGGGCCGACATGGCCGGGACAAGCTGCGGCCGTCAGCGGACCGCCGGCGACAAGTTCACCTCGAGCAGCTGCCGGAGGCGATCAAGGCGCTGCAGAACGGCGAGGACATCGACTACGAGGGCGCCGCCGGCGCCGATCGATCTCGACGAGAACGGCGACCCACAGGCGGCGTCTACAACATCTACCAGTTCAAGAACGGCGGTTCGAGCTGACGCCCGTCGGCAGATCGATCCGGTGGGCAGCCTCGCCGGGCAGTAGCCAGCCGGAAGCGGCGGTCGGCGACGGCGATCGAGCAGCGAAGCGGCCGGGGACTCGGTCCCCGGCCGCTTCGCTTTGCGGCGCGGTCTCCGGCCGGTCGATCCGCGCCGTGCCGCCGAGGTAGAGCTCGGCGACCTTCGGGTCGTCGAGCAGCTCCTTGCCCGGGCCCCTCGAAGCGGTCCTTGCCGAGGTCGAGGACGTAGCCGCGGTCGGACATCGCGAGCGCGCGGCGCGCGTTCTGCTCGACCATCACGATCGTCACCCCGGCGCGGTTGACATCCTGGATCTTCTCGAAGATCGCGTCGACGAATGCGGGGGCGAGCCCGGCGGAGGGCTCGTCGAGCAGCAGCACCTGCGGATCGGGCATCAGCGCCCGCGCCATCGCGACCATCTGGCGCTCGCCGCCGCTCATCGTGCCGGCGGCCTGGCGTCGCGCGCTCTCCGAGGCGCGGGAACAGCTCGTACATGCGAGCGATCTGCTCGTCGGTCCGCGAGCGATCCGAGCGAGCCGATCTCGAGGTTCTCCTCGACCGTGAGGCTGGGGAAGACGTTGTCGAGCTGTGGCACGTAGCTGAGCCCGAGCCGGGTGATGTCGTGGGGCTTGCCGCCCGGAGATCTCCGTCGCCACGGAACACGATCGTCGCCCGACGCGCGGGCGCAGGAGGCCGAAGATCGTCTTGATCAGGGTCGACTTGCCGGCGCCGTTCGGCCCGATCACGGTCACGATCTCACCCTCGGCGACCGCGATCGAAACCCCATTCAGGATGTCGACCTCCGGGATGTAGCCGGCGACCAGCTCCTCGGTGGCCAGCAGAGCACCGTTGGCGGAGGTGGCGTTCACTCGGCCACCTGCGGTTCGAGCCCGCGGATGCGGTGCCGTCCGTCGCCGGTCCGGACGCCGTCCCCAGGTAGGCGTCGATCACCGCCTGGTCCTCGCGGACCTCGTGCGGCTCGCCGTCGGCGATCACCCGGCCCTCCGCCATCACGATCACGCGGTCGGAGTGGTTCATCACCACCTCCATGTCGTGCTCGATGAACAGGAACGTCACTCCCTCCTCGGCGCGCAGCCGCTGCATGTGGTCGAGCAGGCGACGCCCGAGCGTCGGGTTGATCCCCGCCATCGGCTCGTCGAGGAGCAGGAAGCGCGGCCGCGCCATCAGCGCCCGCGCGAGCTCGAGCAGCTTGCGCTGGCCGCCCGAGAGGGTCCCGGCGTATGCGTCGGCGAGCTTGGTCAGGTTGAAGACCTCGAGCAGCTCGATCGCCTGCTCGCTGGACCTCGCGCTCGCGGCGCCGCCACGCCTCGCGGCCGGAGGATCACGTTGCCAGCTTCTCGCCGGGCTGGTCGGGGGCGCCGAGCATCATGTTGTCGATCACCGGCATCGCCGCCAGCGCCTTGGTGATCTGGAATGTTCGGACCATGCCGAGGCGCGCGATCGCGTAGGGAGGCCGGCCGAGGATCCGCGCTGCCGGCGAAGGCGGCCGAGCCGCCGTCGGGGCTGTAGAAGCCGGTGATCACGTTGAAGAAGGTCGTCTTGCCGGCGCCGTTGGGCCCGATCAGCGCCGTGATCGAGCCCTCGCGGACGCTCATGCTGGCGCCGTTCACCGCCCGGATTCCGCCGAAGCGCTTGACGACGCCCTCGGCCTCGAAGATCGGCCTTGCGTGGCCGCCGCCTCCGCGGGGGCCGGCGGAGCGGGCCTCATTCACCGAGGACCATCTCCTCCCGCTTGCCGAACATGCCCTGGGGCCGGAAGGCCATCAGCAGGATCAGGATCAGCCCGAGGATGATGAAGCGCAGCGCGGCGATCTGCACCTCGTCCGATCGGCAGCTCGAGGAAGCGCAGGCCCTCGAGCACCGTCCAGAAGATGATCGCCCCGACCGTCACCCCCCAGTAGCTGGCGAGGCCGCCGAGGACAGCACCGCGTAGCCGTAGAAGGTGAAGATCGGCTCGAACTCGTCGGGGACGACGAAGCTTGAGGTTGAGGGCCAGGAAGCAGCCGGCGATTGCCGCCGAGCGCCGCCGAGATCGCCAGCGACTGGAGCTTGTAGGAGAAGGCGTTCTTGCCGAGCGCGCGGGCGGCGTCCTCGTCCTCGCGGACCGCTCGCAGGACGCGGCCCCAGGGGGTGCGCTGGACGCGGCTGAGCACGAACATCAGCAGCGACGGCGACGCCCCAGACGACGAGCAAGAGGGGAAACAGCGTCTCGGCGGATCGCTCCAGCCGAGGTCGACGAGCCAGCCCTCGATCGTGTCCGAGACCGAGTCCCAGGAGTCGTCGAAGAGTCCGAAGATGCCCTGGGTGCCGCCGGTGAGGTCGCGGGCGTTGACGCGCGACGAGCCGGATCGCCTCCGCCGCCGCGATCGTCGCGATCGCGAAATAGTCCGCCCGCAGCCGCAGCGACGGCAGGCCGACGAGCAGGCCGAAGCCGATCGTGACCAGGATCGAGATCGGCAGCGAGAGCCAGAAGCGAGAGCCCGCTGTCGGTGACCAGGATCGCCATCGTGTAGGCGCCGATCGCCATGAACCCGGCCTGGCCGAAGTTGAAGATGCCGGTGAAGCCGACGTTGAGCTGCAGGCCGAGGGCGAAGATCGTGTAGGTGCCGGCGAGGATGCCGACGCCGGTCCAGAAGCCGATGTCGGTGAACGCCGTCGAAGCGTGACCGCGAGCGGGGGGTTGCCAAGAGCTCGAGCATCAGATCGCCTCTCGCCTTGCCGAAGATGCCCTGCGGGCGGATGATCAGGACGAGGATCAGGACGACGAAGCCGACCGCCAGCTTCCAGCCGGGCTTCGATGAACAGCGTCGACCACTCGATCACCAGGCCGAGGACGATGCCCGCCGGCGAGGGCGCCGAACGCGTCGCCGATCCCGCCCAGCACCACCGCGGCGAAGATCGGCAGCAGCAGCTCGAAGCCCAGCTCCGGCGTCGACAGCTGGTGAGCGCGGCGGCGAGCACCCCGGCGAGCCCGGCGAAGGCCGCCGGCGAAGACCCAGGTCTAGAGGATCACCCGCGAGGTGTCGATCCCCGAGGTCTCGGCGAGGTCGAGGTCGTCCGAGAGCGCACGCATCTGCTTGCCGAGCAGCGTGTAGCGCAGCATCAGGCCGGTGGCCGACGAGCGACGGCGAAGCCGACCACGATCACGATCAGCGCGGTGCGGCCGATCGACAGCCCGAGGAACTCGACCGTGTCGGTGTTGTTGACGTCGAGCGCAGCGGATCTCGGTGCCCCAGACGAACTGGATCCCGTAGCGGATCACGAGCGCGAGCCCGATCGACATCAGGAGCAGCTGCAGCATGCCGGCGCCCCGGCGCGCGCATCGGCCCCCACATGACCTTCTCGAGGACGATCCCGAGCACGCGCGGTCATCGCCATCGCCCAGAAGACCGCGACCACCAGCGGCAGCCCCCAGGTGACGTTGACCAGGTAGGCCATGTAGGCGCCGAAGGTGAGGAAGTCGCCGTGGGCGAAGTTGACCAGCTTCAGGATCCCGTAGACGAGCGTCAGCCCGACCGCGCCGAGCGCGTAGATCGGCGCCCAGTGAGAGGCCGTTGAGGCCCCGCTGGGCGACGTCGTGAAGGCCCTTGCTGGCGATCATCACCGAGCACGATCAGCGCCAGGATCGCGAGCGCCGTGGCGGCCGGGCGTCGGTTTGCTGCCTCCCGAATCCGTTCGAAAGGGGACGGAGCCTCGTCCGCCGCTCAGCGTTCTAGCCTCCATACCCGCCCTGATCCTATCCCCGGCGTACGGTGGCCAAACCGGTGCGAGCGCTCAGCCGCCGGCCCCAAGCGACGACCAGACCTCGAGCTTGCGCCGCACGAGCCCGATCACCGCGTCGGTGAACTCCCTGGTCCCGGCGTGGCCGCCGAGGTCCGGCGTCCGGATCCCGGAGGCGACCGTCTCGAGCACCGACTCGTAGACCGCCCGCGACGCGGTCTCCGCCTCGTCGTTGCCGGCGTAGTGCAGCAGCGCGGCGCCCGCAAGGATCATCGCCATCGGGTTGGCGACGTCCTTGCCCTCGAGCGCCGGGGCGGTGCCGTGCGGCGCCTCGGCCATCGCCACCCGAGTCGCGAGGCTCGTCGTCGAGCGCCAGCAGCAGCGACTCCGCGCCTGCGATCGAGCCGAACAGCGGCAGCACGAGGTCGGAGAGCAGGTCGCCGTCGCGGTTCAGGCAGGGGATGACCAGGGCCTCGCTGGCGGCGCCGCTCACCAGCCCGGCGAGCGTCGCGTCGATCAGCACCGGCTCGTAGGCCACCTCCGGGTGGCGGTCGGCGGCGGCGTCCATCTCCTCCTTCAGCATCCCCTCGTAGACCGGGCTCACGGTCCACTTCGGCCCTCCGTAGACCCGGCCACCGATCCTCTCCGCGTTCCGGAACGCGTACTCGGCGACCGCCCGGCAGTCCGACCGCCGGATCGTCTCGGTGCGGTGGGCGAGCTCGTCGCCGTCGACCGTCTCCCGCCACTGCTCGGCGCCGTAGGCGTCGCCGACCGCCATGCGGACGATCGAGATCGGGTCGTGGACTCCGGCGACCGGCGTCACCCCGGGAATCCTGCGTCCGGTGCGGAGGATCACCTTGCCGTCGATCGCCTCGCGGATCAGCCGGTTCGGGCTGCCGACGTCGTCGGCGCCCTCGGGCGTGATCGTCGCCGCCTTGAGCCCGAGCCCGGTCTCGCGCATCGCGCTCGGCCGCCTCGGCGCAGACGGCGTTCGTCGTCGCCCGCCGGTTGGCGAGCGAGAGGTCGTAGTGGACGATCTCGAGGTCGACGCCGAGCACGTCGCGGTCGATCACGCGCAACGCCTGCTCGAGCAGCTCCTGGCCGGTCTGGTCGCCGTCGAGGGCGACTATCGTGATCGCGGCCATGGCGGGAAACTACCCAGCCGAGCGCTGCACCTGGTGCGGCGCCGAGGTGGACGGCGGCGACGGCTTTCGCGCCTACGAGCCGGCGGGCGACCGCCGGGCGACCTTCTGCCGGCTCGAGCACCTCATCCCCTGGCAGATCCAGGGCGCCTTCTGGGAGCCGGGAGAGGCGCCCGACGAGACGGAGCTCGGCGAGCGGCCGAGCCGCTGCTCGCAGTGCGACGACGAGCTCGGCGACGTGTTCGTGCTGCTGGTCCGCCACCGGGGCGAGCACCGGATCGCCGACGGGTTCTGCTCCGTCGAACAGATGGCGGACTGGGCCAAGGCCGGCGGCAGGTGGCGATAGGGGTGGAGCCCGACGACGTCGAGATCCGGGTGCTCGGATGCCTGCTGGAGAAGCAGCGCACGACCCCGGACGCCTACCCGCTGACCCTGAACGCGCTGCGCCTCGCTTGCAACCAGTCGACCAACCGCGATCCGGTGGTCGACTACGACGAGGCGCAGATCCGCGGAGGCCCTGACCCGGCTCGGCCAGCGCCGCTGGTCGCGTGCCGCAAGCGGTGCCGGCAGCCGGGCGGCGAAGTTCCGCCACCTCTTCGACGAGGCGCTCGGCCTCGCCGACGACGAGGTCGCGGTGCTGGCCGTGCTGATGCTCCGTGGGCCGCAGACGGTCGGGGAGCTCAAGGGCCGCGCCGAGCGGATGCACCGGTTCGCGGACCTCGATGACGTGCACGAGACGCTCGAGCGGCTGGCTTCGCGTGAGTTGGTCGAGCGGCTGGGGCGCAGACCGGGGGAGAAGGGCGAGCGGTGGGGGCAGCTGGTGGGTGGCGGAGGTACGGGCATCGAGGGTGGCGAGGTGGAGGCGCTCGCCTCCGTGTCGCTCGCCGAGCGCGTGGAGCGCCTCGAGGCCGAGGTCGCGGAGTTGCGCGACGAGCTCGGACGTGTGTCACGCCAACCCGAATAGTTCGGGTTTACGTCACCGACGTCGATCCGGACTGAGCGCCTCGTCGCCCGCCTCGGCCGCGAACTCCTCGATCAGGGCGGCTGTCTCGGCCGGCTTTTCGACGTTGGGGGAGTGGCCGGCGCCCTCGACCTCCGCCACCCTCGCGCCGGGGACCGAGCGGTAGGCCTCCTGGGAGGCGTCCGCGGCGCAGATCTGGTCCTCGGTGCCGAAGATCGACAGCAGCGGGATCGCGAGCGGGTTGAGGCGGTCGGCGAGCGAGATCTCCTCGCGGTAGTCCTCGTTCGCCGACTTCGAGTCCTCGAAAGAGGTAAAGGTCATGGCGTCGTAGTCGTCGACGACGAAGTCCGGGACCTCGTAGCCGGGCGCGAAGGCGTCGGAATAGCCGTCCTCGACCAGGAAATCCGGGGAGATCCGCCACGCCGCCTCGCCGAGCACCGGCGCGTACTCGAGCTTGGCCAGGAACGGCAGGCTGCAATCGTCCTTCGCCGGCCCCTCGTCGATGTTGACCAGCCGGTCGACCAGCTCTGAGTGGTCGGCGGCGAGGGCGGTCGCGACCGAGAAGCCCATCGAATGGCCGACGACAACCGCCCCCTGGACCCCGAGCTGGTTGAGCGCCGCGGCGACGGTCGCCGCCTGCTCGTCCATCCCGTAGCCGCTCTTGGGCTTCTCCGAGCCGCCGAACCCGAGCAGGTCGATGCGCACCACCCGGTGGCGCTTGTTGAGCAGCGGCGCCAGCGCGTCCCACCAGTGAAGCGAGCAGCCGTAGCAGTGCAGGAGCACGATCGGCGGCCCGGTGACCGAGCCTCGCAGCTGCGCCGGCTGGTCGAGGACCTGGACGTCGCCCACCGGCAGCCTGAGGATCTCGCCGCCCTCGACGGTCACCTCGGCGTCCTTGGTCTGACCGTCGACGATCACGGTGTTGATCGCCAGCAGCGCCGCCAGGGCGATCACGAGCGCGAGCGCGATCCGCGCGCCGCGGCTCATTCGTCGCGGGGCTCGAGCCCGAGCTCGTCGGCGCGGGCGGCCATCGCCTCGATCACGAAGGCGACGTGCTCGTCGAAGTCGACCCCGAGCTCCTCGGCCCCCTGATACACCTCGTCACGGTTGACGCCCGCGGCGAACGACGGCGTCTTCAGCTTCTTCTTCACCGACTTCGGCTTCATCCCCTCGATCCCGGTCGGCCGCACCAGCGCGCAGGCCGTGACGAATCCCGAGAGCTCGTCGACGGCGTACAGCGCCTTCGCCATCTCGGTCTCGCGCGGCACGCCGAGGAAGGTGGCGTGCCCCGCGACCGCGTCGATCAGCTCCTGCGGCCAGCCGAGCTCCTCGAACAGCCGCAGCGCGGTGCGCGGGTGGCCGTTCACCTCATCATCGAGATCGGGGTGGCGCTCGTAGTCGAGGTCGTGTACGAGCCCGGTCACCGCCCACAGCTCACGGTCGCCGCCGAGCCGATCGGCGTAGGCGACCATGCCCGCCTCGACGCCGAGCAGATGCTTGCGCAGCGAGTCGGACGAGACCCACTCGCAGACCAGGTCCCAGGCTTCGTCGCGCGTCGGTTTGGCCACGGGGTGCATTGTTACCCTCACCGCCGATGGAGAAGTTCGTGATCAAGGGGGGCTCGCCGCTCTCCGGCGAGATCACGGCGGCCGGCAACAAGAACGCGGCCCTGCCGATTCTCGCCGCCTGCCTGCTCACCGAGGAGGAGGTGGTGCTCTCCAACGTGCCGCGCATCCGCGACACCGAGACCCAGATCGCCGTACTGGAGGGGCTGGGCGTCAAGGTGACCTGGACGGTGACCGGAGACCTGCGCCTGCAGGCCGACGCCGTCGCCCAGGTGGCGCCGGACGAGTCGCTGTCGGCTCGGATTCGCGCCTCGTTCCTGCTCGCGGGGCCGCTGCTGGCCCGCTTCGGCGAGGCCCGGATGCCGCCGCCCGGCGGCGACTTCATCGGCCGCCGCCGGCTCGACCCGCACCTCGACGCCTTCCGCGACATGGGCGCCCGGATCGAGGGCGACCGCGAGATCGTCGTCTCGCGCCCCTCAGAGGGGCTCAAGCCGTGCGGGATCTTCATGGACGAGCCGTCGGTGATGGCCACCGAGAACGCGCTGATGGCGGCGGCGCTCACGCCGGGCCCGACGACGATCTCCAACGCCGCGTGCGAGCCCCACGTCCAGGATCTCGCCCGCCTGCTGGCGAGGATGGGCGCCCAGATCGACGGCATCGGCTCGAACGTGATGACGGTCCACGGCCGCGACTCGCTGAGCGGCGCGGAACACCGGATCGCGGCCGACCACATCGAGGTGGCGAGCTTCATGGCGCTCGCCGCGGCGACCGGCGGCGAGCTGCGGATCCGCGACGCCGAGCCGGACGATCTGATCACCATCCGGCGTCACTTCCGCCGCCTCGGGCTGCAGTCGATGGTCGAGGGCTCGGACGTCCTCGTCCCGCCGGACCAGAAGCTCGAGATCCGCGACGACCTCGGTGACGCGATTCCGAAGATCGACGACGGGCCCTGGCCCGCGTTCCCCGCCGATCTCACCTCGATCGCGTTGGCGCTCGCCACGCAGGCTCGGGGTACCATCCTCATCTTCGAGAAGATGTTCGAGAACAGGCTCTTTTTCGTGGACAAGCTCGTTGCCATGGGCGCTCGGATCACGCTCTGCGATCCCCACAGGGCGATCGTCAGCGGTCCGAGCCGTCTTCACGGCGAGCGACTCGAGAGCCCTGATATCCGCGCCGGGATGGCGATGCTCATCGCGGCGCTGTGCGCCGACGGCACCTCGGAGATCGGCAACGTGGTCCAGATCGACCGCGGCTACGAGAGCATCGACGAGCGGCTGCGAAACCTGGGCGCCAGGATCGAGCGCGTCGCGGTCGAGCCGGTGCCGGCCTAGACAGGTTCCCGTCGTCCCCGGGCGAAGGGGCATCTCATGACCCATCCGATCCCGCCGGGGACACGCGACATCCTGCCCGACGAGATGCGCGAGCTCCGGCGCCTGTCGCTGGCGCTGGTCGAGGCGTTCGAGGGCTTCGGGTACGGCGAGGTCGCGACGCCGACGATCGAGTACGAGGAGGTGCTCGCCCGGGGCGACGAGCGCGGTGCTCCCGTGGCCTATCGCTTCTTCGACCAGTCCGGTGAGCTGCTGGCGCTGCGTTCCGACATGACCATCCCCATCGCCCGGCTGGTCGCCAACCGATTCCCCGCCGACGAGCCGCCGTTCCGACTCTGCTACCTGGCGCGCGCCTATCGGGCCGTCCGCCCGCAGCGAGGCCAGATGCGGGAGTTCACCCAGGCCGGGGTCGAGCTGATCGGCGCCGAGGCACCGGAGGGGACGGCCGAGGTGATCGAAGTGCTCAGCGGGGCTCTGGACGCGGCCGGACTCAACCGCGCCGTGATCGGCCTCGGAGACGCGAACCTCTACCGGCAGGTGCTGGCCGAGCTCGGCGCGGGCAACGCCGCCGAGGCCATCCTCGCCCGCCTGGCCGCCCACGACCTGGTCGGGCTCGAGGAGGAGGTCCGAGGCGCCGGGCTCGAGGCCGACGCGACCGAGACCCTGATCGGGCTCGCCTCGATGCGCGGTGGGCCGGAGGTCTTCGATCGCGCCCGCGGCCTCGGTGGCGATGCCGTCGCGCGATCGATCTCCCGACTCGAGTCGACCTACGAGGTGGTTGCCGCGCGCGGCGTGGCCGACCGGGTGAGCCTCGACCTCGGCCTACTCCGGGACCTCGGCTACTACACGGGCGCGATCCTCGAGGTCTACGACCCCGCGCTCGGACACATCCTCGGCGGCGGTGGGCGATACGACGAGCTCATGGGCAGGTTCGGGCGGCCGCTCCCCGCCGCCGGCTTTGCCCTGCACCTCGAGCGCCTGCACGTCGCCCAGGCCGAGGAGGAGCGCGCGCAGGAGGGGGACTCATGAGCGCGAGCCGCGCCCTGACGCTCGCCCTGCCGCGCGGCGCGCTGTTCGCCGGCGCCCTCGACCTGCTCGACCGGATCGGGATCGAAACCGCCGAGCCGCGGGGTGACTCGCGGGCGCTCGTCTTCGACGTCGGCGACCTCGTGCTGGTGACGATGCGCCCGTCGGACGTTCCGACCTACGTCGAGGCTGGCGCCGCCGACCTCGGAATCACCGGCAAGGACGTGCTGCTCGAGCAGCACGACCGCGCCGTCTACGAGCTTGCAGACCTCGGCTTCGGCGCCTGCCGCATGGTGCTCGCCGGCCGCCGCGACGATCCCAGCCTCGGCGAGTCCGAGCGGCGGCTCGGGACGATGCGAATCGCGACGAAGTATCCGCGGGTCGCGGAGTGGTACTTCGACGAGACCGGCCACGAGGCCGAGATCATCGAGGTCAAGGGCTCGGTCGAGCTCGCGCCTCTGGTCGGCCTCGCCGACGGGATCGTCGACCTGGTCGACACCGGCCGTACGCTGGCCGACAACGGCCTCGAGGTTCGGGCCGAGATCGCGACGTGCACCGCGAGGCTCGTCGCCAATCGGGTCGCGCACAAGCTGCGTGCGGCCGAGATCGACGCGCTCGCGGGGCGGCTGCGGGAGGCACTCCGGTGAGGTGGACATGAGGATCGAGCGGATCGAGTGGGACGGCACCGCGGCCGCGGCGCTGGCGCGCAAGCTGCGCGGGATCGCGCCCAAGCTCGGCGAGGTCGCCGCCGAGGTGGAGGAGGTGATCGCCCGGGTGCGCGACGGCGGCGATGCGGCGGTGCGCGAGCTTTCGGAGCGGTTTGGCGATGTGCCGGCCTCCGACCTCCGAGTCGACGCCGAGGCGGTGGCCGCGGCGCCGGGATCTGCTCGAACCGCCGGTGCGGGAGGCCCTCCGGCTCGCAGCCGCGAACATCGAGGCGGTCGCCAGGGCCGAGCTCGACGCCGACGCCGCGTCGACCTCGGTGGAGCTCGCCCAGGGCCAAAGGGTCGAGGTCCGGACCGAGCCCGTGGCGGCGGCCGGCGTCTACGCGCCGGGCGGGCGCGCCGTGTATCCGTCGTCGGTGCTGATGACCTGCGTGCCGGCGCGGGTCGCGGGGGTCGGACGGCTCGCCGTGGTCTCGCCGCCCGGGGCGTCCGGGCGGCCGAGCGCGGCCGTGCTCGCGGCCTGCGCGATCGCCGGCGTCGGCGAGGTCTATGCCGTCGGGGGCGCCCAGGCGATCGCCGCGCTCGCATACGGCACCGAGACGATCGCGGCCGTAGACGTGGTCGCCGGCCCTGGGAACCGATACGTGACCGAGGCCAAGCGGCTGGTCTCGGGAGTGGTCGGGATCGACGGCATCGCCGGGCCGAGCGAGCTGGTCGTCGTCGCCGACGGCAGCGCGAACCCCGACTGGGTCGCGCTCGACCTCTGCGCCCAGGCCGAGCACGGCGACGACAGCCCGCTGGCGGTGATCTCGCCGGACGCGGCGCTGCTCGATCGCATCGAGGAGTTGGTCTTGAAGCTTGCCGCCGAGCGACCGAGCGTCGCCGAAGCGCCGCTGGCGCTTGTGACCGCGCCCGGCCTCGAGGGCTCGCTCGCGCTCGCCGACGCCTACGCGCCGGAGCACCTCGAGCTAGCGTTCGAGGGCGCCGACGACGCGACCGCCCGGGGCCGGGTCGCCGGCTGCGTGTTCGTCGGCCGCGGCGGCGCGACGGCCTTCGGCGACTACGTCGCCGGGTCAAACCACGTGCTGCCGACCGGTGGGGCGGCGCGGTTCGGCGGCCCGCTGAGCCCGCGCGCGTTCATGCGCCGGGCCTCCGTAGTCTCCATCCCGGCGTCGGCGGCGGAGGAGCTGGCGCCCCACGTCGCCGCGATCGCCGGCGCCGAGGGCTTTCCGGTGCACGCGGAGTCGGCGACGGCGAGAGCCGAGGGAGGTTCGTGACCATGTCCAGAAAGGCGAAGATCGAGCGCAAGACCCGCGAGACCGAGATCGTCGTCGAGCTCGACCTCGACGGCGGGGAGGTCAGCGCCGCCACCGGGGTCGGCTTCCTCGACCACATGCTCGAGCTGCTCGGCCGCCACGGGCGGCTTGGGCTGGCAGTGAGCGCCAACGGCGATCTCGAGACCGGGGCGCATCACACGGTCGAGGACGTCGGGATCGCGATCGGCCAGGCGCTCGACCAGGCGCTCGGCGACCGGGCCGGGATCCGCCGTTACGGCTACACGGCCGTGCCGATGGACGAGGCGCTCGGGATGTGCGCGATCGACATCTCCGGCCGGCCCCTCTGCCTGTTCGAGGCCGACCTGCCGCCCGTCTCGATAGCGGGCTTCGACGCAGAGCTGGCCGAGGAGTTCTTCCGCGCCGTCGCCTCCAACGCGCGGCTCACGCTTCACCTCGGCACCCGATACGGCTCCAACGCCCACCACATGATCGAGGCCTGCTTCAAGGCCTTTGCGCGGGCGCTGCGCGAGGCGATGGCGATCGACCCGGACGAGACCGGAGTGCCGTCCACGAAGGGAACGCTTTCCGAATGACGCGCTTGGCGATCCTCGATTACGGGATGGGCAATGTGCGCTCGGTCGAGAAGGCGTTCGAGCGCGCCGGCGCCTCGGCCGAGCTCACCTCCGACCCGGATCGCGCCGCGGACGCCGACGGACTGGTGCTCCCCGGCGTCGGGGCGTTTCCGCGGGCCATGGAGCGGATCGGCGAGCGGGGCCTCGACAGGCTGATCGCCGACCGGGTCGCCGGCGGCACCCCGGTGCTGGGCATCTGCCTCGGCTACCAGCTGCTGTTCGAGTCCTCGACCGAGCTCGGCGGCGCCCATGGACTGGGCCTGCTGCGCGGCACCGTCACCGGGCTCGACGCCCCGGGCCTCAAGGTCCCGCACATCGGCTGGGAACCCGTCGCCTGGCGGGACGCGGGCGAGCTCACCGGCGGCATCGACGATGGGACGCCGTTCTACTTCGTCCACAGCTTCACCCCCCGTCCGGCCGATGAAGGCGAGGTGATCGGGACCGCAGAGCACGGCGAGCGATTCGCCTGCGCCGCCGCGCGCCCGCCGATCTACGGCGTCCAGTTTCATCCGGAGAAGTCGAGCGCCGCGGGACTGCGCCTGCTTCAGAATTTCGTCCGCATCTGCGCCTCGGTCGCCGTCGGTTGATCCTCTATCCCGCGATCGACATCCGGGACGGTCACGCCGTGCGGCTCGTCCAGGGCGACTACGAGCGCGAGACCGTCTTCGACGCGGATCCGGTCGAAGCGGCGCTGCGCTGGGTCGAGCAGGGGGCCCGCGGCGCTGCACGTCATCGACCTCGACGGCGCGCGCCAGGGAGCGCCCGCGAACCTCGACCACGTGCGTCGGATCTGCGCCGTCGTCGAGGTTCCGGTGCAGGTCGGCGGCGGGCTGCGCAGCAGCGAGGACGTCGACGAGGCTCTGGAGGCCGGAGCCGACCGCGCGATCCTCGGCACGGCGGCGATCGCCGAGCCGGCGCTGGTCGAGTCGCTCGCAGCGCGACACGGCGAGCGGATCGTCGTCTCCGCCGACGCGCGGGCCGGACGGGTTGCGGTCGAGGGCTGGGAGCTGGAGACCGCGATCAGTTCCGCCGAGCTGGTCGCGGCGCTGGCGCGTCGGGGCGTGCGGAGCTTCGTCTACACCCCGGTCGAGGTCGACGGGACGCTGGAGGGGCCCGGGATCGAGGGAGTGCGCGAGGTCTGCGCGGCCGCGGCCGACACGGGCTCAGAGCTCGTCTACTCGGGCGGCGTCGGCGATCTCGAGCACCTGCGCGAGCTCTCGTCGCTCGGGTTGCGAGCGCTGGCCGGCGTGATCGTGGGCAGGGCGCTCTATGAGGGCCGGTTCACCGTCTCCGCCGGCCAGGCAGCCCTCGAGCAGGGGCTAGCCTGAGCGGATGTTCTGGTTTCGGGTTCTGGCAGCGGCACAGGTGGCGTTGCTGGTGCGCCACCACCTGCGCCTGCTCGAGCCGGACGAGCGCGGTCGCCTCGCCAGCCTCGTGCGCGAGTCAAAGGGCCGCCCGCGCACGCACCTCTCGGAGAACGAGCGCCAGGAGCTGCTGCGGCTGGTCAACAAGCTCGAACCGGGCCGGTTCGGACGCGACGCCTTCGTGCGCCTGCGCGGGGCGGGCCGCAAGCCGAAGGGCCCCTGATGGCCCTGCGACGCGTGATCCCCTGCCTCGACGTCGATGCGGGGCGGGTGGTCAAGGGCACCAACTTCGTCGGCCTGCGCGACGCCGGCGACCCGGTCGAGCTCGCCGAGCGCTACGACGCCGAGGGCGCCGACGAGCTCGTCTTCCTCGACATCACCGCCTCGCACGAGAAACGCGACACGATCGTCGATCTGGCCCGGCGCACAGCCGACAACGTCTTCATCCCGTTCACGATCGGCGGCGGCATCCGATCCGCCGCCGACGCCCAGGCGGTGCTCGACGCCGGCGCCGACAAGGTCTCGGTCAACTCCGCCGCGCTCGCCCGCCCGGAGCTGATCTCCGAGCTCGCCGAGGTGTTCGGCTCACAGTGCGTCGTGGTCGCGATCGACGCCAAGCGCCGCGGCGAGGCATGGGACGTCTACGTCAACGGCGGCCGGACGCCGGTCGACGGGCGCGAAGCGGTCGCCTGGGCGCGCGAGGCGACCGAGCGCGGGGCGGGGGAGGTTCTGCTGACCAGCATGGACCGCGACGGAACCACGGACGGCTACGACGTGGAGTTGACGAGGGCGGTCGCCGACGCGGTCTCGGTGCCGGTGATCGCGTCGGGTGGGGCGGGGACGCTGGAGCACCTCGTCGAGGGCATCGAGGAGGGCGGTGCGGACGCGGTCCTGTGCGCCTCGATCTTCCACTACGGGACGTACACGCGTGGCGGAGGCGAAACGGGCCTTGAGGGAGGCCGGGATCCCGGTCCGCTAGCGCCCGCCCCCCTTGCCGCCTCGTTGTTCGTCCTTGCGGGCGGCCCGATGCGCCGCCTTCTGCCGCTGCTCCTTCGCCTTCTTGCGCGCCGCCGCCCGCTTGCGCTCCGCCTTGGTCTCGTGGACGAAGGCGCGCACGCCGCTGGTCCCGGTCAGGTACAGACGGTGGCCGTCCGAGATCACCGGGTTGTACTCGCCCAGGTCTGACTCGAAGACGTTGTGCCCGGTCTTGGCGTCGAACCCGAAGGTGCCGATGTTGGGCCCGAGGCCGGCGACGTAGACGACCTCGCCCAGCACGCTGCCGGCGCCCAGGATGACCCCGCCCAGGTCCTTCTGCCAGCGGACCTCGCCGGTCTTCGCGTCGAGCGCGTAGAAGTTCTGGTCCTTGGAGCCGACGTAGACGGTCGGCTCGGTGCGTGGGGTGTCGGCGACCGCCGGCGCCGCGTAGACCCAGTCCCCGGTGGAGTGGCTCCAGAGCAACTCGCCGCTGTCCTGGTCGAAGCTGTAGACGCGGTTGTCGATGCTGCCGAGGAAGACCCTGCCGAAAGCCACCGCCGGGGTCGAGTAGACCGGGCCGCCGCGCCCGAGGCTCGACCCCTGGGTGCTCGACTGCCACACGAACTGGCCACTCGAGGCGTCGATCGCGAACACCTCGCCGGCGTAGTTGGCGCCGTAGAGCGTGCCGTCGTCGAGCGCGAGCCCGCCCTTGACCTCGCCGGACGTGCTCACGTGCCAGAGCTGGCGGCCGTTCTTGCGGTCGAGGGCGTAGACGTCACCCGATTCGCTGCCGACGAACACCCGCCGTCCGGAGACCATCGGCGACGTCTCGCTGCGCCCCGGCAGCGGGAACCGCCACAGCAGCTTGCCGTCTCTGGCGCGCAGCGCCAGCGCCTCGCCGGAGTTCACGCCGGCGGCGCGCTGCAGGGTGACCGCGAACAGGACCCCATGCGAGTAGGCCGGCGATGCCGCGCCGAGGGCGCCGATCTGCTTCTTCCACTCGACCTTGCCCGTGTCGGCGGTGAGCGCGTAGAGCAGCGCGTCCTTGTCCTGGAAATAGAGCGTTCCCTTGGCGACGATCGGCGAGAACTCGATCAGCTTGCCGGCCTGAAAGCTCCAGACCGAGGCGTCGTACGGCGGCCGGACGACCTTGGTCGGCAGATAGCGCGTCCGCTGGCCGTCGTAGCCGTAGTAGGGCCAGTTGACGGTCTTGACCTGCTCGGCGTGGGTGGCGGGCTTCTGGCCCTCCAGCGTGCACGGCGGCGGGCAGCTGCGATCGCCCTCGCGCTTCAACGCCTGGTAGGCGCCGAGGGCTCCGGCGGCGCCGACGAGGCTGATCGCGGCGAGGATGAGCAGGTGCGTGGGATCTCGCCACGCAGGCGGAATGCGGGGCAGTCGTCTCATCCGCGAGGGCCGTCATGGTAGGGAAGGCGAATTCAGCGCCCCTAAGTGATGGCAGCGCAACGCGAGATCGATGTCGACGGCCTGGCGACGCGGGTCGAGGCCGTGCCCGGGTTTCAGGGAGTGCGGGCGGCGGCGGAGCGCGCGGGGGCGAACGCCCACCTGGTCGGCGGGGCCGTCCGAGACGCGCTCCTCGGGCTCCCGGCGCCGAACCTCGATCTCGTGGTGGTCGGCGATCCGCAGCCCCTGATCGAGGCACTCGGCGGGGACGCCCGCGTCCACGACCGCTTCGGCACCGCCACCGTCACGACCGCGGACGGCTCGGTCGACGTAGCTCGGGCCAGAACGGAGACCTACGAGCACCCGGGTGCCCTGCCGACGGTCGCGCCCGCCGACGAGCTGGGGGCCGACCTCGCGCGCCGTGACTTCAGCGTCAACTCGATCGCGGTTCCGGTCTCTGACCCCGGGCGGGTCATCGACCCGCAGGGCGGGCTCGACGACCTGCACGCGGGGATCCTGCGGGTCCTGCACGACGGTTCGTTCGTCGACGATCCGACCCGCGCGCTGCGCGCAGCGCGCTACGCGTCGCGACTCGGCCTCGGCGTCGAGCCGCGGACGCTCGAGCTGCTGCGCGACACCAACCTGGGCACGGTCTCCGACGATCGCGTCGAGGCCGAACTGCGCCGCCTCGCCGCCGAACCGGTGCCGCGAGCGGGGTTCGAGTTGCTCGACGACTGGGGGCTGATGAAGCTCGATCGGGCGGCGGGTGACCTGATCGACGTCATCGCCGAGCTCCTCGCCGCCGAGCCCTGGCGTTCCGAGGCGGGGCGGGCCGACGCGGTCCTCGCCGCCGCGCGAGGCGCGCCTTCGGCGGCGCGCGAGCTCGCCTCGATGACGCCGGCGACCCCGTCGGAGGCCGTCGCGGCGGCCCACGGGCGCTCCGGGATCGAGCTGGCGCTGGCGCGGGCGCTCGGCGCCGGCTGGCTCGACGACTACGTCGGCCATTGGCGGGGAATACGGCTGGCGATCTCGGGGGATGACCTGCTCGAGTCCGGGATCGCCGCCGGGCCGGCGGTCGGGCGCGGGTTGGCCGCGGCGCTGCGCGCAAAGCTCGACGGCGAGGTCTCGGGCCGCGACCAGGAGCTCGAGTTCGCACTCGACGCGGCGCGGTCTGGCTAGCCTCGGGCGATGCGATGGCGCGAGCGCGACGGCGTCCGCTGGCTGGAGGCCAGGCTCGACCGCGACGGCGACGGCGAGGCGATCGCCGCGTTTACGACGCGGCTGGGCGGCGTCAGCTCGGGCGCGTTTGAGAGCCTCAACGTCGGCCTGCTCACCGGGGACGGTCCCGCTGACGTTCGCGAGAACCGCCGCCGGCTGACCGCGGCCCTCGATCGCGATCCCGAGCGGGTGCTGTTCGGCCACCAGGTGCACGGGGCGACCGTCCACGCCCGCACCGGGGCGCCATCGCCGAACCCATGGCTCGCCGAGGGGCGGGCTGCGGACGGCGACGGCCAGGCGACGCCGGAGCCGGGCCTGACGCCGCTGGTACAGGTCGCCGACTGCCTGCCCGTGGCCCTCGCCGGCCGGGGCGGGGTGGCGATGCTCCACTGCGGCTGGCGCGGGCTCGCCGCCGGGATCGTCGCACGCGGCGTCGAGGTGGTCGGCGCGACGGCGGCGGCCATCGGCCCCGGCATCGGGCCCTGTTGTTACGAGGTCGGCGACGAGGTGCTGGCGCGGTTCCGGCCGCTCGGAGACGGCGTCGCCGAGGGCGGGATGCTCGACCTTCCGGAGGTCGCCCGGCGCCTGCTCGCCGGCGCCGGGATCGAGGGGATCGAATCCAGTGGCCTCTGCACGAGCTGCGAGCCGGGGCTGTTCTTCTCGCACCGGCGCGACGGAGGGCAGACCGGGCGCCAGGCCGGCCTCGCCTGGATCGAGCATGGCTGAGGCCCGGCACATGATTCGCGGCATCGACCCCGCGACGGTGCGCCGGAACCTCGATTCCGTGCGCGAGATGGCCGGGGACCAGGTGGAGATCCTGGCGGCGACCAAGTACGTCGACGCGGAGGAGATGGGAGCCCTGGCCGAGGGGGGCGTCACGCTGGTCGGCGAGAACCGGCTCCAGGACCTGGAGGCGAAGCGCGAGCGCTGGGGCGACGCCTTCGCGTGGGACTTCATCGGCAACCTCCAGAGCCGCAAGGTGCGGCGGCTCGTGCCGCTGGTGCGGTTGATCCACTCGGTGGCCGCCGACTCGGCGCTCGAGCAGCTCGGCCGTCACGCCGACTCCGACACCGAGGTGCTGGTGGAGGTCAACCTCTCCGGCGAGGAGAGCAAGGGCGGCGTCGTCCCGGGCGAGCTCGGCGGCTTCATCGCCCGCGCCCCGGTCCGGGTGACGGGGCTGATGACGATGCCGCCGTTCACCGACGACCCGGAGGCGTCGCGGCCGTACTTCGCGCGGCTCGCCGAGCTCGCGGCCGAGCACCGCCTCTCGCGGCTGTCGATGGGCACCAGTCAGGACTGGCGAGTCGCGGTCTCAGAAGGGGCGACGATCATCCGCCTCGGAACCTGGCTCTACCGGTGAAATATCGCTGCAACCTCCGGCATAATGGGTAAAGGAGAACCGCGGGGTAGAGCGAATCCCGCACGCGTATGGCTATTCGCGACACATGGCACCGAGCGCTCGTCTACTTCGGCCTCGCCGAGGACCCGGACTATGCCGAGCAGGACGCCTACGAGCCCGACACCGTGCCCGGCGGGTATGAGACGGCGCCTCGCAGCGCCACCGTCAGCCGGATCTCCGAGCGACGGCGGGCGCGCGACGAGATCGACGACATCTTCGCCGAGGACGAGCCGGCGCCGCGGTCGCGCGTGCTGCGCCCGGTCGGCGGCAACGGCGGCGCCGACGTCCAGGTCCATCTCGTCACCCCGAACAGCTTCAACGACGCCCAGGAGGTCGCCGACCGCTTCAAGCGCTCCGTGCCGGTGATCCTCAACCTGCAGACGACGGACGGCGAGCTCGCCAAGCGCCTGATCGACTTCGCCTCCGGGCTCACCTACGCGCTCGACGGCGGCATGCAGAAGATCGCCGAGAAGACCTTCCTCCTCACGCCTCGCAACGTCGAGGTCAGCGCCGAGGAGAAGGCCCGTTTGATCGAAAAGGGCTTCTTCAACCAGTCCTGAGCGGCGATCGCCGGCGCCAGCCGGCGTCATCGGTCGCTCGCCTGCGGAGCACGCCACGCTCCCTGCTTCCTTGGCTGGCTTGGCGATTCGCCGCTCAGAGCCCGTGGTTAGGCTGCAGGCATGATCGTCGGCTTCGCCGGAGCGGGGAACATGGCGGCCGCGCTCGCCAAGGGCTGGGCGGACGCGGACGGCGGACCCGACGCGATGCTGTTCTGCGACTCCGGGTCGGGTCGCGCGCAGCGGCTCGCCCAGGAGACCGGGGGAGAGGCGGTGGACTCGCTGCACGAGCTCGCCCTGCGCTCCGACGCGGTGGTGCTGGCGGTCAAGCCCGGCGCCCTCGACACGGTCGCCGAGCTGCTCGGAGGGGATGCGAAGGCGATCGTCTCCGTGCTCGGCGCGACGCCGGTCGGCCGGCTGCGGGAGTTCTTCCCCGGCGTGCCGGTGGTCCGCGCGATGCCGACGGTTGCCGTCGAGGTCCGAACCGGGGTGATCAGCCACCCCCCGATCGATCCCGCGATCGACGGAGCCGTCGGGGCGACGCTGCTCGACCTACTCAACGAGCTGGGGCACCTGATCGAGGTGCCGGACGACCTCATGGACCAGGCCACCGCGGTCATGGGCTGCTCGCCCGCATACCTCGCCGTGGTGGTCCAGAACATCGCCGAGGAGGGCGCCGCCGAGGGCCTCGATCCCGATCAGTCCTATGAGCTCGTGATCGAGGCATTCACGGGCACGATCGAGCTCTTGCGCAGCTACGACCCGATCTCGGTCAGGGCCGCGGTGGCCTCGCCCGGGGGCAGCACCGAGGCTGGCCTCGACGCGCTCGCCGACGCCGGCGCAGCGGACGCTTTCCGCGCCGCCGTGCGTGCGTCCCTGGAGAAGATGCGCGGCGACAGATGATCGCCGCAATCGATCGCGGCGACGTCGCTAACTACGTCAGCGCGCTGGTGACGGTCTACCTGGTCCTGATCCTCGTCAACATCGTCCTCTCCTGGGTTCAGCAGTTCCGCCCGCTTCCGTACAACCTGCCGCTGCGAGCGGTGATCGGGTTCGTCGAGGAGACCACCGAGCCCTACCTGAGGATCTTCCGCAGCTTCATCCCCCGGATCGGACCGCTCGACATCAGCCCGATCTTCGCCATCCTCGCCTTGACGATCCTCGGCCGGATCGTCGTCAGCCTGATCGAAGGGTGAGCTCCCCCGGCGCTCGCGCCTGGATCCGCATGCTCGCGGTCGCCGGGCTGGTAGTGGCCGCCGACCAGGCGAGCAAGGCCGCGATCGTCTCCGGGCTCGAGGTCGGCGAGCGGGTCGATCTGTTCGCCGGCGTCGATCTCGAGCGGGTCACCAACAACGGCGTCGCGTTCGGGCTCCTTTCCGACGCCAGCGACGGGATCGTGCTCGCGGTAACTCTCGGGGCGCTGGCGCTCGTGCTGGGCTGGTTCGCAACCGACGCCGCCAGGCCGCACCTCTGGATCGGCGTCGGCCTGCTGACGGGCGGCGCGCTCGGGAACCTCGCCGATCGGGTCCGCGACGGCGCGGTCACGGACTTCATCGACCCGCCGCTGTGGCCGGCGTTCAACCTCGCGGACATCGCGATCACGGCCGGCGTCGTGGTGCTCGTCCTCACCGCCTTCGGCGGCTCGGACCCGTGAGGCGGAGTCCGACAGGACGAAGCCGAGCCCGGCCGCCGTTGAGGCCGCTGAAATGACGGAGCGGCCGCTGGTCGTGCACCTCGACCAGCGTTTCGCGGTGATCGACAAGCCCGCGGGGCTCGTGGTCCACCCGGCCCCGGGCCACCGTGGGCCAACCCTGGTCGACGAGCTCGCGGACCTGCTCGGCGGGGGCGAGGCCACCCGGCCGGGGATCGTGCACCGGCTCGACAGGGACACCTCGGGGCTGATGCTCGTTGCCCGCGACGATGGGGCACACCGCGCGCTGTCGGCGATGATCAAGCGGCGCCAGGTCGGTCGCGCATACCTCGCCCTGATCGAGGGCCGGCCGGCGTCGCGCTCGGGCACGATCGACGCGCCGCTCGGGCGCGACCACCGGGCGCCGCAGCGGCGCGCGGTGCGGGGGCGCGGAGCCCGCCAGGCCCGTACTCACTTTCAAGTAGTCGAGTCGCTGCCGGAGGACACCCTGGTCGAGGCCCGGCTGGAGACCGGCCGCACCCATCAGATCCGCGCCCACTTCGCGGCCATCGACCATCCCGTCGCCGGTGACCCCCGGTACGGCCATGCCCACCGGCACGGTCTCGCGCGCCAGTTCCTCCACAGCGCCAGGCTGGAGCTCGAGCACCCGTTCACCGGCGAGGCGCTTCGCTTCGAGTCGGCGCTGCCGGACGATCTCGAGGCGGCGCTCGGCCGGGCGCGGGGCGACGGCTAGACTCCGCCGCGTAAGGAAACCGACCCCCTCGTGGTCGGACGGGGCCCTGCCCGGCCGGAGAAAGCCGGGTCCCCGCGAGGCGCGAGGGACGCACACACGACAACAAGGGAGCAACGATGTCCGAACCCGGACTCCAGGAGCTGCTGCAGGCAGGGCTCCACTTCGGCCACCAGACGCGCCGCTGGAACCCGCGTATGCGCCGCTACATCCACGGCGAGCGCGACGGGATCCACATCATCGACCTGTTGCAGACCGAGCACCTGCTCGCGGAGGCGCGGCGCTTTGCCGCCGACGTCGCCCGCCAGGGCGGGACGATCCTCTTCGTGGGCACCAAGAAGCAGGCCCGTGACTCGATCAAGGCCTGGGCCGAGCGCTCCGGGATGCCGTACGTAAACCAGCGTTGGCTCGGCGGCCTGTTGACCAACTTCCAGACCATGTCGGCGCGGATCGACCGACTCCACGAGCTCACCCAGAGGCAGGCAGAAGGCCAGCTCGACCTGCTGCCGACCAAGGAGCGGATGTCGATGCAGGCGGAGCTCGAGAAGCTCGAGTACAACCTCGGGGGCGTTCGCGACATGAAGCGGCTGCCGCAGGCGGCGCTGATCATCGACCTGAAGGCGGAGGCGATCGCGGTCGCCGAGGCCGACCGGCTGCGGATCCCGATCCTCGGCCTGGTCGACTCGAATGTCGACCCGGCGCCGGTGGAGTTCCCGATCCCCGGCAACGACGACTCGATGCGCTCCTGCGAGCTGGTGATCTCGACCGTCGGTGAGGCGGTCGCCGAGGCGGCCGGCGCCTACCGCGCCGCGGAGGAGAAGCGACGCGCCGAGGAGGAGGCGCGCCGCCGTGCCGAGGAGGAGGCGAAGCGCCGGCGCGAGGCCGAGGAGCAGGCGCGGCGCGAGGCCGAGGAAGCGGCGGCGAAGGCGGCCGCCGAGCAGGCCGCCGCCCAGCCCGCGGCGCCGGCCGGCGAGCAGCCGCCGCAGCAGGCCCCGCGGGCGCCCGAGGCGAGCGGCACCGGGGAAGCGAGCTGATGGCCGTCAGTGCAGGCGACGTCAAGGCGCTTCGGGAGCGCACCGGGGCGGCGATGATGGACTGCAAGGCCGCGCTCGAGGAGGCCGCAGGCGATCAGGAGAAGGCCGTCGAGATCCTGCGCGTCAAGGGTCAGGCGTCGGCCGCCAAGCGCTCGGGCCGCGAGACGGCCGAGGGAGTCGTCGAGGCCTACATCCACGCTACCGGCAAGGTGGGGGCGCTCGTCGAGGTTCGCTCCGAGACGGACTTCGTCGCCCGCACCGACGATTTCCGCGAGTTCGCTCGCGAGGTCGCGATTCACGTCGCCGGAACGAATCCGCCGCCGCGCTACGTCTCGGTCGACGAGATCCAGGAGTCCGAGCGCGAGGCCGAGCGGCGGGTGTTCGAGGCCAAGGCCAAGGAGGAGGGCAAGCCCGAGAACGTGGTGGACCGCATCGTCGAGGGGCAGCTGGCCAAGTGGGCCAAGGACGTCGTCCTGCTCGAGCAGGAGCACATCCGCTCGGACCGCTACGAGGGAAAGACGATCGAACAGATTCGCGCCGAGCTCGCAGCCAACACCGGCGAGAACATCCAGATTGCGCGGTTCGCCGTCTTCCGAGTCGGGGAGGAGTAGCGCCGGAGCGCAACGGAGCGCCGGCGGCAGGGTTAGTCGGGTAGATGTCGATCGTGCGTCCTCTGAATGTCGCGATCGCCGCCGCCGCGGTCGCCTTCGGCGGGGTGACGGCGTACGCGTGGGCGCAGTCCGGCGACGCCGATGGCGGCCCCCCAGGGGGCGTGAGGCTCGGCGTCGTCCCGCAGCGGCCGGTTGACCTCGCCGACACCGCGCTGATGAGGGCCGCGGACATCGACTCGATTCGCGTCTGGTTCTCGTGGGCGCAGGTGGAAGCGCGACGCGGCGACTACGACTGGAGCCAGGTCGATCTGGTCGTCGCCACCGCCGCGCACGACGGGATCGGGATCTTGCCGTTCCTGTTCGGCGAACCCGGGTGGGCGGTGACCGAGGACGCCTATCGCTGCGAGGACCGCTGCCTCACTTACGCCCCCGCATCGGATGTCACCAGACAGGCGTACGCCGACTTCGCCGCCGCCGCGGTGCGCCGCTATGGACCGGGCGGGAGCTTCTGGGCCGAACACCCGGGTCTCGACTACGTCCCCATCCGAAGCTGGCAGGTCTGGAACGAGCAGAACTCGAAGTTCTTCTACCGCCCGGCCGCCAACGCCCGCTCATACGCGGTGCTGCTGCGGCTCGCCGCCTCGCGCATCCGAGCTGTCGACCCGGGCGCCGAGATCGTCCTCGGCGGGATGTGGAGCGCCAAGGACCGCCCCGAGGGCGTGATCGGATCCGTTCGCTACCTGCGGCAGCTCTACCGCGTGCCGGGAATCGAGGACAGCTTCGACGCGATCGCCGTCCACCCGTACGCGAAGCGGCTCCGCGACGTCTTCCGCCAGATCGACGCTGTGCGCAAGGCCGGGCGCCGAGCCGGTGACGGCGGCGTCGGCCTCTGGGTGACGGAGCTTGGCTGGGCATCGGACGGCAGGCGCGGCGAGGGCCTCGTCAAGAACCCGGATCAGCAGGCCCGGCTGCTGGAGCGAGCGTTCAACCGCCTCGTCCGCCGCCGCGCGCGCTATCACCTGCGCGGCGCGTACTGGTACTCGTGGCGGGACACCCCGAAGGGGGAGGCGGTCTGCGTCTGGTGCGCGTACTCGGGCCTGATCTCGCGCCACGGATCGGTAAAGCCCGCTTACAACGCGATGCGAACGCTATCGCTGGCGCGCGGATAGGCAACGCGCCGGTGGGTGCGGCGGTGGCAACAATTGTCGTTGGTGTGCTGGCTCCTCGGTGGAGCCTGGGGGTGCGGCTCGTCGGATGAGGAGACCGGACCGGCCGGCGAGGTCCCGGAAGCGGTGACGATCGGCGTCGTCCCGCAGCGCGAGCTCGACCTCCACGATGCGCCGATGATGAAAGCCGCGGGGATCGACTCGACGCGCCGCTGGTTCTCGTGGGGAGAGGTCGAGCAGGAACGTGGCCAGTACAACTGGGCCTCCAACGACGTCGCCGTCGCCGTCGCCGCGGCCGGCGGGGTGCGAGTCCTGCCGTTCCTCTTCGGCGAGCCCGAGTGGGCGGCGCGCTCAGACGGCCACGAATGCGGCGACGATTGTCTGACCTATGCGCCGTCCTCGACCGCGACCCGCGAGGCGTACGCCGACTTCGTCGGCGCCGCCGTGGACCGCTACGGGCCGGACGGCGAGTTCTGGGATCTGCATCCCGAACTCGACTACCTCCCGATCGAGTCGTGGCAGATCTGGAACGAGCAGAACTCGCCGTCGTTCTTCCGGCCCCAGGTCGACCCGGAATCGTACGCGGCGCTGCTCGAGGTCGCCGCGGCCAAGATCCGGGCTGCCGACCCCGACGCCGAAATCGTGCTCGGCGGCGTGTTCAGCGCGCGCGACACCGAGGAGGGTGTGCTCGGCTCGGCTCACTACCTGAGCGAGCTGTACGAGGTCCCCGAGGTCGCCGACAGCTTCGACGCGATCGCGCTGCATCCCTACGCCGGCCGCGTGCCCCAGGTCTTCGCCCAGGTGGATGCGGCTCGCCAGGCGGCGGAGCAGGCCGGTGACGGTGGCGTCGGGCTCTGGGTGACCGAGCTCGGCTGGGCATCCGACGGCAAGCCGAGTGAGAACCTCGTCAAGACCCCGGAGGGCCAGGCCATGGCGCTGGAGCGCTCTTTCGGCACGCTGATCGACCGCCGCGAGCAGTACCGGCTGCGCGGAATCTACTGGTACTCATGGCGCGACACCGAGCCCGGCGAGGCCGTCTGCGCTTGGTGCGCGTTTTCGGGGCTGATCGGCCGAGACGGACAGTCCAAGCCGGGGTACGAGGCGATGCGCACCGTGGCCTCGGCCAGCGAATAGGGTCGCCCCGCCTTAGGTAGGGTTCTCGCGCCGGTGGCCGAGCCCGTCTTCAAACGCGTCCTGCTGAAGCTCTCCGGCGAGGCGCTGATGGGGTCGCTCGAGTACGGCACCGATCCCGCCCGAATCGAGACCATCAGCCGCCAGATCAGCGAGGTCGCGGGCAAAGGGGTCGGCATCGCGGTCGTGGTCGGCGCCGGCAACATCTACCGCGGGCTCGCGGGCGCGGCCGCGGGCATGGACCGGGCGACGGCCGACTACATGGGGATGCTGGCGACGGTGCTGAACGCGCTCACGCTCCAAGACGCGCTCGAGAAGCGCGACACGTACACGCGGGTGATGTCCGCGATCGAGGTCACCGAGGTCGCCGAGCCCTACATCCGGCGCCGGGCCATCCGCCACCTCGAGAAGGGCAGGGTGGTGATCTTCGCCGCCGGTACCGGGAATCCGTTCTTCACCACCGACACCGCGGCGGCGCTGCGGGCGCTCGAGATCCACGCCGAGGCGATCCTGATGGCCAAGCACGGGGTGGAGGGCGTCTACGACGCGGACCCGAGTCAGGTACCCGACGCGAAGTTCCTGCCCGAGATCTCCCACATGGAGGCGATCGAGCGTGGGCTGCGGGTGATGGACTCGACCGCGCTCTCGCTCTGCATGGACAACGGGTTGCCGATCCACGTCTTCAACATGGCGGACGAGCGAAACATCGATCGCATCATCTCCGGCGAGCGGGTCGGGACCATCGTTTCGTGAGCAAATAGGATCGTCCCTGCAATGAGCCAACTCACGGACGAGTTCCTCGCCGACGCCAAGGAGCGGATGCACAAGTCGGTTGAGGCCTGCCACCACGAGCTCGCGACCGTGCGCACGGGCCGCGCTTCGCCGCACCTGCTCGACCGGCTCGAGGTGGATTACTACGGCGCGGTGACGCCGATCAAGCAACTTGCCCAGGTGGCGGCGACGGACGCCCGGCTGCTGACGCTGACCCCGTTCGACAAGAACTCGATCGGCACGATCGAGAAGGCGATCCTCGAGTCCGACCTCGGCCTGACCCCGTCCAACGACGGTAACGTGATCCGCCTGCAGATCCCGGAGCTGAACGAGGAGCGCCGCCGCGAGCTGGTCAAGGTGGTCCACGGTGTAGCCGAGGAGGGCAAGGTGGCGGTCCGCAACATCCGTCGCGACGTCATGTCAGACCTGCGCGAGCTGAAGAAGGAGGGAGAGGTCGGCGAGGACGACGAGCGCCGCGCCGAGAGCGAGCTTCAGAAGCGCACCGACGACGCCACCAAGGAGATCGACGAGCTCCTGAAGGCGAAGGAAGAAGAGATTCTCGAGGTTTGACCCCCCAGTACGTCGCCATCATCACCGATGGCAATGGCAGGTGGGCGGCGGAGCGGGGCCTCCCGGCGATCGAGGGCCACCGTGCCGGAGCCGACATCGTCAAGGAGCGATTGCGCGACGCGGCTGAGCTCGGGATCCGCGAGCTGACCGTGTTCTCGTTCTCGACCGAGAACTGGCAACGGCCCAGCGACGAGGTCGACGGCCTGATGTCGATGTTCGCCGAGCGCATCGACCGCGAGACGCCGGAGCTCGACGCCGAGGGGGTGCGGATGAGGTTCATCGGTCGCCGTGAGGGAGTCTCGGCGGAGCTGATCGAGCGGATGGACTGGGCCGAGAGCGTGACCGGCGACAACGAACGGATCACCCTCTTCGTCGCCTTCAATTACGGCGGTCGTGCCGAGATCGTCGACGCGGCGCGGGGATTCGACGGCGAGACGGAGGAGCAGTTCCGCTCGCGGCTGTACGCGCCTGAGATGCACGACCCCGACCTCCTGATCAGGACCAGCGGGGAGCAACGGGTCTCCAACTTCCTGCTCTGGCAGTGCGCGTACTCCGAGCTCGTTTTTAGCGACGAGCTCTGGCCCGACTTCGACCGCCGGGCGTTCGAGGACTCGCTCGCCAGCTACGGGCAGCGCCGGCGCCGGTTCGGGGGTCGCTGAGCGTGGAGGGCTCGAGGCCGTTCGACGCCGAGCTCGACTTCGATCACCAGCGCCGCAACCGACCGCCCGCGCCGCCGCCTCTGTCGGGGTCCGAGCCCCAGCGGAGCCGCGGACCCCGCCCGCCGCGGCGAGATCGCTCCGAGACCTTCGCCCGGGTCGCCTGGGCCCTGCCGTGGATCGCGATCGCGGTGACGATCGTCATCGTCGGCGGGCCGGTGTTCGCCGCGGCGATGATCGGCTTCGCCTGGATCGGCCTCAGCGAGCTCTTTCGGATGACTCGCGACGCGCGCCCCTTCATCCCGGTGGCGCTGGTCGCTTCCGCGGCGCTGGTGGTCGCCGCCTACTACGGCACCCACTTCCAGCTCGTGATCGTGCTCGCCGCGGTGTTCCCCGCGATGTTCGCCGTTTCCGTCGTCCGCCCGGCGCGCGAGGGCGTGACCGTCGCGATGGCGATCACCTTCTTCGGAATCGCCTGGATCGGGATGCCGTTCGCGCACGCCGTGCTGCTCCGCGAGCTCCCGGACCACGGCGCCGCGCTGCTGGTGGACGTCCTGGTTGCGACCTTCGTCGCGGACACCGCCGCCTATGCGGGGGGGCGGATGTTCGGCCGCCACCGCCTCGCGCCGGCGCTGTCGCCGAACAAGACCCTCGAGGGCCTCGCCTTCGGCCTCGCCGGCGGCACCCTGGGGTTCTGGTTCGCGGGCCTGTACCAGGACTGGATGTCGGGCCTCGATGCGCTGCTGATCGGAATCTGCGTCGCGGCGCTCGCCCCGGTCGGCGACCTGTTCGAGTCGCTGATCAAGCGGGACCTCGCCGTCAAGGACTCGGGCACGGTCTTCGGCCCCCACGGTGGCCTCCTCGACCGTCTCGACGCCGTCCTGTTCACGATCGTCGCGGGCTACTACCTCTCGGTGGCGCTGCTCTACTAGCTGCGGGTGGGGTTGGCCGATGGGTGTCGACCGGCTCGCGGCGGCGGCCCAACCGCCGTTCTGCTCGCGCTCGTGGGGGTTGGCTGCGGAGGGGACTCCGGCGGCGATACCTCGACGACTCCCACCGAGGCAGCGGTCACCGAGCCGGCACTGCCGGAGGCGATCCCCGTCAAGGGCGCGAAGAGCTTCGACCTCTCGGATCGCCTCGTTCGCGAGTTCGAGATCCCCGCAGGGCCCGACTGGCTGGTGGACGCGTTCGGGTCCCTGTGGGTGGCGCGTGACGACGGGATCGTGGTCCGGATCGACCCGGAGGCCGGCGAGGTCGAGGCGGAGATCTCCGAGAGCAGCCCCGCGCGTCCGCTCTGCCAGGGCATCGGGGCCGGCGAGGAGGAGATCTACAGCTGCCCACCCGGGGCCGACTCGATCACGCGCATCGATCCGGCGACGAACGAGATCGCGGGCGAGTTGAAGGTCGAGAAGCTTCCCGACCAGGGCCGGCTGATCACCGCGGCCGGACAGCTGTGGCTGCTCACGGACTCGGGCGCCGCGGCCGAGCTGACGGGCGGCGAGGACACCGTGTGGGCAATGTGCCCGCTTGACGGCCAGCTGCTGCGGGTGGACGCCGCCGGCGGCGAGGTCACCGGCGCGCTCGCGCTCGGCGGCGCCGCGAACGCGTCGGTGAGCCGGTCGGTGTGGGTCGGCTTCGAGGGCGGCGTCGCGCAGGTCGATCCCGACTCGCTCGAGGTCGAGGCCGTCTACGAGGTCTACCCGCGGATCGGCGGCTCCCTGTTCGCCACCCCGGACGCCGTCTGGGTGCGCGAGGAGGCCGGGAGCTCCGACGAGCACTTCCTCACCCTGATCGACCCCGAGGCGCAGCGCATAGTCGAGACGATCGAGGCCCCGGACCTTCAGAGCGGCGGCGACGTGGTCGTCATCGGCGACTCCGTCTGGGCCACCGCCTACGACGATCAGGCGCTGGTCGAGCTCCGCGCGCGCTGACCGGGGGGCGCTCCCTGCTCGGCCACTTGCGCCGCCGCCTCGAGGGCGGCCCGCATGTAGCGCCGCCAGAGGGGTACCAGCGCCAGCCGGATCAGCGAGCGGCAAAGCGGCCTCGGCTTGAACTCGTAGGTCCAGCGGATGACGGCTCCATCGCGATCGGGCGTGAACGTCCACTCGCCGCGCACGCCGAGGACGAGCCGGCCCAGCGCGTTCGTGAAGTCGGTGAGCTCGTAGGCGAAGCTGTGCCCGGGTGCGTACTCCGTGAGCGTCTCGGTCGCGGTGCTCCCGTCGGAGAGGTCTGGACTGCGGGAGGCACCGACGTGATCCCAGGCGCCATTCTGATTCTTCGCCCCGCGGACCGCGGGGAACGGCCCCCACCCGGTGAAGATGAGCGAGAGGTCGATCGGGACGATTGCGTCGAAAGCCTCGCGGGGCGTAACTCGGGCCCGCGTCTGCACGGTGACCGGGACCGTGACGTCCGTCCCGGAGATCAGGCCGGCATCCCTGCCGGCGCGCGTTGAGCCCACGACCCGAACGTACCAAGTGGCGCTAGGGTCGCCCGCGATGCTGACCGTCCGGCGGGCCGGGCTCGACGACGCGCGCGCGATCGCGGCCGTCCACATCCGCTCCTGGCGCGCTGCCTACCGTGGCCTGCTCCCCGACCGGGCCCTGGACCAGCTTTCGCTCGAGGCGCGCGAGGGCGACTGGCGCGGGTGGCTCTCCGAAGGGGGCGCGCGGGAGTTCACCCTGGTGGCCGAGCGGGATGGCACCCCGGTCGCCTTCTGCACGCTCGAGATGCCGGCGCGCGAGGACGACGAGGCCGACGACGTCGCGGCGATCCCAGCGCTCTACGCCGATCCGGAGGCGTTCGGCACCGGCGCGGGCAGCGCGCTGATGGCCGCCGCGCTGGAAGCGGTGGGAGAGGACGGGTACCGCGAGGCCGTCCTCTGGGTGCTCGAAGGCAACCGCCGGGCGGAGGAGTTCTACGGTCGCCACGGGTGGAGGCGCGACGGCGGCCGGCGGCGCAGCCGGTTTCCCGGCATCGCCTACGCGTCCGACGACGAGCGGCCGTTCGAGGTCAGGTACCGCCTGCCACTCGACTGATTCGGAGCCGGTCGATTCGCGCACCACTTCGGTGGCTAATTCGACCGGCTATGTCTCGCCGAGCGCCTCGCGGACGAAGGCGAGGTCGTGCTTGAGGCCGGCGCGGGGGCCCGGCGTCTCGACGATCACCGGGGCGCCCGCCGCCGCGCCGGCGCGGATCATGTGCCGCAGCGCCTCGGTGTCGACCTGGCCCTCGCCGAGGCGGAAGTGGCGGTCGGCGCCGGTGCCCGGCGGGTCTCGGGAGTCGTTGGCGTGCAGGAGGTCGAGGCGGCCGGTGATCGCGATGGCGCGCTCGACCGCGTCCGGGAGCTCCTCGCCGGCAGCGTGGGCGTGACAGGTGTCGAAGCAGAACCCCAGGTCCACCGGGCCGTCGTACCCGGAGAGCGCCTCCCAGAGCATCGCCAGCGCGTCGAAGCGGCGGGCGACCGCGTTGTCGCCGCCGGCGGTGTTCTCGATCAGCACCGGCACCTCGGACTCGAGCATCTCCAGCGTGCGCGGCCAGCGTCCGACTCCCTCGGCGATCCCATCCTCGGCGTGCCCGGCGTGGACGACGACGCCGGCGACGCCGACCTCCGCCGCGGCGGTGCAGGTCTGCTGCAGGACCTTGCGCGAGCCGTAGCGGATGTTCGGCTTCGGCGAGCAGACGTTGATCAGGTACGGCGCGTGGACGTAGAGCGCCCAGGGCGCGGTCCGGATCTCGTCGGCCTCGGGGTGGGGTGGAGGCTTCTTGTAGTCGCCGGGGTTCGAGAGGAAGATCTGCAGGCAGTCCGCGTCGAGCTCGGCGGCCGCTGCCGCGAGCTTGGTCCGCCCGACGTGGGCTCCGATCGGGGTCTCGGGGGCGATTTGCCGAGCATACGCGGCGTTTAGGGGTGCCTGAAGGCCGGCGCTACGCTCCTCGGATGGTCAGGCGCGTGCTCATCCTGGGTTCGACCGGTTCGATCGGCGAGCAGGCGCTCGAGGTGATCGCGGGCTCGAACCAGCTCGCCGTCTGCGGGCTGTCGGCCGACAGCGGCTGGGAGCGAATTGCCGAGCAAGCGAGGCAGGCGAGCGTCGCCGCGGTGGCGCTCGCCGACCCCGAGGCCGCCGAGCGCGCCGCCTCGGAGCTCGACGGCATCCGGGTGCTGGCCGGAGACCGCGGCGTGCGGGAGCTGATCGAGGCAACCCGGCCCGACCTGGTCTTGAACGCGATCGTCGGCATCGCCGGGCTCGGCCCGACCATCGCGACGCTGTCCGCGGGCGTCGACCTCGCGCTCGCCAACAAGGAGAGCCTCGTGGTCGGAGGCGAGCTCGTCACCACCCTGGCCGAGGCGACCGGCGCCGAGATCGCGCCGGTCGACTCCGAGCACTCGGCGCTCTACCAGCTGCTCGAGCGCCAGCCGCCCGGGACCGTGTCCAAGCTCGTCCTCACCGCGTCCGGGGGCCCGTTTCGAGGCCGCGCCGACCTGGAAGGCGTCACCGTCGACGAGGCCCTCGCCCACCCGACCTGGAGGATGGGTGGGCGGATCACGGTCGACTCCGCGACGCTGATGAACAAGGGCCTCGAAGTGATCGAGGCGCACCACCTGTTCGCGATCCCCTATCCCCTGATCGACGTCGTCGTCCACCCGCAGTCGATCGTCCACGCGCTGGTGGAGCTCACCGACGGCGCCCACCTCGCCCATCTCGGGATTCCCGACATGCGGGTGCCGATCTCGTATGCGCTTCACCGCCCGGACCGGCCGCCGGTCGCGCGCCCGGTCAACCTCGCGGAGCTCGGCGAGCTGACCTTCGAGGCGCCGGACACCGATACGTTCCGCTGCCTGCGGCTGGCGCGGCAGGCGGGCGTCGCCGCAGGCTCGGCGCCATGCGCGCTCAACGCCGCCGACGAGGTCGCGGTGGAGGCGTTCCTCGCCGGCGAGCTTCCGTTCACCGGCATCGCAGAGGTGATCGAAGGGGTCCTGGAGGCCACCGACCCCCAGCCGTTCGCACACTTCGAGGAGCTGTTCGAGTGCGACGCCCGCTCGCGGGCGCTCGCGTCCCAGCTGGTAGCGAGTCTGGGAGCCGCCGCGTGAGCTGGTTCCTCGCTTTCGCCGGCTTCGCGGTCCTGATCATCCTGCACGAGTTCGGCCACTTCGTCGCCGCCAAGGCCGTCGGGATGCGGGTCGAGCGCTTCTTCCTCTTCTTCCCGCCGAAGCTGTGGTCGATCAAGCGCGGCGAGACGGAGTACGGGGTCGGCGCGATCCCACTCGGAGGCTTCGTGAAGATCACCGGCATGAACCCGGAGGAGGAGCTCGAGCCCGAGGTCGCGCCGCGCGCCTACTACCACCAGCCCGTCTGGAAGCGGATCGTCGTCATCGGCGCGGGGCCTGCCGTCAACCTTCTGATCGCGTTCGTGATCCTCTTCTTCCTCGCCTTCCAGCTCGGCGAGTCGAGCCGGACGATCGATGAGGTGCAGCCGGACAGCCCGGCGGCGTCGGTGCTCGAGCCCGGCGACCAGCTGGTCGCCGTCGACGGCAAGCGCGGAACGGCGGACGAGCTCCGCGCCCAGATCGCGACCCACAAGTGCGCCGGCGAGCAGACGGACGGCTGCGTCGCCGCCGAGCCGGTGACGCTGACCGTGCTCCGGGACGGGCGCGAGGTCACCGTCTCCGCCCGACCCAAGTACGACGCCGAGGCCGGGCGGCCGCTGCTCGGCTTCGCCTACGGCGTGCGTCCGGTCGACCAGACGTTGCCGGGCGCGGCCGGGTGGGCCGTCGACCGGATGTGGGACGTCACCTCGCGGACGGTGACGATATTCGGCCAGATCTTCGATGCCGAGCAGCGCGAGCAGCTCTCCGGCGTGGTCGGAAGCTACGAGGTGACCCGACAGTCGATCGAGTTCGACACCCGCCAGGCACTGCTCGTGATCGCCCTGATCAGCCTCTCGCTCGCGATCATCAACCTGTTCCCGTTCCTGCCGCTCGACGGCGGGCACATCTTCTGGAGCGTCGTGGAGAAGGTCCGCGGGCGCCCGGTGGCGTTCAGCGTCATGGAGCGGGCGAGCGTGATCGGGTTCGCGCTGGTGATGGTCCTGTTCGTCATCGGGCTCTCGAACGACATCGGCCGATTGACCGGCGAGGGGTTCAACGTTCGCTGAGCAGATAGATTGCCCACGTAGCAATCCGCATTTCGAGGAGGAGAGGTTGATGGAGGCGACGACGGCTGACGCGTCGACCGGCCAGCGGCGTGCGAGCGGCGGTCCCGGAAAGGGCCTGTTCGCGCCGAACCTGGCCCTTGCGTTCAGGGCGACCGTCGAGCGGCTCGGCGACGATCCGGCGATCGTTTGGTTCGAGGGCGACGAAGAGCGGTCGGCTTCCTGGAACGAGGCCTCCGAGCGCGTGCGAAAGGTCGCCGGCGGCCTCGCCAAGCTCGGCCTCGCCAAGGGCGACACGGTCGCGATGATGACCAACAACCGGCCGGACTTCATCCCGATGGACATGGCGGCGGTCTCCCTCGGCGGGGTCCCGTTCTCGATCTATCAGACCTCATCACCCGAGCAGATCGCCTATGTGCTCTCCGACGCCGGCGCGAAGATCGCGATCGTCGAGGCTCCGTTCCTCGAGGTGTTCAATCAGGCCCGCGAGGAGCTGCCGGACCTCGAGCACGTCATCGTCGTCGACGGCGAGGGCGCGGAGCACACCCTCGAGGAGCTCGAGGCCATGGATCCGGAGTTCGATCTCGGCCCCACCCGCGAGGCGATCGGCCCGGACGACCTGCTGACGCTGATCTACACCTCGGGAACGACAGGCCCCCCGAAGGGCGTGCAGCTGACACACCGCAACCTGATGGCGCTGGTCGGCGGAATCGAGGGGATGATCGATTTCCCCGAGCGCGGCGCCAAGGTGATCTCATGGCTTCCGACCGCTCACATCGCCGACCGCGGCGCCAACTACTACCTGCCGGTGATGCTGGGCGCGATGGTCTACGTCTGCCCCGATCCGCGGACGATCATCGACTTCCTGCCAAAGGTCCGCCCGACCTTCTTCTTCGCCGTCCCGCGGATCTGGGAGAAGCTCAAGGCGGGGCTCGAGGCGAAGATCGGAGCGATCCCCGGGGAGGAGGGCGAGAAGGCCAGGCAAGGCCTCGAGGCGGCGATCCAGAAGGTGAGGCTCGAGCAGGCCGGCGAGGAGGTTCCCGAGCAGCTGGCCGCGGCCGTCGCCGCGGCCGATGAGGCGATGTTCTCCCACCTGCGCGCGGCGCTCGGGCTCGACGAGGCGGCATCGGTGAACGTCGGCGCCGCACCGACCCCGCTCGAGGTGCTCGAGTTCTTCCACGCGATCGGGATCCCGATCGGCGAGTTGTGGGGGATGTCGGAGACCTGCGGCGTGGTGACGATCAATCCGCCCGGCCGGGTGAAGCTGGGAACCGTAGGCCCACCCGCCCCGGGCTGGGAGGTGAGGCTGGCCGACGACGGCGAGATCCAGGTCCGCGGCGACGCGAACATGGTCGGCTACCGGAACCAGCCGGACAAGACCGCCGAGACGATGGACTCCGAGGGCTGGCTGTCCACCGGCGACATCGGAGCGCTGGACGAGGACGGATACCTGAAGATCGTCGATCGCAAGAAGGAGCTGATCATCAACGCCGCCGGCAAGAACATGTCGCCGGCCAACATCGAGGCGAAGCTGAAGGCCGCGAGCCCCCTGATCGGTCAGGCGGTGGCGATCGGCGACCGCCGGCCCTACAACGTCGCACTGATCGTCCTCGACCCCGACTACGCGCCGGCGTGGGCGGCCAAGAACGGGCTCGAGGGGAAGTCGATCGCAGAGCTGGCGGAGGAGGAGGCGGCGGTCGCCGCGATCCAGGCCGGTGTCGATGCGGCGAACGCGCGCATGGCCCGGGTCGAGCAGATCAAGAAGTTCACCGTGCTCGGGACCGAGTGGGCGCCGGGCGGCGACGAGTTGACGCCGACGATGAAGCTCAAGCGCCGGCCGATCGACGAGAAGTACACCGAGGAGATCGAGGCGCTCTATGCGGGCTGAGCGGCGGCGCTAGTCGCCGACGACCCTGAACTTCAGCTTCGCCGGCGTCTGGTCGCTGTTGCCGGCGGCGTCGATCGCGTAGACGAGGAACTTGTGCCGGCCCTCGTCGACGCGCTTCTTGAAGGGCGAGGCGCAGGCCTTGAACGCGCGCTTGTCCAGCCTGCACATGAAGGTCGAGCCGGACTCGCTGGACTCGAACCTGATCTTCACCTTGCGCTTGTTCGTCGACTTGTCGGGGCCCTTCGTGACGTTCGTCTCCGGCGGGCTGGTGTGCCGCCCCCTCCGCCGCCTCCGCCACCGCCCCCTCCACCGCCGCCACCGCAGGCGGTCTCGGTCGGCGGGGTGGCGTTGTTGCGCGGAGTGCGAGAGCCGGTCGAGAAGTCCGCGGCGCTGTTGTTCGAATCGTCGCCGGCCTCGAGCAACGTCGCGCAACCCGGCGCGATCGTGCGGGTGATGGCGCCCGGCGCGGCGAAGCTCGCTCACCGGAGTGCCTGAGGGACTGGGCAACATGCCGGCGCCGGTGAAGCTGCCCCAGGAGACGCAGTCGGTGAACGAGGTCGGGACTGTGTCGAAGCAGAGGGCGCCACCGGCGACCGGGATCGACAGGCATGGCGATCCGAGTAGTCGGCCGTGACACCCTCGGGTGCTCCGCTCGAGATCAGAAACGTGCGTTGGCCGCCGGTGTTGAGCGGCCCGCCGGGCGGCGAGCCCGGGAACGTGAAGGTCCGCGACACAGCGCCGAACGGAGTCGTAGTACGTGATCGTATGCCCGCCGAGCACGGTCTGGAAGGGCGCATACGCCTGCAGCTCGACGTAGGGGATCGGGCCGCTGCCGACCTCGCGGACCTTCATCAGGTGGTGATCGGCGCCGGCGCCGGCCGGAAGCAGGGTCAACCCGCCGAGCGCGAGGACGAGCGCGGCTCCTCTTCTTGCCCCCATCACCGCTTCCTACGTCGAATCGAGCCCGGATGGATTGATCAGGAGACCGAGAACCGCATCGCGCCGGCGCTCGATCGGAGGTGCCGAGCAGGGCGCCCCAGGACCCCGCAGTCACCGGCAGCCTAATCCGACAGGCCGGCGGCGTCGAGGGCCGCGGCACGGTCCATGTATCCCTGCATGCGAACGATGCGGCCGTCCCGGATGTCGACGAGGACCGCCGCATCGAGCACAAGCTCGACCCCGCTGCTCTTACCGCGCTGGTATTCGCGTTGGAAGATGACCACCCGGTCGCCCGCGTCGATGAGCTCCTGGATCTCGATCCGATGCTCTTCCCACATCTCCTCGGCGCTCTCGTATTCGCGCCCGATCTCACGGATGCCACGCGTAACGCGGCCTTCCTCGACGCCCCCGACCGTCCCGTGCAGCTCGACGTTCGGATCGGCCAACTCCGCCATCCCGTCCCAGTCCGAGCGCTCCCAGCAGTCGGTGAACCGACGCACAATCTCAACGTTCTCCTGCGACATCGCCCCGGAGTATCTCGCGCTGGGCGTGGCGAGCGGGGTGCCTACGGATTAGGCCTGTGCTGAACGAACTTGATGCACTGTCCCTCGTTCTTGAACTGCGGGATAGTCGCGCCAGCCGCCGTTCTTGCACTGGTCCTTGCTCGTGGGTAACGCGGAGGCGTCGGTGACCGTCACGTCGCCTTCCACCACCTCGAAGGGGGGAGGGGGGATGGGGGGAGGCACGCATGAACTCGGATCGTCGACCGGACTGCCGGTGAGGGTATCCGGCGGGTCCGAGCCGGGGGGGCCGTTGTCCTCGACCACGACGAGCATCCCGGGGATCGTGCTCAGCGGACCCAGGTCGAAGCCCACCACGGCGTCGTTCCCGGAAACATTCAGGCAACTCACCGGCCCCTCAAGAACCCCGGGGGGGAAGTCGAACGCCGCGAACGTAAGCGCCACGTGGCCGCTCGGTCCCTCTCCGGACGGCCCGCTCCTCGCCTCGATGTCGAAGCCTATGTGCCGCGGCACAGGTCCATGTATCCTGCATGCGGCGATGCAGGCCGTCCGGATGTCGACCAGGACCGCCGCATCGAGCGCGGCTCGAGCCCCGCTTCTGCTCTTCGCGCTGTGGATACTCGCGTTGGAAGTGACCACGGTCGCCGGCGTCGATAGAGCTTCCCTGGGACTCTCGATCCGATGGTCTTCCCAGGCATCTCCTCGGGCTTCTCGTTGATTCGCGCCGATCTCACGGGATGCCAGGCGTAGACGCGGCCTTGCTCGACGCCGACCGTCCCGGTGCAGGCTACGAAGCGCCGCCGATGGACCTGGGGCTCACGTTCTGGGCCTACCGACGGTCCGTCAAGCGCCGGCAGCGGGGCGTCGAACACTCGGGATGCGCCGGAAACCGCACTGCCAAGCCGTGCCCGGGCCTCACGGGACGTTCACCTCAGCGCCAGCCCCGCTGTCACAATGTCCACGTGGCCTCGAAGCGCCAGATATTCGTCGGCGGGGTGCCGATCGGCGGCGGGGCGCCGGTCGCCGTGCAGACGATGACCAAGACCGAAACCGCGAACCTCGAGGCGACCATGGAGCAGATCGAGAAGGTCGCCGAGGCCGGGGCGGACCTGGTGCGCGTGGCGGTGCCGCGCGACGACGACGCGGTGGCCCTGAAGTCGATCGTCGAGCGCTCGCCGATCCCGGTGATCGCCGACATCCACTTCAACCACACGCTGGCGCTGAAGGCGATCGACGCCGGCGCGCACTGCATCCGGCTCAACCCGGGGAACATCGGCGGCCGCGAGAAGGTCGCCGAGGTCGCCGAGCGCGCCAACGCCGTCGGGGTGCCGATGCGCATCGGCGTCAACTCCGGCTCGCTGCCCAAGCACCTGCACGAGCTCGAGCGGTCGAACCCGGTCGAGGCGCTGGTCACCGCGGCGGCCGAGTTCGTCGAGATGATGGAGTCGCTCGAGTTCGAGAACTTCAAGGTCTCGATCAAGTCGACCAACGTCCCCAACACGATCGCCGCGAACCGCCTGCTCGCGGGGCGAATCCCGTACCCGATTCACCTCGGGATAACGGAGGCCGGGACGAAGTGGTCCGGCTCGCTGAAGTCGGCGGTCGGGCTCGGGACCCTGCTCGCCGACGGGGTCGGCGACACGATCCGGATCAGCCTCTCGACCTTCCACGCCGAGGAGGAGGTCAAGGTCGCCTGGGAGATCCTCAAGGCGCTGCAGCTGCGCGAGCGGGGGCCGGTGCTGATCGCCTGCCCGACCTGTGGCCGGCTGCAGTTCGACATGGACTCGGTCGTGGCCGAGATCGAGGCGCGGCTGGAGGCCTATGACGAGCCGATCGAGGTCGCGGTTCTCGGCTGCGCGGTGAACGGGATCGGCGAGGCATCGCACGCTGACTTCGGGATCACGGGGGCCAAGAACGAGGGCCTGATCTTCGCGCACGGAAAGCCGCTGCGGAAGGTCCCGCAGGCCGAGCTGGTCGACGCGCTGTTCGCCGAGATCGACAAGTCGATCGACCGCGGTTCCGTCGACGTCGACCGGGCGGAGGCTGCCGAGGGCGCCGAGTGGCTGGCGAGGATCGAGGAGGAGAACGCCGGCGAGCTGACGCCTGAGCGGATCGCGGCGATGGAGGCGGCGAAGGCCCGCGAGGAGGGCAACGACGTCACCGCCGAGCCGTTCCTGAAGCCGGTCAAGGGCCGCCGCGTCGAGCTCGACGAGGAAGCCTCGCCGACCGCCGGCCGCCGTTTCACCCGCGCCTAGCGGGTGTACGGATAGCCACACCCGTACCCGGGGGAGAGCCGCATTGCCCGGCGCCGGCCGGGCGGGCATCCTCGCCGGTGATGACACTCGTTGCCGAGCCCGAGGCGATCGCCCAGCTCCGCGCCGACCTGAACGGTCGCGTGATCACCCCGGATGACCCCCAGTACGATCCGGCGCGGGTCGTGTTCCCCGGTGGGATCGACCTGCAGCCAGCGGTGATCGTCCGGCCCGGCGACGTGTCCGAGATCGCCCGCGTCATCGCCTTCGCCCGCGATGCCGGCCTGGAGCTGGCGATTCGCAGCGGCGGTCACAGCGGCGCCGGGCACGGCCTCACCGACAGCGGGGTCGTGATCGACCTGCGAGACATGCGCCGGCTCGAGATCGACGCGGACGCACGCACCGCGTCGGCCGAGACCGGCCTGACGGCGGGCGAGTACACGAACGCGGCGGGCGTACACGGTCTCGCGACCGGATTCGGGGACGCCGGCTCGGTCGGGATCGGCGGGATCACCCTCGGCGGTGGCGTCGGCTTCCTCAGCCGCGCGCACGGACTGACGATCGACGGCCTGCTCGGAGCGGACATCGTCACCGCCGACGGCGAGTTGATCCGGGCGGACGAGCAGAGCCACCCCGACCTCTTCTGGGCGATCCGCGGCGGCGGCGGCAACTTCGGCGTCGCCACGCGGTTCGATTTCCGGCTCCACGAGGTACCGACGGTGGTCGGCGGGCCGCTGATCCTGCCGGCGACGCCGGAGGTGCTGAGCGGGTTCGTCGCCGAGGCGATGGCCGCGCCGGACGAGCTCTCGACAATCGTCAACGTGATGCCGGGACCCCCGATGCCCTTCCTGCCGGCCGAGTACCACGGGCAGATGGTGATCATGGCGCAGGTCTGCTACGCGGGCTCGGCGGAGGACGGCGAGCGCGTGCTGGAGCCCTTCCGGGCGCTGGCGACGCCGATCGCCGACCTCGTGCGGCCGATCCCTTACCCGGAGATCTACGGGCCCGAGCCCGAGGACTACCACCCGACGGTCGTGATCCGGAACCTGTTCTGTGACTCGATCGACCGTGACACCGCCGCGACGATCATCGACACGCTCGCGTCCTCGGACGCGGCGATGCGCGTCGCCCAGGTCCGGGTCCTCGGCGGTGCGATCGAGCGCGTGGACGCCGGCGCGACGGCATTCGCGCACCGCGACGCTCCGATCATGGCCAACCTCGTCGCCTTCTACGAGGGGGCCGACGACCGACCGGCGCGTCAGCAATGGGTCGAGGGATTCGCCGCCGAGCTGCGCCCGCGCCCCGACGCGACCTACGTCAACTTCCTCCTCGACGAGGGGCCCGAGCGGGTCCGTGCCGCGTATCCCGGCGAGACCTGGGAGCGGCTGACCGCGGTGAAGGCCAAGTACGACCCGGACAACCTCTTCCAGCGCAACCACAACATCCCGCCGGCCTAGCCTCGAGCGACGCTCCAGCGACACGCGGCACGCAGGGCTAGGATCGTGGCGTGAAGGGCGTCGACCACCTCGATCTGGTCGTCACCGACCTCGAGCGCAGCCTTCGCTTCTACATCGAGCTGCTGGCGCCGCTGGGTTTCACGCGCACGAGCGAGATCGAGGGCGAGCGCGGGGAGCGGGTCGTCTACATCGGCGGTGTCGGCGTGCCATCGGTGAGCCTGCGCGAGGCGCAGTCGGAGGCGCACCCGACGCCGTATGACCGCTACGCGGTCGGCATCCACCACCTCGCCTTCGTCGCCACGAGCCGCGAACAGGTCGACGAGCGCGCGGCCTGGCTGCGCGAGCGCGGGTGCCGAGATCGAGTCCGAGCCGCGGGAGTACGAGCTACACGCCGCACTACTACGCGACGTTCTTCTACGACCCGGACGGGATCAAGCTCGAGATCGTCCACCGGCCCAGACCGACCGGTACTGAGAGGATGCGCGGCCGTGGCGGCCGCGAGCACCCGCGAGATCAGCCGGCGCGAGCTGCTGCTGCTCGTCGCCGGCGCGTGCCTGATCTCGGTGGTCATGAACTGGCCGCTCGTCCTGCACCTCGGCGAGACGATCCCGAAGGACCTCGGCGACCCGCTGCCGCAGTCGTGGCAGGTCGCGTGGGGCGGCTACGCGCTCGGCCACCAGCCGCTGGACTTCTTCCAGTCGAATCAGTTCTGGCCCCTGCGGGACACGCTCGCCTTCTCCGACGCCCTGATCGGCTACGCCCCGACGGGGTTGATCGGCTCCGGGCCGACGGCTGCGGCCGCCCGGTACGACCTCCTGTTTCTGTTCGCGTACGCGCTCTGCTTCGTCGGCGCCTACCTGCTCGGGCGCGAGCTCGGCCTCGGGCCGGCGGGCGCCGCGGTAGCCGGCGCGGCCTACGCGTTCGCTCCCTTCCGGCTCGAGCAGGACGGCCACCTGCACGTGATCTCGAGCGGTGGGATCCCGCTCGCGTTCGCGGTCGGGCTGCGCGGCTACCGGCAGCGGCGCGCCTGGGTCGTGTTCGCCGGGTTCGCGGTCGCCACCTGGCAGTTCAGCCTCGGCCCGACGCTCGGGCTGCCGCTCTTCTATCTGCTCTGTCTGCTGGCGGCGATCGCGGCCGTCGTCTGGTGGCGACGCGGACGGCCGGCCCTGCCGCGGCCGCTCGTCGTCGCGAGCGTCGCCGGGGCGCTGCTGTTCATCGTCGCGGCGGTGCTGATCGCGCGGCCCTACCTGCGGGTCGCCGACGACCAGCCGGATGCTGAGCGGCCGCCTTCGACCGTCGAGGCGTTCTCCGACACGCCGCAGGTCTTCGCCGTCGCGCCGGGCGAGAACCTGATCTGGGGCGAGGCCACGGCCGGGCTGCGCGACGGGCTCCAGAACCCCGGCGAGAAGACCCTGTTCCCCGGGCTGCTGATCCTCGGCTTGGCGGTTGCGGGCCTGGCGACGGGCCCGCTTCCCAGGTGGCTGAGGATCGGGCTCGGCCTCGGGGTGCTCGGTGTCTGCGTGCTCGCGCTCGGCTTTCGCGAGTCCGGCGGCTGGCTGTGGCCCGACCGGATCGCCTACGACCTGCTTCCCGGCTGGGACGGGATGCGGACCCCGGGCCGCCTGTTCACGTTCGCGACCCTCGGACTGGCCTTGCTCGCCGGCGCCGGGGCGTGCGCGGCGCTCCGGACGCTGCGTGAGCGCAGGCCGGGGGCGCGGCGCGGCGTGGCGATCGCTGCGACCGGGCTCACCGTGATCGCGATCGCGGTCGAGGGCCGGGCGTTGCCCTTCGACCCCACCGACAGCATCGCCGAGCCGCGGGTCCCCCCGGCGCCCGCCGACGTCTCGGCGGTGCCTGCGCCGCAGCTTCACCTGCCGGCGCTGGCGGCGGCCGACAACCGTCGCTACCTGTTCTGGTCGACCGACGCCTTCCCGGACATCGTCAACGGCCGGTCCAGCGTGCAGCCCGCCTTCACCCAGGGCCTGATCGAGGCGATGGACGGCTTCCCGGACGGCGCCAGCGTCGCGCTGCTGCGCGAAGAGGGCGTTCGCAGCGTCATCCTCCACCTCGCCCGGGTGAAGGGCACGCCGCAGGAGGACGCCGCGCGGCGGCCGACCGCCGGCCTGGGCATCAGTCGCCGTCGCATCGGGGACGTCCTCGTCTACGAGCTGCGGTCGCCCAGCGCGAGCTCGCCGATCGCCGGCGCTCCGGGCTCCGGCCGCTCGAGCGAGCGGTAGCGCAGGGTGGCCACGGCCGCCAGCGCGCAGGCGCCGCCGACGCCGATGACGAGGAAGGAGATGCTGCCGCCGTCGATCGGAGTCACCGGGTTCTCGGCGAGGGTCGGGCCGAACGCCGAGACCACCAGCCAGCCGCCGACGGCCGCTAGCGCGAGTCGGAAGTCCGTTCGCTCGACCACCGCCCGCGGGGTCGCCAGGGCCGCGAACCAGACCGCCGCCCCGATCGCCGCCAGCACGGGCAGCAGGGCGAGCCAGTTCGAGCGCACCCCGATGACGGTCAGCAGCGTGTGCTCGACCTGTCCCTCGCGCAGCCAGTCGACCCAGAGGTTGCTTCCCTGCTCGCCGACCAGCGGGTAGGTGACCGAGGCGATCACCATCCAGAGCGTCGACGGGATCGCGAGGGCGAGCGTGGTCGCCGGGAAGCGGCGGTAGGCGAACGCGAGCCCGACGGCGACGAAGGGGAGCGCCGGGATCAGGAACCGCGGCCCCGGCGTGCCGCCCCCATACGGCTGCCAGTAGCCGGCGTTGTAGAGGAAGTACGCGAGCGCCACGCCGGCGATCGTCCACGCCTCGGCGCGGTGGCGGCGGCGCATGAGGAAGATCCCGACCACGGCCATCACGAGCACGGGGGTCAGCACGAGCAGGCCGCGGCCGGCGAACAGCAACTCGCGCGCTGCCTCGAGGCGCGGCATGGTGATCCCGAAGAAGCCATCGTCGTTGAGGCCGATGAAGTAGTGGCCGGAACGGCCGAGCACGGCCACGGCGTCGCCGTAGGCGAACGTGAGCGGCGAGCCTAGGCTCCACCAGTTGAAGGCGAGGGCAGGCAGTGCGCCGGCGACCGCGCCGGCGGTGTAGGCGCCGGCACGCCTGAGCCAGCCGCCGCGGGCGATCGCGTAGCCGAAGAGGACGACGCCGACCAGCCCGGCCTGGAACTCGAAGCTCACGGCCAGGCCGGCGAGCAGGCCCGCGAGGGCCACCGCCGCGACCCGCTCGGGTCCGGCGCGCTCGCGCATCAGCACGCAAAAGGCGGCGAAGCCGAGCATCGCCGAGATCGCGTGCGAGAAGTACTCGGCGGCGAAGATCATCACGATCGTTCCGACGCCGAGGGTGATCGCCGCAGCGGTCCCGTATCCGGGTTCGAGCCGATCGGCCGCCCAGCGAACGAGGAACAGCAACAACACCGCCGGGGCGACGACGGCGAGCAGGGTCAGCGCCCAGACGACCGCAGTCTCGTCCTCGACCCGCTCCTGCACGCGCTGGGCGCGGTCGGAGTCATAGCCGTAAGAGGCCCACGGCGGTCCGTCGTTGGGGACCCAGCGTGCCTCGTAGGCACGGGCGGCGTTCGCGGCCGCGTCGGCGGAGAGCTCGCGTGCGCCGACCGCGTCGATCGCTTCGTAGAGCGGCATCGAGATCGCCGCCATCCCCGGCGACTTCACCGAGTAGTAGTGGCCGTCGATCCAGGCGACGTCGCCCGTCTCCCAGTGCCAGCGGTCGATCGTCTTCTCCCCGTTCGCGAGCGCGCGCACCTCGGCGTAGTGGGCGAGTTGGGCCCATCCCATCGTGTGCATGACGACGCCCCAGGAGATCGCCAGGGCGACGATCGCCAGGGTCCCCGCGCTGGCTTTGGCCCAGCTAAGCATGCGCACTCATCCTGCAGAGCGCGATCGTCCACGGCAGCGGGCTGCGAGCCTCGACCACATCGACCCGGGAGCGCAGGAAGTTGAGAAAGCCGTTGCCAGACCAGTGGCCGAGATGTCCCGGAGTGTTGCCGAGGTCCCCGACGTACTTGAGACGCGCCAGGTTGAGCACCCGCCAGATCGGTTCGCGCGGGACGCTGACCAGGAGCCAGGGCCGCGCCAGCGACGCCAGCTTCTCGAGCCCGGCCTCCGGATCGTCCAGGTGCTCGAGCACCTCGCAGCAGACGATCAGCTCGGCGGCGTCCTCGGGTGCGGACAGGGACTCGATCGGCGCCGCCCGGTAGGTGACGTCGAGCTCGGCCGCCTCGGCGCGCCGGCGAGCCTCGTCGACCACCTCGGCGGAGACGTCGGAGCCACGGATTCGGATCCCCTGGCGGGCGAGCATCAGCGACAGCTCGCCCTCGCCGCAGCCGACCTCGTGCGCGTCGGACGCACCGCTGCGAAGGGCGAGCTCGCGGACGTCGTCGAGGAAGGCGCCGACCAGGCGCCGCTCGATCGGATTGCGGGTGCCGTACTTGTCGTAGACGTTGCCGCCGGCCTGCATGAAGCGGGGAATGATCCCATGCCCGCGCCGAATTTCCCTGAAGGGTTACCCGTCCAGCGGTCGTCTCCCTTCGCGCGAGGACCGGCGGCGCCGGCGACCGTCAGCGCCTCGCGGCCCCGGAGCCCACTCGGTCGCTGAACTCTGCGAGCTCGCGGTCGAACCGCTCCGTCGCCTCCCAGAACGGCATGTGCCCGACATCGTCGTACCAGGAGGCCACGGCGCTCTCGCAAGCGGCGAGGGCCTGCTCCGCCATCGACGGCAGGATGATCGCGTCCTCGCGGCCATGGGTGAGGAGCACCGGCACCGACAGGTTTGCGAGCACGTCGCGGCCGTCGATCTCGCGCGAGATCAGGGCGCCACGCACGGCAGGCGGCACGACCATGTTCCAGCCCAGCGCCGCGTTCCACTCGTCCGGATCGAGTTCGTCGACCGTGCAGGCGCGCAGAAAGCGCCCGATCGCGGCGATGTTGGTCGCGAGGTCGGATACGCAGGCGTCGTTCGCGTTTTCGAGAAACCCGGGCCCGATGTGGTCGAACGCCGGCGGCGTCAGGCTCACCGCCGCCCCGATCAGGTTGATGCCGCCGATGCCGTCGTCGCCGTAAGCGCGTAGGTAGTCGGTGAGGACCAAGCCGCCGTAGGACCAGGCGGCCAGGATCGGCCGCTCGAGCCCAGTTTGCTCGATCACCGCCGCCAGGTCGTCCGCCCAAAGCCTCCAGTCCACGTAGTGCTCCGGCTCCGACGGCATCTCGGACAGCCCGTGGCCTCTCAAGTCGAAGCTGACGATGCGGAATCGGGAGGCGAGGGAGCCATTGACCTGCTTCGTCCAGCAGAGGTCGCTCTGCGACCAGCCGTGGACGAGGAGTAGCTCCGGGCCGCCGGGATCTCCCCACTCGCGCGCGTGGAGCCTCAGTCCGCCGCCCCCGCGGATCTCGTAGGTCGCGGTCGGATTCGCTGCCGGCGCAGCCTCGCTCCCCAGTTGGGTTTCCATCGTTGCTCCCTTCGTCTCAGGGTCGCAACCACGCTATGCGCAGCCGATGGGCGCGAACATCGGTGCAACCACCCAACTTTCGCCGCCTGCGTTGGCGGCTTACACGCACTGACGTGTCTAGCGCGCGGGTGGCGCCGGCTCCGACAGCTGCGAGTAGCGGACCGCCGCCGCGGCCCGCCCGGCCTTGCCGGAGACACCCAGCTTCGCGTAGATGTTCGACAGGTGTCGCTCGACCGTGCGCACGCTGATCGACAGGCGCCCGGCGATCGCCTCATTGGCCAGCCCGGCCGCGACGAGCTCGAGCACGTCGAGCTCACGGGCGCTGAAGTCGGTGGCGATGACACGCACCGCCGGGTGCGGTCCCGTGCCGAGGAACGCGTGCAACTCAGAGACGAAGTAGCGCCATGCGGGCTCGTCCGCGAGCAGGATGTGATTCGACGAGTCGAGCAGGATCAGCCGCGCGCCGGGAATCAGTGCGGCGAGCAGCCTGCCCTCCTCCGCCGGAACGACGCGGTCGTCACGCGCATGGATGACGAGAGTGCGCGCGGTCACCTCGGGGGCGATCTCGGTGACGTCGAGCCAGCCGCGAGCCTCGAACAGCCGCACCGCGTTCTCCGCTGTCGTGGAGACGCGAAGCAGATCCTCGTACCAGGCCTTCTGCTCGGGCGTGCCGTTCGGAAGGAACAGCGCGCTGAACACGTGTCGGTAGGTGGGATCGACACGGGTCCAGCCGGCCCTGATCGACGCGACGACGGCGTCGTCCTGCTCGCGCTGGCCCCTGAGCCTCCGCCCACGGGCGAAGCCACCGTAGAGCACGAGATCGCTGACTCGCTCCGGGTGCCGCACCGCATAGCTGACCGCGATCGCGGCTCCTTGCGAAACGCCCAGCAGCGCGAAGCGCTCCGCCCCGACCGCGTCGACGACGGCCTCGAGGTCGGCGACCCAGGTCTCCAGCGACGGATCCCCCGGTTCGGGGTCCGAGAGTCCGCAGCCGCGCTCGTCGTATCGGATGACCGTGTGGCGCTCGCCGAGCGTCGCCAGCCAGTGTCGCCAGACCGGGCTCTCCCAGTCGTAGTCGAGATGCGTCAGCCAGGTCGCCACCCTCACGAGGGGCGGACCCCGTCCGTGCACGGCGTAGGCGAGACGGGCCCCGTCCGCGGAGGTGCAGAAGCGGACCTCCTGCTTCACACGTTGACCGTACCGCCTGCCCGCGGCGACGATGGATTCAGGGGCGGTGCTTCGTTCCCGGCCTCCGTGCGCGCGACTACACTCGCGCGCCGTGAGCTGGTTCGCCGACATGCCCCGCTACGCGGTCGCCTCGGCGTTCTCGTTTCGTCTTCGTGATCGGCTGCACCGCGGCCCTCCACGAGCTGGTCGGAATCTCCGAGACGCTGTCGCCGGCGCTGGCCCTGGCGGGCGCCTTCGTCGTCAACTTCACGTTGCTTCGGGCCTGGGTGTTTCCCGGGCAGTCGGCTCCGGTCGGCCGCCAGATGGCCGAAACCGCCCTTGTCTCGCTGCTGTTCAGGGCGCTCGAGTATGGGCTGTTCCTGATCGCTCATCTCGCATTGGGGATCGATTACCTGCTCGCAACCGGCGCCTCGGTCTGCGTCTCGGCGCTGGGGAAGTTCTTCGTCTACAGGGAGATCGTGTTCAACCGAGCGCGGGCGCCGCTCGGCCTCGGCGTCACTCGAGATGAGAGGGCTCAACGCCGGCCTCGAGCTCCAGCCGCCGCACGCGCTCGAAGGTCCGCTGGGCGATCACCCGCTGGCCGGCGAGCGCGTCGCCGATGATCCCGAGGCCGAACATCTGCACCGCGACCAGCGCCAGCACGGCGCCGAGGATCAGCGACTGCAGGTGGCCGCTCGAGTCGCCGTTGAAGATCCAGTCGATCAGGAACGGGCTCCAGGCCGCCAGGGCCGCGATCGCGAACGCGCAGGGCGGCGATCGTGAACACCCTCAGCGGCTCGTAGAGGACGTAGGCGCGGAAGACCGCGAGCGCGTTGCGGCGCACGTAGTTGCCGGTCGAGTCGAAGAGCCGCGACTCGCGCGTTGCGGGTTCGTGGCGATCGGGACGTGCTCGACGGCGACCAGCATCTTGCCGGCCTGGATCAGGCTCTCGAGCGTGTAGGTGAAGTTCGAGACCACCACCAGCTGCAACGCCGCCTCGCGGTTGTAGGCGCGGAAGCCGGAGGTCGTGTCGGGCACCGCGGTGCCGGAGGCGCCGGCCGCACGACCCAGCTGCCGAGCCGCTGAAGCAGCTTCTTCGAGGTCGAGAAGTGCTCGAGCTTCGCACCTGGCGGTTGCCGACCACCATGTCGGCGCGGCCGGAGAGGATCGGAGCGACCAGCTTCGGGATGTCGGAGGAGGGGTACTGGTCGTCGGCGTCGGTGTTGACGATCACGTCCGCGCCGAGCTTCAGCCCCGCGTCGAGGCCGGCCTGAAACGCCGCGGCGAGCCCCTTGTTGTTCGTCAGGCGGACGATGTGGTCGGCGCCGCACTCGCGCGCGACCTGGGCGGTGCGGTCGGTCGACCCGTCGTCGATAACGAGCCACTCGACCTCGTCGAAGCCCTCGAGCTGGCGGGGAAGCTTCGACAGCACCGTCGGGAGCGTCTGCTTCCTCGTTCAAGCACGGGATCTGGATGATCAGCTTCACGTGACGGAGAGGGTAGGGCGGCAGGTAGCCTCGCCGCGCCGTGGCACGCCTTTCGCAGCTCTTCCTGCCGACCCTGCGCGAGGACCCGGCCGACGCCGAGGCGCTGTCGCACCGGCTCATGGTCCGCGCGGGCCTCATCCGCCAGCTCGGGTCCGGGCTCTGGACCTGGCTGCCGGCCGGCTACCGGGTGGTCAACCAGGTGGAGGCGATCGTCCGCGAGGAGATCGACGCAATCGGCGGCCAGGAGATGCTGATGCCGGTGCTCCAGCCCGCGGAGCTCTGGCGCAAGACGGGCCGCTACGGGATCGAGGAGCTGTTCAAGCTCGAGGACCGCAAGGGCACGCCGCACGTGCTCGCGATGACGCACGAGGAGGCGCTGACCTTCCACGTCGCGCGCGAGCTGCGCTCCTATCGAGAGCTGCCGAAGATCCTCTACCACCTGCAGGTCAAGGAGCGCGACGAGCCGCGCCCGCGGGCGGGGGTGCTGCGCACTCGCGAGTTCACGATGAAGGACTCCTACTCTTTCGATCGTGACAGCAGGGGCTCGACGAGAGCTACGAGCTTCACCGCGCGCGCCTACGCGCCGGATCCTCGACCGCTGCGGGCTACGCTGGTACGAGGTCGAGGCCGACGTCGGGATGATGGGCGGCTCCGGCGCGCACGAGTACATGGCGCCGTGCGAGGCGGGCGAGAACGAGGTCGCGCTGGCGCCCGGTTACGCCGCCAACGTCGAGGTCGCCTCGGCGAGCCGAAGCCGATGGAGCTGCCGCCGCCGCTCGACGAGCCGCGGGAGGTGCCGACGCCCGGGCCTGACGACGGTCGACGAGGTCGCCGGATGCCCTCGGGGTGCCCGCCGGGGCGGCGCTGAAGGCGATCCCGGTGATCGTCGAGGGGCGCGGCATGGTGCTGGCGCTGGTTCGCGGCGACCACCGGCTGAACGAGATCAAGCTCGCGAACGCGCTCGGCGCCGGCTTCCGCCAGGCTACCGCCGACGAGATCGAGGCCGAGCTCGGCCCCGCCGGGCTTCATCGGGCCGGTCGGCGCCGGCTTGCCGGTGATCAAGGACGAGGCGATCAGGGCGAGCGGCTACTTCGCCGGCGCCAACCGCCCCGACGCCCACCTGATCGGGGTCGAGCCCGGGCGCGACTTCGCCTTCGAGGAGCTCGACATCCGCTCGGTCGAGGCCGGCGACACTGCGCCCGCGGGCGGCGCCGATCGAGATCGAGCCCGCGATCGAGGTGGGCAACATCTTCAAGCTCGGGACCCGCTACTCGGAGCCTCTCGGCGCCACCTATCTCGATCCCGACGGCGCTCCAACGCCGATCGTGATGGGCAGCTACGGGATCGGCCCCGCGCGGATCATCGCCGCGGCGATCGAGCAGAACGCCGACGAGAAGGGGATCGTCTGGCCGCCCGCGCTGGCGCCCTGGGACGTGCACCTCGTCGCGCTCGGCAGTGCGGGCGACGAGACGATCGCAGCCGCCGAGCGGTTCTACGAGGAGCTCGACGAGGCCGGGCTGGAGGTGGTCTATGACGACCGCGAGGCGGGCCGGGGGAGAAGCTCACCGACGCCGAGCTGCTCGGCTGCCCTCTGCGGGTCGTCGTCGGCCGAAAGGCGCCCTGGCCGAGGGTGAGTTCGAGTCCCAGGAGCGGCGGCGGGCACCGAGCACCGGCTCGCGGTCGCCGACGCCGCGCGCCGCGCGGGGAGATCCTGTGCCGGGCGGATCCTGAGAACCGCGGCCGACGCGGCTCCAAGCGGCGCGGCTGTTCGGGATCGACCGCTCTGGGCCGACGCCGGGGGCAGACCCGCCGCGGCGCGCCCCTACATCCGTGGACGATCCCCAACCTGATCGGCTACGTCAGGCTCGCCGCGATGCCGGTGTTCTGCGTGCTCGCCTTCGACTCCGACGACGGGCGGGCGACCGCGCCGCGGCGCTGATCTTCTTCGCGATCGCCGCTCGGCGACTACGTCGACGGGTTCCTCGCCCGCGCGACCGGCCAGTACTCGCGCATGGGGGCGCTGCTGGACCCGGTCGTCGACCGGCTGACGGTGCTCGCGGGAGCGGCGGTCTGCTGGCACTTCGAGCTCCTGCCCCGCTGGGCGTTGGCCCTGCTGGCGGTGCGCGAGCTGGTCACCCTGGTGCTCGCCGAGCTGGCGCTGCGGCGCGGGGTCGACCTCGAGATCAACTGGATCGGCCGGATCGCCGTCTTCTCGTCTTCGGCGGCGTCTTCTTGAGCATGGTGTTCGACTGGTGGCTGATCGACGTGGGGTTCGTCGTCGGGGTCGCGATGTCGGTCGTCGCCACCGCCGTCTACGTCCGCGCCGCGAGGGTCGCGCGGCGGGCCGCGCAACTTCGCAAACGTCAAGCTCAAGTTGAAGTTTGCGGCGCGGCCTTATAATCGCGCCAGCCGGCCTACAGGCCGGAGCCACGGACCGGGAGATGAGACGACCAATACGACGAGACCTTCCCCGACATCGGTTCGCTGAACGACGAGGAGCTCAAGGACCTGATCAACGAGCTCACCGACGAGGAGCGCGAGGTGTCCTACCGCCGCCGCGTCCTGCACGGAAAGATCGACATCCTGCGTGCCGAGCTCGTCAACCGCCTGAGGACCAAGCACGAGGCCGGCGACGCCACGATCACCGGCGCCGACGTCCAGCAGCTCACCGACATCCTGCTCGGCAAGGTGCCGGCGCGCCGGAGGAGGACATCGGGTAAGTGGCCTCCACTGCCCCGAGTGCGGCTTCGTCAACCCCGAGGGCGCCAACTACTGCCAGAAGTGCGGCGCGTACCTCGGCAGGCCCGAGGGCGCCGACGAGCCGGCGACGATGACCTACAGGGTCGACGAGACCGGCGAATACCAGCCGATCGACATCGACGAGGAGGTCGGCAAGGCCGGCGCGGCGCTGGTGATCCGCTCCGGTGGCGGCCGTGCGGGCGAGAGCTTCTCCGGCCAACCTGGAGCGCATGACCATCGGCCGCACGCCCGACGCCGCCGTGTTCCTGGACGACGTCACCGTCTCGCGCAACCACGCCCTGCTGGTCCATCGCCAGGACGGCTACTACATCGACGATCTGGGTTCGCTCAACGGCACCTACGTGAACCGCCGCAGGATCGAGTCGCATCGGCTCTCCGACGGCGACGAGATCCAGATCGGCAAGTACAAGCTCAGCTACCTGGAGAAGTGAGGGAGCGGCGGATGGCGATCGCCACCGGAAACGCGACAGGCAGGCCCGCGCGTCCGGCGACAGCCAGAGCGATTCGCGGCCGCGTAAGGCGCTCACGATCGGCGCCGTGGCGAAGATCCTCAGCCAGGAATTCGACGACATCTCGATCTCGAAGATCCGGTACCTGGAGGACCAGAAGCTGCTCTCGCCGCGCCGCACCCAGGGCGGCTACCGCCTGTACAGCCAGGCCGACGTCGAGCGTCTGCAGGCGATCCTGCGCATGCAGCGCGACGAGTTCCTGCCGCTGCGGGTCATCCGGCAGGAGCTCTCGACCGGAAGCTTCACGGGCCGCAGGCCCAGCGGGGAGGGCTCCAAGCGTCGCGCCGGCTCGGTCGACGCGCCGGTCACCAGCCTCACCCGCGAGACCTGGTCGAGCAGGCGGGCGTCGAGGACTCCTTCCTGCGCGAGCTGCAGGAGTTCGGGATCGTCCAGCCGCAGCGGCGCGACGGCCGCGATCGCCTACGACGAGACCGACCTCGAGATCGTCCGCGCCGCGGCCGAGCTCTCGCGTTCGGGGTCGCGGGGCGCAACCTGCGCGTCTTCAGGACCTCCGCCGACCGCGAGGCCGCGCTGCTCGAGCAGCTGATGGGGGCGTCGCTGCGGTCCCGCAGCCAGGCCCGGCGCAAGGAGGCGATCGAGAACCTCGAGAGCCTCGCCGGCGTCACGGGCCACCTCAAGCACCTGCTCCTGGTGCGCGACCTGCGGCGGCTCACCTCGGCGGCCGAGTAGACCATCTAGCCGGGGCGATGCCACGCGTAAAGCGCAGCCGCGTGATCGGGGCCGATGCGCAGGGCGTGTGGGACCTGATCTCCGATCCCCACAGCATTCCCCGCTGGTGGCCGCGGGCGAAGCGCGTCGAGGACGTGCGCGGCGCCGGGACGGCCCGGGCGCACTGGACGACCGTGCTCGAGACCGAGCGCGGAACGGGCGTCCGCGCGGACTTTCACTGCGCGGGGTCCACCGAGCCGCGTCGCTACGCCTGGGAGCAGGAGGTGGACGGCACGCCGTTCGAGCGTGTGCTGCGCGCGTCGGCGCTCGAAGTCGAGCTCGCCCCCGACGGGCAGGGGACCAGGGTGACGATGGTCAGCGACGAGCGCCTACGCGGGCTCTCGAAGCTCGGGTCGACGATGATGCGCGGCGCCGCCGGCCGGCGCCTGGAGGAGGCGCTCGACGGAATCGAACGCGCGCTGGTGGGCGATGGGCCAGCCTGAGGCCGTGGCCCCGAAGTGGTGGGGCTGGGGCGATCCCTCGAAGCGACTGGCGCTGTCGGACGCCGCCCTCGCGATGCTTCGGGCCGAGCTCGGAGCGGCCGAGCCGGCTGAGCGGGTGTCCGTCGAGGAGGTGGGTCTCCCCGAGCCACGGCCGATACCGGACCGGGTGGTCGCCACGGTCGGCGCCGACTCGATCCTCGACTCGAACGAGCAGCGAATTCGCAGGGCTGCCGGGAAGAGCTACCCGGACCTGGTCCGGATGCGCAGCGGGCGGCTGGAGCGCGCCCCGGACGCGATCGTCATCCCGGCCGACGCGGCCGTCGTGGGCGCGCTGCTCGAGGCCTGCGCGCGCGAGGGCGTGGCGGTGGTCCCGTTCGGCGGCGGCACCAGCGTCGTCGGCGGCGTCGACCCGGACCCGGGAGCGCACGACCGGCTGATCTCCCTCGACCTGCGCCGCCTCCGCGGCGTCGAGGTCAACGGCGTGTCGATGACCGTCACCCTGGGCCCGGGCCTGCGTGGCCCCGAGGCCGAGGCAGCGCTCGCCTCACAAGGCCTGACGATCGGCCACTTCCCGCAGTCGTTCGAGTACGCGACGATCGGCGGCTTCGCCGCCACCCGCTCGGCCGGACAGGCGTCGGCCGGCTACGGCCGGTTCGACGACCTCGTGACCTCGATCGCGCTCACCAGTCCGGAGGGCGAACTCCGGACGCTGGCGACGCCGCACACCGCCGCCGGCCCGTCCCTGCGCGAGCTGATCCTCGGCTCCGAGGGGACGCTCGGCGTGATCACCGAGGCCACCGTCCGGGTCCGCGAGGCGCCGGAGCGCCGCCGCTACGAGGGCTGGATCGCGGCCGACTTCGCCGCCGGCAGGGAGCTCATCCGCTCGCTGGCGCAGGCCGACGCGCTGCCGGACGTCACCCGGCTCTCCGACGAGGCGGAGACGCGCATCTCGCTCGGGATCGCCGGCACCCGCGGGCTGCGCCGAGCGGCGCTCGACGCCTACCTGAGCCTGCGCCGCCGGTCGGGCGGTTGCCTGGTGATCTGCGGCTGGGAGGGAAGCCCCGAGGCGGTCGACCGCGCACGCGCCCGCTCGGCGCCGCTGCTGCGGGCGGGCGGCGCGGTTTCGCTCGGCGAGGCGCCGGGCCGGGCGTGGGAGCGCGGCCGGTATGAGGGCCCGTATCTGCGCGACGAGCTATGGACCTCGGCTACATGGTCGAGACGCTCGAGACGGCGCACACCTGGTCCCGGCTCGGTGAGCTCTACTCGGCCGTGGGCGGCGCCTTGGACCGCGCGATGCGCGACCAGGGAACGCCCGGGCTGGTGATGTGTCACCTCTCGCACGCCTACCGCGACGGCGCCTCGCTCTACTACACGTTCATCGCCCCGCGGCGGCCGGGGGCCGAGATCGACCAGTGGCGCGCCGTCAAGACGGCCGCCTGCGAGGCGATCGTCGCCACCGGCGGCACGATCACCCACCACCACGCCGTCGGCCGTGACCACGCGCCCTACATGAGCGCCGAGGTCGGCGAGCTTGGGGTGGAGAGCCTGCGGGCGCTGAAGGAGCGCCTCGACCCGGCCGGGATCATGAACCCCGGCAAGCTGCTGCCGGCCACTCGTCTCTAACCGTCCGAGCTCGAGCTGCCGTTGCCGCCCGAGGCGCGCACCTTCGGCACCTGGCCGCGGAGAACCGTCTCGCCCGGCTTCTCGAGCACGAGCTGGGTGTTCTCGATCGCGTCCTGGACCAGCGTGCGAATCTCCTTGACCGGCGCGATCGAGACGTCGACGAGCTGCACCCGGGCGATCACCGGGAGCACCGCCGACGGGATCGAGAACTGGTCCTGGAAGCTGCCCTGGTCGTCGACGGCGATCGGCGACAGCGGATATCCCTGATCCTCGTTCAGCAGCAGCCAGATGACGTAGGTCTGACCCTGGGGGGCGGGGTCGAGGCCGGACAGCCTGATGTCGACGTAGGCCTGATCGTTCGTCGCGAGACCGAAGACCGCCTGCCCGCTGGCGTCGCCGCCGCCCACGGGCCTCAGGCTTACGCGCTCGAGCTGCTGCCCCTCGTCGGTGCCGGCCGTGGTCGTCGTCGAGGCCGCCGTCGAGGGCTCGTCGTCGCCCCCGAAGGCCCCGGTGAGTCCCAGCACGGCGGCGATCAGGATCACCGCGCCGGCCCCGAGAATCGCGAACAGCCGCGTCTGGCTCTGCGAGAGGCTGATGCCCCCGAACCTCGAGGCGGCCTCGGCCTCGTCACCGGCCGGGCGCTTTGGCCGTCGCGGCTGGCGAGGCTCGCCGGGGAGCCGCGGGAGCTCCGCCTCCGGAAACGCGCCCCGGAGGATCCCCGCCAGGTCGCTGGCGAGCTGGTGATCGGCGGGGTCCGACTGCAGGTGGCGAACGACGTCGGCGCGGCCGATCGGGTCCGCCTGGCCGAGGAGGTAGTCGGTGAGGCCGACGTTGCGGTCCGGGTCGGTGCCGCCGAGCTCCGTCAGCGCCGCCCGCGCCCGCGAGCGCACCTCCGCTTCGTCGACCCCGAGCAGCGTCGCAAGGTCGGAGTAGGACTGACCTCGTTCGAGCAGGAGCTGAAGGACGGCGCGCTGGTCGGAGGTGATCGCCATCGGAAGGGACGGAAGCCTACGGATCGGACCTGGCGTGCGCGCAAGTAAGCTGGCGCGCTTGATGGAGGGCGCGCAGGGCCACGGCGGGCTGAGCGAGATGCTCGGCATCGAGTACGGCGAGCGCGGGCCGGAGCTCGCCACTGGCCGGGTCGAGGTCGGCGAGCGCCTGCTGCAGCCCTATGGCGTCGTCCACGGCGGCGCCTACGCCGTGATCGCCGAATCGATCTGCTCGCACGCCACCTGGCTCGCGGTCCGCGACGACGGCATGCTCGCGTTCGGCCAGTCCAACCATGCGACCTTTCTACGCCCGATCTCCGAAGGCCACGTAAACGCCCGCGCCACCGTGCGCCACCGCGGCCGCACCACCTGGGTCTGGGACTGCGAGCTCACGGACGACGACGGCCGCCTCTGCGCTCTGGTTCGGATGACGATCGCGGTCAGGCCCGCGGCGTAGCCGCGGCTCCGCCGAACGCGAAGTTGTCCCCCCTATAGCGGAGTTAACTTCCGGTTCGGCGGACGACCTAGCCGCCGTAGCGGTTCGTGATCGGCAGGCGCCGGTCGCGGCCGAAGGCCTTGCTCGTGATGCGGATGCCTGGCGCCGCCTGGCGCCGCTTGTACTCGGCGCGGTCGACCATCCGGATCGTCTCGGCGACGACGTCGGCGGGCAGCCCCTCGGCGGCGATCTCCTCGGCCGAGCGGTCGCGCTCGACGTAGCCCTCGAGCACGCGGTCGAGGACCTCGTACGGCGGCAGGGTGTCGTCGTCGCGCTGCTGCGCGCGCAGCTCGGCCGACGGCGCGCGCTCGATGACCGAGCGGGGCACCAGCTCACTTCCGGCCCGTTCGTTGCGGCGCTTCAGCAGCTCGTAAACGAGCTGCTTGGGGACGTCCTTGATCACGGAGAGCCCGCCCGCCATGTCCCCGTACAGGGTCGTGTAGCCGACGGACGCCTCGCTCTTGTTGCTGGTCGAGAGCACGAGCGCCCCGCGGGTGTTGGAGATCGCCATGAGCAGGTTGCCGCGGATGCGCGCCTGGATGTTCTCGGCCGTCACCCCCTTGGCGCCGCCCGCGTCGGCGAGCATCTGTTCGTACGCGCGCATCGCCGGCTCGATCGGGATCTCGACCGGCTCGGCGCCGAGGTTGCGGGCGATCGTGCGCGCATCCTCCTGGGTCTCGGGGCTGGAGTAGGGAGACGGCATGACCACGCAGACGACGTTCTCGGCGCCGACCGCGTCGGCGGCGAGCACGGCCACGAGCGCCGAGTCGATCCCCCCGGAGAGCCCGACGATCACCTCGCGGAAGCCGTTCTTGCGCACGTAGTCGCGCAGCCCGAGGGTGAGGGCCGCGTAGACCTCGTCGAGGTCGTCGAGCAGGGGCTCGATCCGGGCCTGCTCGTCGCCCCCGAAGTCCCAGACCAGCAGGTCCTCCTGGAACTGCTTTGCCCGAGCCACCACCCGGCCCTCGGGATCGACGACGAAGCTGTGGCCGTCGAAGACCAGCTCGTCCTGGCCGCCGACGAGGTTGCAGAAGGCGATCGGGACTGCGTAGGCGCGGGCGCGCTCGGCGAACATCTGCTCGCGGTCGCGGCCCTTCCCGCGCAGGTACGGGGATCCCGACGGGTTGACGATCAGCCGCGCGCCCGCCTGCGCCTCGAGCGAGGCCGGCGGGCCGGGCTCCCAGAGGTCCTCGCAGATCGTCAGCCCCACCGCGACGCCCGGGATCTCGGCGACCACCGGCTCGGTGCCCGGCTCGAAGTAGCGGACCTCGTCGAAGACGCCGTAATTGGGCAACCTGTTCTTGCGGTAGACGGCCGCGATCCTCCCGTCCTCGAGGAGGGCGAGCGCGTTGTGTACCGGGCGGCGCGAGGGCGAGTCCGAGCGGCGCTCGCCCTCGGCTCCACGGCTTCCCTCGGCCGGCTCGGCGAAGCCGACGATCACGGCGATCCCGACTGCCTCTCGCGCGAGGCGCTCGAGCGCGGCCACGTTCTCGGCGGCGAAGTGGTGCTTTAAGTAGAGGTCCTCGGCCGGGTAGCCCGGCAGGCTGAGCTCGGGGAAGACGACCACGTCGGCGTCGGCTTCGCGGGCCCGGCCGATCCAGTCGGCGATCAGCCTGGCGTTGCCGTCGAGGTCGCCGACCGTGGGGTCGATCTGCGCGAGCGCCAGGCGCACCTTTTTGCTCTCCGGCATGTTCATCAGTATGCAGGCGAGGTCGCGGCCCGCGTGATGAGCTCTAGGATGGCCGTGCGGGTGCACAGCAGCGATAGCGAGAGGCGGTCAGGGGCTTTGGGAGCAATCGAATCGAGGGGGAGGCTGATCGCCGCGGCGCTCGTCGCCGCCGTCGCCCTCGCGCTGCCCGCCACCGCCTCGGCCGACGCCGGCCCCGGACAGCCGCCCCCGGCCGCCGCGCTCGAGGCCGCCGAGCAGGCGCTCACACCGGGAATCACACCCGCGGATTCGGTGCCCGGTCCGGCGCCGGCGACCCCGGCGAGCGCCGATCCGAGCCTGGCGCTTCGCGATCTCGCCCACGCCCTGCCCCGGTTGGAGGGGGCCGAGCGGCGCCGCGCGAAGGCGATCCTGGCGCGACCGACCGACAATCGCGATCCGATCGGCGACTCCTACTCGGTACCGGAGGCGGCGCCGTACTGCGGCGCTCACTTCTGCGTGCACTACGTGACCTCGTCGAAGGACGCGCCGAGCCTGACCGACGCCGGCGGGATCCACGGTGTGCCCGACTACGTCGAGAAGATCGACATCGCCGCCGAGCAGTCCTACGCGGTCGAAAACGGGCCGATCGGCTGGCCTCCCCCGAAGCCCGACGGGAGCCTCGGCGGCAGCCCGGTCACCGACATCTATCTGGTCGACGTCGGGGGGGAGGGGCTGTTCGGCTATTCGGCCCCCGACCCGCCGCCGGCGCAGAGCTGCAGTCGCACCTGCTTCGCCTACCTCGTCATGGACAACGACTTCTCGCCTGCGGAGTTCGGCTACCCGGACCCCAGGTCCCGCTCGAGGTGACGATCGCGCACGAGTACAACCACGTGCTCCAGTTCCGCCAGGACGCGAGAACCGACGGCTGGCTCTTCGAGTCGACGGCCGTCTGGACGGAGGAGCTGGTGTTCCCGAACGACAACGACTACGTCAACTCCTATCTGAAGACGTTCGCGCGGACCCCGCACGTCCCGGTGACCGATTTCGACGGCGGCCGCGGGCTGCGGATCTACGGCCTGGCGACCTTCAACCACTTCCTGAGCACCCTCCGCGCCTACGGGCCGAGCGTCATCGTCGGCGCCTGGTCTCGGGCGCCGAAGGTGAATCCGAAGGACTTCGCGGCCGCCGCGCTCGATCGCGCGATTCGGGACCGAAACGGCCCTGGCCTCGGAGCCGAGTTCGCCCGCTTCGCCGCCGCGACCGCCGAGTGGCGCTCGCTGGGCTTCCCGGACGCAGCGTCCTACCCCGACGTCACCCGCAAGGGCTCATTGAAGAAGTCGGCGCACAAGCGCGTTGTCCTCGACCACATGGCCTACCGGCTCATGGACGTCCGCGGAGCCGGCGGCGGCAAGCTAAAGCTCTCGCTCTCGGCGGGCGACGTTCGCGCCGGGGTGGCGCTCGTGGGCCGCGACGATGACGCCGGCGGTCAGGTGGTGATGAAGGTGAAGTACCTGACAAGGGCGGACGCGCCTCCGTCGCGCTGCCGTCGCCGGGCGACTACGAGCGGGTCACGGCGGTGATCGTCAACGCCGATACGCGGGTGCACGGGTTCGACAACATCCGCCGCGATTGGAACTACACCCGCGACAACGCCGAGCTCAAGGCGAGCCTGTCCGGCTAACCAGCCGGGCCCGCAGGGCCGTCAGCCTGGCGCAGGCGCCGCGCAACGCCGCACCGAATCGAGTCGTCGCGGCGAGCCGCGGCGACCAGCGCCGCGCGGGCGGCCGAGCCGTCGCTGAGCGCGAACAGGAGCACGTCGGCGCCGGCCCGGGTGGCCGCGACCGCGGCGTCGCCCTCGTCGAGCCCGTGACTGCGTGATCGCGCCGGCGCCGAGGTCGTCGGTGACCACGACGCCGTCGTAGCCCGAGTCGCGCCGCAGCAGGCCGCCGACTATCTTCGGCGACAGCGTCGCCGGCCGCTCCGCGTCGTAAGCCGTGTAGATCGCGTTGGAGACCATGATCGCCGGGATCGCGGCCTCGCTCGCCCGCCGGAATGGCCGCAGGCCGGGTGCCAGCTCCTCCCGCGTGGCCTCGATGACGCTCGGGCCGAGGTCCGTGTTGGCGACCGCCAGGCCGAGCCCCGGAAAGTGCTTCGCGGTCGCCGCGAGGCCGGCCTCGCCGAGCCCGTCGGCGAAGGCCAGACCGAGCTCGGCGACCGGGCCCGGGTCCACGCCGAAGCTACGCGAGGCGATGAACGAGCCCTCGAGGCCGAGGTCGAGCACCGGAGCGAGGTCGACGTCGATCCCGATCCCGGCAAGCGCCTTGCCGGTGGCCGTGCCCTCGGCCCGGGCGGTGGCGGCGTTTCCTTCGGCGGCGATCGTCGAAGGCGCGGTTTCAGGCGGCTCTTCGGGCAGGCGCTTGACCTCGCCGCCCTCTTGGTCGATCGCCACCAGCGGCTCCGGGAAACCCGCGCGACGCGCGGCGCGACGGAGGCGAGAGACCTCGTCGCCGAGGGCGCTCACGGCAGCTCCGGTCGACGGGAACAGGATCACCCCGCCGAGCTCGCCCGCGCGCGCGAGCGCCAGCAGCTCGTCGGTGGCGGTGTCCTCCATCCGCACCATGACCCCCGCCCCGGCGAGCCGCCGCACGCTCGAGGCGATCTCGGTTGGACAGGCCGGCGGAGGTGGGGCGGCGGCATCGCCGCCCGTCTCGGCGGCATCACCGCCGTCGTCCCCGGAGCCGGCGCCGACGATCAGGCCCGCCACCGCCGCGAGCGCGGCGACCACGCCCACGGCAACGCGCCGGCGGCGGGCGACCAACCGCCGTTCGGCGGCGCTGCGGTCACCTGCGGATCGGTCCACGCCCCATGTTGCCGACGATGAGCGCGACCACGGTGACGAGGTAGATCTGACCGATGAGCGCCTCCGTGACCGCCAGCGAGCGGCCGAAGTCCGTGCCGGCCGTGAAGTCGCCGTACCCGGTCGTGGTCAGGGTGGTGAAGCTGAAGTAGAGGAAGTCGGATTGGTTCTCCGCCTGACCTGCGGCGAAGAAGGGCTCGCTCTGGATCGCGTCGGCGATCCCGAAGACGTACGCGAATGCCATACCTAAAAGCAAGTAAATGCAGAGGACCGCGAACATCGTCGTCATCGTCACCCCGCCGGAGGCGCGAAAGTGGCGGGTCGCGCCCATGACGATCGCCGCCGGGGCGACCAGCACCAGCAGCAGGCCGACGGCGCGCGTGGCGGCCTCATCGAGGCTGCCCGAGCCGATCAGCACGCCGGCGACGCTCAGGCAGGCGATGACGGTCGCGCCCACCGCGGCGCGGAACATCCAGACCGGCACGCCGGAGACGTGGAACGCGGCGAGCAGGGTGGCGCTCTGCATCGCGATCGTCGCCACCCGCACCGCCTCGCTGTCGGTGGCGGCGAGCTGGAGCCCCAGCGTGACCAGGATCAGCACGAGCACGAGGCCGTACCCGGACCCGCGCAGACGTTCGCCAGGCAGCGGCCTGTTGGCACCCGACCCGGGCTCCATCGGGGTAGCTATACGGACCGGTCCGGACGACCCCCGGTCAGTGCCCGCCGGCGACCGGCAGGCCGCGCAGCACCCGGATCAGGCTCCAGGCCGAGACGATCGCCCAGACCGCCTCGAGCAGCAGGAAGCCCCACTGGTCGTCGATCGCGGCCAGGTAGGCGAGCACCAGCGAGCCGGCCAGGTTGAGGACCAGGTAGAGGACCGAATCCACTCGCAGGGCGCCGAACTGGGCCGCGGCGAAGCCGGCGAGGATCAGCAGGGCGCCGATGACCTGGATCACCTGGTCCATGTCGGCCCAGCGTAGACCGAACGGCTGGTAGCCTCGCGCCCGCGATGGCAGACGACGAATACCGCGTCGAGGTCGATCTTCACGAGTCGCTGCACGGCAAGCTCTCCGAGCGCCTGCGCACCCTTGACCTCGACGACGAGGTCGAGGAGCGCCTCGGCGACCGGGTGATCGTCACCCGCGACGGCGAGAAGATCTACGTCTACACCCAGAACGCCGAGGCGGCGAACGAGGCCGAGCGAGCGGTCAGGCAGGTGCTCGGCGAGGAGGGCCTCGAGCACGCCGAGGTTCGCAGGCGTCGCTGGAACGCGGCGCAGCTCTTCTGGCAGGACGCCGACGAACCGCTCGCCGAACAGGACGAGCCGGTTTCAGATCCGGCCGACAAGGCGACCAGCAAGGACGTCCCGCACCCGCTGTTCGTGTTCATCGAGGCGCACGAGCCGGAGTTCCTCCGCGACCTCGGCCCGTAGGACCCTCAGGACCTGGCGGGCGCCGTCCTTCGCCTGCGAGCGCTCTTGCGGCGCTTCGGCTGCGACCCGGTCGCTTCGCTCAACTCGTCCAGCGACGCGTGGAGATCGCCGGCGAGGAGGTCCAGGTCGGTCATCGCGTCGAAGTCGCCGATGAGGCCGAAGTTGACCTGACCGTCGTAGCTCATGATCCCGAAGCACACGGCCTGGCGCTTGGCCAGCGGAACCATCGGGAAGATCGCCTCCAGCCGGCGCCCCATGAGGTAAAGCGGGAACTGCGGCCCCGGCACGTTGGTGACGACGAGGTTGAAGAACCGCTGACGCGACTGCAGCCGCGCCGCCTGGCCGGCGATCGTCGGTGGAGCGAAGTCGGTCAGCTCAGTCAGCAGGGTCGCCCCGACCGCCTGCTTTGACTCCTTCAGGTCGCCCATCGTCTTCGACACCGCGCGCAGACGCTCGAGTGGGTCGGTGATCCCGACGGGAAGCGGCGCCATGAATGACGAGACGCGGTTGCCGAGGGCGCCGTGCTCGTCGGCCGCGCGGACGCTGATCGGGACCATCGCGCGCATCTCGAGCTCGTGCGTGGAGTAGCCCCGGCCGCGCAGGTAGATGCCGAGCGCCCCGGCGACGACCGCGAGCACGACGTCATTGACCGTGCCGCCCGCCTCGTTCTTGATCCGCTTGATCTCGTCGAGGTCCGCACGCACGGTGGCGAAGCGCCGATACGGGCCGATGTCGACGTTGAACGGCGACGGGGGCGCGCCGAACCCCGCGCGGGCGAACGTTCCCGCGGCCTCGAGGGCGTCGACCCCGGCGCGGGCGACCTGGCGCGGCCCGCGCAGGACCGCCCGCGCTCCACGCGCCACCTCGCGCGGGGTGGTGGCGCGCTCGACCAGCGCCTCGCCGAGGAGCGCCGCGTCGCTCGGCTCAGGCCGCGGCGTCCAGGCCGGCGGGTCGGAGATTGGGTCGGCGTCCGCGGAGGCGTCGAAGAGGACCGTCGTTATGTCAACCCCGGAGACGCCGTCGACCAGGCAGTGGTGGCTCTTCGTGACCAGGGCGAAGCGCTCGTCCTCGAGACCCTCGACCAGCCACATCTCCCAGAGCGGCTTCGAGCGGTCGAGCCGTTGAGAGAACACGCGCGCCGCGAGCGTTCGCAGCTGGTCCTCGCCGCCGGGAGGGGGGAGCGCGGTGTGCCGCAGGTGGTACTCGATGTTGAAGTGGGGGTCGTCGACCCACCTCGGCCGGCCCTGGCCGAGGGGCACGAAGGCGAGCTTCTGGCGGAACCGCGGCACCAGGTGGAGCCGCGAGGCGAGGTGCTCGCGAAGCCGGACGTAGTCGGGCGCGGGGCCCTCGAACAGGGTGGTCGAGGCGACGTGCATGTGGGCGGGACCGCGCTCCAGGTGCAGGAACGAGGAATCGAGCCCAGTCAGACGGTCGTCGGACATGCCCGGAATCCTCTCACGTCGCGGTAACCTCAGCCAAGTGACCGGCGGCGCCGAGGCGAAGAATCTCGAGGCGATCTCTAGGGCGATCGACCAGCACAACGCGAGCTGTCCGTGGCCCGCCGCCGAGGTCCGGATGAGCCCGTTCGAGATCGAGCGGCTGGGGTGGGAGGAGATCCGCGGGCTGCCGATCGTGCCCGACCCGAACCTCGGCACCGGGCGCTTCCGGATCGTCTGCTCGCGCGAGGGCGAAGGCCACGGAATCGAGGAGACCGAGGCGATCGGCACCCCGCTCGAGGAGCCGGTCGTCCCACCCGTCTAGCTAGAGGTTCAGCCCGAGGTCGTTCGTCAGCTTCTGGGCCTCGATGTTGAGCTGGAAGAACTCGCCGGTGAGGATCAGGATCCCCATCGCGATCAGGATCAGGCCCCCGATTGTGGTGATCACCCAGTAGTGGCGCTTGACGGCCGCGAACGCCGTGGTCATCCGCGAGAACGCCAGCGCGGTGATCAGGAACGGGATTGCGAGCCCGGCCGAGTAGACCGCCAGCAGCCCCATTCCCTGAAGGACGTTGCCGTTGACCGCGGCCAGGGCGTTGATCGCCCCCAGCGTCGGCCCGACACACGGTGTCCAGGCGATGGCGAAGGCCGCGCCGACCACGACCGGGCCGCCCCGGCCGGCGCGCGCGAGCAGCGAGTCGACGTGCCATTCGCGGCTCAGGCGGGCGATGAACATGCTGCCGACGAAGATGACGCCCAGCACGATCATCAGCACCCCGGCGATCTTCTCGAGCAGGTCCTGGTTGTCCCTCAGGGTCTGGCCGAGCGCCGTGGCGGTGAGCCCGAGGAGGATGAAGATCACCGAGAAGGAACCGATGAAGAGCAGACTCGGGACCAGCACCCGGCGCCAGTCGGCTTGGTCGAGGTCGGCGGGCTGGATCCCGGTCACCGCCGAGAGGTAGCCGGGCACGAGGGGCAGCACGCAGGGGGAGAGGAAGGAGACGAGGCCGGCGGCGAGGGCCGCGAAGACGCCAACGCCGCCGGGATCGGTGTCCACGCGAGTCGCCCCTAGTGAAGGGCCGCGGCGAGCCGGCGGCGGTGCGAGCGCGCGAGCTCGCTGTCGGCGCCGAGCTCCGTGAAGATCGCGACCATCACCTTGCGGATCAGGTCGCGACGCTCTGGATCGTCCTCGGACGCAAACGCGTCCTGGAGCAATTCGAGGGCGCGCTCGTGGTCCCGTTCGTCCCAGGCTTCGAAGGCGTCCGCGAGGTTGGCACTCGGACCGCTCCCGTTTCCGTTTCCAGACGCCAGGGGCGCCCGCGCGGCGAGACCGTCGATCACGAAGTCGCCCGCGAAGCGGTCGAACAGCTCCCGCGCCTCCTGCGCCTGATCGCGCTCGAGCAGGAGCCGCCCGAGCCTCACGGCCGCCGCGGTCTGTCGCGGGTCGAGCTCGAGCGCCGCGCGCAGCGACTCCTCATCGCCCTCTTCGACGAGCCTGTCCGCCTTCGAGGGGACGAGCTCGTCGAGCCATTTGGAAATCTGGGCCGGGGGGATCGCGCCGGTGAACTCGGATGCCACCTGGCCGTCCTTGAACGCCTTGACGGCCGGGATGCCCCTGATCTCGAAACTCGCCGCCAGCGACGGGTTGGCGTCGACGTCGAGCTTGGCGAGCTCGACCTCGCCATCGCGCTTCGTGATCTCAGCCTCGAGCGCCGGGCCGAGCTGGCGGCACGGGCCGCACCACTCCGCCCAGAAGTCGACCACGACGGGCACCTCGCGCGAGCGCTCGACGACGTCGTTCATGAAGGTCGCTTCGGAAACGTCCTTGATCACTGCGCCCGAGGTTAGCGAGGCAAAGCGCTCATGCCAGGACCGCTGCACCGCCGCGAGTCACCAGCAAGAATTAGCCATACGCCATGGACGAATCGTTGCGGGGCAAGCTGCTGATCGCCTCTCCGGCACTGCTGGACCCCAATTTCGCGCGCACGGTGATTCTGATCACCGAGCACACCTCCGAAGGGGCGATGGGAGTGGTCCTCAACCGGCCCTCGGAAACCTCGGTCGACGAGGTCGCGCCGGAGCTGGGGGCCGTCGTCGACGGCGAGCCCGTGTTCATCGGCGGTCCGGTCCAGCCCCAGGCACTGGTGGTGCTGGCGGAGTTCTCGGAACCGGATGCGGCGGCGTGGATCGTGGCGGCCGACGTCGGGTTCGTCGCTGCCGAGACCGAGGGGGAGCGCCTGGAGCGCGCGGTCCGGCGCGGGCGGGTTTACGCCGGTTACTCGGGGTGGGGCGCAGGCCAGCTCGAGGGAGAGCTCGCGGAGGAGGCCTGGATCGTGGAGCCGCCGTTGGGAGCAGAGCTGTTTCCCGACGATCCCGAGGCGCTCTGGCAGGACGTGCTCGCGCGCAAGGGCGGCCAGTTCGCGCTGATCGCCCGGATGCCGGACGACCCGTCGGTGAACTGAGGCGAGCCAGGGTGGCGTGGCGCGAGAGAGAGCGGAGAGGGTCGGCGCGAGCGCCGGCGCCAACGCGTGCGTCGCGCCGGCGCTCGCTGAGTCCGGTCAGCCGACGAACTGGACGTAGACGTCCTCGTCGTTCGGGTCGAACGGCGCGTCCGGGTCCTTGGTGACCGTTGCCGCGTCGGTGAACGGCGCGGCGCACCCGGCCGAGGCGCCAATCAGGAGCTCGGTCGTCGCGCCGCGCTGGGCGAGTGCCTTCTGCGCCGTCGTCGCCGAACCCGACACCGGGACGAAGCCGAGGTCGTAACAGATCACGCCGGGGCCGCCGCTGGCGACTCCCGTGATCCCGACCGCTCCGGCCTGCGCGGTGACGCTGGCGCCCGCCTTGTTCACCCGTCCGTAGGCGAATTGCGGCACGACGCCGGCCGCCAGGTCCGTCGCCTTGACCGAGGCGTTCTGGATCTTGCCGCTCTTGATCGCGTCCTTGGCGACCTTCGGTCCGGTCACCGCCTTCTTGGCGATGTCATTGGTCTGGATCTTGGTCGCCGCGACCGCCGCGCCCGAGAGCGCGAAAACGAGCGCGATCACGGCGATCAGGACGCCCGGGGTCGGGCGCAGCCTGCGGATCCTGGCCATGTGTCCCACCTCCTGGTGTTCCTCAGGCCCTGCCCTGAGGATCGCTTACACGGCTTCCAACACCCGCTGACGGGCGAAGCTGCGCTACAGGAACAGGACCAGCAGCAGAATGATGATCAGGAGCGTGCCAATGCCGATGTACATCTCTCGACCTCCTTTTCGAAAGGCCCCCGAGCGGGGCTCACAACGTGCTACCCGCGCGCCGGAGGCGAAAACGCGCGAGCGGCGGTGCGCTCGAGGCCGAAGACCAGCATCGCCCAGATGAACAGGGTCCAGCCCGCCATCTCGAGCAGCTCCTCGATGTCGTTGGCCACGGTGACTCCTGAAGAGGTCACGGCGCCGAAGGGATGCACACCCCAGGTGAGAGCCTCGATCGACTGCGCGATCGCCCAGGCGACGACCGCGGCGATCCACACCAGGCCGGCGGGCGAATGCCCGAAAGAGCGCAGCGCGACGAACCAAGCAACGATCGCTACAAGCAGCAGGGGAGAGTAGAGCACCTCAAACTCGACGCCGACACTTTCCTCGATCCGCTCGTGGAAGGTGAGCATCTCGTCGATTGCGCCGAACGCGAAGGCGCCCGCCAGGATCGCCAACGCCCATGCGGGTTCGCCGCGACTGGCCTCGAGGCTCGCGCAGCGCACCGCTAACGCGGCCGAGAGCAGCCCGAGACCGCCCGTGAACAGCACGGGCACGTTGAAGCCGACGTCGCGGAGCTCGCCCTGCAGAGCGAACGCCGGCACCCGGGTGACGTCCGCGTTGACGCCGCCCAGGAGCCCGAGGACGACGATCACGGCGCCCAGCACGTAGATCAACCGCGGAACCTCGAGGCCGGCGATCGACGCCTGCGCGCTCGGCGTGCGACGCCCATGCGAGAGACCCTCTCACGGAATGCGCAGGCCACGCGCAGGTTCGAAGTAGACATAACGCTGGTTATCGCGCGTAGGAATCGCGCCTCATGGCCGGGTGACCGCACTGACCCCCCTGGATCGGCCTGCCGCGCCTGGACGTCGAGCGGGTCACCGTCGCCACCGGCGAGAGCCGGCCGTAGAGCCGTCAGGGAGAAATTTCCGGGTTCGTGTTTGAGTCCGGCACGCGCCGGGTAGGTCCGCGCCAAGCGCCCTGGCCCACACGGTCCGGGTGATCGTCGAGGGCCCGGGTTTCCCCCCACCCGGGCCCTCGCATTTTCCGCGGGGTGTTCCGTACCCTGTCGGGCCAAGGTGGGCGCCAGGGGATCACAGCGAAGAGTCCCGGACCAGCAGCCGGGGGTGTCGCTCGAGGAGGCGCTGGCCGACGAGAACGAGCTGCTGCGCGTGTACGCGCGCAGCCGCGACGAGACCGCCCGCGAGGAGGTCGTGAACCGATTCCTTCCGTTCGCGCGCAGCCTGGCGATGCGGTACAGCGGCGGCGTCGAGCCCACCGAGGACCTCATCCAGGTCGCCTCGCTGGGGCTGGTCGCGGCCCTCGAGCGCTTCGATCCGGAGCGCGGTGTTCCGTTCGCCGCCTTCGCCGGCCCGACGATCCTCGGTGAGCTGAGGCGCCATTTCCGCGACCGCGTCTGGACCCTGCGCGTCCCACGGGGCCTTCAGGAGCGAATCCGCGACGTCGAGCAGGCGATCGCCAAGTTGAGCCACGAGCTCGAGCGCTCCCCAACCGTCGCCGAGCTCGCCGATCTGCTCGACATCAGCGAGGCCGACGTCCTCGAGTCCTTCGAGGCCACCGTGGCCCGCCGGACCGTGTCCTTGGATCAGCCCTCCCCCGGCGGCGAACCGGGAGACGAGTCGCCGATCGCCGAGCGGATCGGCTCCGACGACCCCGGCTATGAGCTGGTCGAGGACCGCGAAGCGATCGAGGCCAGCGCGGGCGTCCTCGACGAGACCGAGCGGGAGATCCTGCGCCTGCGCTTCGACGAGGACCTCACCCAGTCGAAGATCGCGGAACAGGTCGGCTACTCGCAGATGCACGTCTCCCGGATCCTGCGCCGCTCCCTGGGCAAGCTGCGTGCGGCCTCCGAGGCCGGGGCGCCGGGCGACTGAGGGCGCGCTAAGCGCTCGCCGCCGCGCCGATCCGGATCACGAGCACCTCGCCGTCCGGCACGGTGTCGACCCGTACCTCGTCGGCGAGCGTCTCCAGGGACGCGCCGAGCTCCGGGATCCGCATCCCCTCGAGGAACCGCTCTCCCCCGCCGTCGGCCAACGGCCCGACCCGGACCTCGAACCGGTCGCCGTCCTCGCTGACCGCGATCCGCGCGGTGCCGTCCGGGAATGCGTCGGCGCCGACGGCCGAGATCGCGTCGCTCAACAGGACGGCGTCGGAGAGCCGGTCGACCGAGAAGTCCGCCCGGGTCGCGAACATCGAGATCACGCGCGAGAGCACGGGAGCGAACGCCTCCCCCACTCCAATTCCGATCCGCGTCTCGCCGAGCTCGGTGAGTTCGGCCGGCGGCCGTTCGATCGTCGACCCGCCGTTGGCGGTGATTGGGATCTTCATTCGCACCTCGGTCCCGCTGTCGACTTCGCCCCGGACCTCGAAGCTCTGGGTCAGCGCGGCGATCAGAGGCAGCCCCAGCCTCAGGCTCCGCTGCTCGACGTCGGCCAGCGGCCGGATCCCGTTCCCGTAGTCGCGGACAGCCACCAGCAGGCAGCCGTCGTCGTGCCATGCCTCGACCTCCATCGGACCGCCGACGTCGGGGTCATAGGCGTGGACGACGACGTTGGTGCACGCCTCGGTGACGACCGTCTTTAAGTCGGCGATCACGGACGGGTCCATCTCGAGCGCCTCCGCGAGACCGGCGAGCGCATGACGGACGAGTGGGACGTTCTCTGGCCGAGCCGGGACCGAGAACTCCACGCGAGGATCCGCGTCCACGGGGCTCAGATTACCCCTCCGGGTGGGGCGCTAATCGCGCTTCCAGCCACGGCCCAGCAGCCTCGAAAGGCGGCCGCCGCCGACATTTGCGCGGAAGCTGCCGGCGCCGCGCTCGGGCAGCGGCAGGTCCTTGACCTCCGCTGCCGGGATGTTCAGCGTCACCCCGCGTTCGGCGGTCCGGGCGACCTCCGGAGCGTCCGCGAACCGGACGCCGTGCTCGGTCCTGATCACGAAACCATCCAGGATGTGCTCGCGATAGTTGTCGACGACCTGCTCCACGGTGCCGACCTCGACCTCGTCGGCCGAGTACACCGGCGTCCCGCGGGCGACAGCGGTGTAGTGGATCGCGTTTCCGTCGTCGATCACGAGCGAAAGGAAAGCATAGGCTGACTTGATGGCCGGCTATTCCAGCACCCCGCTGCCGAAGAAGCTCGGCATCCGCGAGGGGCACACGATCGCGTTCCGAAATGCGCCCCGGGGCTTCGAGGCGACCCTCGGGGAGCTTCCGGACCGGGTCCGGGTCAAGGCCCGGATCACGCGCCCGGTCGATGCCGCGGTCGCCTTCTTCACCGCGCGCGGTGAGCTCGCGCGCAGGCTGGACGCGCTGGCGAACGCGATCCACCCCGACGGATCGCTGTGGATCGCCTGGCCCAAGCGCGCCTCGGGCGTCGCCACCGACATGACCGAGGACGTCGTCCGCGAGGTCGCGCTCCCGCGCGGGTTGGTCGACACCAAGGTCTGCGCGATCGACGACACCTGGTCCGGCCTGCGCCTCGTCCACCGGGTCGAGAACCGCGGCCGCTAAGCGTTCAGCCGCTCGACAACCTCCGGGCGCTCGCAGAAGGCGGCGATCTCGCGCGAGAGCCGGCCGCCCTGCCAGGCGAGCGGCGAGGCGCCCTCGTCCTCGCTGATGAGCGTCGCGCGCGGCAGGCGCGCGGCCCACTGCTCGGCGACCGCGTAAGGGTGGCCGGAATCGGCCTCGTCGCGGCTGGCGACGACCAGCGCCGGGACGTCGGCGAACTCGAGCTCGGAGAGGCCCTCGAACGGCGCCGAGGCCGGGACCTCGCGCAGCGCCTGGGCGACCGCCTCGGGGTGCCGGTGGAGGCTGAGCCGGTCGCGGGCGATGCGCAGGAGCGTCTCGCGCCACTCCGGGTCGAGGTCGTGGTCATAGGCGGCGATGAAGCCCTCCACTCCCCCGCTCTCGAGCCCATCGGCGAGCGCTCGCCAGTACTCGAGCTGCTGGTCGGTGAGCGGCGTGCCCACGTAGGTCGGGCCGATGATGACCAGCGCGGCGATCCCCTCGGGGTCGGCGAGCGCGTGCGCCGTCAAGGCGTGGGCGCCCATCGAGTGGCCGGCGAGCACATAGGGGCGCTCGCCGACCCGGTCGGCCACCACCCCGGCGAGGTCGGCGGCGAGCTCCGGGTACGAGTAGCCCGCGCCCGGCGGCGCGGGGTCGGACTCGCCGTGGCCCCGGGCGTCGTACGAGATTGCCTCGAAGCCGCGGCGCGGCAGCAGCCGCGAGCCGTGGAGGACGTAACGCCGGGTCGCCGTCAGGCCGTGGCAGAGGACGATCGGCGCCCCCTCGCCGATCACCTCGCCCGCGAGTCGGTGGCCGGCGAGCTCGGTGGCGAAGGGCGCCGGCTCGGGGCCGGGCGCGGTCACCGGCCGGCGCGAGCGCCCGCGAGCGCCTGCGCCAGGTGCTCGACGTCCTTGTAGCGCAGGCCGAGCAACGCCACGTGCCGGTAGCGGATCACGCCCTCGGGGTCGACGATGAAGATCGAGCGGCGCACCAGGCCGCCGGGGATGACCACCCCGTAGGCCCGCGAGGCCGCGTGATCGGTGTCGGCGAGGAGCGGGACGGTGAGGTCGTGCTCGGCGATGAAGCGCTCGTGCGAGCTGACCGACTGGGGCGAGATCCCCAGCACGACCGCGTCGAGGTCGTCGAGATGGTCGGCCCCGTCGCGGTAGGAGCAGAACTGGCGGGTGCAGACCGGCGTGAAGTCGCCCGGGTAGAAGGCGAGGATCACCCAGCGGCCGCGATAGTCGGAGAGCCGGTACGTGACGCCGCCCGAGCCGTCCAGCTCGAAGTCCGGCGCGCGGCTCGCCGACGTCGACCTTGGCGCCAGACGGCCTCAACTCGCCTCGATCTCGACCGAGCGGATCACCACAGCCTGAGTCGGCGTGCCGATCTGCCCGCTCGCGGGGTCTCCGAGCGCCGCGATCCGCTCGACCACGTCGAGCCCCTTGGTCACCTGACCGAACACCGCGTAGTCGGGGGGCAGGCCGGCGTCGGCCTGGGCGACGATGAAGAACTGGCTGCCGGAGGTACCGGGCGGTTCCACCTGGGTCTTCGCCATCGCGGCGGTGCCGCGCAGATAGGCGATGTTGGGCGGAGGCGTCTCGGTGATCGTGTAGCCCGGGCCGCCGGTGCCTGTTCCCTTCGGGTCACCGCCCTGGATGAAGGCGTCGGTGACGATGCGGTGAAACCAGGTGTCGTCGTATACGCCCTGCTCGGCGAGATAGGCGAACGAGTTGGCGGTCTTGGGAGCGGTGTCCGCATCGAGCTCGAGCACGAAGGTGCCGCAGCTCGTGTCGAACGTCGCGGCCGCCTTCTCACCGCGTTTCAGCACCTGCTCGGGGGCCTTCAGGTCGACGTTCTTGGCGGCAGGCGGCTCGACCTGCTCACACCCGGTCGTCCCTGTATCCGCGGCGGTCGAGGCGCCGGTCTCGTCGTCTCCCCCGCAACCGGCGAATGCGAGCGCCGCCAGAGCGAGGGCGCCAATGATCATCGTCCTGCCTACGGTCATCGGGTGCAGCAGGCTAGCGCGCCGCGTTGGCCGCCTTGCCGCCTTGCGATCATGGCGGCGTGGAATCCAACGCCGCCCCGCCCGCCCGGATTCGGATCCTGGGGCGGGCGCTGAACGCCACGATTGCCCACGCGCCGTGGATGTGGCCGCTGCTGCGGGCGCCGATGCGGCGGTTCTTCGACCGCATCGCGCCCGCCTGGGACCAGGGCCGCGACGGGTCGGTCGAGCACCTGCAGGCGCTGGCGACAGCGGTGACCCGCGTCGAGCCCGAGCCGGAACGGATCCTCGATCTGGGGACGGGAACCGGCATCGCGGCGCTGTTCCTGGCGCGCGAGTTTCCGCGGGCCAGCGTCCGCGGAGTTGATCTCTCCGAGGAGATGATCGCCGAGGCGAAGCGAAAGGTCGGGCTGGACCCGAGCGGCAGGGTCGCGTTCAAGGTCGCCGACGCCGCCGACCTGCCGTACCCCGATGATCACTTCGACCTCGTCGCGCAGCTCAACATGCCGCCGTTCTTCGCCGAGACGGCGCGGGTGCTGAGGCCCGGCGGCTATTTCGCGATCGCGGCCAGCTCCGGGCCCGCCACCCCGTTCTACACGCCCGAATCGGTGCTCGAGCGCGGGTTTCGGAAGCACGGCATCGAGGTTGTCGAGACCGGGACCACCGGGAGCGGCACCTGGTTCGTCGCCCGCGCGGCCCGCGGGTAACCTGCGGCCCTGTCCGATGCCGGCCGGCGACCGCCACCTGTTGCTCGTCAACCCTTCGGCCGGCGGGGGCAGGGCCGCGCGCCTGCTGCCCGAGGTCGAGAGCGCGATGGGTGCGCGGGGACTCGAGCACCGCACCGTGTCGACGGAGAGCGTCGAGCACGGGCGCAGCGACGCGCTGGCGGCCGCCGAGGCCGGAGAGATCACCGTGGTGATGAGCGGCGACGGCCTCATCGGCCAGGTCGGCGGGGCGCTAGCGGGCACCGGCGGAGCGATCGCGATCATTCCCGGCGGCCGCGGTAACGACCTCGCCCGCGTGCTCGGGATCCCGACTGAGCCCGCGGCGGCGGTCGAGCTCCTGGCGACCGGCGTTCCCCGGGAGATCGACGTCGGCGAGGTCAACGGCGCCCGCTTCCTCGGCATCGCCAGCTGCGGCTTCGATTCGGACGCCAACCGGATCGCCAACCAGGCCCGGCTGGTCAAGGGCAACCTCGTCTACGCCTACGCGGCGCTGCGGGCGTTGATCGCCTGGAAGCCGGCCCGATTCGAGCTCGCGCTGAGCGGCGAGCGGCGGGAGTTCACCGGCTACTCGGTCGCCGCCGCCAACAGCAAGGCCTTCGGCGGCGGGATGTTCCTCGCCCCCGACGCCCAGCTCGATGACGGGCTTCTCGACGTGGTCACGATCGCCGACGTCGGCAAGCTTCGCTATCTCAGGGGGCTGCCGAAGGTGTTCAAGGCGACCCATCTCGAGGACGAGAACGTCAGCGTCCACCGCGCAGCCGAGGTGACGATCGACGCGGATCGCCCGTTCGCGGTCTATGCGGACGGCGACCATCTCGCGGACCTCCCCGCGACGATCCGCGTTCTCCCCCGCGCCCTGCGGGTGATCGCCGGCCCGGCGCCATGAGCCCCCTGTTGCGAACCAAGCTGGCGATCGCCCGCGCCACCGGCGCCCTCAGCAGGCGCAGCGGTCGCGGCGGCGGCACGACTCTGCCCGGCCGACTGCTGCTGAGGATGGAGCCGGGCGCGGTCGCCACCCTCGGCAGGCGCCTCGCCGGCGGGGTGACGATCGTCAGCGCCACCAACGGCAAGACGACCACTGCCGGGATGATCGCCGCGGCGCTCGCCGCCGACGGGCGGCATCCGGTCCACAACCGCGCCGGCTCGAACATGAGCTGGGGAGTCGCCACCGCGCTGGCGGAGCAGCGCGGCGACGAGGGGCTGTTCGAGGTCGACGAGGCGTGGCTGCCGCGGATCGCGGCGGAGCTCGAGCCCCGCCTGGTGGTGCTCTCGAACCTGTTTCGCGATCAGCTCGACCGCTACGGGGAGCTCGAGCGGCTCGCCGACGACTGGGCCGATCTGGTCGCCGCCCGCGCCGGGCGAACCGAGTTCGTGCTGAACGCCGACGACCCGCTCGTGGCCGACCTCGGGCGCGACACCGACCTCGAGCGCCGCCCCGGGGTCACCTACTTCGGGATCGAGGACCCTTCGCAGGCGCTGCCCGAGCTCCAGCACGCCCACGACGCCAAGCATTGCCGGCGCTGCGGCCACCCGTACGCCTACGAGCGGGCATTCGTCGGACACCTCGGGCACTACCGCTGCCCCAACTGCCACGCCGACCGCCCGGCGCCCGACCTCGCCGCGGTCTCGATCGAGCTCGACGGAATGCGCGGCTCGCGGTTCGTGGTGCGCGGCGAGCAGGGCGACAGGGAGGTGAAGCTGCCGCTCCCCGGGCTCTACAACGTCTACAACGCCCTCGCGGCGCTGGCGGCCGCGCTGCGGCTCGGGGTGCCGATCGACCGGGCGATCGCCGGACTCGCGCGCGTCGAGGCGGCGTTCGGGCGCGTGGAGACGATCGAGGTCGCGGGCGTGCCGGTGGCGATCCTCCTGATCAAGAACCCGGCCGGCGCCAACGAGGTGCTGCGGACGGTCGTACTCGAGGCCGAGGGCGCCGAGGGCGGTTCGGGCCTCGACCTGTGGATCGCGCTCAACGACGGGATCGCCGACGGCCGCGACGTCTCGTGGATCTGGGACGCGGATTTCGAGCTCCTCGCGGGTGCGGTCAGGCGGGTCCACTGCTCCGGAACTCGGGCGCCCGAGCTGGCGCTGCGGCTCAAGTACGCGGGGATCGACCCGGACCGGCTGCTGGTCGACGAATCGATCGAGCGCTCGTTCGACGCCGCCGTCTCCTCGGCCGAGGGCCGTTTGGTGGCGCTGCCGACCTACACCGCGCTGCTCGAGCTGCGCAGGCTGCTCGCCTCGCGCGGGCTGGCGCGGGAGTACTGGCGGTGAGCGTTCGGGGCGAGGACCGGGAGGCGATCTGGCACGACGTCGAGTGCGGCGCCTACGCGGCCGACCTCGCGATCTGGGCCGAGCTCGCCGGACAGGCCGCCGGCCCGGTGCTCGAGCTCGGCTGCGGGACCGGCCGCGTCGCCCTGCACCTCGCCGCCGCCGGCTTCGAGGTCGCCGGGCTCGACTCGTCGCCGGCGCTGATCGCCGCGCTGCGCCGCCGCGCGTCGGCCGCCGGGCTCGAGGTCGAGTGCATGATCGGAGACGCCCGTGAGCTCGCGCTGGACCGCCGCTTCGCGGTGGTCTGCGCTCCGATGCAGCTCATCCACCTGATGGGCGGCGCCGCGGGCCGCGGGGGGATGCTGCGCGGCGCCGCCAACCACCTCGCCGCGAACGGTGCGGTGGCGGTCGCTGTCCTCGCGGATGCGGCGGTGGTCGCCGGCGACGGCCCGCCCCCGCTCCCTGACGTCCTCGAACGCGACGGCCAGGTGTTCTCGAGCCTGCCGTTCGAGGTCCGCAGCGACGATCACGGCCTGGAGGTGCGCCGGCTGCGGCAGGTCGTCTCCGCGACCGGGAAGCTCGACGAGGAGGTCGACGTGACCCGGCTCGACGCCGTCTCGGCCACGGCACTCGAGCGCGAGGCCCAATCTGCGGGCCTCGCCACTCGCGAGCGGATCCAGGTCCCCCCGACCGCCGACCACGTCGGCTCGACGATCGTCGTCCTGGAGGCGCGCTGATGGAGCTGCGGATGCTGGCGCTCTATCCCGAGCAGATGAATATCTACGCCGACCGCGGCAACGTCATCTTCCTGCGGCGCCGCTGCGAGTGGCGCGGGATCGGCTTCTCGCTTGCCGCCTCAGGGCCGGGCGAGGCGATCGATCCGGCGGCCCACGACCTCATCTACATCGGCGGAGGCCAGGATCGCGATCAGCGGATCGTCGCCGCTGACCTGCGAGAGACAAAGCGCGAGGCGATCGCCGCCGCGGCCGCAGACGGCGCAGTCGTGCTCGCCGTCTGCGGCGGCTACCAGCTGCTCGGTCACAGCTACCAGCTCGGCGAGGAGACGATCCGGGCCTCGGGCTGGTCGATCTCACCACCGTGCGCGAGCCCGGGCCGCGGCTGATCGGCAACATCGCAATCGAGGCGGACCTCGGCGACGGGCCGGAGGTGATCGCGGGGTTCGAGAACCACGGCGGCCGCACCCGCCTCGGGTCGGCCGCGGAGCCGCTCGGCCGCGTGTTGACGGGATTCGGGAACAACGGCGGCGACGGGTTCGAGGGCGTGCGCAGCGGAACCGTGTTCGGCACCTACATCCACGGGCCGCTGCTACCGAAGAACGCCTCGCTCGCCGACCGCCTGATCCGCCTGGCGCTCGCACGCCGCGAGGGTCGCGAGCCGGCGCTCGAGCCGCTGGACGACGAGTTCGAGGCCGCGGCACACGAATCGGCCAGGCGGGCCGCGCTCCGCGGCTAGAGGAGCCTGTTAACACGGCGATCATCGAATCGCGTTAGGGTGCCCTGACGGACTCGTGCGGTCGTCGGCTGACGCCGGCACGAGGACGTGCCTGAACGAACCGGACTTGATCGGTTCCCAGTCAACGCCGATATAAGGACGAAGGTGCAAATGACCGACGCATCCCCACCCACAGTCGCGCGCCGTCGGGCGTGTCCAGCTCTTGGGCGCAGCCCAATTGGCGAGTCGCCCTTGCCCCGTACGCCAGGCCTCGCCTCGGGCGCAGCTTCGTCGACGTCGCCACATCGCTGGTCCCGTACCTCGGACTGCTGGTGGCGATGTACTTCCTGCTCGATGTCTCCTACCTGTTGGTGCTGGCGGTGTCGATCCCGGCCGCCGGATTCCTGGTCCGTACCTACATCCTCTTTCACGACTGCGCCCACGGCAGCTTCCTGCCCTGGAGCAAGGCGAACGAGTGGCTCGGCGCGACCTGCGGCCTGCTCGTCTTCACCCCGTTTCAGAGCTGGCGGCATCAACACGCCGTCCACCACGCCACTTCGGGGGATCTCGACCGGCGTGGCGTGGGCGATGTCCCGACGATGACCGTCGCCGAGTACCAAGCCCTGCCACAGGGCGTCAGTCGGCTACCGGCTGTTCCGCAACCCGATCGTGATGTTCGGTCTCGGCCCGATCTGGGCGATGATCCTCGCGCCGCGCTTCGTCTCCAGCCGGGAGGCGCCCCCGCATTCGCCGCAGCGTCTGGCGGACCAACCTCGCGCTCGCCGCGGTGGTCGGGCTGCTGTGCTGGCTGCTCGGCTGGGACAGCTTCCTGCTGGTCGAGATGCCGTCGGCGCTGCTCGCCGGCGCGATCGGAGTTTGGCTGTTCTACGTCCAGCACCAGTTCGAGGACGCCTACTGGCAGGACGCGGATCTGGAGCTACGACGAGGCGGCGCTAACGGCAGCTCGTACCTGAAGCTGCCGAAGTGCTCCAGTTCTTCACCGGCAACATCGGGCTGCACCACGTCCATCACCTCACGCCCGGATCCCGAACTACAACCTGCAGCGCGCGCACGATGACAATCCCGTCTTCGACAGCGTGCCCACGCTGTCGCCCTGGACGGGATCCGGGCGTGCGGCTGAAGCTCTGGGACGAGGAGCGCGGGAGGCTGGTGACGTTCCGCGAGGCGCGCGCGCGTCCCTCCCAGGCCAGATGAGCTAGGCCGTCTTCTCGAACACCAGCCGGTAGTGGTCGAGCAGCTCGCGCTCGAAGCAGACGCTGTTGGCGCTCACGCCTGAGGTGAACGCGAGCCGGAATTCGGGGCTGGTCAGCCAGCGCGGCACCAGCCGCGCCTTGAGCAGCGTCTTGCCTAGGCTGCGCTCGGCGAACCGTCTCCGCCACTGCTTGATCGTCTCGATGTAGTCGAGGCGGCCGCTCGAGCTCTCGACGAGGCTGAAGTGCGGCGTCGCCGAGTGCGATCACCTGTTCGGCGCCGAAGGGCAGGAACGAGCCCGGGAACTGATGCTGCATCAGGGCCACGTACCAGGCGTCGGAGTCGCGCGGGGCGTCGATCGAGACCTCGTCGATCGGGATCATCCTGCGGCCGAAGACCATCGTCTGCAGGTACAGGCGGCCCCGCGCGGGCAGCACGCTCGCCGCCCGTTCGAAGACGTCTCGATAGACGTCCTCCTGTCGCCCGGCCCGATAGTCCTCCGGCGAGCAGAAGTGCTCGAACGCGCCCAGGCTCGCGACGGCGTCGAAGCCTCCGAACGTGTCGCGGTCGATGGCACGGGCGTCCGTCAGGTGGACGTCGAGGCCGTGGCGCCGGCAGGACTCGGCCTGCGCGGACGACAGCGTCACCCCGACGCCCTCTCGCCCCGCGCTCGCGGACGAAGTTCAGCAGCGGCCCCCAGCCGCAGCCGAGGTCGAGCACGCGGCGGCCGGGCCCGATGCCGATCTGCTCGGCGACGTACTCGTGCTTTCGCCGCTGCGCCTGCTCGAGCGTGAGCGAGAAGTCGCCGTCGTACTTGGCGCCGCTGAAATCGGCGAGCTCGCCGAGGCTGAGCCGGAAGACCCGGTCGATCAGCGAGTAGGTGAATTCGAGGTCGCTGCGCTCCGCCATCGCGGGCGCAGGCTACTTGTCGGCTAGCGTCCGGAGGAGCCGAACCCGCCGTCGCCGCGTGCGGTTTCGGCGAGCTCGACGGCCGCGACCGGCTCGGCCGCCGCGAACGGGGTGAGCAGCAGCTGGGCGATCCTGGCGCCCGGGTCGACCTCGAACGCCTCGGCGCGGTCGGTGTTCAACAGCAGCACCCGAATCTCACCGCGGTAGCCGGCGTCGATTAGTCCCGGCGCGTTGACCAGCGCGATCCCGTGCCTGGCGGCCAAGCCCGAGCGCGGCAGCACCAGGCCGGCGTGGCCCTCGGGGATCTCGACCGCGACCCCGGTCCCCACCGTCGCTCGCTCGCCCGGGGCGATCCGCGCCCCCTCGTTTGCGTAGAGATCGAGGCCGGCGTCCCCCTCATGCGCCCGGGTCGGCAGTCGAGCGCCGTCGGCGAGCAGCTGAAAGCGGAGCTCCACTAAGGCGAGCCGTTGGCCGAGAAGCGCTCGAACCGGTGCATCAGCGCCCGCGGGATCCTCGCCTTGACCAGCACCCCGTCCGAGCGCTCCTCGCGCTCGAGCTCGCCGGCCACCTCGTAGAGCTCGGAGAGGCGGGCGCCGTCGGCGTACGGCACCAGCAGCTCGACCGGCCCCAGCGTCTCCTCGAACGCGCTCTCGATCGCGTCGCGGAGCTCGTCCAGACCCTCCCCCGTGGTCGCCGAGACACCGAGCGCGTCCGGCTCTCCGACCAGCAGGTCGCGCCGCTCGTCGTCGTCGAGCAGGTCGAGCTTGTTGTAAACGACCAGGCGAGGTCGGTCACCTGCGCCGATCTCGTCGAGCACCTCGTCCACGGCGGCGATCGCCTCACGGCGCGACTCATCGGGCTCTGAGCCGTCGACCACGTGGACGATCAGATCGGCGAGCCGCGTCTCCTCGAGGGTCGCCTTGAACGCCTCCACCAGTTGGTGCGGGAGCTTGCGGATGAAGCCGACCGTGTCCGTGACCAGGTAGCGGCGGCCGTGGTGTTCGTAGGCGCGCGTGGTCGGATCGAGGGTCTGAAACAGCCGCTCGCCCACGCCGACGCCCGCTCCCGTGAGCGCGTTCAGCAGCGTCGACTTGCCGGCGTTGGTGTATCCGGCAAGCGCCACCGCAGGGACCGTCGACTGCTCGCGCGAGGCGCGCATGATGCTCCGGTTGCGCTCCACCCGCTCGAGCCGGCGGCGCAGCGCCGAAATCCGGTCGCGGGCAAGGCGTCTGTCCGTCTCGATCTGCGACTCGCCGGGCCCCCGCGTGCCGATGCCGCCGTCGATGCGTCCGGCGCCGAGGCGCTCGAGGTGTGTCCAGAGGCCGCGCATCCGGGCCAGGTTGTACTCGAGCTGCGCGAGCTCCACCTGGAGCTTTCCCTCGGCGCTGTGCGCGTGGTCGGCGAAGACGTCGAGGATGATCGCGGTGCGGTCGATCACGGGCACGTCGAGCGCCGCCTCGAGGTTTCGCTCCTGGCGTGGCGCGAGCTCATCGTCGCACGCGACCAGGTTGGCTCCGCTCCGCTTGATCTCGGCCTTCAGCTCATTGAGCTTGCCGCGACCGAGGTAGCGGTCGGGATCGGGCTCGGAGCGCACCTGGACCAGCTCGCCCGCCGTCGCGACGCCGGCCGTGCGCAGGAGCTCCTTGAGCTCGGCGAGCGCACCGCCGTTTTCGCTCGCGCGAGGCGAGAGCCCGATCGCGAGCGCGCGCTGGCGGGCCCGCGGATTGCGTACTCCGGCGCTGTTCTCCATCCCGACCTAGTGTAGGCGCGGTCACCGGCCTCGGACAGGCGGCACCGGGCAGGTGAGAGGCGGCTCCGGCAGTCTCCGCGCGGTGAGGCCGATGTCGCGCAGGCGAGCGGGCCGAGCGCCAGGCACGCGATCACGGATAGTCTGCGCACTGCGATGAGGGTATTCCTCACCGGCGGCACCGGATTCATCGGCGGCCACGTCGCCCGCCTGCTGCGCGAGCGCGGTGACGAGGTGCGGGCGCTGGTCCGCAGCCCCGAGAAGGCGACCGAGCTCGAGCGGCTCGGCTGCGAACTGGTCGCCGGTGACCTCTCCGACGAGAGCGCGATCGCGGCCGGCATGGAGGGCTGCGACGCGGTCATCCACGGTGCGGCCATCTACGAGGTCGGGATCCCGAGCTCCCAGCGGGAGCCCATGTACGAGTCGAACGTGCGCGGCACCGAACGCGTCCTGGGCGCGGCGCTGGAGGCGGGGATCCCGAAGGTCGTCTACGTGTCGACCATCGGCGCCTACGGAAACACCCGCGGCGAGGTCGTCGACGAGGCCTACGAGCACCCGGGCGAGGACTACACCTCCTACTACGAGGAGACCAAAACGGAGGCCCACCGGATCGCTCGGCGCCTGATCGACGACGAGGCCCTGCCGTGCGTGATCGTGCAGCCGGGCGGCGTCTATGGCCCGGCCGACCACTCGGCGCTCGGAAAGCAGATGAGCGACTTCCTCGCGGGCCGAATGCCGATGCTGATCTTCCCCGACCTGGGGATGAACATGGTCCACGTCGAGGACGTGGCCGCAGGCGTCCTGCTGGCGCTCGACAACGGAACGCCGGGCGAGGCCTACAACCTCGGCGGCGAGATCACCACCATGCGCGGACTGATCACGTCCCTGGCCGGGGTCGCCGGCCGCAAGCCGCCGAAGCGGGCGCTGCCGACCGGGGTCCTGAGGGCGATCGCCCCGGCCGGGCCGGTCGTCGGCAAGATCATGGGACAGCCGCCGAACATGCGTGAGCTGATCAGCTCGGGCGACGGCGTCACCTTCTGGGCCAAGCACGACAAGGCGGTGGCCGAACTCGGCTACTCGCCCCGCGCCCTCGACGAGGGCCTGCGCGACATGCTGGTCGCCGAGGGAAAACTCGAGCCCTCGGCCTGAGGTCAGGTCCCGGCCGGCTCCGTCCGCGGCGTCGGCATCAACGCAGCCGCCGCGATCACCGCGGCGAACGCCAGGCCGCGCGCGAAGCCCTCCAGCACGCCGGACCCGATCGGATCGCCGAACACCACCACCCCGCCGATGATCGCGGCGCAGTTCGAGGCGACCGAGGCGGTGGCGATCACCGGGATCGCCTCGCCGAGCTGCATCCCGCGGGCGAGGGCGAAGAAGGCGCCGAGGCCGCCGATGACCGCGACGACCGTCCAGGGGCTCAACAGCGCCACCGAGCCCGCGATCGACATCGCCTCCGTGAGGGCCTTGATGGCGACGTTCGAGACGCCGATCAGCAGGCCCGAGGAGAGTCCGAGCACGACCCCGTGGCAGATCGTGCCTCGTCGCAGGGCGCCGGAGGCAAAGAGCGCGAAGCCGGCGCCGATCGTCACCGTCTCGAACGCGACCATGGTCGCGATCGAGTACCCCTGGCTCTCGTTCGCGTGCGGCACGGTGACAGCCAGGAACGCCAGCCCCGCCGCCGCGAGGGCGAGGCCGGCCCACTCGCGGCGTGACAGGGTGTGGCCGAAGTAGCGGGTCGCCGGGTAGGCGATCAGCGCCAGGCCACCGGCGATCACGCCCTGGACCAGCGACAGCGGCGCGACCGCCATCGCCGCGACGTGCAGCAGCCAGGCGACGGCGGCGACGGCGAAGCCGATGGTCCACCAACGGGACCGAAACAGCGCCGCGGCGCTTCGCAGCGGGCTGCTCAATCTGATCTCCGGCGACTCACAGGCCCCGCGGTGCTTGCAGAGCATGCTCAGGTTGGCCATCGCTGCGCAGGCAAGGGCGAGCGCTATTCCGAGAGTCGTCATTCGTTGTCTGAATCGGTGAGTGTCCGAGGCGGCTTGAATCTCCCCCCTGGGGAGCCGCCGCACCTAACCCTGCGATCTGTGAGCGTTTGCTAACAGATTCGGCGGGCCATCCTAGCGGCCCTTCCTAAAGGCCGTCGCGATCAATCGTGGCTTCTGCCTCGATCTCGACCCGCCAGCGGGGGTCGAGCAGGCCGGCGACGACGACCATCGTCGCGGCGGGCCGGGCTTCGCTCATCGCCTCGGCGTGCGCCGCGCCGACCGCCCGCGAATCCGCGGCATCGACGATGAACATCCTGGTCCTGACCACATTCCGGGGGCTGGCTCCGGCCGCCGTGAGCGCGTTGGCGATCAGCTCGAAGCAGCGCCGTGCCTGAATGCCGGGGTCCGGGTCACAGCTGCCGTCGGGCCACACCGGCGCGGTCCCCGAGACGAGCACCCGGTCGCCGACCCTGATCGCGCGCGCAAAGCCGATCTCCTCCTCGAACGGGGACTCACCGCGGATCCGCCGGCGCTCCGCCATTCGTCTAGTTGAGGTGCTCGCGGAGGCGCTCGACCGCCTCGGCGATGCGCTCGTCGGGCGTCGTCAACGAGATCCGGAAGAACCCCTCTCCGCTCGGGCCGTACATCGACCCGGGCGAGACCACGACCGCCGCCTGCTCGAGCACCAGCTCGGCGAACGAGGTCGAGCTGTGCCCTTCGGGAACCGGCGCCCAGACGTAGATCGTCCCCTTCGGCGGCTCGACCTCGACCCCGATCTCGCGCAGGGCACCGACCACCAGGTCGCGGCGGCGCTGGTAGACCGAGTTCATCTCCTCGACCGCCGCCCTCGGTCCGTCGAGCGCCGCCACCCCGGCGAGCTGGACGGCCTCGAACAACCCGGAATCGACGTTCGTCTTCAGCCGCCAGTAGGAGCTCACCGCGTCGGCGTTGCCCAGGATCGCCGCGCAGCGCCAGCCCGTCATGTTGAAGCCCTTGGAGAGCGAGAACACCTCCACCCCGACCTCCTTGGCCCCCGGCGTGGCGAGGAAGCTCGGCGCGACGTAGCCGTCGTAGGTGGTCTCCGAGTAGGCGTTGTCGTGCACCACCAGGACCTCGTGGGCGCGGGCGAGCTCGACCACCCGCTCGAAGAGGCCCTCCGGCGCCACGGCGCCGGTCGGGTTGTTCGGGTAGTTGAGGAACAGCAGCCGCGCTCGGTCGAGCGTCTCGCCGGCCTCGGATTCGAGCCGGTCGAGATCGGGGACGAACCCGAGCTCCGGCGCCAGCGGCATCAGCGCCGCCTCGGCGCCGGCGAGCAGCGGGCCGCCCGTGTAGACCGGGTAGCCGGGATCGGCGGCCAGGGCGACGTCGCCCGGGTCGAGGAAGGCGAAGCAGAGGTTGTAGATGCACTCCTTGGCGCCGATCGCCGGGATCACCTCGGACTCGGGGTCGACCTCGACCCCGAACCGGCTCGCGTAGAAGCGAGCGAATGCCTCCCGGAACTCGGCGCGGCCGCGGTTCGACGGGTACTGGTGCGTTGAGGGGTCGGCGACCGCTCGCTGCATCGCCTCGACGATGTGCGGATACGTGGGCGTGTCCGGATCCCCGATCCCGAGGCTGATCACGTCGATCCCGGCGGCGCGCTTGTCGGCGATTCGCCGTTCGAGCTCGGCGAACATGTACGGCGGGATCGCCTCCAGCCGCTTTGACGGATCGGTCAATGCCATCGGCCGCGAGAGGCTAGCGGCCTGCGCGATACTGCCGCCGCCGCGATGCGCCTACGCCTACGCCCGACAGAGCTGCTGATCCTGTTCGCGATCGGGGCCGTCGGCGGCCTGGTCGGCGACGCCGGCCACGTCCAGGCCGGGACGACCACCTACCTCGACGATTCGCCGAAGGTCTGGGACAGCGCGATCTGGTTTCCGGTCCTGGTCGGACTGGCGACCGCCTCGCTCGGCGAGCTGCGGCTGCGGCTGGCGCCGCCCCGCCCGGGGTTCGAACCCCGCGTCGGCGCCGGCGCGATCGCTGCCGTGCTGGCGATCTACGCGGTCACGGCGCTCGTCTACGACGAGCCGGAGGGGCCGGCGACCGTGCTCGTGCTGGCGCTCGCCGTGCTGGTCGTCTGCTGGCTCGCCGACGGCTGGGCAGCCATCGCGTGCGGGCTCGCTGCCGCGGTCATCGGGCCGCTGGCCGAGATCGCGATCGTCGAGCTCGACCTGGCGGAGTACGCGCGAGTCGGCCGACTCGCTGTTCGGGGTCGCCCTCTGGCTGCCGGCGCTCTATCTCGCCTTCGGAGTCGTCGCCGCTCGGCTCGCCGAACTGATCGTCGCCCGGCGATGATTTACGGGGCTCGACCGGGTCATTACGGTGAAACCCCAGATACGGAGGTATCGACATGCTCGCGAACGCGAAGGCGTTCAGCGGTTATTCGACCGATGAAGCCGCGACCGTAAGGCCGTTCTACGAGGAGAAGCTCGGCCTCGAGTTGACCGAGGAGAACGGACTGCTCACGCTCCACCTGGCCGGAGGCGAGCGGGAGGCGATCATCTACCCGAAGGGCGACGCGCACGAGCCGGCGGCCTTCACGGTCCTCAACTTCCCGGTCGAGGACATCGAGGCGGCGGTCGACGAGCTGAGCGGCCGCGGGGTCGAGTTCGAACGCTACGAGGGCACCGAGCTCGAGACCGACGCCAAGGGAATCTTCCGCGGCGGCGGGCCGCTGATCGCCTGGTTCAAGGACCCGGCCGGCAATGTCCTCTCGGTGATCGAGGTCGGCGCGGAGGGTTAGTCTGCTTCGGCGTCGTAGCGGTCCATCAGCCGCTTGATCGTCGGCAGCATGGTGCCGTCCTTGATCGCGTTGAAGGCGACCAGGCCCTTCGGGGGCTTGAAGTCGCACTCGGGAAACGCCACCGGGTAGGCGAAGCGGAAGTCGTTCGGCTTCTGCTGCTTGGCGCGCTTGGTTGCGTACGCCTCGCGCTCGGCGTCTCCAGCGCGCGATGAACCTGCATCCCGAGCTCGATCGGCTCCGGGGGCTGTTCCCGAGGTGGACGGCGACCGGGATCCGCTTCGCCAGCCTCTCGACCGCGGCAAGATTGAGCCTGAAGTCGCCGGAGTCCTGGGCGGCGAGGTAGTCCGAGCCCGGCGGAATCGGCGGATCGTGGCCGAGGCCGAAGACGTTGCCGCCGCCCACTGCCGTTTTCGTGCGCGGACTTGATCGCCGCCTCGACCACTCGGGTCGCTGCTTGTACGCCGAGGTGAAGAAGTCGAAGAACCAGCCGCTGTTGTCGAGCTTCGAGCGGATCTCGGACATTTGCTGTTCGACCGGCTCCGGCGTCTTGTAGGCGAGCGCGTTCAGCTCGACGCCGAAATGGGCGTCGGGGACCGCAGCGAGGACGCGGGCGCGGATCTTGTCCCACGCGTCGACCTCGTGGTCGTTGACCTCCTCGGTCGGCTCGTAGCGGATCAAGCCGGAGACCAGGGTCGGCTTCAGCGACGCGAGCGCGTTGCCGACCGTGTCGGGCGTCTCACCGGGAACGACCCAGGTCCCGTGCTGGTAGATGCGAACGGAGGCAATCCGCGTGCGCGACGGCGGCTCGGGATCGCCTGCGCTCACACGTCATCGCCGACCGCAGCCGGCGATCACGAGCAGGGTCAGAGTCAGGGTCAGGCCCGCCGCAAGGCGCCACATTCACCTCAGTCTTCGGCAAGCTCGGCGACAAACCCGAGGTCGAGCTCTCCGGCGTAGACCTTCGAAGCGGTGCCGATCAGCGTCACGTCGAGCGTATCCGTGATCTCGACCGTGAGCTCTCCGCCGTCGAGCTCGACGGTCATCGGGCTGCGCGCGCCCCTCAGGAACGCCGCCACGGCGGCTCCGCTCGCCCCGGTGCCCGAGGCGAGCGTCTCCCCCACGCCCCGCTCGTAGATCCGGGCGCGGAGGCGCGAGCCGTCGACGCGGATGAAGGAGACGTTGGTGCGGTTCGGGAACAGCTCGCTGGCTTCGATCGCCGGCCCGATCGCCTCGAGGTCGAGCGACTCGACCTCGTCGCCGACCTCGATCACGCACTGCGGGTTGCCGACGTTTACGTGCCGGAAGCTCCACTCGCGCCCGGCCGATTCGACCATCCCGGTCCCGTCCGGAGGCCCGCCCGGATAGTCGCCGGAGACGGTCACGGCACGGCCGAGCCCCATCGACACCTCGCCGGGCCCGGTGATCGTGGGCGTCACCTCCCCGGCCGCGGTGGTGATCGTGAACGTGTCGGAGTCGGTCCAACCGCGCTCGCGCAGGTAGAGGGCCGCCTCGCGCGCGCCGTTGCCGGACAGCTCGGCCTCCGAGCCGTCCGGGTTGAAGATCCGTAACCGGGCGACGTAGCGATCGTCGTCGGGCCGGCTGAGCAGCAGGATGCCGTCCGAGCCGACGCCGAAGTGCGGCTCGCAGATCCGGCGAATGCGCGCGTCGGTGAGCTCCCAGGGAAGGTCGGGCTCCTCGGTGATCACGTAGTCGTTGCCGAGCGCCTGCCACTTCTCGAATCGCATCCGCGAGACCCTATTCGGACCTGGCAGACGCGATGCGGTCATCGAGGCGAGGATTCGGTGGCTTTGAGCGCTGCCACGATCTCGCCGGCGACCTCGGCGTCCGAGCGGCCACCGCGATCGATCAGCTCAACACCCGGCATCCGCCGCATCCAGGTCAACTGGCGGCGGGCGAACCGTCGCTGGGCGGCGGCCATCGCCTCGACGTCGCCGCGCAGCAGCTCCTCGAAACCGATCGCCGCGCGCGCTGTCCGCGACGCGCCCGCCTCCGCGGCCGCCCGCACCTCGTCCCGGGCCCCGGCCTCGACCATCGCCTCGACCCGCGCCGCGATCCGCCGGTCGAGCTCGTCACGGTCAACCGTCAGCCCGATCAGCAGCGTCGGCTGGTGCAGGTCGCTGGTCCACAGCCCCTCGCTCGACCCATGCGGGGCGATCCCGAGCCGGACCAGTTCGGTGAGGCGGGCGATCCGCTTGCGGTCGTTGGCATGGACGCCGGAGGCGATCTCGGGCGGAAGCTCGGCGTGAAGCGCCCCCGACCCACGCTCGGCGATCTCGATCTCGACCTCGGCGCGCATCTCCGCCGGCACCGCCGGTCGCATTTGGAGGTCCGCCAGCGCCGCGCGGAGATAGAGGCCGGTCCCGCCGACCACGATCGGGCGGCGGCCGTCGGCGACCAGCTGGTCGATCTCGGCGTGCGCGAGCGTCGCGTAGCGACCGGCCGAGAACTCGCCGTCGATCGGCACGAAGCCGACCAGCCGGTGCTCGAGCCGGCGCCGCTCGAAGGCGGTCGGCGCGCCGCTGAGGATCTCCAGGCCCCGATAGACCTGAATCGAGTCGCATGAGACCGCGACCGGGTCCTCCCCGCGCCCACGCAGCAACTCGGCGACCTCGATTGCGACCCCGGTCTTGCCGACCGCCGTCGGGCCGAAGATCGCGAGGACCTCCATTCGGCCCGGGCTCAGCTGACTCGGCTCAGGAGGCGCTCATGTCCGGTGAGCGTCTGAGAGGTGGCGCCGGTGATCTCGACCTCGATCAACTCGCCGACGGCGGCCGTCCCGTCGAAGTTCACGGTCTTGTTGTGCCGAATGCGCCCTCGCAGGCGGGTCTCATCGGTCCGGCTCGGCCCCTCGACGAGCACGTCCATGCCGCGGCCCACGAAGCGCTGCGCGCGCTCCCGGGCGCGCCGCTGGACGGCCTCGACCAGCCGCTGCATGCGCTCGCGCTTGACCGCGTGCGATACCTGTCCCTCGAGGGTGGCCGCCTCGGTCTCGCGGCGCGGCGAGAAGATGAAGGTGAAGGCGCCGTCGTAGCCGACCCGCTCGACGACCTCGAGCGTGGCCTCGAAATCCTCCTCGGTCTCGCCGGGAAAACCGACGATGATGTCGGTGGTCAGGGCGCAGTCGGGCACGTGCTCGCGGATCATCGCCACCCGGTCGAGGTAGCGCTCGCGGTCATAGGTGCGGCGCATCGCCTTCAGGATCCGGCTCGACCCCGACTGAAGCGGCAGGTGGACGTGCTCGCAGAGCGCCGCGAGCTCGGCGTGGGCGCGGATCACGTCCTCGCGCATGTCCTTCGGGTGCGGGCTGGTGTAGCGGATGCGCTCGATCCCGTCGACGGCGTCGACCATCGCCAGGAGCTCGGCGAAGGTGGTCTTGCGCTCGCGCGGCAGGTCGCGTCCGTAGCTGTTCACGTTCTGGCCCAGAAGGGTGATCTCCCGCACCCCGTCTGCCGCCAGGCGCTCGACCTCCCCGACCAGCTCGCCAGGGTCGCGGCTCTGCTCGCGCCCGCGCGTCGAGGGCACGATGCAGTACGAGCAGCGGCAGTTGCAGCCCTGGGAGATCTGAAGCCAGGCCTGGAACTCGCGCCCGCGCTTCATCGGCAGGTGGCCGGCGAAGTCCTCGAACTCGAAGTAGCCCTGGGCGGTGAGCGAGTCCGAGGTCAGGAACTCCGCCAGGCGGGCGATCTGGCCGGGGCCGAAGGCGACGTCGACGAACGGGAAGCGGTCGAAGACCTCTTCCTTGACCGACTGCGCCCAGCAGCCGCCGACCCCGACCACCCGCTCCGGGTCCTCGGACTTCAGCCGTTTGGCCTCACCGAGGTGGGCGATGAACCGGTTGTCGGCCGCCTCGCGGATCGAGCAGGTGTTGAACAGGATCAGGTCGGCGTCGGCTCGCTCGGAGGCCTCGGCGTAGCCGAGCGACTCGAGCATCCCCTTCATGCGCTCGGAGTCGTGCTCGTTCATCTGGCACCCGAAGGTGGTCACGTGATAGCGCTTGCCCTCCACGTCGCCGAATCTTAGGAGGACAGATGGCCTACGAGACGATCCGCTACGAGCTCGCCGACCACGTCGCGGTGCTCACCTATGACCGCCCCGAGCAGCGAAACGCCGTCTCGCGGCGGATGAACGACGAGCTTCATCACGCCTGGCGACGATTTCGCGACTCAGACGACGCCTTCGTACTCGTGCTCACCGGCGCGGGCGATGCGTTCTGCGCCGGCTGGGACCTGCAGGACGCCGCCGACTGGCCGCGTCCGGACTGGGACGAATACCGCGTCCACCTCCACCACGCCGACGGCGTCTGCGGCTACACCCGGCGGGCGGACGTGTTCAAGCCGGTGATCGCCGCCGTGAATGGCTGGGCGGTCGCCGCCGGACTCGAGAACGCGCTGCTCGCCGACATCCGGATCGCGGCTCAGAACGCCGTCTTCGGAGCGCTCGAGCGCCGCTGGAACATCGTCGCCGGCGACGGGATGACGGTCCGCCTGCCGCTGGTCGTCGGCTGGGCGAAGGCGATGGAGCTGATCATCACCGGCCGACCGGTCGACGCCGACGAGGCGCTGCGGATCGGGCTCGCCAACGAGGTCGTCCCCGAGGGCGAGGCGCTCCCCCGCGCCCTCGAGCTTGCGCGGGAGATCGCCGCGCTGCCCCAGGGGGCGATCCGCACCGACAAGGAGACGATGATCCGCAACCTCGGGCGCACCTTCGAGGAGCGCCTGCGCCAGGAGGCCGAGGCGGCGATCTCGATGTTCTGGCGCCAGGACTCACACGCGATCGGCGCCTCGGCGTTCAAGCGCGGCGAGACGCCGCAGTGGCCGCACCACGGGCTCTGACCACTGTGGCTAGTCGTCAGCCCTTGCCGTTCACCGACGCGTACAGGTAGTCGACGAGCGCGGTGAGCTCCTCAGGCGTCATCGACTGCCCGAAGGTCTCGGGCATCACGTTGGGCTGAAAGCCCTTGGCGATCTCGGCGTTCGGGTCGACGATCGAGGTGTGGATGAAGTCCTTCGACTTGCCCTTGAGAGCGCTGTCGAGCACCGGGCCGACGGTCGCGGTCGAGCCGGCCGCTGCCAGCGTGTGACAACCGCTGCAGCCCTGGCTTTCGAACAGGCTCGCGCCCTCGGCGGTCGAGGCCGCGGTGGTCGTGGTGGTGCCGCCCTCCGTGGTCGTCGTCGTGGCGGTCTCGGCCGGGGTGGTCGTCTCCTCGATCACCTCGCCCGAGGGCTCGACCGCCGGAGGCTCCACGCCCTCCTCCTCGCGATGATGCTGCTCGTCCTCGGCGTTCTTCCAGCCGAACACCGTCGTCCCGCCGACCAGCAGCAAGAAGACGGCGATGATCCCGCCGAGCAGGGCGCCGGAGCCCGGGAAGTCCTTGAATCGCAGCCCGACCGCGGAGACGGCCAGCGCGGCGACGACCAGCGCGATCCCGACGACGTAGAAGACGGTGTCGTTCATGCGCGCGAGATCCTAATCCTCCCGGGCGTCAGCTCGCGTACGTGGTCGACCGGCTCTCGCGGATCACGGTGACCTTGATCCGGCCCGGGTACTCCATCTCCTTCTCGATCGCAGCCGAGATCTCGTGCGAGATCAACGCCGCTCGCTCGTCGTCGACCTCGCCCGGATCCACCACCACCCGCACCTCGCGCCCGGCCCGCATGGCGAACACCCGCTCGACGCCCTGATGGCGCATGGCGATCTCCTCGAGGTCCTTCAGGCGGGCCACGTACTGCTCGAGCGCGTCGCCGCGCGCCCCGGGCCGCGCGCCCGAGACCGCATCGGCGGTCTGGACGATCACCGCTTCGACCGTGCGCGGCTCGACCTCGCCGTGATGCGCCTCCATCGCGTGGGCGACGGCCTCCGATTCACCGTGGCGGCGGGCGATCCGGGCGCCGACCAGCGCGTGCGGTCCCTCGACCTCGTGGCTGACGGCCTTGCCGATGTCGTGAAGCAGCGCCGCGCGCCGGGCCGTCTCCACCGAGGCGCCGAGCTCCTCGGCCATCAGGCCCGCGAGGGCCGAGCACTCGACCAGGTGATCGAGGACGTTCTGCCCGTAGCTGGTCCGGAAGCGAAGCTCTCCGAGGAGCTTGCTCAGCGCCGGATCCAGGCTGCTGACCCTGGCGTCCAGGGCCGCCCTCTCGCCCTCCTCGGCGATCGTCGCCTCGATCTCCTCGCGGACGTGATCGTAGGTCTCCTCGATCAGGGCGGGGTGGATCCGCCCGTCGGCAATCAGCCGCTCGAGCGTGATCCGCGCGATCTCCCGCCGGACCCCGTCGAAGCTCGAGAGCACGACCGCCGAAGGGGTCTCGTCGATGATCACGTCGACGCCGGTGAGCTTCTCGAGCGCTCGGATATTGCGCCCGTCCCGGCCGATGATCCGGCCCTTCATCTCGTCGCTCGGCAGTTCGACCAGGCGCGTGGTCGACTCGCTCGCGTGCTTCGCCGCGAGCCGCTGCATCGCCACCGCGAGGATGTTCCGCGCCCGCCTTTCGGCCTCGGCCTTGGTCTCCTCCTCGATCTGCGCGAGCCGGAGCCCCGCCTGCTGGCGCGCCTCCTGCTCCACTTCGGCGACCAGCATCTGCTTCGCCTGGGATGCGCTGAGGCTCGACACGCGCTCCAGCTCGCGCCGCTGGACGCGCTTTGCCTGCTTCAGCTCCTCCGCCTCGTGGGCGAGGTTTCGCTCCCGGTCCTCGAGCGCCTGCGCCCGGCGTTCGAGCTCCGCCATCTGGACCGCCAGCGAGTCCGCCTCGCGAAGTGCCCGCTCCTCCATGCGGGCGATCTCCTCGCGCCGCGCGCGCAGCTCGGCGTCGTCCCCGCCGCCGTCGCTGGACGCTGCCGCCGGCTGCGGCGGGGACTTGGCCTCCGTCGAGCGATCCCGCCGCCAGGGCAGCCATAGGGCCCGTGTTGCCATCGCTTCCTCTCCCCGGCCCCCAGGGGGCCGGCCTCGTCGGCGGCACGCTATGCGCGACCCTCGAGGGGTCCGCGTCCCGCGCCGCACCTCGAGGAAACTCTCGTTTCAGCTGTTCTGTTTGCTCTTTGAGGCGGTCCCGAGGACCGCCCACTGATCGTAGACCCGAGCCAGGAGTACCGCAAGTTGAGGGACGATTTCGTGGTCCAGTCGGTCGAGCTGCCGACCGGTCGGCTGCGGATCTGGCAGCCGGCCGAATCGGCCGAGCTGCCCGACACGGGCGGAGTCGAATGGGCGCCGCTGGTCCCCTACTGGTCGGTCCTCTGGCGCAGCGGGGTGGCGCTCGCGCGGGAGCTCGACGGCGCCGGGCTCGGAGGCCGTCGGGTGGTCGAGCTCGGCTGCGGGCTCGCGGCGCCGAGCATCGCCGCGGCGCGGGCCGGGGCGTCGGTGCTCGCCACCGACGCCGAGCCCGAGGCACTGGCGCTCCTGAAGCGCAACGCGGCGGAGAACGAGGTCCGAATCGACGCGGCGGTCATCGACTGGGCCGATCCCGCCGAGCTCGTGCGGCGGGCGCCGTTCGACCTCGTGCTCGCCGCCGACGTGCTCTACGAGCGCTCCGGCGTCGCCTCGCTACTCGGTCTGCTGCCGCGCTTGGCGCCCGAGGCCTGGATCGCCGACCCGGGGCGTCCGGCCGCGGAGGCGTTTCGCGAGCGCGCCGCCGACGAGTGGGCGCTCGAGACGAGCCGCCGGGGCATCGTCCGCATCGATCGACTGAGGCTCGCGCCCGCGGCCGCTCGCTAGCCGCTCACGCCCGCGTGCCGACCACCACCAGGTACTCCTGCTCGAAGCGCGCGCGCTCGTCGTCGCCGAGGTTCCACTCCGCACAGAATTCCTCCAGCGCCCGATCGAGCTCGCCCTCTCGCCCATCGCGGGCGGCATTGGCCCGCGCGGCGATCGTCGGCCCGTATTTGGCCTTGAAGTGCTCGCCGTAGTCGTTCGGGCGCTCGAACGCGGTTATGTCGAGCTTGTCGCGCTCGAGCGTGCGGAAGTCGACGCGCGAGCCGAACAGCTCCTTGACATGGTCCTCACTTCCCCACAGTGGCGGCGGCTGGGCGCCGGGCGGAGGCGGCGGCGCGAACGGGCCCATGGTCTTGAACAGGGCGCCGATCATCCCTTCCGGGGTCCAGTTGAGCATCCCGATCGTCCCGCCCGAACGGCAGACGCGAACCATCTCGTCGGCCACTGCCTGGTGGCGGGGGGCGAACATCGCCCCGATCGACGACATGACCACGTCGAACGACTCGTCCTTGAACGGCAGGTTCTCCGCGTCGGCCTCCTTCCAGTCGAGGGTCAGCCCCTCGGCCTCCGCTCGCTGGCGCCCTGCCTCCAGCAACTCCGGCGTGAGGTCGGACGCGGTCACGTCGGCGCCGGCCCTCGCCGCCGGCAGCGAAGCGTTCCCGGTCCCCGCTGCGATGTCGAGCACTCGCATCCCCGGCCCGATCCCGCACGCTTCGACCAACCTCGGTCCCAACGGCAGCAGGAAGGTCTCGACCATGCCCGGGTAGTCCCCGGACGCCCACATCGCTCGGTGGCGCGCCTTGAGCTCCGAATCGGCCTGCGTGGATGACATGCGACCTCCCTCGTGGTTTGCGTACCCCAGACTCTATGCGCCGAGCCCGGGACGGTGACGATTGAACGATTGTGCCCCCCATAGGGGCAACAAAGCTTCAATCGTCGGTCGCGTCGAGCGAGGACGGCGGGGCGCTAGGCCGCCCGGCGCTCGAAGGCGCGCACGGCGTCGTAGGCGAGCTCGGATTCGTAGCCGCGACGGGCGAGGTAGGCGAGCGCGCGGGTTCGCGAGGGCTCGTCGACGGCCGGCTCGCCGCGGCGCTCGAGCAGTGATACCGCGCGGGTGAGCTCCTCTTCACGGTCTGAGCCCGCGAGCGCCGCATCGATCGTCGGCGCGTCGAGACCTCGCGCCGCCAGGGCCTCCCGGATCCGGTCGGCGCCCCAGCCGCGCAGCTCGCGCTTGTCCTCGGCGTAGCGGCGGGCGAAGCGCTCGTCGTCGAGCTCCCCGATCTCGGTCAGACGGGCAATCGCGGCCGCGATTTCCGCCGCTGGGTAGCCGCGGTCCGCCAGCCAGCCCTCGAGCTCGGCGGCGGTCCGCTCGCGCTGGCCGACCGCGCCGACCGCGCGCTCGAACGCGTCCGTCATCTCGAGCCCGGCGCCTACGCGGCCTTGGCCTGCTCCTCCTCCGGCCCCGGATCCCCGGCCGCTTCGTCCGAGATCGGGGTCGGAAGCGGCGTCGGCGCCCTGTCGACGCCGAGCTTCGAGAACAGCTTCGCCTCGATCTCGCGGGCGAGCTCGGGGTTCTCGGCCAAGTACTGCTTGGTGTTGTTGCGGCCCTGGCCGAGCCGCAGCTCGCCGTAGGAGAAGAACGAGCCCGACTTCTGGATCAGGTCGTTGTCGAGCGCGAGGTCGATCAGGCCGCCCTCGTGCGAGACCCCGACCCCGTATTCGATGTCGAACTCCGCCTGCTTGAACGGCGCCGCGACCTTGTTCTTGACCACCTTCACGCGGACCCGGTTGCCGATCGCCTCGGTGCCCTCCTTGAGGGTCTCGATCCGGCGGATGTCGAGGCGCTGGGAGGAATAGAACTTCAGCGCCCGGCCGCCCGGCTGCGTCTCCGGCGAGCCGAACATCACGCCGATCTTCTCCCGGATCTGGTTGGTGAACAGGCAGACGGTCTTGGCGCGGTTGAGATTGCCGGCGAGCTTGCGCAGCGCCTGGGACATCAGCCTGGCCTGGAGGCCGACCTGCATCTCGCCCATCTGGCCCTCGAGCTCGACCCGCGGGGTGAGCGCGGCGACCGAGTCGACGGCGACGACGTCGACAGCGCCCGAGCGGGTGAGGACGTCGACGATCTCCAGCGCCTGCTCGCCGTAGTCGGGCTGGGAGACGAGCAGCTCGTCGGTGTCGACGCCGATCCTGTTCGCGTAGATCGGGTCGATCGCGTGCTCGGTGTCGACGAACGCGCAGACCCCGCCGCGCCTCTGGGCCTCGGCGATGATGTGGTAGACGAGCGTCGTCTTGCCGGACGACTCGGGGCCGAAGATCTCGACGATCCGCCCCCGCGGCACGCCGCCGACCCCGAGCGCGAGGTCGAGCGCCAGGGCGCCGGTGGGGATCGTGTCGACCGGGATCGCGGCCCGCTCGCCGAGCTTCATCACCGATCCCTGCCCGAACTCCTTCTCGATGTGAGAGACGGCGGCCTGGAGCGCCGCGTCCTTGGCCTTCGCCTCCTTGGAGTCGGCCGCCTTCAGATCCGCCTTCTTTGGTTCCGCCATCTTCTTGTTCACCTCTTCTGTGTGTCCCGCCTATGGGGACGGCAAGTCGACGCCGCCGAGGCGCACGTACTCGGCACCCTGGGGCTTGAGATTCGAACGGTAAAGAGCGACCCGGACGGCTCCGAAGGGCTCCGTGAGCGCCTCGGGCAGCACCCGGGGCCGCTTGGAGACCCGCTTCGGCCGCCCCCTCCCCCGCCGCTGGCCCTTGGCCGGCGGCAGGCGCTCCGAGCGCACCCTGGCGACCGTCAGGTGGGGCCAGAACGGCCGCTTCTCGGGCTCGTAGAAGCGCTCGGCCTCGAGCGCGTCCGAGAGCTCCGCCTGAATTGCCTCCGCGGCCTCGCTCTCGGCCCCGATCGCGAACAGCCGCGGCCTGCCGCCCGGGATCGGCACCGGCTCGGGCTCTAGCCGCATCCCGACCGCCCGCGGGCCGACGCCCTCGATCAGCTCGACGATCCGCTCGATCGCCTTCTCGGGGTGGTAGCTGAGAAAGCAGAGCGTGACGTGAAGCCCCTCGGACTTCACCGGCCGCAGGGCGGGATCGGTGAGCGCGCGCCGCTGCCAATCGGCGAGGCCGTCCCGGATCGACTCGGGCAGGTCGAGGGCGACGAACAGCCGCGCCCGAGGGCTCTTCAAGCGCTCCTTTGCGATCCGACCACGCTACGGGACCGAATCGCACCACGGACGCGAGGATTGCGCCACCTCTGTAACCAGTGGGCGGCTAGGGAGATGACCGCCACATTCGGCAGCGAAGTCAGGGCAGGACCAGGTGCCGGAAGCGGATCTCGCCGCGATCGATCTCGGCGAGGCCCATCGTGTGCGCGGGCGCCCGCCGGCGCTCGGTCGGACTGCCCGGGTTGAAGATCTGAAAATCCGCGTCCGACTCGTGCAGCGGCAGGTGCGAGTGGCCGAAGAGGACGGCGTCGGCGGCCGGAAACCAGCGCCGCAGCCGAGCCGGCCGGCCGCGGCGCGGGCCCGCGTCGTGGACGAGCCCGATCCGAACGCCCTCGAGCTCGATCTCGGTGCGTTCCGGCAGCCGCTCGCGCAGCGCGGGCTCGTCGACGTTGCCGCGTACCGCGACCAGCTCAGGCCCGATCGCGGCGATCTCTTCATAGGCCGCGACGGTCGAGACGTCTCCCGTGTGAACGACCAGGTCCGCGGCCGCGATCCGCGCCACGCACTCCTCGGGCAGTCGCCGGCGCCCCCGCGGCAGGTGCGTATCGCCGATCACCGCGACGATCAACGGCTCACTCGGCGTCCGGCAGCTCCGCGGCCTCGAGCGCCTGCGCGCGCTCGTCGAAATCGCGCCAGCGCAGGATCTTTCCGGCGCGGAAGACGAACAGGTTCGCCCAATGCAGATCGGTCCCGATCCCGCTTCCGGCGCCCTCGGCACCGAGATGGAGCATCGCGGCCAGGCGGTCCTCCCGCTCGGCAATGACGTCGACGAGCTCGACGTGGCTCGAGCCCCAGACCGCGCGAAAGCCCTCGATCCAGCCGCGCAGCTCCTCGCGCCCGTGGAAGGGGCCGGGCTCGGGCACCTGCGGCCGAAACAACACCTCGCAGTCGGCGTCGAACTTGTCGAGCACCGCTTCGACGTCGCCGCGATTCCAGGCGTCGAGCAGCCCGCGGAGGGTTTCGACCCGCTCGCTCACAGCTCCGCCAGGAACTCGATCACGTCCTCGGCCAGCAGCTCGGGCTCCTCGAGCGCAGCGAAGTGGCCGCCGCGCGGCATCTCCGTCCAACGGCGGATGTCGGCGAGCTGGCGCTCGGTCCAAGCGCGCAGCGGTCGCACCAGCTCGGCGGGGAAGTCCGCCACCGCGGCCGGCGACCTCGATCCGCTCCCCCGGGCCGAGCCGCCAGCGATCGCGCGCCTCCGCCCCGTAGAGGCGCAGCGAGGAGGCGATCGTCCCGGTCGCCCAGTAGAGGGTCAGGAAGTCGCAGAGGTCGTCCTTGGAGAAGCGCCGCTCGACGTCGCCGTCGCTGTCGCTCCAGCGCCGGTACTTGTCGACCAGCCAGGCCGCCAGCCCGGCCGGCGAGTCCGCGAGGCCGGGCGCCAGCGCGTCGGGCGCCGCCCCCTGGACGACGAGGTGAAATCCCTCCCCCATCCGCCAGCGCTGCGCCTCGCCGATCCAGCGCTGCTCATCCGCGGAGAGCGGCGGGTCGTCGAGATTGCCGGGCAGCGGCAGGATCGCGGCGGCGTTGGTGTGGAAGGCCGCTACCGAGGCGGTGTCGTCGAACGCCATCCTGCCGCCGATCTCCGATCCCCAGTCGCCACCCTGCACGGCGTAGCGCTCGTATCCGAGCCCCTCGCCCATCAGTCCCCGCAGGCGGTCGGCGACCCCGGCGACCGCCAGCGGCCGCTCGGGCTGGGACGAGAAGCCGAACCCGGGCAGCGACGGGACGACGACGTCGTGGCCGGCGGCGACCAGCCGTGGGATCAGCTCGAGGAACTCGATCGCCCCGCCCGGCCAACCGTGGATCAGCATCACCGGCAGGCGCTGCGGGGCGGCGATCCCGCGGTCGTCGCGCGGCGCCCGCTCCCAGATGAAGTGGATCCCGTCCCAGCGCCAGTTCGAAAGGCCGTTCAGCGCCCCCTCGATCTGGCGCCAGTCGTACTCGTTCCCCCAGTGATCGCAGAGCTCGCGCAGGTAGCCGAGGTCGGCGCCGAGCTCCCAGCCGATCCCCGGCGGCTGGCTCGGCCAGCGGGTGCGCGCAAGCCGCTCGCGAAGGTCGGCGAGCGTCTCGTCCGGGACAGCGATCTCGAACGGCTGCGGCGCCTCGGTCATCGAGCCGGCTTCAGAGCGGGAAGTCCTCGCCGATCAGCAGTCGCCGGATCAGGTGCAGGGCGACCGTGGACGAGCGGTCGCGGATCTCCTGGCGGTCGCCCGGGATCACCGGGTCGCGCGCCAGGGTCGGCCCGCCGGCCGCCTTGACGCAGAAGCAGACGTAGCCGACCGGCTTCTCCGGCGTGCCCCCCTCCGGGCCGGCGATTCCCGTCAGCCCGACCCCGAGGTCGGCGCCGAAACGCTCGATGGCGCCGTCGGCCATCGCCTCGGCGACCTCGGGCGAGACCGCCCCATGGCCCTCGATCAGCTCCGCGGGGACGCCGAGCAGGTCGGTCTTCGCCTGGTTCGAGTACGCGACCACGCCGCCGGCGAAGTAGCCCGACGCGCCCGGCCGGTCCGCAAGCCTCGCCGCCAGCAGGCCGGCGGTGCAGGACTCGCCGAGCGCGATCCAGTGCCGGTCGCGCAGGAGGTCGGCGACCTGCTGGTCGATGGTCGATCCGTCGAGGCTGAAAACGAACTCCCGATGGCGCTCGACCAGCCCGTCCACCAACGCTTCGCGCTCGCGCTCGGCGCCGGCGCGGTGACGGATCTCGATCTCGACCTCGCCGCGGCGCAGGCAGGTGGTGACCTCGAGCTTGGAGAGGTCGACCGACTCGCCGATCTCCCGCAGCGACTTGGCGATCTCGGACTCCGGGATGCCGAAGAGCCGCACCGTCTGCTGCAGGTATGGCTCTGCGCCGTCGAGCACCCTGCGAGCGGCGCCGGTGCGCAGCGCCTCGGGCCACATCGCATGCAGCTCGCGCGGCGGGCCCGGGAGGACGATCACCGTCGGCCCGCCGTCGACCGCCACCACCAGCCCCGGCGCGGTGCCGGCCGGGTCGATCGTCTCGGCGCCGACCGGGACCATCGCCTGCTTTCGGTTCGCGACGTCGAGCGCCTCGGGGTCGAACCGCAAGCGGCGCGCGAAGCCGGCGACGATCCGGGCGATCTTCACCCGCATGTCCTCGTCGAGCTCCATCTCGACGCCCGCGAACCGAGCGACGATCTCGGCGGTGAGGTCGTCCGCGGTCGGCCCGAGCCCGCCGCTGGTGACGATCAGCTCGCAGCCCTCGCCCGCCATGAACCGCAGCCCGGCCTCGAGGTCCTGCGGGCGGTCTCCGACCGTGAGGATGTGGGCAACCTCGACCCCGAGCTCGCCGAGCCGCTCCGACAGCCAGGGGCCGTTGCGGTCGGTGATCCGGGCGGTGATCACCTCGGTCCCGGTGACCAGGATGCCGGCGCGGATTGCCACGCCGGCCATTCTGTCAGCGGCGACGGGCCGGCTAGCCGAGGGGCTGGAGCTCCGAGTCGGTTGGCGCCTCGGCGTCGGAGTCGGAATCGCCCGCACCGCCCTCGAGCCGCCCGAGCAGCCGCGGCAGCTCGGACATCGAGACCAGCACCTGGCGCGGCTTCGAGCCCTCGTAGCCGGAGATGATCCCGCGCCGCTCGAGCATGTCGATCAGACGGCCGGCGCGCGTGTAGCCGACCCGCAGCCGCCGCTGGATCATCGACACCGACGCGGTCTCGGACTCGACCACGATCCGGGCCGCGTCGGCGAGCAGGTCGTCCTCGTCGGGCGAGAGCTCGCCCTCGGCTCCCTCCTCGGGCTCGGGCTCGCGCGCCTCGAGCAGCTCCTCGTCGAAATCGGGCTCGCCCTGGTTGGCCCAGTGGCGGCAGATCCGGGCGGTCTCCTCCTCGCTGACGAAGGCGCCCTGGATTCGCTGAAGCTTCGAGCTGCTCGCCGCTCTGAAGAGCATGTCGCCCTGGCCCAGCAGGCTCTCGGCCCCGCCACCGTCGAGGATCACGCGTGAGTCGACCTGGGAGGCCACCGCGAACGCGATCCGGGCGGGGATGTTGACCTTGATCGTTCCGGTGATGACGTCGGTCGACGGACGCTGCGTCGCGAGCACCAGGTGGATCCCGATCGCGCGGGCCTTCTGCGCCAGGCGGATGATCGAGTCCTCGACCTCTGCCGGCGCGACCATCATCAGGTCGGCGAGCTCGTCGATCACGCAGAGGATGTGCGGAAGCGGCGGATCGCCGGCCCGCTTGCGGGCGCGGTTGAGCTCCACCAGGCTGCGCGCCTTCACCTCGCTCATCACCGCGTAGCGGCTCTCCATCTCGCCGATCAGGTTCGCGAGCACGGTCGCCGCCAGGCGCGGGTTGGTGACCACCGGGGTCAGCAGGTGAGGCAGGCGCTCGTAGTGGTTGAGCTCCACCCGCTTCGGGTCGACCAGCACGAGGCGCACCTCGTTCGGCGAGGCGCTCATCAGGATCGAGGTCAGGATCGCGTTGATGCAGCCGGACTTGCCCGACCCGGTGGTCCCGGCGACCAGGACGTGCGGCTGCAGCGCCAGATCGGCGCTGATCGCCTGGCCCGAGACGTCCTTGCCGAGCCAGGCGAGCAGCGGCGAGGAGCCCTTCGGGCGCTCGCCGTAGATGTCGCCGAGCCTGACCAGGCGCCGGCGCGAGTTCGGCACCTCGACTCCGACCGCCTTCTTCCCGGGGATCGGGGCCAGGATCCGGATGTCGGTCGAGGCGAGCGCGTAGGCGAGGTCGTCCTTGAGCTGTGCCACCTTCGAGACCTTGGTCCCGGGCGCCAGCTGGAGCTCGTAGCGGCTGACGTGCGGCCCGGAGACGATGCCGAGCAGGCGGGCCTCGATTCCGAAGTGGGCCAGCGACTCCAGCAGGGCCCCGGCGACCGCCTCGCGGTCGCGCGTGTCGGGCCCGGGGTCGGCCTTGCCCTTCTCGAGCGCCTTGATCGGCGGCGCGGCGTAGGCGATCTCCTCCGAGGCGGTCACCCCGTGGGTCTGGCGGGCGTTGCCCATCGGCGTCGTCCCGTGCGGACCCGCCTCTGCCGGACTGGCCGGCTCGGCGTCGCCGGCGCCCTGGCGCCGCGCTTCGATCTCGCGGGTGTCGTAGCGAAACTCGTCGTCGGCCCCCGGCTCGGGGGCCGGCCACTCCTCGGCTCCGTCGTCCTCGCCCTCGTCCTCGGACGGCGCCAGCGCCTCGGTCGCGAGCGGCTCGGTCTGGTTGGCGCGGGTGACCGCGATCTCGTCGCCGGCGGCGTCGCCCCAGCCGGAGGTCGCCAGCCGCTGCGTGCGGACGTTGCGGGCGACGTCGCGGGTCCCCGTGCTCGCCCTGCGAACCGCTTTGCCCGTCGCCCCGACCACCTGCGCGACGGTGGTCCCGGTCAACAGCAGCAGGCCGGAGACGAACATCAGCACGGTCAGGATCTGGGCGCCGGCCCGGGAAAACAGCGATGCCGAGGCCCAGTAGAGCGACTCGCCGAGCACCCCGCCGTGCGCGATCATGAACCGGTGCTCGAAGTATTCGTGGCGCACGGGCCGCGCCGGCCCGAGGCCGGCGGTCTGGGCCGCGAAGGCGAGCAGCAGCGCAGCGAGGAACAGCACCGCACCGGCGTTGAGCGCCGAGGGCGCCTTGATCGTCGGCCGGGCGATCAGCGACGCCCCCCAGCCCGCCACCGCGATCGGGGCCACGTAGGCGACCTTGCCGGCCGCGTTTCCAAGCCCGTCGGAGACCGTCGCCCCGACCGGCCCTCCCTCCCATCCCAGGTACAGGACCAGCGCCAGGTAGGTCCCGGTGGCGATCAGCGCCAGCCCGAGGACGTCGTAATGGCGCTGGTCGAGGCCCTCGACCAGGTCGCGCGGGTCACGGCGGGCCGGGCGGCGCTGGCGAGGGCGGGAGGCGCGCGAGCGGGTCGCGGGGCGTCGCGCCCTGCGCTTCGGCTTTGTCCAGGGAAGGTTCATCTCAGGGCCGAATCGGCGGCTCCGCCGCCTGGCTGAGAGTCATTTCGACGCCTGGGCACGCACCCCTGCGAGGCGGAGTCCGAAGGAACGAGGCCGAGGCCGGCCGCCGTTGAGGCCGCTGTCTCCGAGGCTGTAAAGAGGCGCTAAATATCTGCGGCTACGAGGGTGCCCGCGACTACCCTTGTATCGATGCTGGCAAGCGATGAGCAATCCGGCCGGGTGCTGGTCGTCGAGGACGACCAGGCGATCGCCGACGTCCTGAGACGCACGCTTCGCCAAGAGGGCCACGAGGTGCGCTCGAGCGGAGACGGGATCGAGGCGCTGCGGGCGGCCGAGGAGTTCGTCCCGGATCTCGTGATCCTCGATCTCGGCCTCCCGGGGCTCGACGGGGTCGAGGTCCTGCGCCGGCTGCGCGAGGAGTCCGACGTCCCGATCCTGATTCTCACCGCCCGCGCCGACCTCGACGACCGCGTCACCGGACTCGACTCGGGCGCGGACGACTACCTCGTGAAACCGTTCGAGCGCCAGGAGCTGCTGGCGCGGATGCGTGCCCTGATGCGTCGGCGCCCGCCCCGCGGGAGCGCCGCGCTGGTGGTCGGAGACCTGCTCTTGAACCCCGACACCCGCGAGGTTGCGCGCGGCGAGCGCCACATCGACCTCACCAACCGCGAGTTCGAGCTGCTCGAGTACCTGATGCGGAACGAGCGCCTGGTCGTCTCGCGCGAGCGCCTGCTCGAGGAGGTCTGGGGCTATGACCCGATGGCGATGACGAACACGATCGACGTCTTCATCTCCAACCTCAGGCGCAAGCTCGAAGAGGGCGGGGAGCCGCGCCTACTCGAAACCAAGCGGGGCGCCGGCTACGTGCTGCGCGCTCCCAAGGCGGCTTGAAGGCGTTTCACCCACGTCGCTGGCCGGTCCGCTGGAGGATCGCCTCGGTGTCGGCAGTTCTCACCCTGCTGATCCTGCTCATGTTCGCGCTCGTGGTCGGGCGCCTGGCGACCAACAAGCTCGAGGCCAACTTCAAGGAGGAGGCCCAGAGCACAGCCAACGGAGTCGCCAACAAGCTGCAGATCGACGCGACCGGCCGCGTGGGCCTGCGGGATCTGAGCCCCTCGAAGTCCTTCCTGCCCAGCGACAGCAAGCTGCAGATCATCGACGAGGACGGAAAGATCTTCCGACCCCTGAGCGCCCAGACGCCGCTCGGCGAGCCGACGGACGAGCCGCACAACGTCGATGGCTACACCGTCGCGACCACGTTGATCCCGACGCCGACCAGCGCGATCGGCCCCAGGCTCTTCGTGCAGTACGCCCGCGATCGGGACTCGCTCGAATCGACCATGGGCCGCCTCTGGCTGTTCCTCGGCATCGGCGTCTTCGGGGGCACGGTGCTGGCACTGCTCGCCGGCCTCGCGGTGGCCAGCCGGGCGATGAGCCCGATCGCATCGCTGACCGCGGCCGCTCGTCAGGTCGCCACGACCCGAGACCCCTCGCAGCGCATCCCCATGCCGGAGACCGACGACGAGGTCGCCGAGCTCGCCGCGACCCTCGATCAGATGCTGCGCGAGCTGGACGCGGCGCGCGGCGAGACCGAGCAGATGGTCCAGGCGCAGCGCGATTTCGTCGCCGACGCCTCGCACGAGCTTCGCACCCCGCTGACCAGCATTCTCGCCAACCTGGAGCTGCTGGAGGCGCGCCTGCTCGACTCCGGCGCCGATGCGGAGGAGGTGGACACCGTCGCCAGCGCGCTGGGGTCGTCGCGGCGCATGCGCAGCCTCGTCGCCGACCTGCTGCTGCTCGCGCGCGCCGACGCCGGGCGCACCGGGCCACGGCGGCGCACCGACCTGCGCGAGATCGCGGATTCCGCGGTCAACGAGGTCAAGGTGATGGCGGCCGGGCATCGGATGACGCTGCACGACGGCGAGCCGGTCGAGGTGGAGGGCGACCCGAACGAGCTCCACCGCCTGGTCGTCAACCTGATCGAGAACGGCGTCCGGCACACACCGCCGGGGAGCTCGATCGACGTCACGGTCTCGGTGCGCGACGGCTCTGCGGTCCTCGAGGTCGCAGATGACGGCCCCGGGCTGCCCGAGGGCTCCGACGATCAGATCTTCGGCCGCTTCGTCCGAGGCAACGGCGGCCCCGCCGACCTGGTCTCCGACACCGGCACCGGGCTCGGCCTCGCGATCGTCAAGGCGGTTGCGACCTCTCACGGCGGGACCGTGGTCGCCGGGCGCTCGGCGTCCGGCGGAGCGCTGTTCACGGTCACGCTCCCGGCGTCGAGCGAATTTTTAGCGTCCGTTTACACATCTAGCTAATCTTCGTTATGGACGAGACACGCCCGTTGAGGGTCCCCCCGACACCACCTCGACGGGCATCCATTGGCACAGCTCCTAAGCCTGAGCCAATCGGCCCGCCGGGTCCTCCCCCTCCCTGAGACCCGGCGGGCCATTTCTTTTATCGGCGCTCGGTCCTTCGTCTGCATTTACGGAGCACGCCAGGCCGTGCATAACGTCGACCGCGTCCCGAATCCACGCACGCGATTGAGGTTATGCACGCGGCCCGCCGCCCTACGTGCCCAACCCGTCAGCGAGTCGAAGCGAACTGAGCAGCTCCGCCTTCGAATGACCGCCGGCTCGTCAGCAGCCGCTCGGCGGGCAGAGGTCTCTTTGGATCAGCTCGGTGGTGATTTGGGTGGCGTGGATTCCGCCGTAGAGGGTCTGGTCGGCGGCAAGGAGGGCTCTTGCGCCGTCGCGGAAGTTCGAGTTGCGGCTGAGCATGAAGTGGGACTCGAGCACGACGCGGTCGGCGATCGAGCGGCCGGCGGAGTCGGGGCCGAGCTGGGCGCGCAGCGTCCACAGCGCTCCGGACCAGACCTCGCCCAGGCAGTGCGGGTCTCCCTGGCACTTGCGCTCGGCGGCCTCGAGGCCGATGGGCTTGTTGGTGCGGCGGGCGCAGTCGTTGTTCGTGTACGAGGTCGCGTCCCACTCGAACATGCAGGGGTCGAACCTCGCGTCGCCTCCGGTGGCCTGCGCGGACATGACCGCGGCCAGGTAGTCGCCCCAGCCCTCGCCCATCGACGCACCCTGCAGGCGCGAGCCGAAGAAGTGAACCTGCTGGTCCTGGACCGAGTGTCCGTACTCGTGGACGACCACGTCTCCGTCCTCGGCATCGTCGACGCCGCCGGTGCCGTACGTGACCGACCGCGTCCGCGGCGAGAAGTACGAGTTGTCATCGGGGATCCCGTTGGCGCGCACCTTTTGCGGCTGTGGGCTCAGGGCCCCCGAGACGCCGAGCCCGTCCAGGTACGCCCGGGTTCGGTCGATCCAGTAGTACGCCATCGCGGCCTCGAACTTGTCCGAGTGGCGGGTAAAGCCACCGAAGTCGGCCCCCGGGGCGCAGACCCCCTCGCGCCCCTTTCCGAGGCCCACGTTCACGTACTGGCCCTGCAGGCATCCCCGCGCGCTGGTCAGCCGTTCGAGGGTCACGGGCACCCGCAGATTGGTGAGCAGTTGCGAGTCCTTGTCGTTGCGGTCGGCGAGGCCGAGATAGCCGTCCTGCTGGGCCACCGGAGTCGGCGTGAACAGCAGCGCGCTCCCGGTGAGCCGGTGAAGCATGTCGGTGACGCGCACGATCGAGCCGTCGGCGGCGTCCACCAGGACCTCGTAGTCGCCGAGCGGCCTGCCGGACGCGATCAGCACCCGCCAGACGACCGAGCCGCCGGCGGGATCGACGACCGTCCGCGCAGTGGCCGGAGCCCGCAAACCCGAGGCGGCGGTCGTTCGCGTGGCGCGCGAGATCGCCTGGGAACGCCCGATCTCCACCCCGCCGCGGGCCTCGAGCCCGGCGACCGTGTGATCGGTGACCAGGATCGGAGGTGCGCCCGGTGGATCCGCCACCACCGCCTCGCCGCCGAGCACCGGCAGGCCCTCGAGTCGCTGGCGGTAGCGTTGGATCTCGCCGCCACCGGGCACGGCCACTCGGTCGACCGGCGCCATCTGCGCGAGCGGGGCATCGGCCCCGGCCGCGACGCGGGACACCGGGTCGGCCGCGGCCGAGGCCGCGCCGAGCGCCAGCAGCGCCCCGGCGGCGAGTGCGGCCGCGCCGAGGCGGCGAAGAGCGGTCATCCCTCGCATGAACACGGGCACCCTAGGGTTCGGAGCGGTCGCTCGTCACACCTCGACGACGACGGGGAGAATCATCGGCCGCCGCCGCAGGCGCTCGTAGACGAACGCGGCGATGTCGTCGTGCAGGTCCTCCTGGATCAGCGCCGGCTCGGAGACGCCCTCGTCCGCGAGCGTCGCGAGCGAGTCCTCCACCACGCGTCGAAGCTCGCCCACGAGCCCGTCGGCGGCGCGGTCCTCTAGGAACGGGACCCCGCGGAAGATGATCTCCGGAGGGGCGACCGAGGCGCCGTCCTCGGCCGAGACAGTCGCGACGACGATGAAGATGCCGTCGGCCGACAACATCCGCCGGTCGCGAAGCGCAACGTCGTCAGGATCGCCGATGTCGACACCGTCGACGAAGATCATCCCCGCCTGGCCGTCCTCGGCGAGCCTCGCGCCGTCCGAGGAGAGCTCGAGCGCGACCCCGTTGCGCCCGATGAACACCCGCTCACGGTCGACGCCGACTGCCTCCGCGAGCTCGCTGTGCAGGCGCATCCGGCGATGGTCGCCGTGGGCGGGCATCACGTAGCGGGGCTTGGTCAGGTTGAGCATCAGCTTCAACTCCTCCTGCCAGCCGTGGCCGGAGGCGTGGATCGGCGCGTCGGCGGCGGTCACCACCTGGGCGCCGATCTGGAAGATCCGATCGATGGTCTCGTTGACCGAGCGCTCGTTGCCCGGGATCGGGGTGGCCGAGAAGACCACCGTGTCGCCCGAGTGCAGCTCGACGTCGCGGTGGTCGTTGAACGCCATCCGCCGCAGCGCCGACAGCGGCTCGCCCTGGCTCCCGGTGGAGATCACGATCACCTTGTGGTCGGGAAAGTCCTCGATCTCCTTGGGCGAGATCAGCAGCCCCTCCGGGGCGTCGGCGATCCCGAGGTTCCGGGCGATGTTGAAGTTCTTGCGCATCGAGCGGCCGACGAGCGCCACCCTGCGGTCGAGCTCGGCCGCGGCGTCCATCACCTGCTGGACGCGATGGACGTTGGACGCGAACGAGGTGACGATGACCCGCCCTTCGCAGCGCCTGAACTCCTCGAGCAGCGCCGGCCCGACTGACGACTCGGAGGGCGCGACGCCCGGCCGGTTGGCGTTGGTCGAATCGCCGAACAGGCAGACGACCCCCTCGCGGCCGAGCTCGGCGAGCCGCGAGATGTCGGCGGGAACGCCGTCCACAGGTGTCTGGTCGAACTTGTAGTCGCCGGTGGCGATCACCGTGCCGAGCGAAGTCGTGATCGCGATCGCCCGCGAGTGCGGGATCGAATGCGACATGTGGATGGTCTCGACGCCGAACGGGCCCAGCTGGACGGTCTCGCCGGCGTCGATCACCTCGAGCGGCGCCTCGCGGAGCTTGTGCTCCTCGAGCTTCGAGCGCACCAGGCCGATCGTCAGTGCGCCACCGTAGATCACGGGGGGCATGCCGATCTCGCGCAGCACGTAGGGCAGCGCTCCGACATGGTCCTCGTGGCCGTGGGTGAGGACGATGGCCTCGATGTCGTCGGCGCGGTCGCGCAGATACGTGAAGTCCGGGAGCACCAGGTCGATGCCGAGCATCTCGGCGGTCGGGAACATCAGCCCGGTGTCGACGACGACGATCCGCCCCTCGGTCTCGACGAGGGTCATGTTCTTGCCGATCTCGCCGAGTCCCCCCAGCGGGAGGATCCGGACGGTTTCGGTCAACCGGCTGCTCCGTCCGGTACCAGCAATCCGTGCCGCTCGAGCGCCGTCCTGACCTCCGCCCGCTCCTCTTCGCTGGCGGCGATCATCGGCAGCCTCATGGTCGAGTCGATCACCCCGAGGAGCTCGAGCGCTGTCTTCACGGGGATCGGGTTGGAGGTCACCGTCATCGCCTCGTAGATCGGCCGCAGGCCGGCATCGATCTCGTTCGCGCGCTCGCCGTCGCCGGAGGTCGCCGCCTCATACAGGTCGCGCATCCGATCGCCGACGACGTGCGAGGCGACCAGCACCCCGCCGGGCCCGCCGAATGCGAGCGTGCGGGCGAAGACCTCGTCGTTTCCGGCGAGCACTTCGAGCCCGTCGATCGGCCCGAGGTCGTCGTTGTTGGCCTGCTTGACGGCCACCACGTTCTCGATCCGCGCAGCCAGCTCCGCAAGCAGGTCGGCCGGCAGGTTGATCACCGTCCGCGAGGGGATGTTGTAGAGGACGATCGGGGTCCCGGGAGCGGCCTCGGCGACCGCCTCGTAGTGGGCGAGGATCCCGGCGCGGTTGGGCTTGTTGTAGTACGGGGTCACCACCAGCGCCGCGTGCGCGCCGGCCGCCGCGGCTGCGGCGGTGAGCTCAGCGGTGTGGCGCGTGTCGTTGGAGCCGGTGCCGGCGATCACCGTGGCCTCCGAGCCGACCTCGTCGAGCACGGTCGCGAGCAGCCGCAGCTTCTCCTCGTCGGAGAGCGTCGGCGCCTCGCCGGTGGTGCCCGAGACGACCAGGCCGTGCGAGCCGTGGTCGACGAGGTGGCGGGCCAGCGAGCGGGCGGCGTCCAGGTCGAGCGCGCCGTCGGGCGCGAACGGCGTCACCATCGCCGTTATCACTCCAGATATCGGATGAGCCGCTTAGCGGCGAAACCAGCATGTGCCGTTGGTTCGTCGCTCATCTTTGGATTATCGCCGTCGGCGAAGACGGGCGGGGTGCGGTCGGCCCACGGGCGGGCCTGCTCGAACTGCGCGGCGATGCGAATCAGCAGGTCCTCGCGGCCGAGCGCGGCAACGAGCTGGACCCCGACCGGAAGCCCGTCCTCGGTCCAGTGGAGCGGCAGCGAGATCGCCGGCTGGCCGGTGGCGTTGAAGATCCCCGAGAACGCCGCCGTCGGCCAGGCGCGGCGGATGGCCGCCATGGGGTCCGGGCCCGAGTCGTCGTAGGAGCCGAGCGGCGGCGGGGGCTCGCCGACGGTCGGGGTCAGCAGGAGGTCGAACTCGCTCGCGAGCCAGCCGCCGATCACTCGCGAGACCAGCTGGTGAAGGCCGACCGCCGTCAGGTACTCGCCCGCGCCGTGTTGCCGACCCGCCTCGGCGAGCGCCCAGGTGAGCGGCTCGACCTCCTCGGCGCGGATCGGCCGGCCGAGCACTCGCTCGAGCGGTCGCCAGCGTTGCCGCTTGGCCCGCCTCCCAGCGGACCATGAAGCTCTCCACCAGCCGCCGCCGTCGTCGAAGCTGGCCTCGGCGAGGCCGTCGCTCGGAGACCGAGTGCCCGAGGGACTCCGCCAGCTCGGCGGCGTCACGAGCCGCCTCGATCACCACCCCTTCCACCTCGATCTCGGCCGCCGAGCTGGTCGACGAGCGCGATCCGCAGGCTTCCCGGCTCGGCCTCGAGCTCGTCGACGTACGGGCGCTCGGGGGGCGGCGCGACGTAGGGATCGCCGGGCGCCGGCCCGTGGACCGCCTCGAGCATCGCCGCGACGTCGCGCACCGAGCGCGCCAGCACCAGCTCGGCGGTGAGCCCGGAGATGTTGTCGCCGACCAGCGGCCCCTCGGAGATCCGCTGGCGAGTGGGTTTGAGGCCGACCAGGCCGCAGATGGCTCGCGGGAATCCGAATCGAGCCCCCGCCGTCGTTCGCGTGCGCGATCGGGACCATGCCCGAGGCGACCGCTGCGGCGGCGCCGCCGCTCGACCCTCCTGGCGTGCGCTCGGTGTTCCAGGGATTTCGCGTCGGCCCGTAGGCCACCGGCTCGGTGGTCGGCAGGATGCCCAGCTCCGGCGTGTTCGTCTTGCCGATCGTGACCAGGCCGGCGCCTTGGAACCGCTGCGCCAGATAGGTGTCGACCGGGGCGCGGAAGTCGAGTTGCTTGAGCAGGTTCATGCCGAGGTGAAACGGCTGGCCCGCCAGCGCCGCCCCGATGTCCTTGAACAGGAACGGGACACCCCGGAACGGCCCCTCCGGGAGCGAGTCGGTGGCCGCCGCCCGGCCCTCCTCGTACAGCTCGTGGATGACCGCGTTCAGCCGGGGGTTGAGCTCCTCGACTCGGGCGATCGCCGCTTCGACGAGCTCCGTAGGCGACGCCTCGCCGCTGCGGACGAGCTCCGCCTGGGCGGTCGCGTCCATGGTTGCGAGTTCCCCCGACGCGGGCACGGCGGCAGAACCTACAGGAGCCTCTCCAGCCCGACGGTCACCCGCTCGGGCAGGTCCGCGACCTCGCGCACGGCGAGCAGAACCCCCGGCATGAACGAGCGCCGGTCGATCGAGTCGTGGCGGATGGTCAGCGTCTGTCCCTCGCCGCCGAAGATCACCTCCTGGTGGGCGACCAGCCCCGGGAGCCGGATTGAGTGAATCGGCTGGTGAACGTTGCCGCCTGCCTCGGCGATCAGCTCGGCGGTCAGCTTCGCCGTCCCCGACGGCGCGTCGACCTTGCGCTCGTGATGGAGCTCGACGATCTCGCACTCGGGCATTTGACGGGCTGCCTCGGCGGCGAACCGCATCATCAGCACGGCGCCGATCGCGAAGTTCGGGGCGACGAAACACATTCGCTCCGCCTTCGGCTTCGCGGACCTCCTTGACTCGCGCAGTCAACTCGTCGAGATCGAAGCCGGTGGTCCCGATCACGCAGTGCACGCCGGCCCCGACACATGCCACGGCGTTCTCGACGGCCGTCTCCGGGGTGCTGAAGTCGACGACGACGTCGGCGCGGTCGAGAAGCGACTCGAGCGCCGTCTCGAGAGCCGGGTCGGCCCGGCCGGCGAGCTCGATGTCGTCCGCGCCTCGACGGCGGCGCAGACCGCCTCCCCCATGCGACCCGCCGCGCCCGAGACGACGACTCGGGTCATTTCTATGCGCTGACCAGCTGCTCGTTGACGTAACCGGCAGCGGTCCTGAAGCAGCTCCTCGTCGGGGCCGACGCAGGCCGCGGCGAGCTTCGCCGGGTCGTAGAACTCGGCGGCCAGCTCGCCGACGTCGTCGGCGGTGACGACGTCGACCCGCTCGAGCAGCTCGTCGAGCGAGAGCAGCGGAACGTCAAAGAGGATGGAGCGCGCGATCCTCGACATCCGCGCGGCGGTCGACTCGAGGCTGAGCACCATCCGGCCCTTGACGTGCTCCTTGGCGCGCGTCGAGCTCGTCGTCGGTGACGCCCGTCGGCGTGGAGCCTGCCGAGCTCGCGGCCGATGACCTCACACGCCTCGGCGACGTTGTCGGCGCGGGTGCCGACGTACATCGCGACCACGCCCGTGTCGACGAACTGCTCGGTGTACGAGCCGACCGAGTAGGCCAGGCCGCGCTTCTCGCGCACCTCTCGGAACAGGCGCGAGGAGACCGAGCCGCCGAAGATAGCGTCGAGGACGCCGAGCGCGTAGCGGCGCTCGTCGGCGCGGGCGATCCCGGGGCCGCCGAAGCAGATGTGGTACTGCTCGGTCTCCTTCGGGTAGAAGAGCAGCCGCGGCTCCGCGCTGGGCGGGCCGCCGCCGATCCCGCGCGCCGTTGGTCGCCGCGGGCTCGAGAGCCGCTCGTTGCGAGCGCCACGATCCGGTCGTGGTCGACGTGGCCGGCGGCGGCGACGACGATGTTCGGCGCGACGTACCGGCCGTCGTGGTAGCCCGCGATCTCGGTCGACCGGGATCGACGCGATCACCTCGGCGCGGCCGAGGACCCGCCGGCCGAGCGGGTGCTCGCCGTGGATCGCCTCGGCGAGCACATCGTGGACGCGATCGTGGGGCTCGTCCTCGTACATCGCGATCTCCTCGAGCACGACCTCGCGCTCGGAGTCGATCTCGTCCGGCGGCAGCGCCGGGCGCGAGCAGCATCTCGGACATCAGCTCGAAGGCGTCGTCGTGTGCTCGTCGAGCAGGCGGGCGTGCAGGTGGGTGGACTCCTTGCTCGTCGCCGCGTTGGTCGCGGCGCCCATGCCGTCGAAGAGCTCGGAGATCTCGATCGCCGAGTGGCGCTCGGTGCCCTTGAACAGGAGGTGCTCGAGGAAGTGCGAGACGCCGGCCTGCGGCGGCGTCTCGTCGCGCGAGCCCGTGCGCACCCACATCCCGAGCGCGACCGAGCGCACCGTCGGCACCGTCTCGGTGGCGACCCGAAGGCCGCCATCGAGCTCGGTCAGCCTGATTCCCTCGGAGGAGCGCCTCGCCCCAGTCACGCCGAGGCGCTCGCGGCCGACGTCGCGCGCCGCCGCGCCCGCCGCCGCCGTCGCGTCGCCGCCACGGCCGCCTCGATCGCCCGCGGCCGCCGCGGCCGCCGCGATCACCGCCGCCCATGGTCGGGTCGCCGGTGCCGAGCTTGGCGAGCTCCTCGGGGCTCTTGCCGGCGATCGCCGGGTCGTCGGAGAGCCGCAGCCCGATCCGGCCTCGCTCGTTGTCGACCTCGGCCACGGTGACGTCGATCTCGTCCCCGGCCGACAACACGTCCTCGACCGTCGTCGACCCGCTCGCCGGGCTTGACGTTCGAGATGTGCAGGAGGCCGTCGGTGCCCTTGACCAGCTCGACGAAGGCGCCGAAGGTGGTCGTCTTGACGACCTTCCCTTGAAGTGTCGCCGACCTCGGCCTCGCGGGTCATCGACTCGATCTGCTTGATGCACGCCCTGGACCGGCTGCCGTTGGGCGCGTAGACGCGGACGCGTGCCGTCGTCGTCGATGTCGATCTCGGCCTCGAACTCCTCCTGCATGCCGCGGATCGTCTCGCCGCCCTTGCCGATGACCGCGCCGATCTTCTCTGGGTCGATCTTGATCGTCTCGATCGCCGGCGCGTAGACCGACAGCTCCTCGCGCGGGCCGTCGATCGACTCGGCCATCTTGCCGAGGATGAAGAGGCGGCCCTTGCGCGCCTGCTCCAGCGCGTCGGTGAGGATCTCGAAGGTGACGCCGGTGATCTTGATGTCCATCTGCAGGGCGGTGATCCCGTCCTCGGAGCCGGCGACCTTGAAGTCCATGTCGCCGAGGTGGTCCTCGACGCCGGCGATGTCGGTGAGGACGATGTAGTCGTCGCCCTCCTTGATCAGCCCCATGGCGACGCCCGCGACCGGGTCGGGACCGGTACGCCCGCGGCCTGCAGCGCCATCGAGGAGGCGCAGACCGAGCCCATCGACGACGAGCCGTTGGACTCGAGCGTGTCGGAGACGACCCGGACCACGTAGGGGAAGTCCTCCTCGTCCGGGATCGTCGGCAGCAGCGCCCGCTCGGCGAGCGCGCCGTGGCCGATGTCGCGGCGCTTCGGGCCGCGCATGAAACCGGCCTCGCCGACCGAGAACGGCGGGAAGTTGTAGTGGTGCCAGAAGCGCTTGGTCTCCTGCAGGCCGAGGTTGTCGACCTTCATGTCCATCCGCGTCGTCGCCCAGCGCGACGCTGGAGAGGATCTGGGTCTCGCCGCGGGTGAACAGCGCCGAGCCGTGGGCGCGCGGCGCGAGGTCGATCTCGGTCTCGATCGGACGGATCTCGTCCGGCGCGCGGCCGTCGGGCCGCTTCTTGTCGACCGCGATCCGCTTGCGGATCATGTCCTTCTCGAGCGCTCGCGAACGCGCGCCGTGACCTCGGCGGCGCTTGGCCGCGTCGGCCTCCTCGTCGCCGGTCGCCGGCGGCGAGCTCCGCGAGGACCTCGTCCTCGACCGCGTCGATCGCCTCCTGGCGGGCGAGCTTCTCGGGGACCTGGGTCGCCTCGTCGAGCTTGGCGCCGAACGTGGAGCGGATCTGCTCGACCAGGCGCCTCGTCGACCGCGGCGCCTCGACCTCGATCTTCTCCTTGCCGGCCTTGGCGGCCAGCTCCTCCATCGCGCCGACGAGCTTCTTGATCTCGCCGTGGGCGATGTCGAGCGCGTCGAGCACCTCGGCCTCGGTGACGCCGTCGGCGCCGCACTCGACCATCAGGATCGCCTCGTCGGAGCCGGAGACGATCAGGTCCATCTCGAGCTCCTCGAGCGTCTCCTCCTCGGGGTTGACGACGAAGTCGCCGTCGAGCTTGCCGACGCGGACCGCGCCGACGTACTTGGCGACCGGGATCGGGGAGATCGCGAGCGCCGCCGAGGCGCCGTTCATCGCCAGGATGTCGTAGGGGTGGACGTGGTCGACCGAGAGCGGCTGGGCGACGAGCTGGGTCTCGAAGTGCCAGCCCTTCGGGAACAGCGGCCGGATCGGGCGGTCGATCATGCGCGCGGTCAGGGTCGCCTTCTCGCCCGCTCGCGCCTCGCGGCGGAAGAAGGAGCCGGGGATCTTGCCCGCGGCGTAGTGCTTCTCCTCGACGTCGACGGTCAGCGGCAGGAAGTCGACATCGCGGAGGTTGCCCATCGTCGCGGTGCAGAGGACCATCGTGTCGCCGGAGCGGACGACGACGGCGCCGCTCGCCTGGCGGGCCAGCTTGCCGGTCTCGAAGGTGATCTCCTCGCCACCGACCTCAACGGAGACGCGGCGTCACGTCAAACATGCTCATGTATTTGCTTTTCCTTTCGGCCGCCCGGTTGGCGGCCGCGTTTCTGTCAGAACTTTTCGTTCTCGAACGCGGGCGATGTTACAGAGCCGGCTCGCGAAGCGGTCCGGCCGCCGAGCCCGCGAGCGTCGACGGCGAGCGTCCGCGCCGATCCGCTCGACCCGCCGGCGAACGCGGTCGGCGTCGCGATCACCCCCGCCCGGATCCCGCTCTCGAAGTCGGCTCGCTACGCGGTCCGCGACCTCGTCGGAGCGGCCGGTCGCGCCTCGAAGCGCTCGAGGTCGAGCCCGAGCGTCGCGCCCGCTCCCAGAGGTGGGGATCGTCGATGGCGCCCCTGATCGGCGTAGATCGAGTCGACAGATCGCCCAGAAGGCTCCCTCGCGCTGGCGTGCGGCGGCCTCGGCGGCGGCGTGGAGCGCCGGCGCGCGCGGGCGCTTGGAGGCGACCGGGAAGTGGCGCGCGCAGAGCCGCAGCGGCAGCGTCGCGGATCCCCAGCCAGGCCGCGGCGCAGTGCGGGCACGCGAGGTCGAGGTAGACGATCGCCTCCGGGCCCGTCGCCGCGGACGTGGTCGCCGGCGCCCGATCGGCGGGACCGCGGCGCTCGGTCAGCTCAGGCATCGACGCTCAGCGTCGTCGGCGCCCGAGCGCGTCGAAGATCAGGTTCGCGCCCGGGATCTCGAGCGGCGTCGGCATCGGCGTGCACCCAGCGCACGATCGCCGTCCTCGTCGATGAGCACGAGCGAGCGGTTCGGCGTGCCCCAGTCCTCGAGGTAGGCGCCGTAGGCGCGCGAGACCTCGCCCTTGGGGTGGAAGTCGGCGAGCAGCGTGAACTCGAGCCCGAGCTGCTTGCGGAAGGCGTTGTGGGACCAGGTCCGTCGGTCGAGATCCCGACCAGCTCGGCGCCCGCGCGCGCTCGAACTCGGCCGAGCACCTCCTGGTAGACCGAGAGCTGGTCGGAGCAGACCGGGCTGAAGTCGTTCGGGTAGAAGCAGAGCACCAGCTTGCGCCCGCGGAGTCGGCGAGGCGTGACCTCGCTCGCCGCGGTGGTTCGGGAGCTCGAAGTCGGGCGCCGGCGTCGCCCGGCTCGATCATTGCCCTGGCCTAGCGGCGCAGGCCGAGCTCGGCGACGAGCGAGCGGTAGCGCTCGAGGTCGGAGCGCTCGAGGTACCGGAGCAGGCGGCGGCGCTTGCCGACCAGCATCAGCAGGCCGCGGCGCGAGTGGTGGTCCTTGCGTGGCGTGCGCAGGTGCTCGGTGAGCTCGTTGATGCGCTCGGTCAGCAGCGCGACCTGGACCTCGGCCGAGCCGGTGTCGTCCTCGGAGCGGCCGTACTTGCCGACCAGCTCCGCTTCTTTTCCTTGGTCAGGCTCATCGTGAAAACGCCGCGGCCGCTCAGTGCTGCGGCGGCGAGAAGCTAGCACAGAGCTCCCGCGCCTCGCTCGACGTCGCGGTGCATCTGCGCGATCAGCTCCTCGAGCGCCCCGAACCGCCGCTCGCCGCGCAGCCGGGCGATGAAGGCGACCCGCAGGACTTGCCGTAGAGGTCGGCGTCGTGGTCGATCAGGTAGGTCTCGACCAGCACGCCGCGGCCGGTCTCGAAGGTCGGGCCGGACGCCGACGTTGACCGCGGCCGGGAGCCCGTTGGCGAACGCCGCGTAGACGCCGTGGCCCGGGATTGACGTAGCTCGTCGGCGGGGACGACGTTGGCGGTCGGGAAGCCGAGCGTGCGGCCGCGCTGGTCGCCCTCGACCACCTCGCCCTCGAACAGGAACGGCGCGCCCAGGCAGCGCATCGCGCCCTCGACGTCGCCGGCCGCGACCAGGGCGCGGATCCGGGTCGAGGAGACGGTCTCGCCGTCGACCTCGACCAGCGGCACGACCCGGGTCTCGAACTCGTCGCGCGAGGCGAGCATCTCCGGGTCGCCCTTGGCCTGCGCGCCGAAGCGGAAGTTCTCGCCGACCGAGACGCGCTCGGCGCCGAGGCGCTCGACCAGGATCCGCGAGCAGAACTGCTCCGCCTCGATCCGGAGAAGCCTCGTCGAACGGGATGACGACCAGCTCCTGCGACCCCGAGGCCGTCGATCACGTCGCGCTTGATCTCGAACGGCATGATCAGCTTCGGCGCCGCCTCCGGGTGGATCACGCTGAGCGGATGGGGCTCGAAGGTGAGCACGGTGTCGGCGTCGTCGATCACCGCGCGGTGGCCGACGTGGACGCCGTCGAAGGTCCCGATCGCGACCCTGCGCGGGCGCGGCTCCGCCTCGTCGAGGCGGGTGACCTTGATGCTCATGCGCGCGGGACTCTAGCCATCGGCCGGACCTCTATACGCGCGCCAGCGGCCTCACGCGATCGAGGTCGGGCCGAGTCCTCGTCGGCCTCGTCGACCGCGAACGGGCCCGATCGCGGTGCGCCGCAGCTCGTCGCAGTAGGCGTCGCCGAGGTCCGCGATCAGGCTGCGCACGTAGGTGCCGGCCGAGCACTCGATCTCGAACTCGGCCCGCTCGCCGTCGCGCTCGAGGCAGCTCGAAGCGGTGGACGGTGACGATCGCGCTCCGGCATCTCGACCTCCTCGCCGCGGCGCGCGCGCCGGTAGGCGCGCTCGCCGCCGACCTTGACCGCCGAGTGGGCCGGCGGGCGCTGGCGGATCTCGCCGGTCGGCAGCTCGAGCTCGCCCGCGGGCAGCGACGCCGGTCTCGGTGATCTCGCCCTCGGGGTCGCCGGTGGTCGAGGTCGCGCCGAAGCGCGCCGTCGCCCGGTAGGTCTTCGCGCAGCTCCATGAACCGCGCCTGCTCGCGGGTCGCCGCGCGGCCGAGCAGGACGATCAGCAGCCCGGTCGCGAACGGGTCGAGGGTGCCGGCGTGCCCGGCCTTGGCGTCGACGCGGCGCCGCAGCCGGCGACGACGTCGTGCGAGGTCACCCCCGCCGGCTTGTCGACCAGCAGGACGGTCCCGGCGCCGGCCAGCTCCGGCAGCTATAGCTGGGCGCGGACCTCGGCCCGCAGGAACTCGACGAGCTCGTCGTAGGGGAGGTCGGTCCCGAAGCCGGCGGCGCGCTGGTGTCCGCCGCCGCCGTGCTCGCGGGCGATCGCGGAGACGTCGATCGCGCCGTCGGTCGAGCGCAGGCTGACCTTGCGCGCCGCGCGGTCGCCGTCGGGCTTGTCGCGGACGACGGCCGCGACGGCGGTGCCCTCGAGCGAGCGCAGGTAGTCGATGATGCCCTCGGTCAGCACCTCGCTGGCGCCGGTCGCCTCGTAGTCGCTCGGCGGAGATGTGGGTGACGGCAGCTGGCCGTCCTCGAAGCGCTCGATCTTCTCCAGCGCGCGGGAGATCAGCCGCAGCTTCTCCTCCGGGACGCGCTCGTAGAGGCGCCGGTAGATGTCGTTGACGTCGACGCCCGCCTCGATCAGCTCCGCCGCCATCCGGTGGGCGTCGGCGTCGGTGTTCTCGTACAAGAAGCGGCCGGTGTCGGTGACGAGCCCGACGTAGAGCGCGGTCGCGACCTCCGGCGTGAGCTCGACCTCGAGCAGGCGCTGAGCTCGAAGAGGATCTCGGCGGTCGAGGAGGCGTCGACGTCGACGAGGTTGACGGTCGCCGAAGCTGGTGTTGTCGTGGTGGTGGTCGATGTTGAGCACCCGGGCGCCGTCGCGCTGCAGGAACTCGACCGGCTTGCGGTCGATGTTGCCGCAGTCGAGGAAGACCAGGGTGCGGTCGACGACGTCGGCGGGCGGCTCGTGGAAGACCTCCTCCAGCGGCAGGAAGCGGTACTCGACCGGGAGCGGGAACTCCTTCGCGGCCAGGAACATCACCGAGTCCTTGCCGAGCGGCTCGAGGAGTGGTGCATCGCCAGCAGCGAGCCGAGCGCGTCGCCGTCGAGGCCCTCGTGCGTCGCGAGCAGGAAGCGGTCGCCGGAGCGCAGCTCCTCGGCGACGCTGGTCGAGCGCGGTGGCGATTCCGGTGGCCGTCGCGCTGGCTCACTCGTCGTCGAGCAGCCGGCTGAGGCGCATGCCGCGCTCGAGGCTCTCGTCGTAGATGGAAGGTCAGGGTCGGGGTGCGCTTCATCCGCACCTGGCGCGCGATCGCCGACTGCAGCACCCCGTGTGCGGCGCGCAGGCCCTCAGCGCCGGCTCGCGCTCGGCCTCGTCGCCGAGCAGGCTGACGTAGACGCGCGCGGAGCGCAGGTCGGGGCTGGTGTCGACTGAGGTCACGGTCACGAAGCCGATGCGGGGATCGTCGAGCTCGCTCGCAATCGCCGACCGATCACCTTGCGCAGTACCTCGTTGAGGCGCCGCATGCGCTCGGTGGCCATGGCGATCTCAACATAACAGCCGCGCCTATCCTCAGCCGCGAATGTCCTCGAGCGTGACGCAGGTCGCGCTCGAACGAGCAGCCGTCCGGACAGCGGGCGCGGATGAAGCGCTCGAGCTCGTCGCCGCGCTGGCGCGACCTCGCTGCCGCCGACGAGCGCGCACAGGATCGTCGAGCGCTGCCAGGTGTCGTGGTCCGTCGATCTCGGCGACCGCGGCGCCGAACCGCTGCCGCAGCTGCGCCTTCAGCGAGCTGATCACCTTGCGCTTCGACTTCAGGCTGCCGGAGTGGCTCACGTGGAGCTGGACCTCGACGATGCAGACGTAGGTCGCCAGACGCCGCGCCTACTCCAGGGTCTGCTCGACCTGCTTCGTCTCGAAGGCCTCGATCACGTCGTCGACCTTGACGTCCTGGTAGCCCTCGAGCACGATCCCGCACTCGTGGCCCTCCTCGACCTCCCGGACGTCGTCCTTGAAGCGGCGCAGGGAGCCGATCCGGCCGGTCCAGACGACGGTGCCCTCGCGCACCAGGCGGGCCTCGGCGCCGCGGTGACCTTGCCGTCGGTGACGAGGCAGCCGGCGATCGTGCCGACGCGCGAGGCCTTGAACAGCTCCTTGATCTCGGCCTGGCCGAGCGTCTCCTCGACCTCGTCGGGCTCGAGCATGCCCTCCATCGCGGCGCGCAGGTCCTCGGTCACCTTGTAGATCACCGAGTAGGTGCGGATCTCGACCCCCTCGCTCTCGGCGGCGCGCCGGGCGTCGGCGAGCGGGCGTGACGTTGAAGCCGATGATGATCGCGTCGGAGGCGGCGGCGAGCATCACGTCGGACTCGTTGATCCCGCCCGGCGGCCGAGCGGATGACGTTGATCCGCGACCTGGTCCTGCGGGACCTTCGCGATCTCGTCCTGGAGCGCCTCGAGCGAGCCCGAGACATCCGCCTTCAGGACGATGTTGAGCTCCTTGATCTCGCCCTCGCTGAGCCTTGGCGAAGACCTCGTCGAGGGTCACCCTGCGCGCCTGGCGGCGGGCGAGCTGCTCGGCCTTGAGCCGCTGGGCGCGCTCGTTGGCGAGCTGGCGGGCGCGGCGGTCGCTCTCGACCGCCTCGACGCGGTCGCCGGCCTCGGAGACTCCGTCGAATCCGAGCACCTCGACCGGGTCGCCCGGGCGTCGCCTCCTCGACCTGGGCGCCGGTGTCGTCGTGCATCGCGCGGACCTTGCCCCACGCGGGCCGGCGACGAGCGCGTCGCCGACGTTCAGCGTCCCGCGCTGGACCAGCAGCGTGAGACCGGCCCGCGGCCCGGGTCGAGGTGTGACTCGATCACCGCGCCCGAGGCGGGCGCGTCGGGGTTGGCCTTCAGCTCCTCGACCTCGGAGACCAGGACGATGTTCTCGAGCAGCTCGTCGAGGCCCTCCTTCGTCTTCGCCGAGACGTTGGTGAAGATCGTGTCGCCGCCCCAGTCCTCGGGGTTGAGGCCCTGGTTGCGCGAGCTCGCCCTTGACCTTGTCGGGGTTGGCGTTCGAGGTCGATCTTGTTGACCGCGACCAGCATCGGCACCTCGGCGGCGCGCGCGTGGTCGATCGCCTCGACCGTCTGCGGCATCACGCCGTCGTCGGCGGCGACGACGATGACGACGATGTCGGTGACGTTGGCGCCGCGGGCGCGCATCGCGGTGAAGGCGGCGTGGCCCGGCGTGTCGATGAAGCTGATCGTCTTGCCGTTCTGGCGCACCTGGTAGGCGCCGATGTGCTGGGTGATCCCGCCGGCCTCGCCCTCGACCACCTGGGTCTTGCGGATCGCGTCGAGCAGCGAGGTCTTGCCGTGGTCGACGTGGCCCATGATCGTGACCACCGGCGGGCGGTCGACGAGGTCGGCCTCGGCGTCGTCGTAGATCGGCTCCTCCTCGACCTCCTCGGCGGCGGTGACGATCTCGATGTCGCGGTCGAGCGCCTCGGCGAGCACCTCCACCGTCTCGTCGGAGAGCGTCTGGGTCAGGGTCGCCATCTCGCCCAGCTCCATCAGCTGCTTGATCACCTCGCCGCTGCCGAGGCCGAGGGTCTCGGCGACCTCCTTCACGGTGGCGCCCGGAGTTGACCTTGAGCACCGGCTCCGCGGTCTCGTCCTCCGGCGCCACGGGCGGCTCCTCGAGCAGCGGCTTGCGGCGGCGGCCACCGCGGCGGCGCGGCGGGCGCGGCGGGGGCGCCTGCGGCATCTGCTCGCGGCGCGACGCCTGCGAGTCGATCACGACCGGCGGCGCTTCTTCGCCCGCCCGGCTCGGGCCTCGGCGCCGTCTTCGCCGGCGGGCCGCACCGGTCGCGCCGCATCCGGCTTCGCAGCGGTCGGCGCGCGGCTGCCGCGGGCGCCGCGGCGGGCTGTCCGTAGCGACGGACTCGCCGATCAGGCGAGCGCCTTCAGCGCGACGTCCTCCTCGACGCTCGACGCGGCGGCCTTGACCTCGACGCCGGCCGCGTTCAGCGCCGCGATCACCTCCTTGCTGGTCAGCCCCCGGGCCTTGGCGATCTCGTGAACGCGCTTCTTCGCCACTAGCGGCTGCCTCCGCTGACTCCGTGCCGGGTCGGCGATCGAAAACCAGCGGGGCAAGGCCTCAGGGAGGCCGCATCGCGGCCGCGATTCGGCCGTCCGAGGACGCCGTCCGCGACGGTCCTGCAGCCCTCGGTCGGTGCGGCAGGTCGCCGGAGGTGCCTCTCGGCCTGCGCCTCCGTGGGCTCCTCGGCCTGCTCGGCGCCGGCCTCTCCATCACTCGTGCGGCTCCTCGGCCTGGGGCTCCTCGGAGGCATGCCTCCTCGGTTTCTGGCTCGGCGGCGGCCTCCTCGCGCCGTCGGTCTCCTCGCCCTCGGCCTCCGGCTCCTCGGCGGCGGGTGCCTCCTCGGCCCTCTTCCTCTCGCGTGCTCGGCCTCGGCCCGCTCGACGAGCGCCTTCACCTCCGCCTCGTCGGCGTCGGGGTCGGCGAGCGTCTGGATGTCGCCTCGGTCAGCGGCGCCAGCACGGTCACCTTGTTGGTCTCGAAGCGCGCCAGCGCCTGGTGCTGCGGCAGGCCGCAGTAGCGCGAGCCCGGCAGCGACGCGTTCGGGCAGCGGCGGCCGGCGGAGAGCACCGCCGCGCAGCGCCCGTCCTCCTCCTCGCCCTCCTCGATCTCGATCTCGTCGTCCTCGGAGAACTCGGTCTCCGACTTGATGTCGACCCTCCAGCCGGTCAGCTTCGCCGCCAGCCGCGCGTTCTGGCCCTCGCGCCCGATCGCCAGCGAGAGCTGGTCGTCGGGGACGATCACCGTCGCCTGCTTGGCCTCGTCGTCGACGAGCACCTCGCGCACGCGCGCCGGCGAGAGCGCCTTGGCGACGAACCGGGCGGGCTCCTCGTTGTAGGGGATGATGTCGATCTTCTCGCCGCGCAGCTCGGAGACGACCATCCGCACCCGCGAGCCGCGCGGGCCGACGCAGGCGCCGACCGGGTCGACCCCGTCGGCGTGCGAGATCACCGCGATCTTCGAGCGGTAGCCGGGCTCGCGGGCGACGCCGACGATCTCGACCAGGTCGTCGGCGATCTCCGGCACCTCGAGCTCGAACAGCTCCTTGATCAGCTCCGGGTTGCGCCGCGAGACGACGATGCTCGGGCCCTTGCCCTCGGCGGAGACGTCGGTGATCACGGCCTTGACCCGCATCCCGTGGTCGTAGCGCTCGTTCCAGACCTGCTCGGAGCGCGGCAGCAGCGCCTCGACCCGCTCGCGGATCTGGACCAGCGTGTAGCGGTTGTCGGACTGCTGGATGATCCCGGTGATCAGCTCGCCGACGCGGTCCTGGTACTCCTCGTACATCTTCTGCCGCTCGGCCTCGCGGATCCGCTGCAGGATCACCTGCTTGGCGGTCTGGGCGGCGATCCGGCCGAAGTCGTCGGGGGTGACGTCGCGCGACTTGATCTGGTCCTCGTAGGGCGCCAGCATCTCGGGGTCGAGCTCCGGGTCCTCGGGCTCGCGCAGCTCGCCGGTCTCCGGATCGATCTCGTTCTCGGCAGCTCCTCGAAGGCCTGGTCGAGCAGCTTCTCCTCGAGCTCCTCCGGCAGGGTCAGCTCGTAGACGCGGAAGTCGGCGGTGTCGCGGTCGAGGTCGACGCGCGCGTAGTTCGCCGCGCCGGGGGTCTTCTTGTAGGCGGAGAGCAGCGCGTCCTCGAGCGCCGCCATCAGCGTCTCGGAGTCGATTCCCTTCTCCTGCTCGAGGCCCTTGATGGCCTCGACGATCTCCCTGCTCACGCGCTGCCTCCAGTGCTGAAGGCTCGGGATCAGGTTCGAGCGGCGGATGCCCGCCAGCGGGATCCGGACGTCGCCGCCGCCGGCGTCGATCGAGACCTCTCGCTCGTCGGCCGCGGTCAGCGTTCCGGTGAAGGTGCGGTGGCCGTCGATCTCCTCGGCGGTGCGCACCCGCACCCGGCAGCCGAGAAAGCGGCGGAAGTGCTCGGGCTTGGTCAGCGGCCGCTCCGCGCCCCGGCGAGGACGACCTCGAGCGACCAAGCGCTCGAGCAGGTCGCGGAGATGCCCGGTCACGCGCTCGCAGAGCGCGAGGTCGACGCCGTCGGGATGGTCGATGACGAGCCGCAGCGACTCGGCCGCCGGCTGCTCGAGCGCGATCAGCTCGACCTCCGGCTCGACGTCGCCGAGCCGGTCCTCGATCATCTCCTGAAGCTCTGTGGCTCGCTCAAATCTTCCGCTGGTCGTCGGTTCTCTCCTTCTCCGCACCGCTCGAAGGCCAAAAAAAAGGTGGGCCCGGGCCCACCAATCGAAAGGGTTCGGGTACTGAAGAAGGTGGCTGAGTATAGCCGCGGTCGTGCCTGCGCCGGGCGCGCTCGGCGTCAGGCCTCGAGCAGCAGCGTCACCGGGCCGTCGTTGACGAGCTCGACCTCATCCGCGCGCCGAAGGCGCCGCGCTCGGCCCCGAGCCGCTCGCAGAAGCGCTCGTAGAGCGGCTCGGCGACCTCGGGCGCGGCGGCCGCCGCGTAACTGGGCCGGTTGCCGCTGCTGGCGTCGCCGTAGAGGGTGAACTGGCTGACGCAGAGCACCTCGCGCTCGCCGAGCGGCTCGTTCATCCTGCCCTCGGCGTCGTCGAAGATCCGCAGGGCCCGACCTTGGCGGCGAGCCGGGCGGACTGGTCGGGACCGTCGCCGCTCGCCGACCCCGAGCAGCACCAGCAGCCCGGGCCCGATCGCGGCGACCTCGCTGCGCCGTCGACCGACGACCGAGCGCGCGGCTCACCCGCTGGACCAGCGCCCGCAAGCGGCCGTACACGGCCGGCTAGCCGGCGGCGCGGAGGCGGTCGCGGTAGAGGCGGTAGTCGCGCCGCTCGGGCCGCAGGTTCGAGGCCAGCGCCAGGTGGTGGCGCGCCCGCTCGCGCTGCGCCGGTGAGGCTCAGCGCCCGGCCGAGGCAGAAGTGCGCGTAGTCGTTGACCGGGTGCGTCTCGACGACCGCCTCGAACTCGGTCGCGGCCTCGGCGAACTGGCGGTTGCGGAAGTAGGCGCGGCCGAGGGCCTCGCGCACCGAGCTCTTCTCGGGCGCCTGGCGCGCGGCCTCGGCGAGCGGGACGGTGGCCTCGCCGAAGCTCGCCGTCCTCGAGCAGCTCGATGCCCTGGCGGTAGAGGCGTGTAGAGGTGTCGTCGCTGCGGCCCACACGTTCAGTGTAGGCACGGGCGCAAGTCATGCGCCGCTCGGCAGCCTGCTCCGCGAAGCGCCTCGACGCGGTCGAGGATCGCCTCGGCGACTTCGTCCTTCGGCGCCCGGTCGACATGGTGCTCGCCGTCAGCGCTCGACGATCGTGACCTCGTTGTCGCTCGGAGTCGAAGCCGATGTCGCTGCGCGAGACGTCGTTGAAGACGATCGCGTCGACAGCCTTGCGCTCGAGCTTCGCCCGCGCCCGCTCGATCGCCTCGGCGCCGTGCTCGGCCGCGAAGCCGACCAGCGACCTGATCGGCGCGGCGACTCGCCGCGGCCCCGGCGAGGATGTCCTCGGTCGGCTCGAGCCGCAGCTCGAGGCCCGCCGCTCGCCCTCGCGCGCGATCTTCGCCTGCGCCTGGCTCGGCGGCGCGGAAGTCGGCCGCCGCGGCGGCCATCAGCAGCACGTGCGGCCCCGGCGAACTCGCTCGCCACCGCCGCGGCGAGCTCGGCCGCGGTCTCGACGTCGATCGCCGCGCACGCCGCCGGGCGTCGGCAGCGACGACGTTGGCGGCGATCAGGGTGACCTCGGCCCCGCGCCGGGCCGCGGCCTCGGCCAGCGCGAGCCCCATGCGGCCGCTGGAGCGGTTGCCGATGAAGCGCACCGGGTCGATCGGCTCGCGGGTGCCGCCGGCGGTGACCAGGACGCGCAGGCCGTCCCAGGGCCCGTGCGGGCCCGGCAGCGCGGCCTCGACCTCCGCCAGCAGGCGCGGCGGGGTCCGGCAGGCGCCCGACCCCGTACTCGCCGCGCGACGCGAGCGCGCCCTCGTCGGGCTCGATCACCCGCGACCCCGCGCTCGCGCAGGGTCGCCAGGTTCGCCTGGGTGGCGGCGTCGGCGTACATGCGGTCGTTCATCGCCGGGGCCACCAGCGCGCGGGGCCGTGCAGGCGAGGAAGGCGGTGGTCAGCATCGAGTCGCAGATGCCGGCGGCGAGCTTGGCGAGCGTGTTCGCCGACGCCGGCGCGACGAGGTAGGCGTCGGCGTTCGGCGACCAGCTCGAGGTGGCCGATCGGGTCGTGGTCGGGAGCCGGTTCGCCCGGGAAGGCGCCGCGCATCGGGTCGCGCTCGAACTCGTCGATCGAGCACCGGCGCGCCGACGATGCCCTCGAACGAGGCGGCGCCGACGAAGCGCTCGGCGGTCGGCGTCATCAGCACCCGCACGCCGTGCCCGGCCTTGGTCGCCAGGCGCGCCAGCTCGAGCGCCTTGTAGGCGGCGATGCCGCCGCTCACTCCGAGCAGGATGCGAGCCATACTGAGGCTAGGCCGCGGGCGACGCGCTCCGGGCGCTCGCTTGCGCCTGGGCCGCTAGCAGGCCTAGACCCGGTAGCGGTACTTGATCTTGCCCTGCCGCGAGCTCCTCGAGCGCGATCGTCAGGTAGTTGCCGCGTCTGGGTCTCGACCATCGGCGGCGTGTACTCCTCGTAGCTGCCCTCGCCGAGGGCGCGGTAGTAGCTGTTGAGCTGGCGGGCGCGCTTCGCCGCGACCAGCACGGCGGCGTAGTGGGTGTCGGTGCGCTCGAGCAGCTCGTCGACTCGGGGCTTGATCATCGGGCGCGCAGTGTAGGGCGTCGGCTCACGCGGCCTCAGTCTCGAGCTCGCGCGCACGATCCGAGCCAGCTCGGCGGTCGCGCGCGTCGAGGTCGTCGTTGACGACCACGTGCTGGAACTCCTCCTGCGCATCCAGCTCGATCTCGGCGGTTCGCAGGCGCTCGTCGATCGCCTCCGGTCGGGTCGGTGCCGCGGCCCACGAGCCGCTCGCGCAGGGCCTCGGGCTCGGCGGCGCGATGAAGACGAGCACCGCCTCGGGCATCGCCGCGCGCACCTGCCGCGCCCCCTGGACCTCGATCTCGAGCAGCACCGACGCGCCCTCGGCGAGCCGTCGCTCGACCTCCGAGCGCAGCGTCCCGTAGCGGTTGCCGCTGTAGGCGGCGTGCTCGAGGAACTCGTTCGCGTCCGCGCGGCGGGCGAACTCCTCGCGGTCGAGGAAGAGGTAGTCGACGCCGTCCTCCTCGCCCTCGCGGGGCGAGCGGGTGGTCGCCGAGGTCGAGAGCTCGAGCTCGGGCATGCGCTCGCGCAGCGCGCGGATCAGCGTGCCCTTGCCGACCCCCGACGGCCCCGTGATCGACGAATACCTTGGCTATCGCCGCAGGAACTGGACCAGCTCGCGCGCTGGCGCTCAGAGAGGCCACCGATGGTCTTCGACGGCGAGATTCGGCACTGGGTGAGGATCTTGTTCGCCTTCACCCGGCCGTACTTGGGGACGGCGAGGATCATGTCGAAGGCCTTCGCCGAGAGGACGTACTCGGGCGGATCGAGCAGCAGTGACTCGATCTTCACCTTTCCGGCCTTGAGGTCGCGCTTCAGCTGCGCGCGGGCGGAGCGGATCTCGTTCGCCCTCCGAAGTGCCCGCAAACGTTGCTCGTGGGACCTCTCGGGAACGGCGGCGGATGTCGTGTCGACCGAGGCGGGCACGGCGGCGGCGATTATATCCACGCTCGCGGGGGCGCAAGGGGGTCATGGCGGATTTGCGCGAAATTCGCTTCGACCTCAGGTCGAGGTCTACGCCGCGATCCCGGAAGGCAGGCTCGAGAGCCCCCGCGCGGCGAGCTCGGGGGCGAGCTCGATCGCGGACCCGCCGGCCCGCCAGCGGATCGCGAAAGTTCGCCGTTCCGACCGCGACGGCGGTCGCGCCGGCGGCCAGGAAGTCGACCGCGTCGGCCCCGGACTCGATCCCGCCCATGCCGATCACCGGGATCGAGACCGCGGCGGCGACACGGCGCACCTGGTCGAGGGCGACCGGCCTGATCGCCGGCCCCGAGAGGCCTCCGCTTCCGGCCCCGAGCCAGGGTTCCCTTGATCCCGGGGCGATCCGGTGGCGCGAAGGGTGTTGATCAGCGAGACCGCGTCCGCCCCGCCCTCGGCCGCCGCCACGGCGACCGCCGCCGGGTCGCCGGTGTTCGGCGTCAGCTTGACGATCAGCGGCTTCCCGGTCAGCGGGCGAAGCGCCTCGACGAGCGCGAGCGTCTCGGTGGGCTGCTCGC
>CAWCBM010000011.1:0-38485 GCA_963793775.1 uncultured Solirubrobacterales bacterium
CGTTGAGTTGGTTGATCTTGCGGATCTGCTTGTCGAACAAGGTCGAGGGCGCGAAGCGGCGTAGCTTGTCACGCGGCGCGCGAGCGGCCCGGCCGGGTATCGGAGCTTCGGGCGCGAGTCGGTGGCCGCGGCGACAATGACCTCGCCGACGACCGACGGCTCGTCGCCGTCCTTGATCGCTTCGGCTATCAGTGCGTCGAACACCTGACGGCGTCGCGCGTAGACGGCAAGGGGTTGATCGGCGGGGACGGAGTTCGCGTCGAACGAGGTCCTGGTGTAGGCGGGCTCGACCAGAAGCACCCGGACCCCGTGCTCTCGTACCTCATGGTCCAGTGACTCCGAGTACCCCTCCATGGCGTGCTTGGTCGCCGAATAAAGGGCGCCGAACGGCGCTGGGACCAAGCCGAGGACGGAGCTGAGGTTGATGATTCGGCCGCTGCCCTGCTCCCGCATCTGCGGCAGCACGGCGCGAGCCATGCGGATCGAACCGAAGAGGTTGGTGTCGAAGAGAGCCCGAGCCTGCTCGACCGAGCTCTCCTCCGCCGCGCCGGCGATGCCGAGGCCCGCGTTGTTGACCAGCACGTCGATTCGGCCGGACCGGGCGAGCACCTCGCAGACCGCGCCGGCGACCGACTGATCGTCGGTTACGTCGAGCGGCAGGAACACCACCCCGTCCCGCTCCTCCCCCGCGACCGCACGGCGGCTCGTCCCGTACACGGTGAAGCCCGCGGCCAGCAGCTCATGCGCGGCCGCCTTTCCGATCCCGGACGATGCTCCCGTCACCAGCGCCACCCGTTCTGTCTCGACCGCCATGATCGCTCCTCGTCCATTAGATTACGCTCGTAAGCTATCGTAGGGTCATAATCCAATGGCGAGACGACGGTCACACAGCCAGGAGCAGTTTGGGAAGGAATGACGCGATGCGCTACGGCAAGGACCACAAGCAGGCGACCCGGCACGGATCGTCGAAGCCGCCGGGCGACGTTTAAGCAGGACGGCATCGATGGCGCCGGCGTGGCGACGTTGATGGCCGATGCCGGCCTGACGAATGGCGCCTTCTACGGCCACTTCAGCTCGAAGGAGGATCTGGTCGCGAACGTCCTCGCCGACCAGCTGCGCACCCAACGCCAGAGCGTCGACGACCAACCCTCGGATCGCGCGGACTCGAGGCGTTCGTTCGCTCCTATCTGTCTGCGGAACACCGGGACCAGCTCGCCGACGGCTGCCCTCGGCCGCCCTGCTCGACGAGATCGCTCGGCGTCCCACCGGCACCAGGCATGTCTTCACCAATGAGCTGACGGGCGTCGTCGACGACATCGCGTCGCGCCTTGACCCGACGGACGTCGAGGCCGGCCGAACTGACGCGCTCACGGTCTTCGGACTGATGGTCGGCACCCTGCAGCTCGCCAGGGCGTTAACGGACCGCGACCTCTCCGATCAGCTCCTCGCGCGGGGCCAGGAGACGGCGTTGAAGCTGCTGGACGAGTTCGCTGGTTAGCGAAGCGACCCGGGACCCGTACCTCCGCTGCGCACGTTGGGCGACGGGGCCTCTTGCTCGGGGCAACACGGGGCAACACGAAGGCAACAAAAGGCCCAGAGATGGCCGCAAGTCGCGAGTAGGCGTCTAGCCGCGAAACCGCCGATTAGCGGGCTAAGAAGGCGAGCAGCCGCAACTCACCGCAAACCCCGGATCTAATTGCCATGCAGAAGGTCGTGGGTTCGAATCCCATCAGCCGCTCCTCTAGGAAAGCCCCGCTCAGGCGGGGTTTCCATTTTGCAGCGCCGGCGAGAGTTAGTTCGCGATCGAGGTCGCCATCAGACCGTGCGCAGGGCCTCGGTCGGCGACACGCTGGCCGCGCGGATCGCCGGGGCCAGGCCTGCGAAGGCCCCGATCGTGACCGCGGCAACGATCCCCCCGGCCCAGGCCTCGGGCGGGATCACCGCCGACCAGCCCCTAGTCGAGGCGTAGACGACGGTGGCGGCGACGCCCGCGACGACGCCGGCGGCCCCCCCGAACACGGCGAGCATCACGGCCTCGACCAGGAACTGGGTCCGGATCTGCGCCCGGGTCGCACCCAGCGCCCTCCGCAGTCCGATCTCCGAGCGGCGCTCGAGCACCGAGATGATCATGATGTTCGCCACCCCAACGGCCCCGACCAGCAGCGCCACGGCGCCGAGGCCGAGGAAGAGCCCATTGAGCGCGCTCTCGGCGGCGGCGCGCGCCGTGAGCGCGTCCGACGGTTGGCTCACGTCGACCTCGTTCGGCGCCTCCGGATTGGCGGTCTGTGCCAACACCGACTGCACCTCCTCGACCTCATCGGTCTGCGCGCGCACGTAGATCGTGCTCGGGGGCCCGATCGTCGGCTTGCCCTCGGAGACGCCGGCGTAGCCGAGGTAGCGCCTCGCGGCCGCGTAGCCGACCAGGACGCTGGCGTCGATTGCGTCCGCAAGCTCGGCTGGCTCGAGGATCCCAGCGACGTAGAACCACTGCCCGCCGACCCAGATCCGCTCGCCCGGATAGACGCGGTCGACCCCCAGCCGCTGCGCCGCCGCGGCGCCCAGGACCGCCACGGGCTCGCGCGCGGTGGCCGCGTTCAGGTACTCACCCTGGGCGACGTCGGTCCCGATCACGTCCGGCAGATTGAGGCTCGTCGCCTGCACTGCCAGCCCATTGGTCGCGGCGATCGGTACGAACGGGGTGCGGTAGGCGTCGGCGTCGTCGACCGCGCCAGTGTCGGCGGCCTGCTCGACGGCGTCCACGCGGTCGAACATCGGCACCGCGGTCAGCGGCAGCTGCGCCTCCTCGCCTGTGAACGACTGCCCCTTCTTTGCTGTCAGCAGGTTGGTGCCGAGACGGTCGATCTCCGCCAGCAGCCCGGCCTGGGACGAGGAGGAGAGGCCGAGCACGGCGACGATCGATGCGACCCCGATCGCGATCCCGAGCGCCGAGAGCCCAGCGCGCAGCCGGCGCGTGCGCAGGCCGACGCTCGCCACGCGTGCGAGGTCGCGCGTGCTCAGCCGCGCCGCCGGGGACGCGGCGTTCATCCCACCGCCTCCCTCGCCGTCGCATCGCCCACGACGCGGCCGTCGAGCATCTCGACCTGGCGCGGCAGCTGGGCGGCGAGGTCGCGATCGTGGGTGATGACGACGATCGTCGCGCCGGCGTCGTTGAGTTGCTCCAGCAACTCGAGGATCGCCGCGCCGGAGGCGCTGTCGAGGTTTCCGGTCGGCTCATCGGCGAGCACGATCGCCGGCTCGCCGACGAGCGCCCGAGCGATCGCAACGCGCTGGCGCTGGCCGCCCGAGAGCTTGTTCGGCCGGAAGCTCTCACGGTCGGCGAGCCCGACCGCGGCCAGCGCCGCCGAGGCACGCGCCCGTCGCTCGTCGATCGCCACGCCCGCGTACAAGAGCCCGTCCGCGACGTTGTCGAGCGACGCCTGGTGCTCGGCGAGAAAGAACTGCTGAAAGACGAAGCCGATGCTCCGTGAGCGCAGCGCGGCCAGCTCGCCGTCGTCGAGGCGAGCCACGTCGGCGCCGTCGACGCGCACGGTCCCGGACGTCGGGCGATCAAGGGTGCCCATGATCTGCAGCAGGGTCGTCTTGCCCGACCCCGAAGGACCGACGATCGCCACGAACTCGCCGCCCCGGATCGTCAGGCCGACCCCGCGCAATGCCGCCACCGGTCGCTCGGAGCCGTAGACCTTGGTGACGGCGTCGAGCTCGAGCATCGCTCGATCGCTCATGTCGCCGGGACCACGACCTGATCGCCGGCGACCAGCCCCGATCCGGTCACCTGCACGAGCCCGTTGGCGTCGTCGAAGGCGCCGAGCTCGACCGACACCAGCTCGCGCTGGCCGTCGTCGCCGACGCTCTCCACCGCGTAGCCGCCGCCGGCGCGCGCGAGCAGCGCCGTCACCGGGACGCTGAGCGCCTCCTTGACCCGGTCGGTCGTGATCTCGACCTGGACTGGGGCCTCGTCGACCGCGCCTGCGCCCTTGTCGCGTTCGAGCTGCACGTAAACCGTGATCGTGGAGCTGGTCGGCTCCGACGCCTGGCCGGACGCAGAGCCCGAGCCACCTCCGGCGACCGTTCCGATCCGGGCCACCTTCCCCGCCGTTGTGGAGTTGTCGGGCAGCATCACCCGGGCGCGGTCTCCGACCGCGACCGTCCCGGCCTCCGACGGGTCGAGGGCGACCTCGACGCGCCGCCTGGTCGAGGTCGCCTGGGCGACGGGCGAGCCGGGCCGAGACGTCGTCGCGAGCGTCGCCGAGACGCGGGTGATCCGCAGCGACCCCGGCAGGAACACAGCCTCGCCGGGCTCCAGCGACCCGCTCTCGTCCAGCCCGAGGTCGTCCTGGAGCTCGGCCAGCGCGTCGGCGGTCGTCGAGCCGAACTCGTTTTGAGCGCCCTGGAGGTCGGAGCGCTTCGCGTAGCCGAGGTCGACGAGGTTGCGATTGAGCTCCCGAACGTCGGGGCCGATCACCCCCTCGTCGAGGGTCCGGTACAGGGGTGTTCCACCACAGAGCAGCGGCACCGGATCGTTGTCGACCCGGTAAAGCGATTCGCCGCACCCGATTTGATCGCCTGCGCTCGGCAGCCGTGTGTAGGCGCCGCTGGCCTGGTTGACCACCGAGTAGGGAGTCCCGTCGGGCTGCGCGGCGTAGCCAAGCGTGCCGGTGTCGGATATCCGGGAGGCGAGCCGGCCCTGCTCGACCCTGGCCAGCGCCGGGGCGCCCTCGTCCGCTTCGTTCTGTGCGCCACTCGAACCGCCCAACGCACCGATCGCGACCACGACGACGGCGACGACGAGCACGGCGGCCCCGACGAGCCAGATCCAAGGCCTCCGCTTCACCGGTCCAACTGCCCCGCGATGACATCGCCGCACTTCTGCATCGCCGCGTTGAGAATGGTCATACCACCCTCCGTTGCGGAGGATGGGATTAGATTCGTGTTGACGAGGGGCTCACCATTGGCGGGGTCCGGGAAGTCCTCCACGCCGTTGTCGCGCATGCACTGGGCGAACTCGAGGCGCTGCTCCTGCTCCTCGTCGGTCACCTCTTCGTCGCCCGTGAACCCCGGTGGCTGCAGGTCCTTGCACGCGGCGATGGCGTTGTGCCACTCCGCGGTGCTCGGGTCCAGCGACGAGCCGTTCAGTACCCCGTCGATTGTCAACCTGCCCGACGCGTCCGGGTCCGGGAACTCGCTGACGCCGGTGTCGCGCATGCACTCGGCGAACTTCACCGCCTGCTCCTGCCCGGCGTTCGTGTTGCCGGCGCTGCCGTTCTCGTCAGGTTCGTTCGAACAGCCCACCCCGATCAGGGCGACCAGGGCAAGGGCGGTAAGGCTCCGTAGTTGTCTAGTCATTGCTGCATCCTTGGGTCCTGGGTGGGGTCGGCGTAAATGGGAGGGCAGCCTTGATCGCCGGCCTCGGGGCGCAGTTCGTAGTGCCAGGGTTCGTTGCCGTAGATCTGGCACAGCCCGTACTCGGCGCCGCGCTCGGACAGCCACGCCGTGGCCTCGGAGGGCCCGATGTCGACCGCGTCTCCCGACACGTGAGGAGACGTCTCCGGGGTGGCCACCCACCGGGCGGCTTCCTCTTCGGAGCCGTACTCCGAGACCGCCTCACGAAGAAGCTGATCCTGGTACTCCGGGGAACGCCAGCCACTATTGACGAAGAACTCGACCCCGTCGTCCGCGGCATCCGTCGCGGCGTGGCGGAGGGCACCGAGGAGAGCTGGATCGAGGTTGGCCACACCCGGAATCTCGTCTCGAAGACCGTCGTGCCGTCGGGGAGGGCACCGCCAGCCTCGCCAAGCGGACCGCGGTGCTCGCTGGAAAGACCAGGGGGCTCACTGGGAAGACCAGTTGCTCGCTGCGAAGAACGTCGACCGGCGGTGCGGCCGTCGAGGACGAGGACGCCAGCGACTCGGTGGCCGACGGACCGCGGCGATCGCCGCGATGACGACCAGCAGGGCCGGCGACGAGGATCCGCGGAATCCGACGGGATCTTGTCGTGCTGGCTCGCTTCTAGGTCATGCCGCCAGTCAAGGCAGTGCGGTGTTGCCGGCACGTATGCGGTTTTCCATACGCCGGCGATATGCGCCGGCTCGTAGCATCGGAGCATGCGCGTGTTGATCGTCGAGGACGAGCCCTTCATGGCGGAGGCGATCCGCGATGGCTTGCGCCTGGAAGCGATCGCGGCAGACATCGCAGGTGACGGCGACACCGCGTCTGGAGCTGCTGAGCGTCAACGCCTACGACATCGCCGTCCTCGACCGTGACATCCCCGGGCCCTCCGGTGACGAGATCGCCAAGCAATCGTCGCCTCCGGCAGCGGCATGCCGATCCTCATGCTCACCGCTGCCGACCGTCTCGACGACAAGACCACCGGGTTCGAGCTCGGCGCCGACGACTACCTCACCAAGCCGTTCGAACTCCAAGAGCTCGTGCTCCGGCTCAGAGCGCTCGACCGCAGGCGCGCACACAACAGGCCGCCAGTGCGAGAGATCGCAGGACTGCGTCTGGATCCGTTCCGCCGCGAGGTCTACCGCGACGGCCGGTACGTCCCGCTGACCCGCAAGCAGTTCGCGGTGCTCGAAGTCCTCGTCACGGCCGAAGGCGGTGTCGTCAGCGCCGAGGAGCTCTTGGAGCGAGCATGGGATGGGAACGCGGACCCATTCACCAACGCCGTGCGCATCACGGTCTCGGGCCTGCGCAAACGGCTCGGCGAACCCTGGCTCATCGCCACAGTGGCCGGTGTCGGGTACCGCATCGAAAGGGGAGGGGCGGGGAGGAGAGTGGATAGGGCGCCCGGGTTGAGCGCCCGCCTCAAGCTCACCCTCAGCTACGCCGGGTTCCTGATGGTCGCGGGTGCCGTACTGCTCGCCGCCGTGTGGGTGTTACTTCTCGCTACTTCCCGTGGTGTACATCGGCCCCCGCGGGCAGTCTTCGTGGTCCACAGCCACGCTGACCTCCTGCGCGGTTTCGCTCCGATCGCGGCCATGGTGATGGCGTTCCTGCTGGTATTCGGCCTGCTGGGAGGGTGGATTCTCGCCGGCCGCATGCTCGCCCCGCTGACCGCATCACCGACGCCACACGCATCGCCGCGAGCGGGTCGCTGTCTCACCGGATCCAGCTGGCGGGCCGCAGAAGACGAGTTCCGTGAACTCGCCGACAGCTTCGACGCCATGCTCGCTCGGCTCGAAGCGCACGTCGCCGAACAGCAGCGATTCGCGGCCAACGCCTCCCACGAACTGCGCACCCCGCTGGCGATCACGCAAACACTGCTCGACGTGGCCCGGAACGATCCGAACCGCGGCTGCGACGAGCTCGTCGACCGCCTCCACGCCGTCAACACCCGAGCGATCGACCTCACCGAAGCATTGCTCCTGCTCAGCCGCGCCGACCAGCGGTCCTTCGCCTGGGAACACGTGGACCTGTCCCTCATAGCGGAGGAAGCGACGGAGACGCTCCTCCCTCTCGCAGAGAAACAGGGCGTCACCATCGAGACCTCCGGCGACATGACCCCCACCATCGGCTCACACACGCTCCTGCTGCAGATGACCACGAATCTCGTGCACAACGCGATCGTCCACAACCTGCCTGAACAGGGCACCGTGTGGGTCACGACCAGCCTCACCCCGAGAGTCGTGGTGCTGACCGTCGAGAACACCGGCGAGAAGCTCACCCCACAGTTGGTTGCCACGCTCGCGCGAGCCGTTCCTCCGCGGCACCGAACGCATACGCGCCGACCACGCGGGCGTCGGCCTCGGCCTGGCGATCGTCAAGAGCATCACCCAGGCACACGACGGGGCCCTCACCCTCACGCCCCGGGCCGCCGGCGGGCTCTGCGTCACGGTGCAGCTACCCGCCGCGCCATCGGACACTGGCGCCGGCTCTGCCCAGCGCGACGAGGTGGGCGGCGTGGATGGCCTGCCAGCGGGTGCTGTGCCGACTCGATGAGTTTGAACGCCATCGCGATCCCGGCGGCCCGCGACGATGAGGATGAGCGAGGAGGAGAGGGCTCGGCTTCGGGCGCTGGTGGAGGGTGCGCCCGGAGCTTCGGGGCAACGCGGGGGCAACAGCAAGGCAACGAAAGGTCGGGAAACGTCCGCAAGCGCGGGCACTCCCGCAAGCGCAAAACCGGCGAGCTGGAGCGACGATCGACAATAGCCAGAAGTGGCCGGAAACCCACTCAGCTAATTGCCATGCAGAAGGTCGTGGGTTCGAATCCCATCAGCCGCTCTGAAAAACTCCGCAATTGCGGGGGTTTTCTTGCGACGGGACCGGGTCATCCCCGGGCGGCGACGGGCCGGGGCAACAGATTGAAGGCTCGGGGTGGGTGGATCGGCTTCGCGCCTCTTGAGATGGGAGATCGGGTTGGATACCTGAAGACGCGAGTAGGCGGCGCGGCAGCGTCGCTATCGCGCTCGCTTCTTGCGCGAAAGACGAGCGCGGTGACCGCGCTGTCACACACTCGCGTCTAGCCCAGAGCGAGTGTCTGACATGACCGTCGCGATACGCCCCTTTCCGGTACGGGAAGCGGAAGCCTCCGACTAATGTGTCGCGGAGTGCCGGGTGAAGGGCCGCAGCGACCGGAACGGATCCGGGCCGCCGAGGTAGCGGCGGCGCTCTGCCTCGCCACCGACCTCGGCATGGGCTTCCCGTTCGAGCACGGATTGCACAGCACCCTGACCGCGATGCGGCTCGGGCAGCGCCTCGGGGTCGACCGCGAAACGGCGTCGCAGACCTACTACGCGTGCCTGCTCACCTACTCGGGCTGCACCGCTGATGCCGAGATCACCGCGCAGACCTTCGGCGGCTCGATGGCGACTCACTACGCCCCGGTCACGTTTGGCTCCCAGCGCGAGCAGTTGTCGGGGATCGTCCGCGCACTGCCGACGCCGGGAAGTTCGGCGTCCCTGCGCGCGATCCAGATCGCCCGCCGGCTGCCGAAGGCGGCGAGGGAGCGAGACCCCCACCTGGCCGCGATCTGCGAGGTGGCGCAGATGCTGTCCGAGCGGCTCGGGCTTCCGAAGCCGGTCGGGGAGCTGTTCGTCCATCTCACCGAACGCTGGGACGGCAAGGGATATCTGCGGCGTGCCAAGGGCGAGGAGATCCCCCTGCCGCTCCGGATCACGCAGGTCGCCCGCGACGCCACCTTGCAGCGCATGCTGGGCGGCGATGAGCTCGCCGTCCGGATCGTCAGCGAGCGAGCGGGCAAGGCATTCGATCCCGAGGTCGCCAGCTGCCTCGCCGACGGTGCCGGGGAGATTTTCGCGCACGTCGACGAAGCGCCCGCTTGGGACGAGACGCTGGCTCGCGAGCCGCGACCCGCGCTGACGCTGGAGGGCGAGGCGATCGACCGCGCGCTCGCGGCGATCGGCGAGTTCGGGGACCTGACCTCACCCTACTTTGCCGGGCATTCGGCCGGCGTCGCCGAGCTTGCAAGCGCGGCGGCGCACCGTTGCCGGATCGATGCGGCGGGCGCCGCAACGATCCGGCGCGCGGCACTCGTCCACGACCTCGGACGGGTCGTAGTCCACCCCGGGATCTGGCAGAAGCCGGGTCCGCTGACGCCCGACGAGTGGGAGCAGGTCCGCCTGCACCCGTACCACGCCGAACGCGTCCTCTCCCGCTCGCCGTTCCTGTCCGCGCTCGCGCCGGTCGCGGGCGCCCACCACGAGCGGCTCGACGGCTCGGGCTACCATCGCGGATCCGCCGGAGCGGAGCTCCCGTTTCCCGCTCGCCTCCTCGCCGCGGCCGACGTCTACCACGCGATGACCGAGCCGCGACCGCACCGCGACCCATTGCCGCCCGAGCAAGCCGTGGAGGAGCTCGGCCGGGAGGTGAGCGCCGGACGGCTTGACGCCGACGCCGTCGCTGCGGTGGTCGAGGCGGCGGGCCAGCGGGTGCCACGGCTCGAGCGGCCGGCCGGGCTCACCGAGCGCGAGGTCGAGGTCGTCGCCATGCTCGCGCGCGGCCGGCAGACCAAGCAGGTCGCCCGCGCGTTGGGGATCTCGGTCAAGACCGCGGACCGCCATATCCAGAACGCCTATCGGAAGATCGGCGTCTCGACCCGTGCGGGGGCGACCCTGTTCGCGGCGGAGCATGGTCTGGCGGCATGGGGAGAACTCCCGATTGCGCGCCCGGCCGCCCGCTCGTAGCGTCGGCCTCAACTTGAGACCCGCCATCGCGCACCGCGGGTGAAGGAGGACGAGATGAGCGCCAGCGCGATCGAGGATCAGCGACAGCAGACCTACGAGATCGCCGAGGCGATCGCGCCTACGTGGGAGGCGCGTCGCGGCGAAATCGAGGAGGTCTCAGCTCCGGTTCGGCAGTGGCTACTGCGGAGCTGGCGCCGCGGCCCGGCGACACGGTGCTCGAGCTCGCCGCGGGAGTCGGCGACACCGGCTTCGAGGCCGCCGCCAAGCTCGACGAGCGCGGTCGCCTGCTCTCGACCGACTTCTCGCCGGCGATGGTCGAGGCCGCCCGTCGCCGTGGCGCCGAGCTCGGGGTCGAGAACGTCGAGTACAGGGTGATGGACGCCGAGCGGACCGAGCTCGAGGCCGACTCGGTCGACGGCGTGCTCTGCCGGTTCGGCTACATGCTGATGGCCGACCGCGCCGCGGCGCTCGCCGAGACCCGCCGCGTCCTGCGCGCAGGCGGGCGGTTGGCGCTGGCGGTCTGGGGCGCGGCGGAGCGAAACCCGTTCTTCATGACGATCGCGATCCCCCTCGTCATGCGCGGCCACCTGCCGATGCCCGAGCCCCCGGGCCCGCCGATCTTCAGCATGGCGAGCGTGGAGGGCACGACGGCGCTGCTCGAGGGCGCCGGGTTCGCCGAGGTGCGCACCGAGGAGGTGGCGGTGCAGTTTGAGCTTCCCGACGTCGACGAGTACCTGAGCGTGATCGCCGACACCGCCGGCCCGCTCGGGCTGGCGCTCCAAGGACTTTCCGATCTCGACGGCGCCGCGGTCAAAGCGGACGTGGAGGACTCCCTCTCACGGTTCGCGGCGGACCGCGGCTACGAGATCCCCGGCGTCGCGCTGTGTGCGGCGGCAAGCTGAACATCCAACCTCGATCGATGGAGGAGCTGATGAGAAGGACAGGCGTCGTGGCTGTCGGTCTCGCCCTCGTGGTGCTCTCGGGCGCGGAGGCGGCGAGCGCCTTCCTCACCGCCAACACGATCGACGAGCGCGCGACCTATGAGAAGCACGGCAGGCTGCTGCGGGTGAGCGGACCGATCGAATGCACGCGCGGCGAGCGCGTCTCGATCAGGATCACGGTCACCCAGTCGGCGACCGGGGCCCGCGCGCGGAATCGGTGGAGGAGCCGCTGCACCGGCGAAGTTCAGCACTGGCAGGTCAGGGCGCGCGCCCGCCGCGGAACCCGATTTCAGAACGGCGGCGGCCGCGTCTGCGCAGTGGCAAAGACGCGAACCGGCACTCGCGTCACCGACAGGCGGAGATGGTGCGAGCGCGTAAACGTGGCGCCCCCCCGCGGTCGCGGCATGAAGACCGTCGCCGAGGAGGTGTGCTTCACCGTGAACAACATCGGTGACCCGATCCCCTCCACGGTCCGCGGCACCCTCTTCCGCTCGAAGAAGAAGCCTCGCGCGGGCTCGACCGCCCTCCTTCTGCAACACGGCGCGGTGTCCGAGCGGAGCGCCTGGAGCGGTGGCGCGCCCGTGATCGAGGGCACCCACGACATGGCGCGAGCGCTGGCCACGAGAGGCTATGCCGTGTTCGCCATCGATCGCCTCGGCTACGGGGAGAGCCCCTATGAGCGGCCCCCGGGATCCGGCTTGCTGCTGACCCCGGACGGCTACATCGAGATGACCCACCAGATGGTCACCCAGATCCGCGCCGGCTCCCACACCGATTGCGCAGGCAAGCCGGCGGGACGCGGTGCCGCCCGTGTCGTCTTGTCCGGCTTCAGCTCGGGGGCCGCCATCACCATGGGCTACGCCACTCGTTATCACGACATCGACGGGATCATCCCGATGGCCTGGTCGAACCAGCCGCAGTTGTCGGCGGCCTTCCAGGAGCTCGTCGGCGTCCTGGTGCCGCAGCTCGCCGCGGGCAGGGACTACGTCGAGTTCTTCCTCGACGGCGCCGACGGCTACTCCGAGTCCTGCGAGAGGTTCTTTTTCCACGTCCCGGGCGCGAATGCCAGGGTCCTCAAGCAGGTCTGCGGGCTTGACTACTACGCGGAGACCGCCTTCTCGACGCCGAGCGGCGAAGGCGCCCTCCCGGCTCTCCAGGCCAGGACGATCGCAACGATCGGGAACGTCGGTGCCACCCCCGTGCTGCTCATGTTCTCGGACCGTGACGCGCTCTTCCCGGGCCCCGAGCACCACGGCACGGATCCCGACCTCGTGACGCCCGAGATCGCGATGTGGCGGAACGGCTGCAACTGCGAGGTCTCGGTCTATCTTCAGAAGAGCGCCGGGCACGTCGGCCTGTTCCACAGGACGAGCAAGAAGGTGACCAACAGGATCCTCGGCTGGCTCGGCGATCACGACCTCTAACGGACAAGTGCCGAAACCCGACCCGCGCTTCTACCGAGCTCCGCCGCGAGTGACCGGCCGGGCTCCTGCCTCCACGAACCGGGGAGCGTGCCGAGCACGAACTCTCGCTCCAATGTTGTGGACAAGCGGGCGTCTCGGTTCACGCCAGGGCGGGCTCACCCTTAGGTCGGACCACCTGTCCTACCTGCGGCGGGCGGTCGCGGCCAGCGCGGGATTCGTCCACCCGGCGTCCGTCGGGTTGATGGTCGTCCCGGGCGCCACGATCTCGTCGATGCGGTCCAGGAGCGCGGTGTCGAGCCCTACGTCCGCGGCGCCGAGCTGGGACTCGAGCTGGTCCATCGTCCGCGGACCGATGATCGCCGCCGTCACGGCCGGATGGCGGATGACAAACGCGAGCGCCATATGGATCAATGACATCCCCGACTCGTCTGCCAGTTGCGCAAGCGCGTCGGCGGCCTCGAGCTTGGCCTGATTGGCCGGAAGCGAAAGGTCGTACCGCTGAGGGATCATCGCCGAGCGCCGAGACGTCAGGTCCTCGGCGCCCTTGCGCCAGCGCCCCGACAACCAGCCGCCCGCCAGCGGGCTCCACGGGATGACGCCCATTCCGAAGTCCTGGCAGGTCGGCAGCACGTCGGCCTCGATGCCGCGAGCGAGGATCGAATACGGCGGCTGCTCGCAGACGAAGCGCTGGTGGCCCCGGTCACGGGCGACCCATTGGGCCTTGACGATCTGCGCCGCCGGATAGGTCGAGGAGCCGACGTACCGCACCTTGCCTTGCGCCACGAGGTCAGAGAGGGCGCCAAGCGTCTCCTCGTGATCGGTCCAGGGATCCCAGCGATGCACCTGGTAGAGGTCGATCCAGTCGGTCTGCAGGCGCTTTAGCGAGGCTTCGACCTCCCGGATGATCCACCGCCGCGAGTTGCCCGCCTGATTGGGGTCGTCGCCCATCGCGCCGTGAAACTTCGTTGCGAGCACGACGTTGTCACGCCGCCCGCCGCTAAGCGCCTTGCCGACGATCTCCTCGGACTCCCCGCGCGAATACACGTCGGCGGTGTCGATGAAGTTGATCCCGGCATCCAGAGCCCGGTGGATGATGCGGATCCCCGCATCGTGGTCGGGCTCCCCCCACGCGCCGAACATCATCGCGCCAAGGCAGAGCGGACTTACGTGGACGCCGGTGCGTCCGAGCGTTCGTTGGTCCACGGCCCAAACGTTACTGTTGCCGCGGCCGCCCATCGCGGCCCCGTCCCTGATGCCCTCGGACGAGCGCGGTCCCCGGCCCCAGCGCCTTGGTAGCGGACTCCTGCTCCGCGCGAAGTGCAGCAGACAGGCGACTGTTCGGCGAACGCCGGAACCGGACTTCAGCCCGTGAGCGACCGTCCGGGCGCCTCGCCTGGCCCCAGGTTGACCGCTAGATCAGCATGGGCTTTACGGGCGCGTGATGCTATTGCTAGGGCGTGGCAGGCAAGGCATCGGAGCGGTTCGTCTGGGCGGCCGACACTCTGGAGGTCCGCCCGGCCGACCGCCTGCTCGAGATCGGCTGCGGCCACGGCGTCGCGGTGTCCCTGGTCTGCGAGAGGCTGACGACGGGAACGATCACCGCGATCGACCGCTCGACCAAGATGATCGAGATGGCCACGCGGAGGAACCGCGAGCACGTCGACGCGGGCCGGGCTGAGCTCGAGGCCATCGCTCTCGAGGACGCGGACCTCGGCGATCGGCGCTTCGACAAGGTCTTTGCCTTCAACGTCGCTCCCTTCTGGCAGCGGCCGGAGGTGGCGCTCGGTGCCGTCCGCGAGCACCTCGCCCGGGATGGGGCGGTCTACATCTTCTGGGACGCGCGCCACTCCGCGCCGGAGCGTGCGCGGGACCTCGGAAACGAGCTGTCCGACCGGCTACGCGAGGGGGGAATCTCCGTCGACAGGGTGCTGGTCGAGGACCTGCGCCCGGTTCCCGCGGTCTGCGTGAAGGGGCGGCTCCAGGGGAGTTGTTTCGGACGCCCGAGAGCGTCTTCTGACCAATCGTAGTCCGGGTCCGCGGCTCGGCCTGGCCGCTCGGAGGCTTACGCGGTCAGGGGAGATGTTTGGGTCGCGGCGGGCGTCGTGTCTACGGACGAACGCGGATGATCGTCTTCCCCTTGATCCGCTCGGTCGGATTGAAGGCGGCGACGGCGTCGTCGAGGGTCGAGACGCTGCCGATGTTCGTCCGCAGCCGTCCGTCACGAACCCGCTGAGCAACCTCGCTCAATTGGGCGCGATCGGACACGACAACGAAGTCGACCGCCAGGCCGTCGGCGGGCCGCGCCTCCGGCGGGCCGGCGATGGTCACCAGTGTCCCTCCGGCTCGAATCACGCCTGCGGACCGCTTCCCGATGTCGCCGCCGAAGACATCGAAAACCAGATCGACTCCGCCGACCTCTTCCAGGGCGTCGTTCTCGAGGTCGACGAACTCCTGCGCGCCGAAGTCGAGCGCCGTCTGACGGTGGGCAGCGCGTCCGGTACCGATGACGTAGGCGCCGACCTCGCGCGCGAGTTGCGTCACCGTCGATCCGACTCCGCCGGCCGCACCGTGCACGAGGACGCTCTGCCCCGCCTGAAGGCGGCCGTGCTCGAACAGTCCCTGCCACGCGGTCAGGCCCGAGATCGGCAGGCTCGCGCCCACCGTGAAGTCGACGTCGCCAGGCAGCGGCGCGAGGTTACGCGCCTCGACGGCCACGTACTCCGCCAGGGTGCCGTCGCGAGTCCAGTCCGCGAGACCGAACACCCGCTGCCCCACCGACAGCCCTGTCGTGCCATAGCCCAGAGCGCTGACCACTCCGGCCAGCTCGTGCCCGGGGATCGACGGCGTCCGGTCACGGCCGAGGCGATCGGTCCAGGTCGACGGCCACGTCAGCTCACCCGGGGTGAATCCCGACGCATGGACCTGAACGACGACGTCGTTCCCGGCCGCGTCCGGCTCGGGCCGCTCAGCCAGCGCCATCCCGGCCGGTCCCGCGGCCTCGTCCGTCACCACGATTGCCTTCATCCAGCACGTCCCTGTGTCGAGTTCTCGCCTTTTGGCCGGCTGGGACAAATACCCAGCAACCGCATGAGTCAAGCGCCGACGCGTTCAACGACGCCGGCCGCCAGGGCACCCCGCGAATCGTGGCGACAGGGAGTCCACCGCGACTTCACTGGCTCCAGGCCATCGTTGAAGCGGCGGTAGCCGCGCGCGTTGACGGTCGTGAGCTCGGCGAACTCGTGATGAAGTCTCGTTCCTCGTGCGTGAGCTCTGTTGATACGACCTGAGAATCCATCTCTTGCCGCCTCCCTTCCGGCTCAACGACCCCGCCGTCGGGATTGTCGGGGATCTCCTCGGACCGATCCATCATTGGTGTCCCCGTCACGGGCGCGAGGAAACCCAGGCGCGGGCCAAGAGCAGCGCCGCGACCGCCCCGCTGACCAACGGCAGCAGGGCCTCTTCCAGCGGGACGCCGCCGACGTGAGCGATCACGAGCCCGAGCTCTTCGTTTGCCCCGCGGCCCGGCCGCGCTCGACTTGCGCGGCCATCGCCTTGGCCGCCTCGGAGCCAGCCGGCGCGTCGTACTCGTCGTGGCGCCTGAGCCACACGTTGGCCGGGCTCTGCGGGTAGCCCTCCGGCGAGTCCTCCCAGTCCTCCTGGCGCCCGAGCGCGGTGATGTCGAGGTATGCCCAGGTCCCGCCCAACGCCTCGTCGCCGCGGCCGTCGACGAAGTAGGTGCGGAAGACCCGATCGTCGTCGTCGCGATAGAAGACGTTGGTGCCGTGCCACTCGTCGACGTCGAAGTCGGCGTCGAAGTCGTCGGTCAGCGTGTACCACGGCAGGACCTGCCATCCCATGCGCGCCTTCCAGCGCTCGATGTCCGCCTGTGGGGCGCGTGAGACGAGCGCAATCGTCGTGTCGCGGGCGTTCATATGGGCCGGGTGGGTGATCTGATCGGCGACCCAGGAGCAGCCGGGGCAGCCGCCCTCGGGCCAGCCGTGGACGCCTGGCTCGTAGAAAAAGCGGTAGAGGATCAGCTGGCGCCGTCCCTCGAACAGGTCGAGCAGGCTCGCCGGCCCGTTCGGGCCCTCGAAGCGGTAGGCCTTCTCGACGGCCATCCGCGGCATCCGGCGCCGTTCGGCGGCGAGCGCGTCGCGGGCGTGGGTCAGCTCCTTCTCCTTCACCAGCAGTTCGTCGCGCGCGGCCTTCCACTCCTCGGGCGACACGGTCGGGGGCATGTTCATAGTCATCTGGCTCCTCGCGTTCTGGTCGTTTCGGGCGCGCAAAACGCCCTTCTGACAGCAGAGATACGTCGAGGGGTGGAAATCCATCGCTAGCTGCAGCGGCGGGGAGGAGCGACGCCGCTCGCCGGCGACCTGAGACCGCCCCCCACCCGTTCCGGGTCAACGCAGGGTCACACGAACAGCAGCAGAGCCCCGCAAACCCACCGAGCTGCTTGCCATGCAGGAGGTCGTGGGTCCGAATCCCATCAGCCGCTCCGAAAACCTACCCAATTGCGGGGGTCTTCTTGCAGCGGGACCGAGTGATCCCCAGGCGGCGACCGGCCGGGCAACAGGTTGAAGGCTCCGGATGAATGATCGGCTTCGCGCCGGTGAGATCACAGATCGGGTTTTTCGGATGCGACGGCCCCGTACGATCGCTGAGACCGCCCACGACGATGAGTTCTCGTCTCGCGATCGGTCACTTATGGCAGAGTTGAAGCCATGCTGATCTACTCGATGAGCGTCTCTGTGGACGGCTTTATCGCCGACCGCGAGGGCGCGTTCGAGTGGGGAGCCCCGAGCGACGAGCTGTTCGGCTTCCACACCGCGTTGGTAAGCGAGCTCGGCGGCTATCTGCTCGGCCGCAGGCTCTACGAGACGATGCTGGTGTGGGAGACGGATCCGTCGATGCGCGACAGCGAGCTCGACGCCGCGTTCGCCGACGCCTGGTGCGCGATCCCGAAGATCGTCTTCAGTCGTAGGCTCGACAGCGTCCAGGGCAACGCCCGGCTCGCCGAGGCGTCGGTGGCCGAGGAGGCCGCTGCGGCGCTCGACGCCGACAAGGACGTCGGGATCGGCGGCGCCGGCCTGGCCGCGGCGGCTGTCGAGCTCGGCCTCGTCGACGAGCTGCGCATGTTCCGCTATCCGGTCGTCGTCGGTGGTGGCACGCCGTTCCTGCCGCCGGTCACCGAAGACGTCCCGCTCGACCTGGTCGAGACCAGGACGTTCGGCTCGCGCGTGGTCTACGAGCGCTACGGGCGCGACAGCGACGAGTCGGACTGAGACCGCAGTCCGAGTCATCCCGCCCCTGCGGCCGACCGGGAGGCCCATGCGCTGGGACTCGTGGGCGAGCACGGCGTGCAGCCGGTCGTAGTCGCACGAGTCGACGACGAGCGGCAGCCCGCCAGCCGCGGCCAGAGCGATTCCGTGTGAGCCATCGTCGCAGCCTCAGTCGGCCGTGGCCGGTGCGTACTGCGGGCGCCCGGCGGGCCGGTAGACCTGGATGACCACCCCACCGGGGGTGGCCCGCGATTCGACCAGTTCAAGCGCGGTGTCCGGGCCGGTGTCGGGGAACAGCCGCGTGCCCTGCCCGACGACCAACGGGTAGGTGAGCAGCGTGATTTCGTCGACCAGGTCGTTGTCGATGAGCCAGCGGACCAGGTTGCCGCTGCCGTGCACCTGCACCTCGCCTCCCGGCTTGGCTTTCAACTCGTCGATCGCCGCCGCGACGTCACCGGACAGCACCGTCGTGTCGTCCCACTCGGGCTCGGTGAGCGTGCTCGACGCCACGTACTTGGGCCGCGTGTTCAACGCCACTGAGATCGGGTTGTTGCCCTGATTTGCCCCCCAGGAGCCGGTTCCCCACGAGCCGGCAAAGATCTCGTAGGTCCGGCGGCCGAACAAGAACGCGTCGGCGCGCTGAAAGGCCTCGTCGAGGAACGTCGCGGCCTCGTCGTCGAAAAGCGGTATGGCCCATCCGCCGCGCTCGAATCCGCCCCTGCGGTCCTCATCCGCCGCGCCGAGTCCCTGCATCACTCCATCGACGGTGACATGCGTGATGGTCGTCAGTTTCATGGGTTCGTCCTTCTCTCGTGGTGGTCTCTCCCGTATGACCACACCGAGGCGTGGATCTCATCGGTCGAGCGTGGCTCCGTTCAGCCGCTCTTTTCGGGCACGAGCCCGAGCCTGTGCGCCAGGGTGGCGGCATCGACGCGGCTTCGCACCTCGAGCTTGGCGAGCACATCCAGCTCGCGGTCGGTGAGGCCAAAACGCTCTCAGGAACCTGGCACCGCGGCGCTTGACGCATCAGATCGACGCCCGAGCCAGGGCACGCATAGCATTGCGGCCGTGCCGTTCACGCTCAGGAACCTCAAGGAGGACCTGGAGGACGTCGGGTCCAGGTTCGACGGCGCGCCGGACCTGGAGTTCCGCTTGGCGACCGAGGCGCTCGAGCTCGAGAAATCCGGCCTGAGCTACCAGCGCGTTCCGCCCGGCTATCGCTTTCCGTACGGCCACACGCACAAGACGCAGGAGGAGGTGTACGTGATCCTGCGCGGGAGCGGGCGGATGAAGCTCGACGACGAGATCGTCGAGCTCAAGGAGTGGGACGCGGTGCGCGTCCCGCCCGGTACGTGGCGGGGCTACGAGGCCGGACCCGACGGCCTCGAGATCGTCGTCATCGGCGCGCCCAATCTCGGCGAAGCTCGGCGCGAAGACGTCGAGGGCTTGCGCGACTGGTGGGCTGACTAGCGCCAGGTACCTGTCAGGGCGCTCCTCGCGGCGCAGCTCCCACGCGACGAGGCCGCCGAGAGCGAGCAACGCGGGCGCTGATTCAGGAGCTCGCGACCGACTTCCAGCGTTTGAGCCGTTCTGCGATGAGCTCGGCCCGCCGTTGGTCGTCGTCTCCATCGAGGATGGCCAAGTCCCCAGGATCCGCGCGTTGATAGACGCCGGACGTTCGTGCCCTGAGGTCGGGCGCAGCCTCCGATCGAGTCACCCAATACCCGGCCGCGCGATCCGCCGTCTCGATGAGGATCTCTCCCGTTCCGAAGAGCTCAGGCGCGTTGGGGTCCCGAGGCCGTTCTCCATTCCAGTAGTAGAAGACACCCGGAGGGTCTGATCTCTCTTTCGTCGCTTCGCTCCGGTACCGCACCGAGAGCGTGCCGTCCTCCTGCCACCCGCGGCCGGCCACCTCCAAAGCCCCGCCGCGGTCTCGCGAGATTCGCAAGAGGCTCACGGCTGATGGTTCGTCCGCAGTGCGCGCCGTCAGGGAGAACTGCCACCAGGTGCCCTCGATCCGCGCGATCCGGCCCTCGCTCTCGATCGCCTCCCGAAGCTTCTGATTGATGCTCTTGACCTCACTGGCGCTCGTCGCCTGGTCGTAGCGCACCGTGGTGAGGCCGAGGAGATCGCTGGGAAGCTTCGCGCCGCTCGCGTGGAGGATGAACGTCCGGCGCAGTCCGAGGGCGCTGCCGAAGAGACCGGCTTCGAAGACGACGTTGTCGCGTGGCGATGCCTGGCCGGGCTCGGGCGCATCGGAGGTGGCGGCGGTGTCGCTCGTCCAATCGTCGCGTGCGAACACGAACGCCGCGAAATCGACCTCACGCGAAAGGTCGAGCAACCGCTGCAATGTGGTCGTCCCGGGATTGAACGAAGTCGTCCACGGCTCCACCTGCGCAACGGTTTCGAGTCCGCGCGTCAGCGCCTTGAGGAGCTTCTCCTGCTTCCCTGACGAGCCCAGGAAGATGCGCGGCTTTTCCGTGCCTTCCTCCAACGCGCCGAAGATATCTGAAGACGGTGGCTCGGCCTACCCGGCAGCGACCGCCTTCGCCGCGGTCACTATCCGCTCATGCGTCTCCTCCGGGTGGGAGACCATCGCGACATGTCCGCTCGCGACCTCGATCGTGTCGGCGCCCATCCGCTGTGCGAACTGCCTCTCGGCATCGGGTGGAATCACCTCGTCGTTCTCGGCGACCAGATACCACGAGGGCAGTGACTTCCAAGCGGGGGTGCCCATCACGTCGTCGAACGTGGACAGGTGCAGAGGCTGCTGCACGGCGTACATGACCTTCGCCTTGACCGGGTCGATATCGGCGGCGAAGTGACCGAGGAAGTCGTCCTCGGGGATCCAGCCGAAGCCCTCCGAGTCGACATCGACATTCGCCACGGCCGGGGTGGGAGGACCCTGCTTCAAAAGCGCGCCGATCGACTCACCCTCGTCGAGCCCGAAGCCCGCGATGTAGACGAGGCCGACGACATTCGGTGCGTCGGTGCCGAGAGAGGTGATCACCTGGCCTCCGTAGGAGTGGGCCGCGAGAACGGTCGGGCCGCTTTGGCGGGTGAGCACGTGCCGGACCCTCGCGACGTCATCCGCGAGGGAGGTCTCGGGAAGCTGAGGGGCGGTGACCTTGTAGCCGTCGGCCTGCAGGCGCTCGATTACCTCGCTCCAGCAGGAGCCGTCCGCCCAGGCTCCGTGGACAAGGACGATGTTTGGTGATGCGGCCATGAGTGGACTCCTTCCGTGGGGACGCCGACCCTATAGACCCGGCTGCGCCAGGCCTTAACGACCTCGTGAACGGAAGCGCGTAGGGTGGGACCGACGGCAACCCAGGAGGTATCGGGATGGAAGCCAGCACCGCAAGGACGGTCCGTGAGGCCATGCACGAGGGCTGTGAGTGCATCGGCGAGAAGCAAACGCTGCACGACGCGGCGAGGCGCATGGCGGAGCTCGACGTCGGCGTGTTGCCGATCTGCGGCGATGACGATCGGCTGAAGGGCATGCTCACCGACCGCGACATCGTGGTGAAGGCGGTCGCCCAGGGCCGCGACCCGGCGAACACCACGTCCGGCGAGTTCGCCCAGGGCACGGTGCACTGGATCGCCGCCGACGCGTCGCTCGACGAGGCGCTCGGCATGATGCGCGAGCACGCCGTCAAGCGCCTGTGCGTCATGGACGACGACAAGCGGCTGAGCGGCATCATCACCGAGGCCGACGTCGGCACCCACGCCCCGGAGGTCAAGACCGGCGAGCTGATCGAGGCGATCGCCGCCAAGCCGCCTCAGCACTTCTAACCGATCGCGCCCGACATACGGCCCTCGCCGCTCCCGCCGAGGGCCGCGTTGACAGCTCTGCCAAGCTCGGGTTGTGAGTAGGTCCGTCAGCCACCCGGTGGCTCGTGACCAGTGCCTGGCGCCCGGTCGCGCCGGGGGCACTCCGATCCACGGCGGTCACTATCGGCGCTTGTTCGAGACCTTGGCCCCGCTCGAAGCCGACGAGGCCAGACTGCACGCGCTCGGGGTCCGCGGCGGAGTCTTGCGACGGTGGCCCGCTCGAGGCCGGCGGCAACGACGACGCCTCGGTCGAGGCCGGATGGCCGTTCTTCGGCCAGTTCATCGCCCACGACATCACCGCCGATCGCTCTCCGCTCGTCGACCGGGCCGATCCCGATGCGCTGCGCAACTTCCGCACCCCGCGGGCGAACCTCGAGTCCGTCTACGGCGGCGGGCCGGTCGGCTCGCCCTACCTGTACGAGCGCGAAGACCCCGCCCGGATGCTGCTCGGCGAGGGCGGCGTCGACGTGCCCCGCAACGCCGAGGGCGTGGCGCTGGTCGGCGACCCGCGCAACGACAGCCACCTGTTCATGAACCAGCTCCAGGTCGCCTTCCTGCGCGCCCACAACCTGCTCGTCGACCGACTGCGCGCCGAAGGCGAGCCCGAGGCGTCGGTCTTCGACGAGGCGCGGTTTTCGCTCACCTGGCACTACCAGTGGGTGCTTCTGTACGACTTCCTCCCGGGCCTGATCGGAGCCGAGCTCGCCGCGCGACTTGCTCGACCGCGGTGGCGAGCGCTACCGGGTCGACGGCGAGCCGTACATCCCGTTCGAGTTCGCCGACGCCGCATACCGCTACGGCCACTCGCAGATCCGCCACCGCTACCGGATCAACGATCGGCAGCCCGAGCTGCCGCTGTTCCCGGACCTGATCGGATTCGCCCCAGTGGGCCCGGAGATGGCGGTCGACTGGTCGCTGCTCTTCGACGTCCCCGGCCGCCCGGCGGCGCAGCGGGCGAAACGGATCGACGGACGCCTGCCCGCATCGCTGATCAACCTGCCGCAGGCGATCAGCGGCGAGGTCGACGACGACGCCTACCGGTCGCTCGCCGCGCGTGACCTCCAGCGCGGACAGGCCACCGGACTGCCCTCGGGCGAGGCGGTCGCCCGCGAGCTCGGCGTCGAGCCGCTGTCGGCTGCCGAGTGCGGGCTCGCCGAGCATGGCTGGGACGGCGAGACGCCGCTCTGGCTCTACATCCTGCGCGAGGCCGGCGCCCGCCATGACGGCGACCGCCTCGGGGAAGTCGGCGGACGGATCGTCGGCGAGGTGCTGGTCGGGCTCGTCGAAGCCGACCCGGAAAGCCTTCTCGGCGGCGAGGCGGACTGGCGGCCGACGCTGCCGAGCGCCGAGCCCGGCCGCTACACGCTCATCGACCTCCTGCGGGCGCCGGAGCTCGCCGAAACGGCGTGAACGCCCCAGGCGAGGCGCTCCGGGACGGAACCGCCGCCGGGGCATGGGCGGCCGTCCTCAGCGGAGCCCCTTCGACAGCCGAGGCGCTGCTTCGCGGCGGCGACCCGCTGGAAGCGTCCGAGGCCGCCGGCTCGATCCTCCTCCCGGCGGAGACGCGGCGCGGACGTCTGCTGCTCGCGGCCGTTCCGGTGCATCTGGCGCTCTCGTTGGGCTGGGCCTGGGGCATCGCGTTCGTAGCTCCTCGCGGTCGCGAGGTTCCCTTCGGCGCCGCGGCCGGTCTCGCGATCGCCGGGCTGGACCTCGGCGTGATCGGCCGCAGATTCCCCCGCATCCGCACCCTGCGCCCCGTACCTCAGGTGGCCGACCACCTGGCGTTCGGTCTCGTCGTGGGGTGGGTGCTGACGCGGCGGCGGGGTTGACCCTGCTCTCCGCCGATCAACGCACCGAGCTGAACGCTGCCCGGAGCTCGGCCGAGAAGAGCTCCGGCTCCTCCCAGGCCGCGAAGTGGCCGCCCCTGTCGACCTCGTTGAAGTAGGCGAGGCCCGGGTAGACCGCCTCGACCCAGCTCCGGGGCGACGCCCAGATCTCGCCGGGGAAGGTGGTGAAGCCGACCGGCACGGTGACCGCCGGAGGAGGCTGGCCGCTCGCAAGCGATGCGGCCAGCGCTCGTGCGTCCTCCCAGTACGACCGGGCGGCCGAGGCGCCGGTGCCCGTCAGCCAGTAGAGCGTGATGTTGTCGACGATGCTGTCCCGGGTGAGATTCCCCACGGGCTCGCCGTCGACGAAGGCGCCGGAGATCTTGTAGTAGCTGTCCGTGTCGTGGTCGAGCAGCCAGGCGGCCAGGGCGACGGGGGAATCCAGCAGGGCGTAGCCGATCGTCTGCGGCCGCGTTGCCATCTCGAGGAAGTAGCCGAAGCCGCTTTCCCTGAACGTCGCGACCGCCTCGGCCGCTACGCGTTCCTGTTCGGATTCCTTGGGCAGTTGATCGCCGACCGCGAGCACCGCCGTGAGCAGGTTCAAGTGGTAGCCGACCAAACCCTCGACCGCCTGGCGACCCATCAGGTCCGTGACGAGTGCACCCACATCGCCCCCCTGGGCGACGTAGCGGTCATAGCCGAGGCGGCGCATCAGCGCCGCCCACGCGCGTCCGGTGCGGGCGGCGTCCCAACCGAGCTCGGCCGGCTCAGTGGAGAACCCGTAGCCGGGCAGGGACGGCAGCACCAGGTGGAACGCGTCCCCGGCCTGGCCGCCGTGCGCGGTCGGGTCGGTGAGGGGCCCGACGGTCTCGAGCAGCTCGACGACCGAGCCGGGCCAACCGTGCGTCATGATCAGCGGCAACGCGTCCTCGTGCTCTGACCGCACGTGGATGAAGTGGATCTCTACCCCGTCGATCTCGGTCGTGAACTGCGGGAGCGCGTTGAGCTTCGCCTCGACCTTGCGCCAGTCGTAGTCGGTCGTCCAGTAGCGCGCGAGCTCCTGCAGCGTCGCCAGCTGCACGCCTTGCGACCGATCTGCGACGAGCTCCTTGCTGGGCCACCGCGTCGCGGCGATCCGGCGGCGGAGGTCGTCCAGGTCCGCTTGCGGAATATCTACTTCATAGGGGCGGATTTCGCCGTTTTCGGCCTTCGCCTGATCGGCGGCGGCCGCTGGGGTCGAGGCTGAGGCTTCCATTCGTGGTTCCCTTCGTTGATCACGCGAGGCCGCGCTCGGATGGTCGGAGGGCCAGAGTCGCGCACCGAGCACGCCATCGCGCCCGTCAACACCCGGGCCGTCTCCCTGGTCAACGCCTGCGCTACGACCAGACGATTGCGCGTTGCTTGTCCGAGCCCGTCGAAGCGGCGGCCTGGCCGGAGCCCTCAGCCGATCTGCTCCGCCAGCTCGACGATGATCCCCTCCGGGCCGCGGACGTCGGCCAGCCAGATGTTCGTGCCGCGGGGAGCACACGACGGCCCCGCCACCCGCGGGGCGGGGCCACCGTCAAGGTGTGCGTCTAATCGTGGCCGCGCTCGAGCTGCGCTCGAATCTCACCCGCCGGGTACTTCTCGGTGTGGACGTTCGCGTACGTCGCGCCCGCCCGAATCGCGTCGAGAAGCTCGGAGAACTCACCCGGCGCGATCCCTTGCCCGGCTGGGCCGATCACATCGCCGGGGACGAGCGTCCCCGTGATCGTTGCCGGCTGCGCTGGGCACGCCTGTGTGCCCGCAGGCCCGCCGCGACGTTCGTGCACAGGAACACGCTGATCCCGCCGGTCTGGCCCTCCGCCCCGAAATGGATGTGCGCCTGGGTGACAGGTGCCTCGAGATCCCGATAACTCAACCGATATGAGATTGCCGACCTGTCGAGACGGGCCTCGAACTTGGCCTGTCCAGGGGTCGAGAGGGCGAGCGGCGTCTCCTCGTACCCGCTGAGTTGCTCCCGGATGTTGTTGCCGCCTCCGGCGCCGGCCATCGTGCCGGCAACCGCCGCCACCGGCACCACCGCGACCACCGCGGCCACCGCGGCCAACTTGATGCGTCCGTTCATCGCCACCTCCTCCCGAGCGTGCATCGAATCGAAATGCACGCGTTCGTCAACCGGACCTACGGGCGGCGATGCGACTTGGATTGCCTGGCACAGGACATACTGCGTTACCCGGTAGCCCCGGCCCTGGCTAGGTCGTCGTCGGCTCGCCGCTCGCTCAGGACGCAGCGATGTCCGAGCGCTGCATGAGCCGCTCGCGCAGGTATCCGCCGAGGGCGCCGAAGATGCATCCGAGCACGGTCGTGGCGACCACCAGCAGGATCGCCGGATCCGGCAGGTGCGCCTCGGCCGCCGCGCCGTGGATCTCGTGGGCGATGAGGATCGCGGCGCCGAAGATGAGGCCGGCGAGCACGCCCCGCGCCGCGCCTTCGCGCGCTCCGAGGTGGTCGAAGCCGGCGAAGATCCCGCCGAGCACGCCCAGGATCGAGAGCACGAGGTACGTCCCCTCCGAGACGCCGAGCACGTACCCGGTCAGGGCTCCGTACGCCGCCGGGAGCACGACCGCCAGCAGGATCTGAAGCGGGCGCGGGTGCTGGCTCAGCAGCGGTGGCAGGATCACCGTCCCCGCGATCCTACGCCTCGGCGTCGGCTGAGCGTTTATGGTTTTCGCAACGCTGCCGTCCCAGATTGGCCCGAAGGAGAGGTAGAGGGAAGATGCCAAGGCGCTGGCGCCGCACCCGCCGGCTCGCGGTTGCACTGGTCTGCGTCGTATTCGGCACCGCGGCCGCGGCTGCGCAGGCCGGGGCGGCCACCTCGCCGCTTCGCTACGTCGCTCTCGGTGACTCCTACAGCGCCGCCTCCGGAGTCCTGCCGCCGGATCTCTCGGCGCCGCCTTGGTGTCTGCGCTCGATCCGCAATTACCCGCACGTGATCGCCACCAGGACCGGCGCGGGGCTCACCGACGTGACCTGCGGCGCCGCCGACACGAGCGATTTCTTCACCGCGCAGTACCCGGGCGTCGCCGCCGCAGCTAAACGCGGTGAGGCCGGACACGCGGCTGGTCACGATGACGATCGGCGGCAACGACAGCAGCGTTTTCATCAACACCATCCTCCCATGTGGGAGCGCCGGGCTGCTGACTCTCGGGCAGGGCAGCCCGTGCAAGGACCGCTACGGATCCTCGTTCGAGGACACGATCCGCAACACCACGTACCCCTCGCTGGTGAACGCGCTCCAGGCCGTCCGGGCAAGGGCGCCGTCGGCCAAGGTCGGCATACTCGGGGTATCCATGGATCATGCCGGCCACCGGCGGCTGCTTCACCAAGATGCCGATCGCGAAGGGAGACGTTCCCTACGTGCGGGGCATCCAGGCGACGCTCAACGATGCCGTGCGTCGCGCCGCCGCTGCGACCGGCGCGACCTACGTGAACCTCAACGGGGTCTCGAACGGCCACGACGCCTGCCAGCCGATCGGCGTCCGCTGGGTCGAACCCGTGCTGCAGGGAACGAACGCGTGATCGTGCACCCGAACGCGCTGGGGGAGGCCCAGATGGCGGCCGAGGCGATCAGCGTGCTCGGTCTGCCCTGACCGCGTAGCCGTCGCGCCCTCGCGGGTTCGGTCTAAGCGCCCGCGTCAAGGATGCCCCCGAGGCGATCGAAGAGCTTGCCCCAGCCGTCCTCGTGCGAGCGCACGGCCTCCTCGTCCCAGAGGCCGCCGCGCCCCGTCAACGTCGCCGGCACACGCGCCCCATGAGCCACGCGCGAGCCAGCATCGTGGCGGCGACGGCGCCGGTGAGCGACGGCGCGACCTCCTCCAGCGGCAGGCCAGCCCACGTGAGCGATCACGAGCCCGAGCTCGTGGAGCCTTTGTTACGCGCGCTCGATCTGGTCCTCCATGCCGCGCGAAATTGCCGCATCCGCTTCGGCCGACACCTCGTACTCGTCGTGGCGCCGCCACCATCCATACGGCGGCGTCTGTGGGTAGCCCTCCGGCGAGTCCTCCCACTCCTCCTGGCGCCCGAGCGCGGTGATGTCGAGGTATGCCCAGGTGCCGCCCATCACCTCGTCGCCGCGGGCGTCGACGAAGTACGTGCGGAAGATCCGATCCTCTTCGTCGCGGAAGAAGGCGTTAGTGCCGTGCCACTCGCCGACGCCGAAGTCGGCGTCGAAGTCATCGGTAAGCGTGTACCACGGGATCGGCTCCCAGCCCATCCGCGCCTTCAGGCGCTCGATGTTGGCCTGCGGGGCGCGCGAGACGAACGCGAGCGAGGTGTCGCGCGCGTTCAGGTGGGCGGGGTGAGCGACCTGGTCGGCGACCATCGAGCAGCCGAAGCAGCCCTTCTCCGGCCAGCCGTCCACGTCCGGGTCGAAGAAGAAGCGGTAGACGATCAGCTGGCGGCGCCCCTCGAACAGATCCAGAAGGGTCGCCGGGCCGTTCGGGCCCTCGAAGCGGTAGTCCTTCTGCACGGCCATCCTCGGCATCCGGCGGCGCTCGGCGGCGAGCGCATCGCGGGCGCGGGTCAACTCCTTCTCCTTGACGAGCAGTCGCTCTCGGGCGGCCTCCCACTCCTGCGGCGAGACGATCGGCGGCATGTTCATTTCGGTTCCCTCTCCTTCAGATAGTCGTCGACGACGTCGAACATCCGCGCCCAGACGGCGCGCTGGCGATCCATCCAATCGGCGGCTTCGCCGAGCGCGTCGGTGTCGAGCGAAAGCCGGTGGGTTCGGCCCTCGACCACGCGCGTGACGACGCCGGTCTCCTCCAGCACCTTGAGGTGCTTGGAGATCGCAGGCTTGGATACCCCGAGGCCGGCGGTGGCGACGCCGACCGTCGCCGGGCCTGCGGCGAGGCGCTCGACGATGCCCCGGCGAATCGGGTGGGACAGCGCCTTGAACGGATCGTTAACCATTGGGTTAACAGTATCAGGCGCCCAACCGCGGCGGACTATGCGTCCATCCGTGCAAGGAGCTTCGTAGTCGTGCTCCAGCTGCGGATGGTCATGTTCTGGTACTCCGGCGTGGCGACGATCCTCGAGAGCCGGCTGCTCGAGGCCTTCGAGGCGAGGCGCGAGAAGTAGATGACTCCCTTCCCTGGCCAGGCGCGGTCGACGCCGTCCTTGGTCTCGATCACTCCGAAGGCCCTCCTTGAGGTCAGCGGCTTGCGCAGGAAGACCACGTCGCAGAGGTGGGAGTCGGCGCCGAACCCTCGCGGAGCGTTGGCGACCACGGCCCGCAGCTGTGCCTCCGTGAGGAGCACGACCTTGAGTGGCGAGCCGAAGCGCCGGCTCAGCTTCGTCTCGATCCGGTCGGCCAGCTCCTCGCGCTTCTCGCGCGGGGCCCCGAACAGCACGTTCCCGCTCTGGATGTAGGTCGCGACGTCCGCGAACCCCATCTCCTCGAAGGCGGCGCGAAGGTCGGCCATCCTGACGAGGTTCTTGCCGCCGACGTTGATGCCGCGCAGCAGCGCGAGATACTGGATTCCGGCCGGCATCCCGTGACGCTCCCGGGCGCTCGTCAGGTGGTCTTGACGACCAGCACCGAGCAACCGGCCTTGTGGGTCACCGAATTGGGCACGCTGCCGAGCAGGCGGCGCTTCATTCCGCGGTTGCCGACGACCAGGAGGTCCGCCTCGCACTCGTCCGCCAGTCGGACCAGCACCTCCGCGGGGTCGCCCTCGTCGGCTCGTGCCTCGCACTCGATGCCCTCCTGCGCCATCTCTTCCCTGAGGTGGTCGAGGATCGTTCGCACGCGGGCCGACGAACTCGTCGCCCACTGCAGCTCGATGTCGTCATCCGGCGGCGGGGACGCGGAGTCCTGGAAGGCGCTCAGCAGCACCAGCTTGGCGTCGAACCGTCGCGCGACCTCGGCCGCCTGCCTGACGGCCTCGTCCGCCGTTGCCGATCCGTCGGTTCCGACTGCAACCGTGGAGATCATCGTCTCGTCACGACTCCCTTCGGGCCGACCCTAACACCGCTACGCCGCCGGCCCACGATCGGCCAAGATTGAAGGCCATGGCACTGCAGTCCAGGCGAACCTCGCTCCCGGTGGCGATCTCGGTCTCCGTGGCCGCGGTCGCCGCGGTCACCGGCGCGATCTACGGGCTTCGCGAGGTGATGCCGGTCGAGGGCTCCGGCGTTCTCTACCTGCTCCCGGTGCTGCTGGCGTCGACGCGATGGGGCCTCTGGCTGGGGGTGTCGACGGCGATCGCGAGCGCGGCTGCGTTCAACTACTTCCACATCCCCCCGACCGGCCGGTTCACGATCGCCGAGGAGGAGAACTGGGTGGCGCTGGGGGCATTCCTGGTCGTCGCGGTGGTGACCAGCGGCCTCGCCGACTCGGCGCGATCGCGCGCCGAGGACGCGGAGCGGCGGCGCCGGGAGGCCGACCTGACCGCCGAGATGGCTCGCGTGCTGCTCGGGGGGTCCGATCTCGAGGACTCGATGCGCGTCGTCGGCCAGCGGATCGCCCGCGCGTTCGACCTCGCCTCCGTGGAGCTGACCTCCGGCTGGCGCGACAGCGACGAGCGGGGGAGGGCACTGCCGATCATCGTCGGCGGGGACCGCGCCGGGACCGTCGTCGTGCCGCGGACAACGCAGGTCGAGGTGATCGAGGCGATCGAGCAGCGGGTGATTCCGAGCCTCGAGACGCTGCTCAACGCCGCGCGCGAGCGCGAGAACCTCGAGGCGCAGGTGATCGAGACCCGGGCGCTGCGACGCTCGAACGTAGTCAAGACCGCGCTGTTGCGCTCGGTCTCTCACGACCTGCGCTCGCCGTTGACCGCGATCACCGCCGCGGCCGGCGGCCTCGGCTCGCCGACCCTCGACTCCGCCGCACGCGCCGAGCTGATCTCGGTGATCGACACGGAGACCGAGCGCCTCACCCGCCTGGTCGACAACCTGCTCGATCTGTCGCGGATCCAGTCGGGGGAGATCGAGCCGCGGGCCGACGTGATCACGGCCGAGGAGCTGATCGGAGCGGCGCTGGACGCGGTCGACGCACCGGAGTCCGCGATCGACGTCGCAATCGACCGGAACCTGCCCGCGATCGCCGCCGACGGCGGGCAGATCGAGCGCGCGCTGGCGAACGTGATCGAGAACTCGCTTCGCTACGCGGGCGACGCCCCGGTGACCATCCGCTCCCACCTGATCGGCAGGCAGGTGGCGATCCAGGTCAGCGACCAGGGGCCCGGGGTTCCGGTCCCCGAGGTCGACCGGGTCTTCGAGCCGTTTTATCGCGGGGAGCACGACGGCGCCTCCGGTTCGGGCCTCGGCCTGGCCATCGCGCGAGGCTTCGCGGAGGCGAACAGCGGGACGCTGCGGCTGAGATCGGCGCCGCAGCAGGGAGCGACCTTCACCTTCCAGCTTCCCGTGGCGCCTAGCGCGCGCCGGCGGCGAGCGAATGAGCGATCGGACCAGGGTCCTGATCTGCGACGACGAGCCGCAGATCCTGCGGGCCCTGAGGGTGATCCTCGGGGACGCCGGGTACGAGGTCGTGCCGGCGCTCACGGCCGCGGAAGCGCTCGACGCCGTCGCGGTGAGGCCACCGGACGCGGCGATCATCGACCTGGTGCTCCCGGACGGCGACGGAGTGGACGTCTGCCGCTCGATCCGCGAGTGGAGCGAGATGCCGATCCTCGTGCTCTCGGCGGTCGGCGACGAGCGCGAGAAGGTCCGCGCCCTCGACGCCGGCGCCGACGACTACGTCACCAAGCCGTTCGGCCCCGACGAGCTGGTCGCCCGGCTCCGCGCGGCGCTGCGCAGGGTGTCGCCGAACGAGGACGACGAGCCGGTGCTGGAGGTCGGCGAGGTGGAGATCGATCTGCCGCGGCGCGCGCGTGACCAGGGTCGGCGAGGAGGTCCACCTGACGCCGACGGAGTTCGACCTCCTGCGGGTCCTGGTCCGCAACCGCGGCCGCCTGCTGACCCACCGGGCGCTGCTCAAGGAGGTCTGGGGCCCCGGGTTTCAGGACGACACCCAGGTCCTCCGGGTCCACATCGCCAACCTGCGCCGAAAGATCGAGCCGGAGGTGGGCAAGCCGAGCCTGATCCGCACCGATCCGGGCGTCGGCTACCGCTTCGCCGCGTAGGTAGGGCCAACCCCACCGGCTGCCGGGGGTTTTCGGCGCGGCGAACTCGGGCGCGGGGGTATGGCGGTCGGCGGCGCCGGCAGTCACATTCCGACCGGCATGTCTCGTCTTCACGCGATCTTTATCCGGAGGCCGCGAATCTTTGCGTCCGCTTGACGAGATCGGTCGCAAGCTCTTCGATGTGGAGCTTCGACAGCAGACGGCCTTCCCGATGATCCGCGCCGCCCGCCCCGCGGTGGCGCCGGCGTCTGTTGGCCTGGATCTTCTCCTGGCGTCTCGACGAGGCGCTGGCCTCCGGCGCGGACCCAGGCGGCGAACCGCTGCTAGCCGCCCGCGCCGAGCAGCTGCTGGCGCCGGCCAACCGACGCCGGCTCGCGGCATCACTTCGCGACGCCGTCGAGCGGGCGACGATCCCGACCGCCTCCAGCGCCGCCGTCCCGCTCGCGGCGACGGCCGTGCGCGCCAACAGCGGCCTGCTGCTCGCGCTCGCCGCGCGACTCGACTCGGAGCTTCCGGTCGGGGCATCCGGCGTCGCGCGAGCGCAGTTGCTGGTCACGGACGGGGCCTCGGACCTCTACGCGCCGGGCAACGGCCTTCCGCTCCAGGGGGCGGTCGAGGCGGCCCTGATCGGACTGGGCAGCTGAGATGGACGTGATCTCGATCCTGATCGCAGTGGTCTTCTTCGTGGCGATGCTCGCCCTGATCGAGGGGCTCGACCGCGTATGAGCGGCGCGGCCGGGGGCTGGTCGTCGCCACGATGAGTGGGGCCGAGGTCCTGGGTCTGATCGTTCGCGCTGCTGGCCGCATACCTGGTCTACGCCCTGCTTCGGGGCGAGAGGTTCTGAGGCCGAATGACCGCCCAGGGATGGCTTCAGATAGCGCTCTACGTCGGCGTGCTGATCGCGCTCACACCGTCCTCGGCGCCTACATGGCACGCGTCTACACGGGCGAGCGGGTGATCTTCAGCCGGTTCTTCGGACCGCTCGAGCGCGGCCTGTACCGCCTCTTCCGCGCCGACCCCGACCAGGGGCAGGACTGGAAGGCCTACGCGCGCTCGACGCTGTTCTTCAGCGTCGCTCGTTCGTGGTGCTCTACATCGTCCTGCGCACCCAGGGAATCCAACCGTTCAACCCGACCGACTTCGACTCGGCGCCCTGGGACGTCTCGTTCAACACCACGGCGTCGTTCGTCAGCAACACCAACTGGCAGTACTACGGCGGCGAGACGACGCTCAGCTACTTCGCCCAGATGGCGGGGCTGACCGTGCAGAACTTCGTCTCAGCCGCGGTCGGGATGGCGGTGCTGGCGGCGGTGATCCGCGGCTTCGCCAGCCGCGGCGTCAAGCAGCTCGGAAACTTCTGGCAGGACCTGGTCCGCACCCTGCTCTACATCCTGCTGCCGCTCTCCTTCGTCGGCGCCCTGATCCTCGTCTCGCAGGGCGTGATCCAGAACCTGAGCGGCTCGGAGACGCTGACCACGCTGACCGGCGGCGAGCAGACGCTCGCGCTCGGCCCGGCCGCCTCACAGGTCGCGATCAAGCAGCTGGGGACCAACGGCGGCGGCTTCTTCAACGTCAACTCGGCCTTCCCGTTCGAGAACCCGACCGCCTTCTCGAACTTCGTCGAGGTGCTGTTCATCCTGCTGATCCCGGCGGCGCTGACCGCGACCTTCGGGCGCATGGTCGGCAACCGGCGTCAGGGCTGGGCCCTCTTCGCGGCGATGGCGATCATGCTCGTCGGCACGATCGCGGTCGGCTACGCCGCCGAGCAGAACGGCTCGCCGGCGCAGAAGGCCGCCGGCCTCGAGATGGCCTCCGGCGACGGCACCACCGGCGGCAACCTGGAGGGCAAGGAGCAGCGCAACGGGATCGTTGCCAGCAGCGAGTGGGCTGCGGCGACCACCGCCGCCTCCAACGGCTCGGTCAACTCGGCGCACGAGTCGTTCACCGGGATCGGCGGCGCCGTGCCGCTGGTCAACATGATGACCGGGGAGGTGATCTTCGGCGGGGTCGGCTCGGGCCTCTACGGGATGCTGCTGTTCGCGATCCTGACGGTGTTCATCGCCGGGCTGATGGTGGGGCGGACGCCCGAGTACCTGGGCAAGAAGATCGACGCCCGCGACGTGAAGCTGGTCGTGATCGGGACGATCGCGGTGCCGCTGCTGGTGCTCGTCACCGCCGGGTTGGCGATCTCGACCGACTACGGCGACCCCTCGATCTTCAACAAGAACAGCCCTCAGGGGTTCTCCGAAACGCTCTACGCCTACACCTCGCAGTCGAACAACAACGGCTCGGCGTTCGCCGGCTACACCGGCTTCGTGCAGCCGAACGCCCCCGGCAACGTGGGCGCCTACGGGATCACGTTCGCCGACATCCTCGGCGGGATCTCGATGCTGATCGGGCGCTTCGTGCCACTGCTGGCGGCTCTGGCGGTCGCCGGATCACTGGCGACGAAGCGCGTCTCGCCGGTCGGCGCCGGCACCTTCCGCACCGACTCGCCGACCTTCGTCTTCCTGCTGATCGGCGTGGTGATCATCGTCGCCGCGCTGACCTTCTTCCCCGCCCTGCTGCTCGGCCCGGTCGTGCAGGGCCTGACTCCCGAACTGTTCTGAGGTATTGACATGGGCAAGGATCTGAAGAAGAACGCGATCACGGCGGGGATCGCGATCGTCGTGCTGACGGTGCTGTTCGGGCTCGTCTACCCGCTGGTCACCACCGGCGTCTCGCAGCTGCTGTTTCCCGACAAGGCCGACGGCTCGAAGGTGGAGGTCGACGGCAAGGTGGTCGGCTCGAGCCTGATCGGGCAGCCGTTCAAGCGCGACGCCGCCAGGGGGCCCGGGCTGGAGCGCGATCCCGCGTACTTCCAGCCGCGGCCCTCGGTCACCGGCTACTCACCGAACGTCACCTTCTTCAACAACCTCGGCCCGAACAGCGAGGTGCTGAGCCGCTTCTTCGCCAACAAGGCGGAGGCCTACGTCGCCCGCGAGGGCCGTTACACGCCGGGGCTCGACCGTCGCCGACGTGCCGGTCGACGCCGTCACCACCTCGGGATCGGGCGTCGACCCGCACATCTCCGAGGCGAACGCGCGGAATCCAGGCGAACCGGGTCGCGGACGTCCGCGGGATGCCGCTCGACGAGGTCCTCGACCTGATCGACGAGAACACCGACGGGCGTGGCGCTCGGCGTGCTCGGCGAGCCGGGCGTCAACGTGCTCGAGCTCAACATCGCCCTCGACGAGGCGCAGGGAGGCACGTCTTCATGAAGCTGGACTCGACGATGATCCGCGCGGCGCTGATCGCGAAGCTTCGCGAAGCTCAACCCCGCGCACCAGATCCGCAACCCGGTCATGTTCGTGGTCGAGGTCGGCGCCGTGATCACCACGATCGGCTGGCTGATCCAGGCGTTCGGCGGCGAGCCGCTCGGCGGCGGCGACGAGCCGGCCTGGTTCACGTTCACGGTCGCGATCTGGCTCTGGCTCACGGTCATGTTCGCCAACCTCGCCGAGGCGCTCGCCGAGGGCCGCGGCAAGGCGCAGGCCGACGCGCTGCGCGCGATGCGCACCGACACCGTCGCCCGCCTGCGCGACGGCGCGCGAGGTGCCGGCCGCCGAGCTGCGCCCCGGCGACGTGGTCGTCGTCGAGGCGGGCGAGGTCATCCCCGGCGACGGGACCGTGATCGAGGGCATCGCCTCGGTCGACGAGTCTGCGATCACCGGCGAGTCGGCCCCGGTGATCCGGGAGTCGGGCGGCGACCGCAGCGCGGTCACCGGCGGCACCCGCGTGCTCTCCGACCGGATCGTGGTCGAGATCACCCAGGAGCCCGGGAAGAGCTTCCTCGACCGGATGATCGGCCTGGTCGAGGGCGCCGAGCGGCGCAAGACGCCGAACGAGATCGCGCTCAACATCCTGCTCGCCGGGCTCACCCTGGTCTTCCTGCTGGTCGTCGTCTCGCTGCGCCCGTTCGCCGACTACGCCGACACCGAGGTCTCGTCGCGACCCTGATCGCGCTGCTGGTGGCGCTGATCCCGACCACGATCGGCGCGCTGCTCTCGGCGATCGGGATCGCCGGCATGGACCGGCTCGTGCGCCGCAACGTGCTCGCGCTCTCCGGACGCGCGGTCGAGGCGTCCGGCGACGTCGACGTGCTGCTGCTCGACAAGACCGGGACGATCACGCTCGGCAACCGCGAGGCGACCGAGTTCCTGCCGATGCCGGGCGTCAGCGAGGCCGAGCTCGCCGAGGCGGCCCAGATCGCCTCGCTCGCCGACGAGACGCCCGAGGGCCGCTCGATCGTCGTCCTGGCGAAGCAGTACGGGATCCGCGAGCACGAGTTCGCCCACGATCAGGCGACCTTCGTCCCGTTCACGGCCGAGACGCGGATGAGCGGCGTCGACATCGACGGCAGCCGGCTGCGCAAGGGCGCCGGCGACGCGATCCTCGACTGGGTCAGCGAGCAGGGCGGCCGGGCGCCGGCCGAGCTGCAGGCGAGCGGTGGACCGGATCGCCCGCGAGGGCGGCACGCCGCTCTCGGTCGCCCGCGACAACCAGGTGCTCGGCGTCGTCTACCTCAAGGACGTGGTCAAGGAGGGGATGAGCCACCGCTTCGACCAGCTGCGGGCGATGGGCATCCGGACCGTGATGGTCACCGGCGACAACCGGCTCACCGCGGCGAAGATCGCCGAGGAGGCGGGCGTCGACGACTTCCTCGCCGAGGCGACGCCGGAGGCGAAGCTGGAGCTGATCCGCACCAGCAGGAGGGCGGGCGCATGGTCGCGATGACCGGCGACGGCACCAACGACGCCCCGGCGCTGGCGCAGGCCGACGTCGGGGTGACGATGAACACCGGCACCCAGGCGGCGCGCGAGGCCGGCAACATGATCGACCTCGACTCGAACCCGACGAAGCTGATCGAGGTGGTCGAGGTCGGCAAGCAGCTGCTGATCACCCGCGGCGCGCTGACCACGTTCTCGATCGCCAACGACGTCGCCAAGTACTTCGCGATCCTGCCGGCGATCTTCGCCGCGACCTACGCCGTGGCCGGCGAGCTCCGGCGAGTTCGGCGACGGCCCGCTCGACAAGCTCAACATCATGGACCTCGGCACCCCCGAGTCGGCGATCATCTCCGCGATCGTCTTCAACGCGCTGATCATCCCGATGCTGGTGCCGCTGGCCCTGCGCGGGGTCCGCTACCGGGCGATCGGCGCGACGGCGCTGCTGCGCCGCAACGTCTTCATCTACGGCTTCGGCGGCCTGATCGCGCCCTTCATCGGGATCAAGCTGATCGACCTGATCGTCCACAACGTCCTCGGCGCGTAGATGGAGAATCCACGCCGATGGCGCGAACCGGCCGCGGGCACTTCAAGATCTTCCTCGGGATGGCGGCCGGGGTCGGCAAGACCTACCGGATGCTGCAGGAGGGCAAGGCCGAGCTCGAGGCCGGGCGCGACGTCGTGATCGGCTACCTCGAGCCGCACGGCCGCGCCGAGACCGAGGCGCAGGCCGAGGGGCTCGAGCGGCTGCCGCGCCGGCGGGTGGAGTACCGCGGCGCGGTGCTCGAGGAGATGGACCTGCCGGCGATCTTCCAGCGGGCGCCGGACCTCTGCCTGATCGACGAGCTCGCGCACACAAACGCGCCCGGGCTCGAGCACGCGAAGCGCTACGAGGACATCGAGGACGTGCTCGAGGCCGGGATCGACGTCTTCTCGACCGTCAACGTCCAGCACCTCGAGAGCCTCAAGGACAAGGTCGCCGAGCTCACCGGGACGCGGGTCCGCGAGACATTTCCCGACTCGGTGCTGACGTCCGCCGACGAGGTCGTGCTGCTCGACCTCACCCCCGAGGCGCTGATCGAGCGCCTGCGCGCGGGCAAGATCTACCCGGCCGAGCGGATCGAGGCCTCGCTCAACAACTTCTTCAAGATCGAGAGCCTGCAGACGCTGCGCGAGCTAGCGCTGCGCCAGGTCGCCGAGGAGGTCGAGGCGAAGAAGAGGGGGCGGCCGAGCACCGAGCCCGTCGGCACGCGCGAGCGGGCGATCGAGGCGGCGCCGCTCGCGGTCGCCGAGCGGGCCCTCGCGCTGGTGACGCCGCGCGTCAGCTCGCAGCGGCTGGTGCGGCGAGCGTGGCGCTCGGCGCAGCGGCTCGGCGCGGCCCTCGACCTGCTCTACGTCGCCCCGTCCGGCGGCGGAGCGCTCTCGAGCGAGGAGCGCGAGCAGCTCGCGGCGCTGCGAAGCTCGCCTCGATGCTCGGCGCCGAGCTCCTGATCGAGGAGGGCGACGAGATCGCCGAGGTGGCGGCGAAGGTCGCTGCGGAGCGGGGAACCACGTACGTGCTGATCGGGCAACCCCCGCTCCGCAGCGGGCAGGCGCGAATGCGCGAGTCGCTGCCCGAGCAGCTGATCCGGCGGATGCCGGGGGTCGACATACGAATCGTCGCCGACCGGGCGGCGCTACAGGAGGGGAGCATGAGAATCGATGGAACGCGGACGAGCCCGGGCGACGGATCCTGTTTCCCTTCCTCGGCTCGGTGCTCTCCGAGCGCACGCTCGAGGCGACTCTGCGCCTCGCCCGGGCGCAGGAGGCGACGCTGATGCCGGCCTACCTGGCGGTGATCCCGCGCCAGCTCTCGATCGAGGCGCCGCTCGGGCGAGCGAGTGCGAGGGCGCGCTCGCCCTGCTCGAGCTGATCGAGCAGCGCGCCGCCCAGGCCGGGGTGCCGGTCGATGCGCGGATCGAGCGCGGGCGGACGCCGCGGCACGCGCTCGCCGACCTGATCGAGGGCGAGCGCTTCGACGCGATCGTGCTCCCGGCGCGGACCTCGTCGAGCGACGGCTTCAGCCCCGCCGACATCGCCTGGGTGCTCGAGCACGCGCCCGGCGAGGTGTTGGTGCTCA
>CAWCBM010000012.1:0-176271 GCA_963793775.1 uncultured Solirubrobacterales bacterium
TTCCCCTTTAGGATCGGGGCCGTGGAGGAGCCGAGACGCACCTATGGGGGCGTGACGAAGACCGAGCACCAATGCGCCCACTGCGGCAGGTGGTCGAAGCTGGAGCGCGACGTGGACGATCGGACCGTCGAACGCGAGCAGGTCGACGGCGGCGTGCTCATCTCGGAGCGGGCCACGCCACCCGACCTCAACCCGCCACCCCTGCCAACGACATACCGATGCCCGCGCTGCGGGCACGTTCACGGCACGCTGCCCGCCATGGACTGAGACCGGGGCTCGAGCGCGAGATACTGCGCGTTGGTGTCACGGGAGAACGTCGAGATCGTGCGCAGCGCCTTCGAGGCCTTCAACCGTGGCGACCTCGATGCCGCGGTTGCGAACGCCGCGCCGGATATCGAATACCTCGCCTCGGGCGCGATCCCTGGCGCCACGGGCGTCTATCGCGGGCCTGAGGAATTCAAGCGATTCGCTGGCTGGCTCCGGGAGGAGTTCGATGACGCTCGTATAGAGGTCCACGATCTGGTCGAGGCGGACGACCAGGTGCTGGTCTCGGTGACTAACCGGGGCCGCGGGAAACGGAGTGGTGCGGAGACCAGCTGGAGGCTCTGGACCCTATGGGTGCTTCTGGACGGGAAGATAGTGCGCGGCCAGGGATTCACCAGCCGGGACGAAGCCCTCGAAGCCGCCGGGCTCAAGGAGTAGCGATGTCACAGGAGAACGTCGAGCTCGTGCGGCGGACCATCGAAGCGCTCAACAGGAGAGAGATCGATCAGGCGGCTGAGGCCGCCCACGAGGACTTCGAGGCTGATTGGTCGAACTCGATCGCTCCCCATGGCGGCGTCCATCGAGGGCGTGAGCGGGCGCGAGAGCTCTTCGAGGCCTTCCTCGAGGCGTGGGACGAGTTCCGCTGGGAGCCTCAGGAGATCATCGAGGTGGACGAGTCCCGGATAGTGGTCGCCAACCGGGTCCGGGGGCGCGGTCGCGGTAGCGGGGTCGAAGTGGACGCGACAGGCGCTCAGCTGTGGACGATCAATCGCGGCAAGGTGCGCAGCGTGAAGCTCTACCAGTCGAAAGCCGACGCGCTCAAAGCCGTCGAGCTTACGAAGTAGGGGAGCCTAGGGCCGTCCCTCCGCGGTGCCGACCGCGACACGCTCGACGTCCAGCCGCGGCAGGATCCGCTCCAGCCAGTTCGGGATCCACCAGTTGCGGCGCCGAGCAGCTGCATCACGGCGGGAACGAGCACCATCCGCACGACGGTGGCGTCGAGGAAGATCGCCGTGGCGAGGCCGATCCCGAACAGCTTCAGGAAGACGTCCGGCGCCGCCAGGAAGGCGAGGAAGACGACGACCATGATCGCCGCCGCCGCGGTGATCACGCGCGCGGTCTTCGCCAGGCCGTCGGCGACCGCCCGCCGCGTGTCCCCGTCCTTCAGGTACTCCTCGCGGATCCGCGAGATCAGGAAGACCTCGTAGTCCATCGAGAGGCCGAACAGGATCGCGAACATCATCACCGGCATGAACGGCGCCACGGGCACCTCGTGATCGATCCCGATCAGCCCGCCGACCGCCCCGCCCTTCGCCACCAGCGTCATCACGCCGTAGGCGGCGCTGACCGAGAGCAGGTTCATCACCCCGGCCTTGAGCGAGATCAGGGGCGAGTGGAAGGCGACCAGCAGCAGCAGGAAGGAGAGGCCGACGACCCCGGCTATGAACACCGGCATGCGGTCCGTGATGTACTCGCTCTGGTCCTCGAGCGCCGCGGTCACGCCTCCGACCTCGGCGGTGATGCCGGTGCCGCCGAGCTCCTCGGGCACGACGTCGTCGCGCAGGCGGTTGACCAGATCCTCGGTCTCCTCGTCCTGGGGTGAGCCCTCGGGGATCACGTTGACGATCGCCGCGTCGCCCTCCGGATTTATCACCGGCGGTCGGGACGAAGGCGACCCCGGGCTCGCTGCGAATCCGATCCGCGAAGGAGTCGATCGTCGGCCTCCGCGCCCGGATCCGGGGGGCAGCTCGGCGGCGATCACCAGCGGCCCGTTCGTGCCGGGTCCGAATCCCTCGGCGTTCAGGTCGTAGGACTGGCGGGTCATGGTGTCCGGCGGGTCGTTGCCGGCGTCGGGGAAGCCGAGGCGCATGCCGAGCGCGGGGGCCGCGAGCGCGAGCAGCATCGCGGTGGCGGCGATCGCGAACGGCCAGGGCCGCCGCTGGACGGCGTGGCTCCAGCGCGCGGCCGGCGACTCGCCGTCGCCCTCCGCCTTCAGCGTCCGGCCGAGGAACGGGATCCGCAGGCGGTCGACCTTCGGGCCGAGGTAGGAGAGGAGCGCCGGCAGCAGGGTGACCGCGGCGAGCATCACCACCAGGACGGCGAGGGAGGCCGAGATCGCGACGCCGTACATGTAGGGCAGGCCGGTCAGGCAGAGGCCGAGGACGGCGATCACCACCGTGGCGCCGGCGATGATCACGCTGCGCCCGGCGGTGGTGACCGCCTCGACCACGGCGTCGTGGCGGTCCTTGCCCTCGTTCATCGCCGCACGGAAGCGGGTGAGGACGAGCAGCGAGTAGTCGATGCCGACCCCGATCCCGATCAGCCCCGACACCGCCGTGGTCCAGTCGGGGACGTCGACGACGTTGGCGAGCAGGGCGATCAGGCCTGCGGAGGAGATGCCGAGGCCGACGAGGGCGATCGCGAGCGGCAGGCCGGCGGCGACCACCGAGCCGAAGGCGATCAGCAGCACGATCGCGGCGCCGAGGAGCCCGATCCCCTCCGGGCTGCCCGACTCCTGCGCCTGGTAGATCGGATCTCCGCCGAGCTTGATCTCCAGCCCGTCGCCGCTGTTGCTCCTCGGCGGCGGCGACCAGCTTCTCGCCGTCCTCCTTGGGGACCTCCCAGCCGTGGACCGTCAATGGCAGCGTGGTCGATCCGATCGTGCCGTCCTCCGAGAACCGGATCGGGGTCGTGCTCGGCGACGTGATCGACCTGCTCGGCCTCGGCGAAGAAGGCGTTGACGCGCTCCCGGGCGCCGGGGCTGTTGGCGCCGGCCTCGTCCTTCCAAACGACGTTGATCTCCTGGCCGGAGTAGCCCTCGAAGCGCTCCTGGGTGAGCTCGCTCGCCGCCTTCGACTCGGATCCCGGCGTGTGGTAGTCGGCTTCGTACTCCCCGGCCAGCGAGGAGCCCAGCCCGATGATCACGACCATCGCCACGATCCAGGCAAGGACGACGCGGCCCCGGCGGCGGTAGGCGATGTCGGCGAGGCGGGCGAGGCGCTGCGTCACTCAGGGCTCCCTTCTGGGCTGACAGCTCGTTTGCAGGCGTAACGATTTATCAGAGATAGCAGGTCGGCATCTACGCGTCGCGCAGCCGCTACGGGGCTGCCGCGAACAGCCCCCATTCGCCGGGGATTCCCTTGAGATGCTTCGCGCCGCGGTCCACGAACCGAATCCCCGATCCGGCAACGAGGTCCTTGACGGTGCTGGAGACGAGCACCTCCCCGGGGGCGGCGAGGGCTCCGACGCGCGCCGCGATGTGTACCGCGATCCCGCCGACGTCCTCCTCCATCAGCTCGACCTCGCCGCAGTGCAGGCCGATGCGAACCTCCAGGCCAGGGGGCGGGCCGCCTCCGCGATCGCGTGCCCGCATCGGATCGCCCGCGCCGGGCCGTCGAAGGTGGCGAGGGAGCCGTCGCCCAGCGTCTTCACCTCCCGTCCGCGGAACCGCTCAGCTCCCGCCGCACCGCTGCCTGATGCGCTGCCAGCAGCTCGCGCCAGCGCGCGTCCCCGAGCTCTGCCGCTCGCTCCGTCGAGCCGACGATGTCCGTGAACATCACCGTGGCGAGCACGCGGTCGGGCTCGGGTACCGAGCGGGCGCCGGTCAGGAACTCCTCGATCTCCCCGAGCACGGCATCCGTGTCGCCTGCCCAGGGCAGATGGTCGATCCCCGGAAGCTCCACGTACCGGGCGCCCGGGATCTGCGCGGCGAGCTCCTCGCCGGCACGCCAATTGACGACCCTGTCGCCGTGCCGGTGGAGGACGAGCGTCGGAACCTGGATCGTGGGCAGGATGTCTCGCACGTCGATGTCCAGGAACATCTCGAAGATCTGCTGGACCATCGCCGGGCTCGCGGCGGAGCGCTCCATACGGGCGAGGAACTCCGCCGCCTGGGGATCGTCGGCGAGGCTCGGAGCGAAGAGCTCGACCATCCCCTCTGCCTGTTGCCCCCAGTAGGGGGCGATGAACTCGGCGGCGGACTCGCGAAGCGCCTCCGCGGGCGACGCCCAGGGGTAGTCGGGCGCCTCGGTGGTTCGCCCCATCGCGCCGTGGAGCACCAGCGCGGTCACGCGATCGGGGTGAGTGGCCGCGAACAGGACGCTCATCGGCCCGCCCTCGGAGATCCCGAAAAGGGCGGCCCGCTCGGACCCCGCGGCGTCCATGACCGCCCGAACGTCGTCGATCCGCTGCTCGAGGGTGGGCACCTCGGTGACGGGGTCGGACAGCCCGGTGCCGCGCTTGTCGAAGATGATCAGGCGCGAGAACTCGCTGAGCCGCTCGAAGAAGCGAGCGAATGGAGGCCACTCCCACTGGAGCTCGAGGTGGGTGGCGAAGCCGAGGACCAGGACCAGGTCGATCGGCCCGTCGCCGACGACCTGATAGGCGACCGAGGCGTCGCCGGACCTGGCGTACTGGGTCGGCGGGCCGCTCATCGTTCGCGCCTCTCAAACCCCGCTCTCGGCGAGGAACTCGACCACCTCTCGCGCGCTGCGCTGTGGCTCGTCCGCGTACACGAAGTGGCCGGCACCCTCGATCACGACCAGCTTGGCAGCCGGGGATCTCGCGCTTGAAGCGGTGAGCGCCGGCGACCGGCGCGAAGACGTCGTTCTCGCCCCATAGGAGCAGGGTCGGGACACCGAAATCGGCCAGCTTTCCCTCGTGCGGCGCCAGTTTCGCGAAGTCGCCGGACCGGTACAGCTCGAGGATCCCCCGCCTGCCATCCTCGCTCTCGAACGTCTTCCAGTACTCGTTCGCGACCGTACTGTCGATCCCGCGCGAGACCGCACCGAGCATCTGTGCGAAACCCTCCCGGTTCATCGCTTCCACCAGCTGCTCGCCCTCACCCTCGGTGCGCAGCGCGCGGGCCATCCCGTGCCACTTCCCGTCCTGGAAGAAACCGGTGTTGCTGAGCACCAGCGCCGCCACCGCCTCGGGGTGATCGCACGCCCAGCGAAGGCCGATCAGGCCGCCCCAGTCGTGGAGGACCAGCACGGCGCGGTCGAGGCCGAGCGCGGTGCGGAATCGCTCCAACGCCTCGACGTGGCGCTCCCAGGTGCCCGGCGGGTCTGGCGTCGAGTCCCCGAAGCCCGGCAGGTCAGGCGCCACGGCGCGGCGTCCGGCGGCGGCGAGCCTCGGCAGCACGTGCCGCCACATGTAGGAGGTCTCGGGGAAGCCGTGCACACACAGCGCCGGGGCAAGATCGGAGGGTTCGGCGGGAACGGCCTCGCGATATGCGATCTCGCCCACGCGCTGCGGCCCCAGCTCGGCCATGAAGAGGCACCCTATCCGGAAGCGTCGTAAGCCCGTCCAGTTCGCTTCGGCGCTCGCTACGCTAGCCCCACCCGGCGCCTTGGCGGAGTGGCTACGCAGCGGCCTGCAAAGCCGTTTACACCGGTTCGATTCCGGTAGGCGCCTCTGGCTCTATCAAGCGGTTTCCGCTTGATAGAGCCGTTTGCGCAGAGCGACGGCAGATCGGGCAAACCGCAGGAACCCGCAAAGCCACGCAGTGGAGGGGGGACGAGCTGGCGCGCGGACTGGCGCGCGGGACGACCCCTTTCCGACAAGGTCCCCGGTGCGCTTTCGGCCTGAGCGTGGACCGAACGACCTCGTTGGGGCGGGGGCCGCCGCCGCTCTCGCTTTCACGCGAAGGGAGAAGCGCCGACGACCCGATCACGTGTCCTCATCAGAGGCGCAGTGGGGCATGCGAAGCGCAAGTCGACGTCTTCGAGTACGCCAACTGACGTACGTCGTCGGCGTAGGGCTTCGGTTGATCGGTTTTCTTTGCGCGGGCCTATGCCGCCGCGCCGGCGGTCGCGCCCGCCGCAGCGATCACCAGCTTCGCAGCGGCCTCGGGCTGCGACACCATCGACAGTGCGACGCCGGTACGTCCTCGATCATCGACCCTGCGCGCTCGGCCATGAACCGCTGCGTCGCCGGAGGGATCGCCTTGTCCTCGGTGCCCAGCGGATTCCACGACGGGACTGACTTCCACGCGGGTGGTCCCGACTCCGCGCCGAGTGCTGCGGCGCTCCACCGGGTGGGTTCCCGCCATCACGCGCGCCGTGTCGTCGTCAACGTCGCCAGCGAAGACCTCGGGAAACGCGTCCTGGTCCAGGTAGAGATCCACGCCTTCAGAGCCGTCGGAGTGGTCAACGGCACTTCCCGCAGCGCGGTCGGAACCAGGCTGCCCTCATTCAGCTCAAGGAGCTGTCCGATGTTTCCCCTTCATCCAACGCCCAAGCCGCAGAGATGTACGGGCCCGCCAACCTGGTCGTTACCAGCGGCGGCATTCGTGGTGACCGCTCCGCCGTAGGAGTGACCGACGAGGACAATCGGCCCCTCGATCGTCTTCAGCAGGTCAGCCAGGTACTGCGCGTCACTTTGCAGTCCTCGCAGCGGATTCGCAAAACCGATTGCGCGGTATTCCTGGTCGTGCAGGATGCGGATGACGCCACCGAAGCCGGTGGCATCTCCCCAGGCACCGTGGACGAGGACGACCGTCGGCTGTCAGCCGTTGCCGGTGCTGTTCATCTTTCCTCCTTGATTGGAGATGGCCCGCCCGCAGCCAGCCTACATCGCCTCCTCTGGGTTTGCACGGGCTGCTTTCCATGCGCAAGGGCGCCTTGCGCAGCGACCAGTCCGCTCCCGCTTCGCGCGAGTTGCGGAAGCCGTCACGGTGCCCTGCCGGGGATGGGAAACCGCGTGGAGCCACGCGACGGCTGTTCCCGGCCCTAGCCGGCGTCGAACTCGTCGCCATTAACCGGTCGGCTCACCACGCGAGGTCTCAGGTCGCCGCCACACGCGCCCGCGCCCCGGCTGCGCGAACCGCATCGGAGAGGGTGGCGATGTCATAGGCCCCGTAGTGGCGGCGGCCGTTGATGAAAAAGGTCGGCGTCCCGGAGACGCCGCTGAGATCGGCGCCGTCGACGTCATCGGCGATCCGGTTGGCCCCGCGGCGCTCACGCAAGTACTCGGAGAACTGCTCCAGGTCGAGGCCCAGTTCCTGGGCGTAGCCGACGAGGTCATCGCCTTCGAGGGCGTCCTGATGCTCGAGAAGCTTGTCGTGCATCTCCCAGAAGGCCCCTTGATCGGCTGCCGCCTCCGCCGCCTCGGCCGCCAGCTGCGTATGCGGGTGGACGTCGGTCAGCGGGAGGTGGCGCCAGATGTAGCGGATGTCGGCGAAGTCGCCGAGGAGCTCGCGAACGACGGGCTCGGCCCGCCCGCAATACGGGCACTCGAAGTCGCCGTACTCGACCACGGTCACCGCTGCCTCGCGGGGACCGCGGATGTGGTCGCGCTCGGGATCGACCTCGGTCGCGAGGTCGGTCAAGAGCTCGGACGTGCCCAAGAGGACGCGGTCGCGCCGCGACTCCGACAGCAGGTCGGTGGCGCGGAACATCAGCCAGGTGACGAGCGACGCTCCTGCGGCCGCGCCGAGGATGCCGAGCTTTGCCTCCTCGAGCTGGGGGCCCGCGAAAGCGAGGCTTGCGATCAGCAGGGCCACGGTGAAGCCGATGCCGGCGATCGTCCCGCCGCCGGCGACGGCGGCCCAGCCAACCGGCGGGCGCAGTCGGCCCCGGCTGACCCGGGTGATGAACCAGGAGACGCCGACGATGCCGACGGGCTTGCCGATCACGTAGCCGAACAGAATCCCGAGGGTGATCGGCGACGAAGCGGCTCGCTCCAGGAACGCCGCGTTGATGGCAATTCCGGCGTTCGCCAGCGCGAACAGCGGAACGATCACGTAGCTCGTCCACGGATGGAACAGGTGTGCGAGATGCTCATTCGGTGAGATTGCGGATCTGAGTCCCTGACGCGCCGAGCGCTCGAGCTCAGGAGTGGGTTGCTCGCGGAAGCGACGGAAACGCTCCACAGCGCGGTCGAGGTCCGACCTCACGGCTGGGTATGCGTAGGTGAGAAGTCCCATCGCCAGCCCCACGATCACCGGCTCGATCCCGGACTCGAGCAGCGCGACCCAGACCGCGGCGCCGAGAATGAAATAGATCACCCCGGCTCGCAGGCGCAGGGCGCGCACGACCAGAACCGCTGCGAACAGCCCCGACGCCGCGATCAGGGCGGAGACATTGACTGTCTCGGTGTAGACGGTGGCGATGACAACGAGGGCGAGGATGTCGTCGACCACGACCACGGTGAGGATGAACGCCCGCAGGCGATCGGGGACGCGGCGCCCGAACAGCGCCAGGAGGCCCAATGCGAACGCTGTGTCCGTCGACATCGCGATCCCCCAGCCGCTGGCCGAGGAATCGCCGGCGTTGAAGGCGAGGTAGATGGCGACGGCCATGGCCATCCCGCCAATCGCGGCCAGTAGCGGCAAGGCGAAGCGCCGGCGCTCCCTGAGCTCGCCGAGGTCGAACTCACGACGGGCCTCGAGGCCGACGACGAAGAAGAAGAACGTCATCAGCCCGCTGTTGACCCAATGGCGCAGATCGAGCGCCACCCCGGCGTCGCCCAGGTTGATCGACAGGGTCGTCTCCCAGACGCCGTTATATGAAGAAGCGTCGATGTTGACCCAGGCGAGGGCCGCGATTGTCGCCGCCAGCAACACCGCCGCCCCTCCCGTCTCGGTGCTCAGGAACTCGCGCAAGGGCGTCGGCACGTTGCGAACCCAGGCCGTCCGCCGGGAGAACGGTCCCTCTGCGGCTGCGCGCGCGGTCACCTTCGCTCGAGAATCGCGGGAACGAGCTGGGCCAGCTGGCTCCAGCTTCCCTCGAGCCGCTCGGCTCCGACGAAGAAGGTCGGGGTCGCGTGGACGCCCGCCTGCTCGGCGCCGGCGACGTCCTTGAGCACGCGCTCGCGATAGCGCCGCTCGCGTAGGGCCGCTTCCGCTTCGGCGGGGTCGAGATCGAGCTGCCGCGCCACCGAGAGCAGGTCCTTCGCCGAGAAACGGTCGCGGCCGGCGAGCAATAGCGAGTGGGCCTGCCAGAACTTTCCTCCGTCGCTCGGCAAACTCCGACAGCTCCGCGGCCAGGTCGGCGCCCGGGTGAAGCTCGGAGTCGGGGAGGTGGCGCCAGACCAGCCTCACAGCGGGGTAGCGATCGAGCAGCGACCTCACCGGCCGGCTCGCCGCGAAGCAGAACGGGCAGCCGAAGTCCCCGTACTCGATCAGCGTCAACTCGGGCTCCACGGCGCCGAGCACGTGATCCGCCGCTCCGACCGGGTCCAGCTCGCCTGAAGTCGGGTCGGACATCGTCGCCAACCAGGCTAGGCGGCGTCCGGGTTCTCCAGCACCATCGAGGGCACGCGAACCTCAGCCTCAGCGGATCGGAGGCGGAACACCCTCTGCAGTGGCCGCCAGCGCCGGGTCCCACTCGCAGACCGCGCAGGAGTGCCGGAAGGCCGAGCGGGCGAACTCCAACGCGAGGGCATGCGGATCGGGGCTCTCGCGGATGTCCTCCCACTCGAGCACGTACTCGCCGAGCTGCCCGTCCCAACGCGCCGCAGCGGGGCTGACGTTCCCGTCCGCAAAGCCATCGGGCGTCGGGTATGCGAAGGCGAAGAAGGCCGCCTCCTCGTGGTTCGGGTCCCCCGGCCACCAGCCGATTGCGACCTGCTGGGCATCGGCTCCGTTGCGCATGATGAAGTCATCGGACGGGGGATCGGCCGGCCGGCCCGAGAACAGGTTGACCGCGAGGTCGAAGGTCCCCCACCAGGCGTTGACCGGCGTCGAGCGTCCGCGAAACGGCGCCCGGAAGTCCGCCAGGACGAGCGCCGCGCGGGTCGCGGCGTCGAAGTAGGTCGCCACCTGGTCGGCGTCATAGGTCGCATGCTCGTGATCCTGATCCAGCGGCACCTGCCACGGCGTCTCCTGCGGGGTGGGATTGATCTCGAAAGCGCCCCCCATGCGGGCCACGGCCTCGAGGACCTCGCGGGTCACCTCCGCCACGGGCCGGTTGGGCGTCAGCGCGATCCGCGTCTCATGACCGCCGCTGTGCTCGACCACGGCCTCGTGGGCGTGCAGGTCAAGCGCCGCGACGATCGCGCCGGAGCCGTCGGGCGCCGGCAGCGGGAGCGTCTCCCAGCCGCGCGCGCTCAGCCGCAGGGCGGTGTGCTGTAGCTGCGGCTCGGGCGGCGCAAGCTCCACCGCGAGCTTTCCGAGCACCTGCGTGTGCGCGTGGAGCGTGTCGCAGGTCGCGCTCCACGAGCCGTAGGCGAGCTGTGGCCACCGAGTGGGCATAGCCGAACGCTAGCCCGGGCGCAGCGCCTTCAAGAGGGCAGCCGCGTCGTAGCTTCCTCGGTGCACCACTCCGTCGATGAAGAGGGTGGGCGTGGCTCGTACCTCACCCGACGCTATCCCGCTCTCGACATCGCGGCCAACCCGTTTCAGCACCGCGGCGCCGGCCCGATCGACGTCGAACGCCGCAACATCGAGGTCGAGCTCGGCGGCGTATCGCCGAAGGTCGTGGCCCGCGAGCGCGTTCTGGTTGCGAAAGAGCAATTCGTGCATCTCCCAGAACCGGTCCTGAAGAGCAGCGGCCTCGGCGGCGGCAGATGCGGCGAGGGCGTGCGGATGGATCTCGGTCAGGGGGAAATGCCTGAAGGCGAATCGCAGGTCGTCGCCCGGCCGACGCTCCAGTCGCTCGATCTCTCGAAGCGCCTGTCGCGAGTACGGGCACTCATAGTCGCCGTACTCGACGATGAGGCGACCCTCCGACGAGCCGCGGACGTGGTCGACCGTAGGGTCGAGCGGCTGCATCGTGATCTCGGTCGTCGTCCACCATCAGCTGGCGATCTTGCTCACGCTCGAAGCCCCAAGGGCGACGGCGGGATGCGCGTTTGGCCGCGCACCTCGGGAATGAGCAGCGCGATTTCATCGACGAAGCACCAAGACCACGCCTCGCCGGGCTCGAGCGAGCGGATCAGCGGGTGGCCGCTGCTTTGAGCGTGACGGCTGGCGTGACGGTTCGGCGAGTCGTCGCAGCAGCCGACCTTGCCGCACTCCAGACAGATCCGCAGATGTAGCCACGGGTCTCCGGTTGCCAAGCACTCCTCGCAGCCGTCAACGGACTCGGGAAGCCGAGTGATTCGAACGTGGTCGAGATGCGTGCAGGAGGCCACCTGATTCATCCCTTCGTCGGCCGGGCCAGAGGGGCGGCCAGCCGCTGGTGGATGAGTCGGACGGCCACCTTTCCTTGCAAAGCCATGGTTCGACGGTAAGCGCGGGCGACGCAGCTCGCATCCGCCAGGGGACAGTGCGAGTGGCCAGTCTTGGCCCGGGCAGCGGATGCACTGCCGACCGCGACGTATCGACCAGCCATCACGACCAGCCGGTGGCAGATGCGAGCGTGGCCCTTCGGCCTCACCCTCGAATGGACGCTATTGGCCGAACCAAGGAGGACCAGCAGTGAGCACGACCGAAGCATCCGAACGCTTCACCGCACTTCCTGACGACGAGACGCTCGACGCGACCGTGGTTGCGCTCGAAGAACACGGATTCAGCGTCGAAGTCGTCGATGACCTCGACGCTGCGCGCGACGCCGTGCTCGCCCACATTCCCGAAGGCTCGTCGGTGATGACCAACACCTCGGTGACCCTGAACGAAACCGGCATCGCGGACGCGATCGACAACGGCGGGCCGTATGAATCGGCGCGCAACAAGATGATGGCGCTCGACTTCGCGACGCAGCTGCAGGAGATGAAGGCGATCGGTGGCCAGCCCGACTACGCGCTCGGCAGCGTCCACGCGGTCACCCGCGACGGAACCCTCGTCATCGCCTCGGCCTCCGGAAGCCAGCTCGCCTCCTACGCCTGGGGCGCCGCGAACGTGATCTTCGTCATTGGCGCGCAGAAACTCGTGCCAGACCTGGAAGCAGCGCGCGAGCGGATCGTCGAGCACAGCCTCCCGCTCGAGGACGCCCGCGCCTACGCCGCCTACGGGCAGAACAGCCACATCGGCAAGGTCCTCGAGATCCACCAAGAGGACCCCGGCCGGATCCGCGTCGTCCTCATCCGACAGGCGGTCGGGTTCTGACAGGCGAGTGGCTGTGACTGACCTCAACCTCGGCAACCCGGCCCGCCTGCGGCGGCGTCGCTCCGACGGTGAGGTCACGCGGCTGATCGATCGGATCAGGGAACTGGTTGCCGACCAGCGGCGGCTCGATGGGGACTCGGAGAGCGAACGGCGCGAGATCAATCAGCGCGAGATAGCCCGCCTGCAGGATCGACTTGCGATCGCCGTCAGGCGCGAGCTGGGGCGCGACTAGCGCGGGACGGCCAGGCTCTCGAGGCGCCGCAGCGGCGGGCCGGCGTTTAGCTCTTCGTAGTCGAGGTGTTCGAGCAGGTGGCCGTGGAGATCCCGGAGGCCGGCGATAACGCGTTGCCGCGCAGCACCACCGTCGGCCTCGGTGAGCGCGCGGGCTGCCGCCTCGACCGCGTCCAACAGGTCGGACACACGAGCGTGGTCCGCTTCCAGGCGGTCCACGACCGGGCCGATCGAAGCATCGGACGCGCGCAGCGCCGGGAACAGGAGGCGGTCCTCAGCTCCGTGATGGGCGTGGACGAAGCGGCAGTAACGCAGGCAGTTGACCTTCAGCTGCCACAGCGGGCCGTTGGTCTTCAGCTCATCCAGGGCTTCGCGGACGGCCTCGCCGGAAAGCCCATCCCCTACATCAGCAGCAAGCTCTTCGACCCGGTCAAGGTCACGACGGATCGCCGAATGAACCCAGAGAAGCTCCTCGAACATCGCCCTGCCCTGGGCGGTCTCAGGACCACTGGCCTCGCCCCCGTCGCTGGGGCATCATGCGGCCAGCATGGGGCCGACGGGGCTCGTTCGCATCCGCCAGTGGCTGGTCCTCGGTCTGTGCGCGATGTAACGTCGATGGTGGGCAGATGGCTACGAATTCCCCGATCGGCGAGCACGCCGCTGAGCTGACGGGCCGGCGCAGCGAACGCGATGTGATCGACCGGCTGGTCGACGCTGTTCGCGCGGGTGAGAGCCGGGCCTTGGTCGTGCGCGGCGAGCCCGGCGTGGGGAAGACCGCGCTGTTGGAATACTTGGTCGAGCAGGCGTCGGACTGCCGGATCGCGCGCGCCGTGGGCGTCCAGTCGGAGATGGAGCTTGCGTTCGCCGGGTTGCATCAGATGTGCGCGCCGACCTTGGATCGTCTCGAGCCAGCTCCCGGTCCCGCAGCGCGATGCGCTGTTGACGGCATTCGGCATGAGCCGCGGGCCCGTGCCGGATCGCTTCCTGGTGGGCCTGGCCGTCCTGAGCCTGCTGTCGGAGGCGGCCGAGGAGCGGCCGCTGATCTGCCTGGTGGACGATGAACAGTGGCTCGATCGCGCCTCGGCGCAGGTGTTCGCGTTCGTGGCGCGCCGCCTGGAGGCGGAATCGATCGGCTTCGTGTTCGCGGCGCGGAAGCCGAGCGATGACCTGGCGGGATTGCCCGAACTGGTGGTCGAGGGCCTGAGTGAGGGCGATGCGCGGATCCTGCTGGACAGAGTGCTCACCGGGCCCCTGGACGCGCGGGTCCGTGACCAGATCGTGACCGAGACGCGGGGCAACCCGCTGGCGTTGCTGGAGTTGGTACGGGGCCTGACGCCGGCGGAGCTCGCGGGTGGCTTCGGGCTGCCCGGCGCGGTCGGGCTCTCGGGGCACATCGAGCAGGGCTTCCGCCGGCAGCTCGACGCGCTTCCGGACGACGCCAGGCGTTTGCTGCAACTGGCGGCCGCCGACCCCGTGGGCGAGCCCCTGCTGGTTTGGCGGGCCGCCGAGCAGCTCGCGATCGGGACTGAAGCTGCGTCGGCTGCGGTCGAGTCCGGACTGATCGAATTCGATCCGCGCGTCCGGTTCCGACATCCGCTGGTGCGCTCGGCGGCCTACCGGTCGGCGTCAGTCCAGGAGAGACAGGAACTGACATCGGGCGCTGGCGGCCGTGACCGATCCGGAGGTCGATCCCGATCGCCGCGCGTGGCACCGGGCCCAGGCGACGCCCGGCCCCGACGAGGACGTTGCGTCTGAGCTCGAGCGCTCGGCCGGCCGGGCACGGGCACGCGGAGGGCTCGCGGCGGCGGCCGCGTTCCTCGAGCGCGCCGCGATGCTGACGCCCGAACCCGCTCGTCGTGCCCAGCGCCTGCTCGTCGCTGCCACGGCAAAGCGCGACGCCGGCGCGCTTGACGACTCGCTCGGCCTGCTGGTGGCAGTCGAGGCCGGACCCCTCGACGAGCTCCAACGAGCCCGCGTCGACCTCTTGCGCGGACAGATCGCGTTGGAGCAGCGACGCGGCAGCGACGCCGGCCGGCTGCTCGTGAGCGCGGCCAGACGTTTCGAGCCGCTCGACGCCGGCTTGGCCCGCGAGACACACCTGGAGGCGCTCGGGGCCGCGATGGCCAACGACCTCGAGATCCCCGGCGGCGTCCTGGAGGCCGCCAAGGCCGCGCGCGCCGCGCCGCCCCCGGCGGAGCCGCCGCGTGCGGTCGACGTCCTGCTCGACGCGTTCGCGCTGCGGTTGACGGACGGCTACCCAGCCGCCGCGCCAACCCTGGCGCGAGCACTCGAGCTGCTTCTCGCCTTGGAGGTCAGCCGACGAAAAAGCCGACCGCGCGCTCTGGCTCGCCGGTGGGCGAGTCAACGTCATCGTCGCCATCGAGCTGTGGGATGCCGACGCCCTCCATGCGCTGGCCACTCGCCAGGCGCAGGTCGCCCGCGACACGGGCGCGCTCGTCCATTTACAGCTCGCGCTCAGCTTTCTCGCCAGAAGCCACATCTTCGCCGGCGATTTGGCCGAGGCGGCGCTGATGATCGACGAGGATCGCCTGATCGCCGAGGCGAGCGGGAACCCAGCGCTCGGGAGCGCCCCGATGACGCTCGCGGCCTGGCGCGGCCAGGAGGCAGTGGCAGCGGAGCTGATCGACGCCACCTCGGAGGAGGCGACCGCACGCGGCTGGACGAGAAACGCCTACGCGAGCTCAGTGCTCTACAACGGCCTCGGTCGCCACGATGCCGCGCGCGACGCCGCCTGGCAGGTATTCGAGCGCGACCAGGTGGGGACCGGACCCTTGATCGTGCCCGAGCTCGCCGAGTCGGCGTCCAGAACCGGTGACGTGGCGATGGTCGAGGCCGCACTCGAATGGCTCTCGGAACGCACCCGGGTGTCGCCCGGCGAGTGGGCGCTCGGGATCGAGGCCCGGGTCCGCGCCCTGCTCAGCGAGGGCGAGGCCGCCGAGCGCCTGCACCGCGAGTCGATCGACCGCCTCGGCCGTACCCGCGTCCGCGTGGAGCTCGCCCGCGGCCATCTGCTCTACGGCGAGTGGCTGCGACGCGAGCGCCGCCGCGTCGACGCGCGCGAGCAGCTGCGCACCGCCCACGAGATGCTGGACGCGATGGGCATCGAGGCGTTCGCCGAGCGCGCCAGGCGCGAGCTCCAGGCCACCGGCGAGACCGCCCGAAAGCGCACCGTCGAGACCCGCGACGAGCTGACGGCCCGGGAAGCCCAGATCGCGCGCCTGGCCCGCGACGGGCTCTCGAACCCGGAGATCGGCGCTCGCCTGTTCATCAGCCCGCGCACGGTTCAGTACCACCTGCGCAAGGTCTTCCTCAAGCTCGATATCAGCTCGCGCAACGAGCTCGAGCACGTCATGCCGCCCGAGCCGGCCACGGTCTCGGCGCTCTAGCGCCACGCGCCTGTTCGGCGTCCGGTGGCCGGACGCCAGCGACTGGCCAGTCGCACTGTCCATTGGCGGATGCGAGCAACGCGCGCGCGAATGACACTCGCCTCATGAGCGCATGGCGGAACGGATCCATCGAGACGCAGTTCCGGACCATCGATGGGCTCTCGATCCGGTTCGCCGAAAGCGAAGACCGCGACGATCACGCCCTCCTGTTGAGCCCGTGGCCGGAGAGCCTGTTCGCGTTCGAGCCGACGTGGGCGCGACTCGCCGAAGACACGCACCTGGTGGCGGTCGACCTGCCGGGATTCGGTCATTCCCAGCGCGACGATGCGCTGCTCTCGCCGCGGGCGATGGGCGAGTTCATCATTCGCCTCGCCGACGAGTTCGGTCTCGAGCAACCCCACGTCGTCGGTCCCGACGTCGGCACGGGGGCCTCGCTCTTCGCCGCGGCCTCGCATCCGGGCCGGCTGCGCAGCCTGGTCGTCGGCAGCGGGGGAACGGCGTTTCCGCTCCAGCTGGAGTGGGTGCTGAAGGAGTGGGTCGAAGCGCCCGACCTCGACGAGTACCGCGCCGCCGACCCGCGGGAGATCGTCGCCGCCGCGCTGACCGCAATCGAGCGCTACGAGCTGCCCGACGTCGTCCGCGAGGACTATCTCTCCGCCTACGAAGGCGACCGGTTCGTCGAGTCGATGCGCTACGTGCGCGCCTACCCGACCGATCTTCCGATCCTCCGCGACCTGCTGCCGGGAATCCAGACGCCGGTGCAGATCATCGCCGGCGCGCACGATCCGGTGGTGCCGCCGGTGAACGCCGAGTTTCTCGACGAGCGGCTGCCCAACAGCAAGCTCGACATCATCGACGCCGGCCACTTCACGTGGGAGGACGCGGCTGACGAGTACGCGGCGCTCGCCACGAGCTGGTGGGGCGCGATACCGGACCGCGCCGGGGCGCTGAGAACGATGCCCGACTACGGCCACGAGATCGAGTTCGGTTACTTCCTGATCCCGGAGGCCGGCGACCCGGAAGGGGTGCTCGAGACGGCACGGCTTGCAGACCGCCTCGGCTATGACCTGCTCGCCGTCCAGGACCATCCGTACCAGCGCCGGCACCTCGACACCCTGGCGCTGCTGGGCGTGATCCTGGGGCAGACCGAGCGGATTCGCGTCTTCCAGGATGTCGGCAACCTGCCCCTGCGCCCGCCGGCAGTGTTCGCGAAGGCGGCGGCGACGCTCGACCTGCTGAGCGGCGGTCGCTTCGAGGCTGGTCTCGGCGGTGGCGGCTATCTCGACGCCGCACACGCGATGGGCGCCCCGGCGCTCACCCCGGGACAGAGCCTGGAGGCGCTCGAGGAGGCGATCGAGATCATGCGCGCGAGCTGGAACGGCGATCAGGGGCTGCGCTTCGACGGCAAGCACTACCAGCTCGAGGGCATGCGGCCCGGCCCCAAGCCGGCGCACCCGATCGAGATCTGGCTCGGCGCCGTCAAGCCGCGGGCGCTGGCGCTCACCGGGCGCCTGGCCGACGGCTGGGCCGCGCCGCTGATGAACTACATGCCTCCGGCCGACGCCGCCGAGGCCCAGGTGTTGATCGACCGCGTCGGCGCGCGAGGCCGGCCGCGACCCGGGCGAGATCCGGCGCATCTACAACGTGCCCGGAGAGTTCACCGCCACAGCACCGGCGCCGGCACGCGACAGCGACGGCTCGATCGTCGGTCCGCCGGACCATTGGGCGCAGGTGCTCACGCACCTTGCGATCGACCATGGCTTCGGCACGTTCGCCCTCATGGGGCCGCCCGATCCCGAGGCGCTGCGGACCTTCATCGAGGACGTCGCGCCCCAGGTCCGCGAGCGGGTCGTGGCCGAGCGCGCCCGCTCTCAGACCTCCACGACAACAAACTGATCAGAGGAGTCACACGAAATGAGCGAGTCGAACGTTGGAGTGCTTGGGATCATCGGCGCCGGCAATATCGGGCAAGCGTTGGCTCGTACGGCGCTGCGCGCAGGCCGGGAGGTCGTGATCGCGAACAGCCGCGGCCCGGAGTCGTTGGCGGCGGTCGTTGACGCTCTCGGCCCAGGGGTGTCGGCTGGCACCGTCGGCGAGGCGGCGAATGCCGACATTGTCGCGATCGCGGTGCCGTGGGCCAATGTCCCGGCGGCGGTCGGCGGGCTGCGCTGGGAGGGGCAGACGGTCATCGATGCCACCAACGCGTGGAACCCGGACGATCTCGACGGCCGCACCTCCAGCGAGATCGTCGCTGACTTCGTGCCTGGCGCTCGGGTCGTCAAGGCCGCCAACACGATCGCGGCCGACGTGCTTGGCGAAGATCCTCATGACGCCGGCGGCCGTCGGGTGATCTTCCTCTCCGGCGACGAGGCCTCGGCGAAAGACGCCGTCCGGGAGCTGTTCGATGACGCCGGCTTCTTTGCGATCGACCTCGGTGACCTGGTGACGGGCGGCCGGCTGCAGCAGATCCGCGGCCCGCTGTCGGCGCACAACCTCGTCAAGCTCCCCGATGCTTGAGATCAAGGTCAGCACGGTCAGCACGGAGGAGGGGTCGTACGGCGTCGCGGAGCTCTGGGCGGGAGGCGAGCAGATCGGTTACACGGCCTTCGACGACGGCGACCTGATCCTGCGGATCGAGCCCCGCCGTGACGGTAGCCCGGTGGTGGTCGGCGTGCGCAGCTTGGCCAACGCCCTTGCGGAGGCCGAGCGGCTCCTCGCCCGGTACTGAGGGCGAGGAGGTCCAGGACCACGAGACGAACTCACCCGCCTACCTACCTCCCGGCGATCGCCTGCGTTACGTAGGCGGCGACGTCCTCGATCTCCTGCGGACTGAGCTGGCCGTCGAAGGCCGGCATGCCGCCGCCGCCGTTGGTGACCTGGTCGATCACCGCGTCGATGTCGCCGGCCGAGGGGATCCCCGTCAGGTCCGGCCCCCCGTTGCCGCCCGTGCCGTCGAGGCCGTGGCAGGTGCCGCAGTTGTCGCTGAAGAGCTGCTCGCCATCGGCGCTCGCGGCCGCGCCGCCATCTCCGCCCTGGGCCGGCTCGGGCGTGGTGGACTGCTCCTGCTCGACCTGGCCCTCGTTCTGCCCGGCGTGCTCGCCCTGCTCGGCCGCGCCGCCCGGCTTCGCGGGCCCGAGCGTCCCATCGAGCGAGAACAGCCAGAGGTTGTCGCCGTGCGCGCTCGCGGCGAGCGAGTTGCCGGCGGCGTAGAAGGCCACGTACTGGGTGTCCTCGTGCTCGAAGATCGCCGGGGTCGCGTTGGCGCCGGCGCCGGTCTGAAAGCTCCACAGCGTCTCGCCGGTCTCGGCGTTCAGCGCCTGCAGGCGACCGTCGTTGCGGCCGACGAAGACGAGGTTGCCGGCGGTCGTCGTCGTGCCGCTGTAGCAGGAGTCGTCGGCCCAGTTCTCTTCCCAGGCGATCTCGCCGGTGGTCACGTCGATCGCGGCGAGCACGCCGTCGTAGGAGCCGAAGCCCGTCAACGTATAGACGCTCGAGAAGTATGTGGCCCCCTGCTCGAACTTCTGCAGCCCGACGCTCTGAAAGCCGGCGGCGCTGTCCATGCCGCAGACGTAGACCATGTCGGTGTTCGGGTTGAAGCTCGACGGCGGCCAGTTCGAGCCGCCGCTGGTGCCCGGTGCTACGACCTTCGTCGTCTCGCCGAAGGGCTCGAAGATCGTCTTCGCGCGCTCGAGCTCGGCGTCGGCTCCGAGCGAGCTCCTCGCCAGCTCGACGAGCTCCTCGTAGTCCTTGTCGCTGACCTCGTGGCTGGAGAACGGCGGCGTCTCGGGGAACGGCTGGGTGTCGGCGGTCGCCTGCACCGCGTCCATCTGGGGCACCGGCCGCTCCGTGATCCCGTGGATCGGCTCGCCGGTTTCGCGGTCGAGCATGTACAGCCAGCCCGTCTTTCCGGGCTGGCTCAGGCCCTTCACCGTCTCGCCGTCGATCTCGGTGTCCCAGAGCACCACCGGGCTGGGCGCGTCGTAGTCCCAGATGTCGTGGTGGACCTCCTGGAAGTGCCAGCGGTACTCGCCGGTGGCGGCGTCGATGGCGACAATCGAGGTCGCGAACAGGTTGTCGCCGGCGCGCCCGCTGCCGTTCAGGTCGGGCGCGGCGTTACCGGCCGAGAAATAGAGCAGCCCGAGCTCGGGGTCGACGGCGGGCGTGTTCCAGACCGGGGCGCCGCCATGCTTCCAAGAGTTGTTGTCGGCCGGCCAGGTCTCGTGGCCGGTCTCCCCCGGGCCCGGGATCGTCCAGAAGCGCCACTCCTTCGCCCCGGTCTCGGCGTTGAAGGCGGTCAACCGCCCGCGGATCCCCCAGTCGCCGCCCGAGAGGCCGCTGTAGACGCGGCCGTCGTAATACAGCGGCGCGCTGGTCACGGTCTGGCTCTTGTGCCAGTCGCCGACGGTGGTCTTCCACTCGACCTCGCCGGTCGTCTGGTCGAGGGCGACGAGCTTGCCGTCGAGCTGGCCGACGTAGACCTTGCCCTCGCCGATCGCGACCCCGCGGCTGGTCCAACCGCAGCAGACCGTGGAGATCTTCGGGTTCAGCTTCGCCGTGTACTTCCACAATGTCTGGCCGGTGGCGACGCTGGTGGCGAAGACGTCGTCGGCGCCGGTGACCGTGTAGATGACGCCGTCATAGACGAGGGGCGTCGCCTCGCCCGAGTACTTGGTGGCAGCGCCGGAGCCGTCGAGGTCGACCTGCCATTCGCCCTTCAGATCGGCGACGTTGGAGGTGTTGATCTGATCAAGTGGGGAGTAGCGCTGGTTCGACAGCGAGCCTCCGTTGGTGATCCAGCTTTCGGTTGGAGCAGCGGCCAGCTCGGAGCTGTCGAAGGCCGGTGACGGCGTCGGCGTCGGCTCGCCGCTGGCGCCGATCGTCACCGTCGTCGTCGGCGCAACGCCCGTGCCGTTGTCGTAGCCGACCAGGTAGGTGATCCCGGCCACGCCGACGCCCACGCTGACCGCGACGATCGCGACGATCCACTTCATCCCGAGGGGACATCCACCACGAGGGCATCGCCCTGCACCCGGACCGCATAGACCTGGACGGACCGTTTCGCCGGTCCCCGCAGAACCTCGCCCGTCGAGACGTCGAAGCGGCTGCCGTGGCAGATGCACTTGACGGTCGTGCCGTCGAGCTCCCCCTCCGAAAGCGAGCAGCGAAGGTGCGTGCAGACGTCGCTGAACGCGTAGAAGGTGCCCTCGACGTTCGCGACGGCGACGTCGTAACCACCCGCGTCGAACTTGGTCAACCCGGACTGCGGGACGGCGCTGGTGCTCCCCAGTGTCACGGGCGTGACCGGGGCGCCGGGCTCGGCTCGCTCCGGGGGCCGGCGTCGGAAGGTGGCCTGGGCCAAGGTCTTGATGCGGCGCAGCTGGTTCATCTCATCCTCTCTGGGGTTGGGCTTCAGTGGGATTGGCAGGCATGGCTGTCTCCTGGTCGTTCAGGGGCTGGGTGCCGACGAGTGTCGTCCGCACTGCTTGTCCGGGTTAGTTGGCCGCATCAGGTCGCCTGCAGCACGACGACGGCTGTTGACAGCACGAGGCCCAGGCCTGCGCCGACGATCGCCTTCGGCGGGTCCCCGGCCCTGAGGTGGGTGGCGATTGCGCCGGTCGAGGTCAGCAAGAGGCCTGTCGCGGCGGCGATGCCAAGCTCCTCGACGGCCAGCCCGACAAGGACCCCGACCGCGCCAGCGAGCTCGAGGACGCCGATCACCTTCCAGTACGTGAGCGGGACGTTGAGGTGCGCGCGTACATCGTCGCTCATGCCGGTGAACTTGCTGAGCGCGGCCGCAAGAAATAGGAGGGCGAGCGCGACGGAGACTATGGCGGTCACCGCCGTCATCGGGCCGCACCTCCGATCGGCCCCAGCAGGGACCGACTCGCGGCGTCGCGCGCCTGGTGCCGGCGCCGCTGAGCGAGGCCCAGGCCGCCGGGAGCGCCGGTCACCGTCAGGTAGCCAATGGCGGCTAGCCCGACCGCCAAGGCGTCCTCGATAACGGCCACGGCCGGGTCCGGCGCCGTACGGGCGAGCCGCGCCCGCGCGTCATGGCCCAACTTGGCCGCGACAGCCGCGCTTGAGGCTCCGATGACAGCGGCGGGTGCCCACGGTGCTCGCCGGGTCCGGGCCAACAGGCTGGCGGCCAGGGCGCCGAGGGCAAGTCGGCTGGCGATCCCCGGTGCCACCAGCCGGCTCGGTATCGACGGCAGCTTGTCCATGACCAGCTCGCCGGCCGCCCCCGCCACCAAGAGCCGTCTGGTCCACGGCCGTTGCAGGAACGGGGGCAGGGACGGGTCTTGGCGCGCAACGAGGATCGCCAGGCCAATCTGGGCGCGCAGGCCCGACGCAGCCCCGAGGAGCACACTGCCGAGGAGCGCGGACGGTATGCGGAGCGGGTCCGGCATCACGCGGCCTGGCGAGACTTGCCTTCGGTGGCCCGCACCGGCAACGAGCGCGACCTTGTCCTCTAGTCCTCGCATGACTGGCTACCTCGTGTCGGATTGGGAGGGGAGCGGCGGGACGTACGCGGGAACCTTCTCTTGGTCAGTGAGCCGCTCAGCGCGGTCCTCGCGGCCGCCGGTCGTTCGGCGAATGCATCCAGGCGAGTGTCATTGGGGCGGGCCGCGCTCGCATCCGCCAGGGGACAGTGCGAGTGGCCAGTCTTGGCCTGGCCGGGCGTCGACCCGCCCGCCGCTGGCGGGCCCGCTAGAGCGGCCGGACGGTCGTCGGGCCGCTGGGAAGCGCGCGGTCGGCCATCGGCGCTGTTGCTGATCGCGCGAACGAGTAGCGCCGACTCAGCTTCGGCGAGGCCCCCCGGATTCGGGACCTCGCCCGCTCGAGCGGTCAGGCCAGCGCGCGCCTGATGTACTCGATCGCCTGAGCGATTGCGGCGCCGGCGGCGTTCGTGCCACGCAGCGCGTTGAGCATCACGAAGTCGTGGATGATGCCCTCGTAGCGCGTCGCGGTGACGTCGACGCCGGCCTCGCGCAACTTGCTGGCGTATGCCTCGCCCTCGTCACGAAGCACGTCCGCCTCGCCGGTGATCACGAGCGCCTTCGGGAGCTCGGCGAGATCGTTCAGTCGTCGCGCGGAGCGGCGAGGCCGTGATCTCGGCGCGCTCGTGCCTCGTCCGTCGTGTACTGGTCCCAGAACCACTGCATCGCGTCGCGGCGAAGGAAATAGCCCTCGGCGAACTCGTGGTAGGAGCCGGTGTCGAAGCTTGCGTCCGTCACCGGGTAGAACAGCACCTGGGCCCTGAGGTCCGGCCCGGAGCGCTGCTTGGCCATCAGCGTCAACGCGGCAGTCATGTTGCCGCCGACCGAGTCGCCCGCGACAGCGATCCGCGCGCCGTCGAGGTCCTGCTCTGCGCCGTGCTCTGCGACCCACTCGAGCACCGAGTAGATCTCCTCGATCGCGGTCGGGTAACGCGCCTCCGGCGAGAGGCTGTAGTCGGGGAACACGACCGCGGCGCCAGTCCCGACGGTGAGCTCGCGAACCAGGCGGTCGTGGGTGTGGCTGTTCCCGAACACCCAGCCGGCGCCGTGGGTATAGAGAATCACCGCAGCAGCTGGCCTTGGGCACCCTTGGGACGCAGGATCCGGATCGACACCGCACCCGACGGGCCGCCGGGGATGGTGGTGTCGGTGATCTCGACATCGGGCTTTTCGACCTCCCCGGATTGCACCTCGTCGACGGTCTTTCGGCCCTCGACGGGCCCGAGGTCGAACAGGTACGGGGGATCGGCGGTCGCGGCTGCGAACTCCTGAGCTGCGGATTCGAGCACGACTGTGGTGGTTGAGGACGTCACTTGGTACTCCCTTCACTAGTTGAGAAAAGCCCGGATGTCGTCTCCGAACTGTTCTGGGTATTGGTTGAGGAAGCCGTGCCCGGCGTCGGGATAGATCCGCACCTCGGCGTTCGGAAGATGCTCGGCGAGCAGCTGGCTGTTCTGCGTGTGCATCATCGTGTCGTTGTCGCCATTGGCGACGAACGTCGGTTGGGTGATCCCGGCGAGGCGGTTGAGCTTGGATGCGTCCGGGATGCCCCAGGCCGTGATCGCCGCCAGCTGCGCGTCGCGCGTCGCAAGGTCAGTCGGCTCGATCGCGGTCCGGCCTCCCGGCTGTAGAGCCGCTGGATGGACTCCATGCCCTTGGCGCGGCTTTGCTCCGAGGGGGAGAAGAACAGCTCGAGAAGATCGTCCGCGGTGGGCTCATCCGGGGTCGCGAGCGAATAGACCTCGTCGGTCCAGCGGTGCAGATCCGGGCCGCCTTGAGGTGCTGTCCCGGCTAGCACGAGCCGTCGAACCCGCAGCGGGCGCAATAGGACCAGCTCCTGAGCGACGTGGCCGCCGAGCGAGAACCCGAGGAGGTCGATCCGCTCCAACCCGAGTGCATCGATGAAGGCGATCGCATCCCGGGCCATCTCGGTGACGTCCTCTGGAACGGCGCCCGTCGAGCCGCCGACCCCTCGGTTGTCGACCAGGACGACCTCGCGGTCCCTCGCCAGGCCGTCGACGAGCAGCGGGTCCCAGCTGTCGAGGTTGCCGCGGAAGTGCTGCAGCATCACCAGCGGCAACGCCATCCGTCTGGGCATCGCCGAAGCGGCGATAGGTGAACGAGATGTCGCCTGCCTCCATCGAAAGGTTCTCGGCCGTGAGCTGGCTATCGGTGCGTGGGGTGGCCTGAAGGGATGTGGTCATGGCTTCGCCTTTCGTTGCTCATGAGCGCGATCGGTCAGCGCACGGTCAGCGTGCCCGTCATCCCCGCGGACTCGTGCGGGGTGCAGAAGAACGTGTACCGACCGGCCTTGAGCTCGCCAGTGACCTCTGCGCTCTCGTTGGAGATGAGCTCTGTGCCGGCAACGCGCTCGCCGTCCTTCTCGATGACGAAGTCGTGCGACGTGGCCTCGGTGTTGTTGAAGCGGAACGTCACCTCGCCGGCCTCGGCCGTGAGCTCAGACGGGTCGAAGCGGAGGGCGCCCTCGACCACGCCAACCTCAATCGCCTCATCACTGGCACCGCCTCCCGTGGCGCTGGCGTCGCCCGCGTTTGCGTCAGCTCCGTCGGCTGCCGGAGGCGTGACTGGCTCGCCGTTGAGCTGGAAGGAGACGAGCGCCGGTTTCTGCCCCGAACCCTGCGGGAAGCCCGCGGCGGTGACGAGCCTGTCGCCGGCGATTGCAACCGGTGAGTTCGTCCCGGCCGGCAGCCTCTCGGACCAAACCTCCGAGCCGTCCTCGAGCGAGTGTGCGACGAGCCGGCCGTCGAAGAGCGTCGTGAACAAGAGATCGTTCGCGATGGTGGCCGCACCCAACGGCATCGTGTCCAGCTTGACGCTCCAGTCGACCGCACCTGTCGCCAGATCGAGCCGGACAAGCTCTCCTGTCCCCGTCGCGAAGTTGACGTCGAGGATCGGCAGGTTCAGATCCGCCGGCTTCTGCACGAGCCCTGGAAGGTTCACAACCGCCGCGTAGATCTTGCCGTCCTGGACGGCGAGGTTCGTCTCGACGCCGCCGAACGGTCCGGGGAAGACCTTGAACGGAGGCGACGGGAGCGCGAGCCTGCCGTTCAGCTGCTCGCGACTGTCGTTGTCGTGCCCGTTGTGGACACCGACGGCGGTCTTCCAGACCTCCTCGCCAGTCTCGGGATCGACGGCGATGACGTAGCCCAGCTTCCCGCCGGTCACCACGAGGTCCTCGCCGTTGTTGTCAGCAAGCACGGGCGAGAGGTGGAGGTCCCAGTCCCAGAAGTCGTTCGGAATGGCCTGGTAGTGCCAGAGGAGCTCGCCGGTCTCCCCGTCGAGCTTGACGAGGCTGTTCGTGTAAAGGCGCTGGCTTTGCGTGCTCTTCGGCGAGTTGTGCGAGTAGTAGCCGTTTGCGACCGAGTAGTAGACGTTGCCGTCGTCGTCGACGAGCGGCGTATTCCATGCTCCCGCGGAAGGAGTGTCGTCACCTTCGGGCTCGTCGGTCGTGTCGAAGGTCCAAAGCTGCTCGCCTGTCTGTCGCGTCGAACGCGAGGGCGCGGCCGCCACCGACCTTCGCGGCCTCGGACAGGTACAGGACGCCGTCCCGAACCGCCGGCTGGATCGTGAAGCCGAGGTTCTGGCCCTCGGCGACGCCGGGGTCGTAGTCGAGGACGTGCTTCCTCCAGACCTCCTCGCCGGACTCGGCGTCCAGCGCGAACACGTCGTCGTTGGTGACGCCGTAGAGGACCCCGTCCTCATAGGCGAGACCGTTCGGCCCGAGCGAGGGGGCGTCGTACTCGACCTTCCACAGCTGCTCGCCCGTCTCCAGGTCGTAGGCCATGACGTTCGAGGCCAGGTCCTGCACGTACGTCACGCCGTCCGCGCTGATCAGCGGCGTGGAGGCGAAGGCGCCGAAGGTGCCGGCGCCGGTGAGCGGCTGCGTCCAGGTGACGTTCAGCTCGTCCACGTTGTCGGCGTCGATCTCCGAGGTCGCGACGCGCGTGTTCTCGTAGTTGGCGTTGGGCGTCATCCACTCCGCCGCGGCCGGTGACGGCGTCGGCGTCGGCTCCCCGCTGGCGCCGATCGTCACCGTCGTCGTCGGCGCAACGCCCTTGCCGTTGTCGTAGCCGACCAGGTAGGTGGTCGCGGCCGCGGCGACGGCCACGCTGACCGCGACGATCGGGACGATGACCGAGACGAGCGCGACCTTGTCCTTTAGTCCTCGCATGACTGGCTACCTCGTGTCTGATTGGGAGGGGAGCGGCGGGACATACGCGGGAACCTTCCCTTGGTCGGTGACCCGCTCGGCGCGGTCCTCCCGGCCGCCCTCGAGCGACACGTTCGGTATCGCGCGGTCGAGCCAGGCGGGCATCCACCAGGCGCGGTCGCCGAGCAGCGCCATCAGCGCCGGCGAGATGACCATGCGCACGACGACCGCGTCGATGAGGATCGCGGCGCCGAGGCCGAGGCCGAACATCTTGATCACGACGTCGCCGCCGGGAATGAACGCCAGGAAGACCGAGGACATGATCAGGCCCGCGACGAGGACGACCTTCGCGATCCGCGAGAGGCCGCGGACGACGCTCTCCTTCGGCGAGTCGCCCTCGAAGTACGCCTCGCGGATGCGGCTGAGCAGGAAGACGTTGTAGTCCATGCTCAGGCCGAACAGGATTGCGAACATCATCAGGGGGACGAAGGAGATGATCGGCACGTCCTCGCCGACGCCGAGGAGCGACGCGCCCCAGCCCCACTGGAAGACCGCGACGATGACGCCGTAGGCCGCGCCGATCGACAGCAGGTTGAACACCGCGGACGCGAGCGGCACCCAGATCGAGCGGAACACCGCGATCAGGAGCAGGATCGAGAGGCCGATGACGATGGCAATGAAGAGCGGGAGCCGGCTCGCGATCTTGTCTGAGAAGTCCTCGAATCCCGCGGTCTGGCCGCCGACGTAGACGTTGAGGTCCGAGCTCTCGGTGGCGGCGGGGATGACGTCGTCGCGCAGGTGCCGGACGAGGTCCGACGTGCTGGCGTCCTGCGGGGAGGTCGTCGGCGTCGCCTGGATGATCGCCGCGTCGCCGGCGTCGTTCGGGCTCGCCGGAGCGACGAACGCGACCCCGTCCGTGTCTTCGAGCACCGTCCGGAAGCGTTCGAGCTGGGCGTTGTCGAGGCGCCGGCCGGTCTCGCTGCCGACCGCGAGCAGCAGCGGGCCGTTGAAGCCCGGGCCGAACGCCTCGGTTAGCTGGTCGTACGCGACGCGCTGGGTCTTGTCCTCCGCCAGGTTGCCGTCGTCCGGCTGGCCCAGGCGCAGGTCGGTGAGCGGCAGGGCGAGCACGACGAGCAAGAGGCCGCCGGCAACGACCGGGACCCACGGGCGCCGAACGAGGATCCGGCCCCACCGCTCGAACCCCACGGACCGGGCGACGCGCGAGGGGTCTTTCGGATGGAGCCAGCGGGCCGCCGCGCCGGCGAAGATCGGCAGGATCGCGATCGACGAGACGACGACGAAGGCGACGGCGATCGCCGAGCCGACGCCCATCTTGCCGACCAGCGGGATGCCGACGGCGAGCAGGCCGGCGATCGCCACCATGACGATGAGCCCTGCCGCCACCACCGATACGCCGGCAGTGGCGTTCGCGCGCGCGGCCGCCTCCGGCGGGGAGTCGCCTGCGGCGAGCTGCTCGCGGAACCGGCTGAAGACGAGCAGCGCGTAGTCGATGCCGGCGCCGAGGCCGAGCATGATCGCGATCGTCGTCGCGAACTCGGGGATGCCAAGCGGCTCGGAGACGGCAGCCAGGACGAGCTGGCTGATCAGGACGCCGGTCAGCGCGCCCAAGAGCGTGACGGCCATCGCCGTAAGGGAGCGGAACAGGACCGTGAGCAGCAGGATCGCGATCGCGATGCCGGCGAGCTCGCCGACCGGCACCTCCGGCTCGGCGGCAATGTCGATCGGCTGGCCGCGCAGCTCGAGGCGGGCGCCGCCGTCCTCGGCCCCGCGCGCGGCCTCCTCGAGCGCCTCGCCGTGCTCCTTCTCGAGTTCTGTCGGCTGGATGTCGTATTGGACGGTCGCGAACGCGGTACGCCCGTCCTCTGACAGCGATCCGGCATCGGCGACGAGCGGGTCGGTGACCGACGTGACGTGGTCGAGGCTGCCGACCTTGTCGAGCGCGGCCTCGATCGCCCGGCGCGGCTCGGGGTCGGTGAGCCTTCCGGACTTGACCGTGAAGACGGCCTGGGCCGTGACGCCGGACGCGGCCGGGAACTTGTCCTCGAGCAGGTCCTGCGCCCTCTGGGAATCGGTTCCGGGAACCGAGAAGTCCGTGGCCGCGCTCCCAGTCTGCGAGCCGAGGGCGACGCCAATCAAGACGATGGCAGCCAGGAGACCGACGAGGCCGCGCTTCCAGCGGCGGGAGAGGGTTCGGGCGAGAGAGGCGAGGAGCGTTGACACGGGTAGGCCTTTCGTTCCTGTGGGGGTGCGCAGGATGGACCGCGCAGTCCAGAACACTAGCACACGACTGGACCGCACGGTCCAACGCGCTATCCTGACGGTATTCCCGCGACGACCAATCTCACCCCAAAGGGCGCGGCGACCCGAGCCCGCATCGTCGAGGCGGCTGCCGACCTCATCCTCGCCCGTGGAGTTGGCGGCACCAGCCTCGACGACATCCGCGCCGGGACGGGGACGAGCAAGAGCCAGCTCTTTCACTACTTCCCTGGCGGCAAGAGCGAGCTCGTCGGCGCGATCGCGTCCTTCCAGAGCGAGCGGGTGCTGGATGCCCAGCGCCCGTTCCTCGACGCGCTAGACACGTGGGAAGCCTGGGAGGGCTGGCGCGACGCGGTCGTCGCGCATTACGGCTCTCAGCAGCACTGGGGATGCCCCATCGGCGCGTTGGTGAGCGAGGTCATCTCCAACGACCCGGCGCTCGCTGTCGACGTGGCGGTGCACATGGATCGCTGGCGGGCCTACCTGGAGGAGGGTCTGACGCGCATGCGCGCGGCCGGCCTGATCCGCACCGACGCCGACCCACACGCGCTCGCGCTGTCGACGTTCGCCGCACTGCACGGCGGCCTGCTCCTGACCCAGATGACGCACTCGGTGGAGCCGCTTGAGGCAGCCCTCGACGGGGCGCTTGCGGCGCTACGGAGCGCGTCGCCGGAGCCGCGGCGACGTGCCCCGACTCGGCGTCGGGCTTGAGGCTCAGGACGTACCGCATGGACGTCCACCGCGAAAGGACGAGACCATGAGCACTCGGCTCGCATCCAAGACCGCGCTCGTCACCGGCGCCACCAGCAACATCGGGCGCGCGATCGCCCTCGCGTTCGCCGCCGAGGGTGCGCACGTGGTTGTGAGCGGCCGCAGCCGCCCGCGCGGCGCCGAGGTGGTCGACGAGATCCGTGCCGCAGCCGGTCGGGCGGACTTCGTTGGCGCGAACCTCGACGGCTCTGCGCAGGCGTCCAACGACCTCGCCGCTGAAGCAACCAGCGTCCTGGGCGGCCGCATCGACGTGCTGGTCAACAACGCCGGGATCTATCCAGGCTCGACGACCGTCGCCACCGACGAGGCGACGTTCGACGCGGTCTACGCGGTCAACGTCAAGGCGCCGTTCTTCCTCACGGCCGCGATCGCGCCGGGAATGGCGGCGCGCGGCGGCGGATCGATAGTCAACCTCGGCTCCTGGATCGCACGGCTCGGAATTCCCGTCGGCTCGCTATACAGCTCGACCAAGGGGGCGATGGAGACGCTGACGAGGGCGTGGGCGGCCGAGTTCGGGCCCGCTGGGGTGCGGGTCAACGCGATCTCGCCTGGCGTAGTCCACTTGCCCGCGCCCGACGGGCACCCCGGCGATGTGATGATGCGCGGCACCCCGGCGGGAGGCCACGGCACGCCCGACGCAATCGCCGACGCCGCCGTCTACCTCGCCAGCGACGAGGCCGAGTTCGTACACGGCACGGTGATCGACGTTGATGGTGGCCGGGTGGGCGTTGCGGTCATCGCCGCCCCCTGACCGCGATCCCAACCACCTCGCGAGATTCACGATGGCGAAACCGTGGAGTCGCACGCCTCCTCCCGCGTGAATTCGAAAGTGTGGGGGCGAAACCGCGGGTGATGCGCGCGGCGAAACCGCTCCAGCATCCTCGAGAAGCTCGGGACGTGGATCCGAGTTCAGCTGGTTCGCTACGCGCTTAAGCGAGGCTTGGTCGAGTCGGAGCCGGCTCTTGTTTGCGGCTGTTTGCGGTGTGGCCCGACACGCTTTCTAATCCTCCGAATATCAGTCGGAGAGAAAGCGGTCGATTTGCAGGTACTTGATGCCGGAGGAGGGACTCGAACCCACGGCCTTCGGATTATGATTCCGCTGCTCTAACCAGCTGAGCTACTCCGGCGGGGCGGTCAATCGTAGCGGCGGGTCGCCCTGCGCTGAGCGCGCTTCTCAGCGTGGCAGCTGGCTCAGCTTCCGTTGCAGCAACCGCTCAGCGGCGGCCGCCGCGCCGGGGGTGAAGGTCTCGCAGTCGGCCGCGGGCTGCGTGTCGATCGGGTCGACCAGGGCGCTGTCGGTCCCCGGCCCACAGGTGACCGCCTCGGCGACGCCGTCCCGGGAGAAGGCCTGGTCGTTGCCCTCTCCGGCGTTGAGGTTGTCGGCGCCGCCCTGGCCGACGAGGAAGTCGCTGCCGCCGACGCCCAGCATGATGTCGTTGCCCGCTCCACCGACCTCGAAGTCGTTGCCCTCGGCGCCGAACATCAGGTCGGTGCCGCCGTTGCCGATGAGCGCGTCGTTGCCGGCAGGTCCGGGTGGCACGCCGGCGGTGCCGGCGGGAGCGACGCCGACGATCTGGTTGAAGAGGTCGTTCCCCTGCAGGACGTCGTTGCCGTTGCTGCCCACGAGCGTGCCGATGTCGTCATGGATGGTGTCCTGCTCGGGTCCGCCGGTCTTTCCGCCCGTGGCGGTCTGGCCCAAGTTGGGGAGCGTGGCCGTGACCCCGTTCGTCCCGCGGTTCACGATGTCCAGCCCCGCCTGCTGGACGGTGGCGTAGGCAAGGATGTTGGACCCGGCGCCGCCGGTGAGGTCGTCGTTGCCGAGCCCGGAGACGAGCGTGTCGTTGCCGAGGGCGCCGTTGAGGAACGTATGGGCGCCGGACGCCGTGCTGCGCCCGCCGACGATGCTGTCGTCACCGGGGCCGCCGTTCACCGTCCCGGTGTCGCCGCCAACCAGGGTGTCGTTGGCCCCGAAGCCAAAGATCGCGTCGTTGCCCGCGGGCGTGTCGATGACGCCGTTGCCCGTGCCCACCGGGGCGGCTCCGACGATCGTGTCGATCCCGTTGCTGCCCGATGAGGAAGTCGCCGTGGTTGGAGCCGATCAGGGTCTTGAGGTCGTCGTGGATAACGTCGTTCTCCTGGCCGCCGAGGGTCCCGCCGATGCCGGTCCCCCCGGGCTCGGGAAGCCGGGCGAGGACGCCGGTGCTGCGGCTCACGACGTTGATTCCGCCCTGGCTGACCGAGACGTACGCGAGGGTGTTGGCCCCGGCGCCGCCGGTCAGGTTGTCGTCGCCGACCCCCGAAGCGAGCGTGTCGTCGCCGGTGCCGCCGTTGACGGCGGTGACGTTGGCGAAGCTGCGGCCGCCGACGACGGTGTCGGCGGCGTCCCCGCCGTTCACCGTGCCGCTATCGCCCGCGACCAGCGTGTCGTCTCCGCCCAGGCCGTTGATCGTGTCTGTGCTCTCCGTGCCCGCGGGTTGCGGATCGACGTTGGGCGTGCCGGAGGGCGCGGAGCCGGCGATCGTGTTCGGCCCGGCGTTGCCGGTCAGGTTGTCGTCGCCGTTGCCGCCGGTGAGGCCCTCGACGTCGGCGACGATGGTGTCGTTCTCGCCCGCCTGCCCGTTGCCCGTGGACGCGAATGCGCCGGCCGGAAGCGCCGCGGTGACGTTGGCCGTGCGCGTGATGCTGGCGGCGGAGATGCCGACGTAGGCCACGCTGTCCCCGGTTCCGGCACCGCCGACGAAGGTGTCGTTTTCCTGGGCGCCCACGAGGGTGTCGTCGCCCGGACCGCCGTTGATCGTGCCGGCGGGCCCGCCCACCGCGCTGATGACGCCGGTGTCGTTGCCGTCTGCCAGGTTCTCCACGAGGGAGGTGACGGGGGTGACGATGGGGACGGTGCACAGGTAGCCCGGGGGGAGTCCCCCGACCGGCGGCGTCGGCAGGCACCCCTGCGCGGCGGACGCGGTGACCGTGACGTCCGGGTTCTGGTCGCCGACGAAGTAGATCGTCGCCACCGGCGTGGTCTGCTGCTTGACGATGACCGCGGTGTTCGTCTCGCCCGCGCCGGCGTTGAACGTGATGACGCCGCCGGCGACCGTCACGCTGGCCGCGTGTGCCGCCATCGGCAGTGCGAGCAGGGCAAGGACTGCCAACCCACATACCCTCCGTGCAAGGGTCATGCGGCGACCCTAACCGATTCGCGCCGTGCGCGCGCCAGTTCTGCCACTTTGTGCCGAATGACAATCTCCGCAAAGACCGGCGAAGATGGCGGAGATGTCCAGACGGGCGCTCGCGCTGATCGGCCTGGTCGCCGTCGCACTGCTCGGTGCGCCGTCCACCGCCTCCGCGGCGAACCCGTGTCCCGCACAGGCGCACTACCCGTGGATGGGCGATTCGGTCTCCGAGACGGTGACGATCCCGTCCCTCTCGCAGCCGGGTGGGACCTCGTCCTACCCCGGAACGATCGTCCGCCCGGCTGACCAGGCCGCCTATCCGGGTGCGCGGCCCATCGTCCTTCTGCAGCACGGGCTCGGCGGCAGCCAGTGCGCGCAGTGGTGGACCGCCCGCGATCTCGCCGGCCACGGCTACGTGTCGGTGGTCTGGACCGCGCCGCAGGGCGCCAGCCCGACGATTGCGTTCGTAAACGCCGTCGACGCGATGCGCTCGGCCCGGGCCTTCGTCCGCGCTCCGCAGAACCCGTACGCGGCTTTCTCCGACACCAGCCGGATGGCGCTCGCCGGGCACTCGCTCGGCTCGATCGTCGCCTCGTTCGTGCAGCAGGACGCCGATCAAGGGGTGCGAGCCATCGTCGCGCTGGACACGCTTCGCCGCTGGCTGAACGGCGACCCGGGCGGCGCCGTGTTCGAGTGCTCGGCGGCGCAGGTGGTCGAGATCACGCCACGGGTCCCGGCACTCGGCTTCGCCAAGGACGAGCCCTGCGACACGCGGCCCGACTTCGCGCCCGCCGACCTGAAGCTGCCCGGCTTTACTCGCTGGCGCGAGGGGAACGTGCCCGTCGTCGAGCTGGTGATGGCCGGCTATGACCACCTGGACTTCGCCAGTCCGGGCAGCGAGGCCAAGCACCGGACCCTGGCCTACTTCATCGAGGCCTGGCTGGCGCGCTGGCTGCTCGAGGATCCGGCCGGCGAGGAGCGGTTCTTCGCCGAGACAGTCGAGGGGCGCCCGATCGAGGACCTGTTGAGCACGACTTTCCTCTCGGGCGCCTACCTGCCCGGCCGGGTCGACAGCGCCGACTTCCGTGCCTTTCTCGCCGACCAAGTGGCGCCGGAGACGAAGCGCCGGCACGGACCCCGCCGCCACGTCTCGGTCGCCCGCGCGCGGCGCGGGATCAAGTTCCGCTGGAGCGCCGACGACGCGGCGGCCGGCTTCGAGTGCCGGCTGGACTCACGCGACTGGCGCCCGTGCGCCTCGCCGAAGCGGGTCGGCAACCCCGGGGTCGGCCGGCACCGGTTCCGCGTCCGCGCCACCGACCCGCGCGGCAACGCCGAGGCGAAGCCGGCTGTCTGGAAGTTCCGGGTCGAGCGCTAGTCGCTCCACCAGTCGGGGAGCACCTCGCCGCGGTCGTCCGTTCGGCGGGGGCTGAAGGCGAGCACCTCAATGCCCTCGGGACCGCCCTCGAGGCAGCGGACGGCGTCCGGCGAAATCCGGATCGCGTCGCTCTCCTCGATCTCGACGATCTCGTCGTCGAGCTTGATCCGGCCCGAGCCGGAGACGACGAAGTAGACCTCCTCGACGTCCTCGTGCCTGTGACCGAAGGCTTGGCGCGTGTTCGGGTTCACCCGGTGGTAGCTGACGCCGGTCTGCTCGGTCTCCAGGTCGTCGTTCGCAAAGCGGGCCTCGCCGAGGTGGCCGAAGCCGAACTTCGCCGCCGAGTCCTCGACCTCTTTCACGTTCTTCTTCGTGTAGGGAGCTGGCACCTCGTCCTCCTCTTACCCGCCGCCACCGGCGCCACGCACCGGATCGAGTCGGGCTGAACCATATTCTCGGGGGTGATGGAGTCCTCCGGTCAGGCGACCGACAACCCGTATTTCGAGGAGCTCCTCTGGGTGCACGCGATGATCCGTCGCGACCTCGACGCGGTGGCCAGGCTCGCCGCGGAGGTCACGGGGGGCCGCCCGGCCACCGAGATTCGCGGGGAGCTCGCCGACCTGAAGGAGAACGGGGCTCTCTGGCAGCTCAAGGTCAACTGCCTGCACTACTGCCGCTTCGTCGACCACCACCACCGGCTCGAGGACCGCGCGGTGTTCCCGAGCCTGAGGCGAATCGACCCCGCGCTCGAGCCTGTGCTCGACAAGCTCGAGACCGAGCACCGCCGGGTGGCGACCCTGCTCGAGCAGATCGAGCACTCGGCGGAGGTGCTCGACCACCACGTCGCCGCCCGCGACCGCGTCGCGGCGGGTCTGGAGGAGCTTCGCCGTCAGCTGCTCGCCCACCTCGACTTCGAAGAGGACCAGCTCGAGCGGCCGCTCGCCCGCATGCACGGCTGGGGACGCGAGGAATGAGCCCCGCCGATCCGCGGGCCTTCGACCTGCCGCTGGACCCGATCCGCGATGGCTTCTACAGCGACGCCTACTTCAACAACTCGAAGCGGATCCTGGAGGCCGAGGGCCGCCATCCCCGGGTGCTGATGCAGGTCTTCCAGCGGCACGAGGCGGTGCTCGGCGGAATCGATGAGGCGCTCGCGGTGCTCGAGCTCTGCTCCGGCCGCCGGGCCGCCGACGGGACCTGGGTGCCGGGCTGGAAAGAGCTCGAGGTGGCGGCGCTCTCGGAGGGAGATCGGATCGAGCCCTGGGAGACCGTGATGACGATCGAGGGCGACCTGACGCTGTTCGTCCACCTCGAGACCGTCTATCTCGGCTGCCTCGCTCGCGGGACGATCCTGCGCAGCAACGTGCAACGGGTGACCGACGCGGCAGCCGGCAAGGCGATCCTCTTCTTTCCCGCGCGCCACGACCACTGGGCCGTGCAGCCCGCCGACGGCTGGGTCGCACACCTAACCGGCGTGGCGGGGGTCTCCACCGACGCCCAGGCCTCGCGCTTCGACGGCAGGGGGATCGGCACGGTCCCCCACGCGCTGATCGCCGCCTATGACGGCGACACCGTCGCCGCCGCGCGGGCATTCGCGAGCAACTTCGACCCCGACACCGGCGTGACCGTACTCGTCGACTTCGAAAACGACTCGGTCGGCACCGCGCTGGCCGTCGCCGAGGCGTTGGGGGACCGGCTCTGGGGCGTCAGGCTGGACACCTCCGGCACGCTGGTCGACCGCTCGCTGGCCGATGCGCCGGGCGCCGAGCCCGAGCGCCGCGGGGTGACGCCCGAGCTGGTGCGAAGGGTCCGCGCTGCGCTCGACCAGGCGGGGCACGAGCGGGTCCGGATCGTCGTCTCGGGCGGCTTCGACGCCTCGAAGATCGAGCGCTTTGAGGCCGAGGGCGCGCCGGTGGACGCCTACGGCGTCGGCTCCGCGCTGCGCCGGGGAGAGAACGACTTCACCGCCGACGTCGTCCGGGTCGACGGCCACCCGCGCGCGAAGGCCGGGCGCGAGGAGCGGCCGAACCCACGGCTCCGCCGAGCGCCCTGAGGCGCTACGGGCGCGCTTCGACCGCCGCGTGCTCGCCGGTGTCCTCGTGCAGGATCGCTCCGCCCGAGGCCGTCGACGGCCACCAGATCTTGTCGCCGAGCAGCTCGATCGCGGCCGGGACCATGATCGTCCGCACGATGAACGTGTCCAGCAGGATCCCGAGCGCGACCATGAACCCGAGGTCGAAGGTGTAGGTGACCGGCAGAGTCATCAAGACGGCGAAGGTGCCGGCGAGGATCACGCCCGCCGAGGTGATCACCGGCCCGGTGGCGGCCAGCGCGCGCAGCGTTCCCTCGCGGGTTCCGTAGCGACGCGCTTCCTCGCGCACTCGCGCCATCAGGAAGATCGTGTAGTCGATGCCGAGAGCGACCAGGAAGATGAAGGCGAACGTGGGGATCGACGCGTCGAAGCCGGCGTCGCCGACGATGAAGCGGATGAAGATGACCGAGATCCCGAGGGTGCACAGGAACGACAGGATCACGCTCGCGATCAGTACCAGCGGAGCCACCAGCGCCCGCAGCAGGATCGCCAGGATGATTCCCATCACCAGCAGCGCGATCGGCGCGATCAGCTCGAGGTCGCTCTCGATCGCCTGATCGAAGTCGTACTGGGTCGCGGTTCCGCCGCCGACCAGCGCCGTGACCCCCGGGCCGAGGTCGGAGACGGCGCTGCGGATGTCGGGGACGATGTTGAGCGCGCTCTTGGTGTACGGGTCGCCCTCGAGGACGACGTTGACTGTGGCCATGGTGCCGTCCTCGGAGACGTCCCCGGTCGGGGTCGCCGAGGCGACGCCGTCGACGCTCGCGGCGGCGTCGGCCGCCGCCTGCGTGTCGGCCTTGGTCACCGGGCCGTCGCTGCTCTCGACCAGCAGCGTCGTCGGCGCCAGCACCCCGGCCGGGAAGGCCTCCTCCATCAGCTCGAAGCCCTCGACCGCCTCGACCGACTTCTTGAAGAAGCTGGTGGTGGAGTAGTCGACCTTGTACGCGATCAACCCGGCGGCGCCGGCAGTGAACGCGACCACGGTCACCACCAGCGCGGTGCCCGGACGCTTGAGGACGCGGTCCCCGACTCGGCGCCAGACCCCGGCCCTCTCGGTCGCCGCTCGCTGTGGGTCGTAGCCGACCATGGCGGCCCGCGGCCAGAACCCGCGCCGCCCGAAGATCGTCAGCAGCGCCGGCAGCAGGGTGAGCCCGGCGACCATCCCGCAGGCGACGCCGATCGCCGCTACGGGCCCCAGGGTCGAGGTCAGGCGGGCGTCGGCGAGCGCGAGCGTGAGCATCGCCAGCGAGACCGTGAGCCCGCTGGCGAGGATCGTTGGGCCGGTGCGCCGCAGCGCCTGTCCCATCGCCTCGTGCTTGTCCTCGATCCGGCGCAGCTCCTCGCGGTATCGCGAGACCAATAACAGGCAGTAGTCGGTGCCGACGCCGAACATCAGCACCACGAGGATCGTGGTCCCGTTCGAGGACACGGTCGCACCGGACTTCGCGTATAGATAGACGAAGGCGGTCGCCGCGGTGTAGGCGAAGAAGACGACGATGAGAGGGGTCAGCGCGACCAGCACCGCCCTGTAGATCAGTCCGAGCAGGACGAGGACCAACAGCACGGTGGCGATCAGCAGATTGGTGTCGAGGTCGCCGAAGACCTCCTCCGAGTCGGCCTGGAAGCCGAGCTCTCCGCTGAGCAGGATCCGCATCCCGTCGGCATCGTCACCGGTCAGGTCGCGGACGTTCTTGCCCCAGTCAGCCTCCTCGTCGTAATTGGTCTGTGTGGTCAGCACGGTGTAGGCGAGCGTGTCGTCGGCCGACACCTGCCCGGGCCGCGCGGCCCCGTTCTCGGTGAACGGCGCCACCGGCGACCCGACGAGGGGGAGCTCGCTGTCCGGCAGCGCCTCGATCTCCTTCGCCTGCTCGGCGATCACCTGCTTGTCGGCGTCGGTGAGCCCGCCGTCGCGCTGATAGACGATCGTGCTCTGCACGGTCTCGCCGCTGGCGAAGTCCTCGTCGAGGGTCTTCACGACGTCCGTCGACTCCGCGCTGGCCGGCAGGAACGAGGTGGTGTCGTCCTGGGTCTCGTCGCCGAGCTTGGCGCCAAGCGGCATCAGGACCGCGAACACGACGATCCAGATCCCGAGCACGACCCACTTGCCGCGCCGGCTGGTGACGAAGTCGGCGAACGCTCTCATCGGGCGGCACCGTACCGCGGCGGCGCCGGCGACGGTAAGGCGGCCATCACGAGACCGGGTGGGCGGCTACCCGTACCTCAGCAGCCCTCGACGACCAGCTCCGCGCGCCGGCCACCGAAGCTTGCGACCAGCACGGTGCCGCCGCGCTCGACCGACCACCGGCGGGCCGGCAGCTCCCGGCCGTCGACCGTCACCTCGCACGGCCTGATCTGGTGCTCGAGCGTCGCCAGCGACGCCTGGAGCCTGTAGCGGCGGTCGCGGTCGCCGGAGACGCTCAGCGTCCAGCGGTTATGCCCTTCGTCGGAGCGAACCAGTCCGTCCGTGTAGAAGCGCGAGGTCGAGTCGCCGCGCGGGAAGGCGAGCAGCCGAAGCCGCTTTCGCCGCTCGTGCAGAGAGACCGTCGACGGGTCCTCGTAGCCGCTCAGCGTGTCGACGTCCGCCGCGAGCAGCGGGAGCACCGCTCCCGCCCGGACCAGCAGCGGCAGCTCGTCGAGCGGCGCCGGCAGGGTCCGCTCGCGGGCGCCGCGAAGCAGGCGCGCCTGGCCGAGCCTCAGGGCGCCGCTCCCCGCGCGGTAGGAGACAGAGCGCCACAGGTCGACCCACCGCCCCGGTGGCAGGTACAGCGCCCGCTGGGTCGCCCCCGGCTCGAGCACCGGCGCCGCCAGCACGTCGGGCCCGAGCAGGAACTCGTCCTCGCGCCGGACGGCCGCTCGATCGTCCGGGAACGCCAGGCCGAGCGCGCGCATCACGGGCAGGCCGCGGCGCCGGTATTGGCGGGCGGCCGAGTCCAGGTACGGATACAGCTGGGTGTGGAGCTTCGCGTAGCGGCGCCAGTTGGCGAGCTGATCGGGGTCCCAGATCTGGGGCCGTGTGTACTCGGGGATTGCGATCCCGTCGGTCTCCGTCCGCATCACCGGCGACACCGCTCCGAGCTGGACCCAGCGGGCGAGCAGCTCGCCGGTCAGCGGCTCGTTGGCGCCGATCGAGAAGTAGCCGCCGATGTCCGAGCCCCAGATGCCGACCCCGGAGAGGCCGAGGCTGAGCGCCTGGCGGACGGCCGAGGCGAGGCCGTCGAACCCCCACGTGGTGGTCGGGTCGCCGCCCCAGACGACGTCGGCGCACGGCGCGGCGCCGGTCCAGCCGGAGCGCTGGAAGCGGACGATGGGCCGATCGGCGGCGCCCGCCGCATCGGCGGCGGTGCAGTGGTACTGGCGCGCGTACTCGTTGTGAAGCACCGTCCCCGGCGTCCCGCCGGCGGAGCGTGAGTCGAGCGGGGTGTACTCGCCGAAGTCCTCCATCCAGCCGTCGTGGCCGTCCTCGATCGCCTCGGCCGCCACCGAGGCGAATCCCGCTCGGCCGGACTCGGTGGTGAAGTCGAACTCGGCTACCTCGAACGAGCTCGCCGCGCTGTATCGGAAGGTGTACACGCCTCCGCCCTCGTGCTCGAGGAGTCCCTGGCTCGCGGCCGCTTGCGGGTAGACGGGGTCGTAGTCGGTGCAGACCATCGGGTTGAGGTACGTGGTGATGGCGAGGCCGCGCTCGTGGACCGCGGCGGTCCGCGCCCGCTCTGCCTCCCGCCGTCCGCGCTGGTCGCCGCATGGGAGGTAGTGGAGGTAGGTCTGGTTGACCGAGAACGGCGCGTCGGCCGCCTGCAGCTCATCGATCCGCGCGAGCTGCTCGTCGCCCGACCCCGACACCTGCACCCACGGGCCGAGCAGCCACGGCGCAGCGGGCTTCGGCTGGTGCCCGGTCTCGGCGACGAACCGGCGCAGGACGTCGGCCGGGCGCGGGCCGGCGAAGAACCGCATTCGCAGCTCGCCCGGTGGCGGAGCGCTCATCCCGGCCAGCTCCTCGGGCGGCGCGCTTACGAGCTCGACGCTCCAGGAGCCGCTGCGGTGAAGGTGGAAATAGCTGGTCTCCGGCGAGTCGACCAGCGCCCCGTAGCCGCCGGTCGAGAGCAGCCACGGGATCGGGTAGTAGGTCGCGTCCGGTCGGGGCCGGAAGCCCCACCGCGGGATCACCCCCTCCATGATCGGGTACTCGTCGGTCTCGTACGGCCCGTCAGCCACGTAGTTCTCCACCATGGCGCCGGTCTGGTCGACCGCGTTCGAGCGCTCGCCGAAGCCCAGGTAGCGCTCGCCGGAACGGCCGTCGAAGCCGATCCCAAGCGCCTCGACCGCGCCGCCGCCGGAGCCGGTCACCGTCGCGGCCAGGGAGATCACCCCCTCGGCCGAGCGCCTGACCTCAACCCGGATGCCCCGGCCGGCCGGATCGTCGGTCGCGAGTTGCGCCGTGTAGGCGCGGCTGCTCGAGTCGGCGCTCGAGATCGAGGTCGCGCGATGCCAGGAGCCCGCGGCCCGGAAGCCGAGCCTGGCGGCCGCGGCCTCGCTCAGCAGCCGGCGGCCGTCCTCGTCGACGAGCCTCAGGCCCCAGCGCTCGGAGGGGACTTTCGCCCGCAGCGATCCGGCGTCGACCGTTGCCGCCGGTGCGGGGGCCGCGAGCCACAGGGCCGCGAGCGAGAGGCAGACCGCGATCGCGAGCTTCCCTGCTTTGCGCTCCACGCAGGGCAACGTACCCGAGCGCCGGCTCGCTAGGTTCCAAGCCATGAACGATCTCGAACGAGCGGTCCTGGTCGTCGTCAACGACTGCCTCGGCGTCCGCGAGGGCGAGCACGTGCTCGTGGTCTGCAACCCGGCGACCATCGGGCTGGCCGAGCGGCTGCGCGCCGCCGCCGGTCAGGCGGGCGCCGACGCGGTGACAATGCTGATGACGGAGCGCGCCACCCACGGAACCGAGCCCCCGCCGACGGTCGCGGGGGCGATGAAGGCCGCCGACGTCGTCCTCTGTCCGACCGTGCAGTCGATGTCGCACACCGCCGCGCGCCGCGAGGCGAACGAGGCGGGGGCGCGGATCGCGACGCTCCCCGGGGTGACGGAGGAGATGCTCGCCCGGGTGATGAGCGCCGACATGCGGGAACTTCGCCGCCGCGGCGTGGCGCTCGCCGAGCTGCTGACCGCCGGCTCGGAGGCCACGATCTCCGACGGCAACCGAAGCGCGCTGCGGATCGGGCTCGGGGACCGCCGGGCGATCCCCGACGCCGGGGATCTGACCGCCCCCGGCGCGTTCGGGAACCTGCCCTGCGGCGAGGGCTTCATCGCCCCGATCGAGGGGACGAGCGAGGGCACCCTGGTCGTCGACGGGACGATCGGCGGTATCGGCCGCGTCTCAGAGCGCGCGGTGCTCACCGTCGAGGCGGGCCACCTTCGCGAGGCGACCGGGCGCGAGGGCGAGCGGCTGCTGGAGATGCTGACCGCCGCGGGGCCCGACGGCACCAACGTCGCCGAGCTCGGGATCGGCACGAACGAGAAGGCGATGCTCACGGGCGAGCTGCTCGAGGACGAGAAGATCCTCGGCACCTGCCACATCGCGTTCGGCGCCTCCGCCGCGATCGGCGGCACCGTCCAGGTGCCGATCCACCTGGACTGCGTAGTCATGCGCCCCGAGCTCGCGATCGACGGCCGGGTGGTGCTCCGCGACGGCGAGCTGCTCGTCTGAGCGTCGCGCGTTGCTCGCGGTCCCCAACTTCTCAGAGGGTCGCGATGCAGAGCTGATCGCGACCGTCACCGCCGAGTTCGAGCGCGGCGCGACGCTGCTGGACTCGCACTCCGACCCGGTCCACAACCGCACGGTGCTCACGCTCGCCCGCGGCAGCGGGGAGCTCGCCGAGGCGCTGACCGGCGGGGCCGTGGCCTGCATCGATCTGCTCGATATCTCGATCCACGAGGGCGCCCATCCCCGGATCGGGACCCTCGACGTCTGCCCGCTCGTGTTCCTCGACGAATCGGAGCGAGAAGCGGCGGGTGCCGAGGCGCTGGCGGCGGCCGAGAGGCTGGCGGCGCTCGGGATCCCGGTCTTCCTCTACGGCGAGCTCGCGTCGGCACCCGAACGCCGCGAGCGCGCCCACTTTCGCCGCGGCGGCCCGTCGGAGCTAGCCCGCAGAATGCGCGCCGGTGAGCTCGCTCCGGACTTCGGCCCGAGCGAGCCACACCCCCGAGCCGGCGCGACCCTGGTCACCGCCCGGCTGCCGCTGGCGGCGTTCAACGTGCTGCTCGACACCGGCGAGCTCGAGATCGCGGTCGCGATCGCGGCCGAGCTGCGCGAGTCCGGAGGCGGGCCGCCCGGGGTCCGGGCGATGGCGGTCGACCTCGACGGGCGCGCCCAGGTCTCGACCAACATCCACGACCCGGCGTCCGTGCCGCTCGCCGAGGTGATCGGGCTCGTCCGCGAGCTGTCGGCCGAGCGTGGGGTGGAGGTCGCCTCCGGCGAGGTCGTCGGGATGGTCCCGGAGGCCGCCCTCCGTGGCCTCGAGGACGACCTGCCGCTCGGCGGCTTCGACCCGGAGCGGCAGGTGATCGAGCGGCGCCTCGACCAGAGCGGTAGGTAGCCTCTGCCGCGTCATGGCTCAGACGAGAAAGCGACGGCGTCGCAAGCACCGCGGCACACAGGGCGGGAGCATCGACCGTCGCCGGGCTCGCGGCCGGCCGCGGACTCGGGATGAGGCGCGGGCGCAGGCGCGCCGGCGTCAGGTGGACCGGCGGACACTCGCGCCGACCTGGCGCAGCGCGTTCAACCGGGCGGCGATCGGCGCGGTCGTCTTCTTCCTGCTCGCGGCCACGTTGCTCAAGCAGCCGATGGGCGCGGCGCTCGCACTGTCGCTGCTCATGATGGGGATCTACGTGCCGCTCGGCTACCACGTCGACCGGTTCTTCTACCGGCGCCGTCTCGCCCAGGCCCGGCAGGCCCGCGCCGAGCCCAGCTGACCGCGGCTACCCTCGAAGACATGGATGTCCGCCAGTTCACCGTCGGCCCGGTGGCCGAGAACTGCTACCTGCTGCGCCGCGATGGCTCCGATCGCGGATTGATCGTCGACCCGGGAGACGAGGCCGACCGGATCCTTCACGCCGTCGAAGAGCTCGGAGTGGGCATCGACGCGATCCTGCTCACCCACACCCACTTCGACCACGTCGGCGCGGTCGCCCCCGTCGCCAGGGCGACCGCGGCGCCTGTCTACTGCCCCGAGATCGAGGTCCCGGTGCTCGCCGACATCATGAGCTTCGTCCCCTGGCCGGGCTTCGGCCCCTACGAGAGCTACGACGCCGACGAGATCGTGGCCGGGGGCGAAAAGCTCGACCTGGCCGGCCTCGAGATCGACGTCATCTTCACGCCCGGCCACAGTCCCGGCCACGTCACGTACTCGATCGCCGACGAGCGGGCTCTGTTCTCGGGTGACGTCCTCTTTCAGGGGTCGGTCGGCCGCACCGACCTGCCCGGCGGCGACTGGCCGACGCTGCTCGAGTCGATCCGCGGCCTGGTCGACGGCTTCCCGGCCGAGACCACCGTGTACCCCGGTCACATGGGGATCACGACGCTTGGCGCCGAGCGGGCGGCGAACCCGTTCCTCGCCGAGCTCGCGCGCTGATCCGGTCAGACGGCCGGGGGGATCCGCAGCACCAGCAGGAGGATGTCGTCGCGGGGCTTACCCGAGCCGCTGCCGAGCACCGCCGAGGTCATCCGTTCGGCGGTCTCGGTCGCGGTCAGGTCGGCGCACTCGGCGAGCACCTCGGCGAGGTCCGCGGTGGTCACGATTCGCCGCGGCGCCTAGGCGTCCGTTAGGCCGTCCGTGTAGGAGATCAGCGTCTCGCCGGCGGCGAGCTCGAGCCGGCGATCCTCGAGCATCGGATCCGCCTCCACCCCGAGCACCAGCGCCGGCGTCTCCAGGGTCTCGACGAGGTTGTTCGCCCGCAGCACGAGCGAGGGCGGATGGCCGCCGCTCGACAGGGTCAGGCTCGCTCCACGGGCGCCGTTCGGCTCAACCCGCGAGTACGCGACGGTGCACGACTGGCCCGGGTCCTGGCGGATCAGGGCGTCGTTCAGCGCCTGGAGGATGCGGCTTGGACTGTGCTCGTGTACCGCCGCGGCGCGCAGCGTGTAGCGGGCGAGGGCCGTGGTTGCCGCGGCGGCCGCGCCCTTGCCGAGGGCATCGCCGACGACCACCGACCAACTGCCGTCGTCGAGCTCGAAGACGTCATAGAAGTCGCCTCCGACCACCTCGCGCTCGCCCGCCGGCCGGTAGTAGACCGCGATCTCGACCCCGGGGATCTGCGGCACCTCGCTCGGCAGCAGGCCCTCCTGCAGGGTGGCGGCGATGTTCTCGAGCGCGTGCTCGACGCGGCGGCGCTCGGTGATCGTCGCCGCCAGGACCAGAGCGGTAATCGTGGAGATGCCGATGAGCCCCTGTGCCAGGAGCAGGCGGTCGTCCGGGGATTCGGCGGCGAACGGCCCCCGGTCGTCGTTGGTCAGCGGGATCGCGATCGCGGCGACGAGCAGCGATGCGACCGTCGCCCCGGGCTGCTCGAACCGAAGCGCCGCCACGACCAGGGGCGGAACGATCAGGAACGAGATCGGAATCTCGCTGGTGAAGACGATCGCGGTCGTGCCGGCGACCAGTGCTGCCAACGCGACGGCCTCGATGGGGTGGCCGGGAACCTCTCGGTAGGGCCAGTGGGTGACCAGCACGAGCAGCGCCGGCGCGACGACCAGGGCGCCGCCCATGTCGCCCAGCCACCAGGTGCGCCAGGTGACGCCGAAGTCGCCGGAGGTGATCTCGTCGCCGACCAGCAGGCTGGTGGTGCCGATCGTGGCGCTGACCATCGTGCTCACCACCCCGGCGAGGACGAACAGCGCGACCACGTCGCGGACCCGGGCGAGCGAGGGGCGGAAGTCGGCGAAGCGGGTGAGCAGGAAGGCGCCGACGATCGCCTCGAGCGTGTTGCCGGCGGTGATGCCGAATGTCGAGTAGAGCGGCACGTCGGTCCAGGCGTTGGCGAGGAAGGCGCCGAGCGCGATCCCGGGCCAGGCCCGGAAGCCGAAGATCAGGATCGCCGCGAGCGCGATTCCGGTCGGCGGCCAGATCGCGGTGACGCTCGGGGTCGTGAACGCGAGCGAGAGCCCGAGCTTGGCGGCGCCGTAGTAGACGGCCGCCAAGGCGACGATCAGCGCCGCGTAGAGCCGGCGGTCCTCCCCGATCCGAGCCCCCAGAGCCCGCGAAACGACTGGCACCCGCCTAGCCTAACCGCGCGTCACACGCCGGCCACGGGTGTCCTCGATAGCCTCGCCCGCGTGCCCGAGAAGATCCAGGCCCCGCGCGGAACCTTCGACGTCCTGCCCCCTGAGGCGGCGGTCCGCGAGCGGATCGGCGCCGCCGCCGCGGCGATCTTTCATCGCGCTGGCTACGGGCAGATCTCGACCCCGAGCTTCGAGCACACCGAGCTGTTCGAGCGCGGGGTGGGGGAGGGGACGGACATCGTCCGCAAGGAGATGTTCACCTTCGCCGACCAGGGCGGTCGCTCGCTCACGCTGCGCCCGGAGGCCACGGCGCCGATCGCCCGCGCCTACATCGAGCACGGCATGCATCGCCTGCCGCAGCCGGTGCGCCTCTGGTGCCGGGGCCCGTTCTTTCGCCACGAGCGCCCGCAGGCGGGGCGCTTTCGCCAGTTCGAGCAGATCGACGCCGAGGCGATCGGCTCCGACTCGCCGCTGGTCGACGCCGAGCTGATCATCCTGCTCGACGAGCTCCTGCGCGAGCTCGGGGTGCCCGGGCGTGCGGCTGCGCCTGTCGAGCCTCGGCACGCCGGAATCGCGGGCTGCCTTCCGCGACGAGCTCCGCGCATATCTGCGCGAGAACGAATCGGTGCTCCCCGAGGAGGTCCGCGACGCGGATCGACGAGAACCCGCTGCGCGCCTTCGACTCCAAGGACGAGCGCACGCGCGAGGTGATGGCCTCGGCCCCGACGATGCTCGAGCGCCTCGACCCCGCCGACCGCGAGCACCTCGACCAGGTGCGCCGGGTGCTCGAGCGCGCCGGGGTCGAGCACGAGGTCGACGGAACCCTGGTCCGCGGTCTCGACTACTACACGCGAACCGTGTTCGAGTTCGAGTCCGCCGTCCTGGACGCGCAGGCGCGCACGATCGCCGCCGGCGGCCGCTACGACCGCCTCGTCGCCCAGCTCGGTGGCCCGGAGGCGCCGGCGTGCGGCTGGGCCGCCGGGATGGAGCGGATCATGCTCGCGCTCGACGAGCACCCGCCCGAGCCCGCAGCCGACGTCTTCGTCGCCGCCGACGAGGCCCACCGCGAGCGCGCTTTCGCGCTCGTCCGCGAGCTCCGCGCCGCGGGCCTGCGGGCGGAGATGGACCTTGCCGGGCGCTCGCTGAGGGGCCAGATGAAGCAGGCCGACCGCGTCGGTGCCCGTCGCGCGGTGATCCTGGATGGCGAGGGTCCGGCGGTGCTTCGCGACATGTCGAGCGGCGAGCAGAGCGAGCTCGACCTCGCCCGCGCTGCGGAGGTTCTTGCGCGGTGAATGCGCCTGAATTTCCCGCCCTGCGCCCGAACGACTACCGCGACGCATGGTGCGGCCAGGTGCTCGCGGACAGGGTCGGCCAGACGCTGCGGCTCGCCGGCTGGGTGCACCGCCGGCGCGACCACGGCGGGCTGGCGTTCATCGACCTCCGCGACCGCACCGGGCTGGTGCAGCTCGTCTTCAACCCCGACACCGCCGGCGAGGCTTTCGAGCTCGCCCACCGCATTCGCCCGGAGGACGTGCTGAGCGTCTCGGGGGAGATCGTCCGCCGCGACCCCGAGACGGTGAACCCCGATCTGCCGACGGGCGAGTTCGAGCTCCGGGTCTCAGAGGCGCGGATTCTCGGCGACGCCGAGACGCCGCCGTTCGAGATCGAGGGCTTCTCGGGCGAGGTCGGCGAGGAGATGCGCCTGCGCCACCGCTACCTGGACCTGCGCCGGCGGCCGATGCAGGAGGCGATCGTGCTCAGGCACCGGGTCGCGAAGGCGATACGGGACTTCCTCTCGGGTGAGGGGTTCCTCGAGATCGAGACGCCGATGCTGTCGCGATCGACGCCGGAGGGCGCCCGCGATTTCCTCGTCCCTTCGCGACGCGAGCCCGGGTCCTTCTACGCGCTGCCCCAGTCGCCCCAGCTGTTCAAGCAGCTCCTGATGGTCGCCGGGTTCGAGCGCTACTTCCAGATCGTGCGCTGCTTTCGCGACGAGGACCAGCGCGCGGACCGCCAGCCGGACTTCACGCAGCTCGACCTCGAGATGTCGTTCGTCGGGGTCGAGGACGTCCTCGACCTGAACGAGCGCCTGCTGGCCTCGGTGTTCGCGGTGGTCGGGGGCCCGAAGCTCGAGCTGCCGCTGCGGCGAATCGGCTACGACGAGGCGATCGCCAGATACGGGACCGACCGGCCCGACCTGCGGTTCGGACTCGAGCTGGTGGAGATCACCGACCTGCTCGCCGAGACCGAGTTCAAGGTGTTTCGCGGCGTCGTCGAGGGCGGCGGGGTGATCAAGGGCATCAACGCCGGCGTCCGCGACGTCCCGCGCTCGGTCCTCGACGGCTTCATCGACCGCGCCCAGGAGCTCGGCGCCAAGGGACTCGTGTGGGCGTTCCGGGAGGGCGACGGCTGGCGCTCGCCGACCGCCAAGTTCCTCTCGGATGAGGAGCTGGCGGCGATCAACGAGCGCTTCGGCGCCGCCGAGGCAGACCTGATGCTCGTTGTCGCCGACCGCCCCGCGGTGGCAAACTCCGTGCTCGCCCAGCTTCGCCTGGACCTCGCCGAGCGCTTCGACCTGGTCGACCCCGAGGCGGAGGCGTTCTGCTGGATCGTCGACTGGCCGATGTTCCAGTGGAACGAGGGTGAGGGGCGCTGGGATCCGCTCCACCACCCGTTCACCGCACCGGCGGAGCCCGAGAGCTTTGAGCCCGAGAGGGCGGGAGAGGCGCGTGCGCTCGCCTACGACGTGGTCTGGAACGGCCAGGAGATGGGCGGTGGCTCGATCAGAATCGCGGACCCGGCGCTGCAGCAGAGGGTGTTCGAGACGATCGGCATCGGCCCGGAGGAGGCCCGGGACCGCTTCGGCTTCCTGCTCGACGCGCTGCGCTACGGCGCCCCGCCGCACGGCGGTATCGCGTACGGCCTCGACCGGATCGTCCAGCGCCTCACCCACGCCGACTCGATCCGCGACGTGATCGCCTTCCCCAAGGCCGCGTCGGGCGCCGACCCGCTCACCGGCGCCCCGGCGCCGGTGGACGAGACGCAGCTGCGCGAGCTCGGCCTGGCGCTGCGGGTTTCGCGAACGCCGTAGCTGCCGCGCTCAAGCGATTGCAGGATGCGGCCGACCTAGTGGTCGATGACCTGTGCAGCCGTCGAATCCGTTGCTACCGTTGTCGCAGGCTCGAGCTTGTGCGACAGCCGCCCAAATTGTGAACCAACACAATTGCCTTGGGAGTCACCGTCCGGTAGCGCGCTGGACGTAGCGCCGGCAGACACCCACCTGTTTCATCAGGTTCGCAGGCAGGGCGGTACCGGCAAGCTGGGGCCTTCGTCTTTGAGCGGGGGGCGTCGTGCGTAAGGCGCTGAACGAGAACCCGCTCGCTCAGGCGGCGGCAATCGGCGTGCTGGCGATCGTTGCCGCGTTCCTGCTCCTGACCCGGGTGATGGGCCAGGGCTCGGCGGGCGAGCCCGCCGTCACGACTACCCCGGAGGCCTCTGTGGTCACCTCTGAAGCGCCCTCGCCCGCTCCGACGGCGGGCGGCTTCCTCACCGGCGGCGCCGGCGACGCCTGCCACGGCCCCCTCCGGCGAGGGCTTCGAGGCGGGCCCCGGGTTGCCGTCGTCGGTGGTCGACGCCTACGACGAAGGTAAGACGGTCGTCCTGCTCGTCGTCCGCACCAAGGGAATCGACGACCGCGCCCTGGCCCTGACCACGAAGGCGCTCGCCAGCCGGTCCGAGGTCGAGCTGATCGTGTTGCCGGCGAAGCGGATCGCGCGCTACTCGCGGATCGCCTCGGGCGTCGACGTCGACCGCGTCCCGGCGCTGGTCGTGATCAGCCCCAAGAAGCTCAACGACGGCGGGCTGCCGAAGGCGACCGTGAACTACGGGTTCCGGGGTCCCGGCAGCGTCGTCCAGGCGGTCAAGGACGCCGAGTACAAGGGCAAGACGAACCTGCCCTACTACCCGGAGTAGTCGCCGCTCCCCGTCTACGCTTGAGCTCGGTGGACACCGAGCTTCTGCAGCACTATCTGAGCGACGAATCGCGCCGCGGGGCGCCCGTCGAGACCGGCTTCTCGGGGGCCGCGGGCGGCGCGCCCTGCGGCGACCTCGTGCGGATCTCGATCGCGATCGAGACCGGGGCGATCAACGCCGTCAGCTTCCAGGCGGAGGGGTGCGCGACCGTTCGCGCGGCCGCGGCGGCCACGGCCGAGGCGGCCGACGGCGTCGGCGTCTTCGAAGCGGCCTTGATCGGCGTCGACGAAGTCGCCGAGATGATCGGCGGCGTCAGCAGCCAGGGCCGCCACGCGGTCGAGCTGGCCGCCGACGCCCTGGCGCGAGCCCTCTCGGCGGCGGCCGGGAGCTCGAACGAGCTCGACAGCCGCCGGCCGCCGGCGAGCGGGTGCTGGTGGCGCTCAGCGGCGGCGTCGACTCGGCGGTGGCGGCGCTGCGCGAGCGCGAGCGCGGCACGGAGGTGGTCGCGGTGACCCTGAAGTTGTGGGCGGACCAGCGAACCGATGCGACCAAGAGCTGCTGCTCGCCGCTGGCCGTGCTCGGCGCCCGCGGGCTGGCCCACTCGCTCGGCATCCCGCACCTGACACTGGACCTGGAGAGCTCGTTTCGCGACCGCGTGGTCGGCGACTTCATCGACGGCTATCGGGCCGGGCGGACGCCGAACCCGTGCGTGATCTGCAACGGCGAGCTGCGGATCGACGCGATGATCGCGCTCGCCGACCGCCTCGGCGCGACCGCGCTCGCCACCGGGCACTACGCCCGGGTGGTGGACGACGGCAAGGGGCCGTTGTTGCGGGCGGCAGCGGACGCCGCCAAGGATCAGACGTACATGCTCGCCGGGCTGCGGCCGGAGTCGCTGGCTCGCCTGCGTTTCCCGCTCGCCGAGCTCTCGAAGCCGGAGGTGCGCGAGATCGCGGCCGCCGCGGGGCTGCCGGTGGCCGCCAAGGCCGAGAGCCAGGACCTCTGCTTTCTCGCCGGGGAGGGCAAGCGGAGCTTCCTCACCCGCCATGGGGGGCTCGGAGAGCGCCCCGGCGACGTGATCGACCGCCGGGGCCGCCGGCTCGGACGCCACCGCGGCCACCACCACTACACGGTCGGGCAGCGCCGCGGGTTGGGGGTGAGCGCGGCGGACCCGCTCTACGTCCTCGCCACCGACGCCGCCTCGAACACGATCACGCGTCGGCGCCCGCGAGGAGCTCGCGACCAGCACGATCTCGGTTCGCGACGCGACGCTCTATCGGCCCGGCGGGCGGGTGGACCGGGTGCGCCTGCGCTACCACGCCAGGCCGCTTGCCTGCGAGCTTCAGCCGGTCACGGCAGGCAGGCACGAGGAGCTTCGGCTCGAGCTCTCGGAGCCCGCGTACGGCGTCGCCCCGGGACAGACGGCCTGCCTGCTCGACGGCGACGTGGTCGTCGGGAGGGCGACGATCGCCTAGATCCGACGAGGGCGGGGTAGCGGCTCGGAATGGAGGACTTCTTCGTCGAAATCACCCGCGGCAACGTCGCCGAGGTCAAGGTCGTGCTGGCCGTGGTCGTCGGGGCGCTGGCCGTCTACCAGGTCGCGCTGATGGCCGTCGGCTGGGGCACCGTCCGGGTTCGGTTCCTGTCGCAGGCCGTCGCCTCGCGCGCCCACCGTGCGGTCGGCGACACGGTCGTCTTCGTAACCCTGTTCGTGGCCCTCGCCTGCCTCTCCTACTTCGAGTTCGAGGATGCCGGACCGCACGCGGTAGCCGGCGTCGCGCTGATCGCCGCGCTCGCGGTCAAGATCGCCGTCGTGCGCTGGTTGACCCCGATGCAGCGCTACCTGCCCTACATCGGCGGCGCGGTGTTCGCCCTGTTCGTCCTCACCGCCGCCACCTCGGCGGGGGAGTTCCTGTTCGATGACTGACGCCAAGCAGCTGCTCGGGTCCCTGCTCGCTGCCGTGGTGATCATCGCGATCGCGGTCGTCGTGGTGACCGCCAAGTTCGGCGAGACGCCGGTGGCGGAGCTCGAGGCGCGCGAGGAGATCGCCAAGGAGCGCACCGACCGCATCGAGGAGCGCCGCGACGCCGCCGAGGAGCGGCGAGAACAGCGATAGATCGCGCTCAGGCGGGGACGCTCGCGAGGCGCTCGTGGATGTAGCCCACGACGGCCGCGCCCTCGCCCACGGCGGTCGCACAGCGCTTGGTCGAGCCCGAGCGCACGTCGCCGGCCGCGTAGATGCCCGGGACGCTGGTCTCCAGCAGGCCGGCGGCTCCCGCGTCCTCGCCGGTGAGGATGAATCCACGCTCGTCCCTGGCGACGGCCTCGCCGACCCAATCGGTGCATGGCTGCGCCCCGAGGAAGAAGAACAGCGAGCCGAGCGGGAGACGCTCTCCGTCCTTGAGCGTGACCGCCTCGAGCTCCCCGTTGGCGCCGTGCAGTCGGGCGATCTCGCTGCGATCGCGGACGGCGACGCCGTAGCGGTCGAGCTGGGCGATCAGGTAGTCGGACATCGTCTCGCGCAGGTCGGCGCGTCGGTGAAGGAGGGTCACCAGGGCGCCGCCCCGAGCCAGCCAGACGGCCGCCTGACCGGCGGAGTTGCCGCCGCCGACGACTCCGACACGGGTACCGGCGCACGACTGCGCCTCCGGCGGGCCGGCGGCGTAGAAGACGCTCAGGCCCTCGTACTCGGCGAGGTGGTCGCAGCCCAGGCGCCTGTAGTCCGCGCCGGTGGCGATGAGCACCGCCCGGGCGACGATCTCGTGATCCTCCTCGAGCGCGATCCGGTGCGAACCGTTGCCGGCCTCGAGCGCGAGCGCGCGGTAGGGCGTCGCGGTCCGGGCGCCGAACTTGCGCGCCTGCGCGATCGCGCGGCTGGTCAGCTCGCTGCCGCTGATCCCTGCGGGAAAGCCGAGATAGTTCTCGATGCGGCGGGAGGTGCCGGCCTGGCCCCCGAGCACGGTGCTCTCGACGACGAGGGTGCTCAGACCCTCGGAGGCTCCGTACACCGCGGCCCCGAGCCCCGCGGGTCCGCCACCGATCACGGCCAGGTCCACCTCCTCGCGCGGCTCGAGCTCGAGCCCGATCCCGAGCGCTCGCCAGACCTGGCCGTTGCTGGGGTTGCGAAGCTCGATTCCGCCCGGCAGGCGCACGAGCGGCAGCTGGCTCGCATCGAGCTCGCCGATCGCCGCGGCAGCCTCTGGATCATCGCTTCGTTCGGGGTCCCGCCACACGTGAGGAAGGCGGCCGCGGCGCACGTACTCGATCAGGTGACGGGTGCGCTCAGACGAGTGCGGCCCGATGATCTCCAAGCCGACCTCGCGCTCCTGCAGGATCTCGCGCCGGCGGATGAAGGTGTTCAGCAGCAGGTCGGCGAGCGCCGCGTCGTCGAAGAGCAGCGGCCGCAGGTCGTCGCGGTCCACGGCGATGTAGCGCATCGGCTCGGTCGCGACGCCGTCGACGAAGACCGTCTGCCCGCTGAGTAGGCCCATCTCGCCGAGGAATCCGCCCGGACCTTGGCGGGCGATCTCGGCGCCGGCCCCGTCCAGGACCGCCGCCTCGCCCTCGAGGACGGCGATGAACGGGTAGCGCGCGTCGCCGATCCGGAACAGGTACTCGCCCTCGGCGGCCGTGCGCTCCTCGCCGCGGGCCCGGAGGACCTCGAGCTGCCCCGGGGAGAGGATCGGGCTGAGCGGACTTCCCATCCCAGCGAGGGTACTGCCCGCTAACCGCCGCCGACCGGGCCGGGGAGCGCGCCTGCCCGCCTAGACTCAGGCGCCATGCGGTCCAGCGAGATTCGCGAGACGTTCCTGTCGTTCTTCGAGGAGCGCGGGCACCTGCGTGTGCCTTCGGCGTCGCTGGTGCCCTCGGCCTACGACCCCTCGGTGCTGCTGACGACGGCGGGCATGCAGCCGTTCAAGCCCTACTTCCTCGGCCAGGAGGAGCCGCCGGCGCGGCGGCTGTGCTCGGTCCAGCGCTGCTTCCGGACCACGGACATCGAGCAGGTCGGGAACACGGCCCGGCACCTGACCTTCTTCGAGATGCTCGGCAACTGGAGCTTCGGCGACTACTTCAAGGAGGAGTCGATCGCCTGGGGCTGGGAGCTTTCACTTGAGGGCTTCGGCTTCGGCCCGGAGCGATCTGGGTGACCGTATTCGCCGGCGACGAGGAGCTCGGGCTGGGGCCGGACACCGAGGCGATCGAGATCTGGAAGCGGCAGCGGCGTGCCCGAGGAGCGGATCGTGCTGCTGCCGCGCTCGGAGAACTTCTGGCAGGCCGGCCCGACCGGCCCCTCGGGGCCGTGCTCGGAGATGTACCTCGATCGCGGCGAGGAGTTCGGCGGCGCCGACGACCGCCCCGGCGACGACACGGACCGCTTCGTCGAGTACTGGAACCACGTGTTCATGACCTACGACCTGCGCGATGACGGGAGCGTGGCGCCGCTGCCGATGAAGAACATCGACACCGGCATGGGGCTCGAGCGAATGGCGGCCATCCTCCAGGACGTCCCGTCGGTGTTCGAGACCGACCAGTTCCAGCCGCTGATCGAGCTCGCCGAGGAGCTCTCGGGCCATTCCTACGGCGACGGGCAGAAGACGACCCGCGCGATGCGGATCCTCGCCGACCACTCGCGGGGGACGGTCAACCTGATCGCCGACGGGGTCGTGCCGTCGAACGAGGAGCGCGGGTATGTGCTGCGGCGGATCATGCGGCGGGCGATCCAGCAGGGGAGAGTCCTCGGGCTCGAGCCGCCCTACCTGGGCCGGTTCGCCGAGCGCGCGATCGAGACGCTCGCCGACGTCTATCCGCACCTGCAGGCGGAGCGCGACACGGTGATGCGCTGGGTTCGCGACGAGGAGGAGAGCTTCGGCCGCACGCTTGAACGCGGCACCGAGCTGCTGGCGCGGCTGGTGGAGGAGGCCGAGGAGCGGGGGACCTCGTGGATCGACGCCGAGGACGCGTTCCGCCTCCACGACACCTACGGCTTCCCCTACGACCTCACCAAGGAGCTGCTCGCCGAGCAGGGCCTGGCGGTCGACGACGAGGGCTTCGAGGCGCTGATGGACGAGCAGCGCCAGCGGGCGCGAACGGGCGCCGAGCCGGCCCTCGAGGACCGCCACCAGGCGGTGATCCCGTTCGTCTCCGAGGCGCCCCCGTCGGACTTCGTCGGCTACGAGCGGCTGGCCACCGAGACCAGCGTCGCCGCGGCCCGCCCGCTGGAGGGGAACGGTGGTGGGACGCTGGTGAAGCTCGAGGAGAGCCCGTTCTACCCCGAGGGCGGCGGCCAGGTCGCCGACACCGGGATCGTCGCCTGGAACGGAAGCGAGTCCCGGGTGGCCGACGTCTACCGGGTCGGCGACGACCAGGCGCTGCGGCTCGCCGACGGCGAGGCGCCGCCGGCCGGGGAGCGGGTGAGCGCGGTCGTCGACCACGCCGCCCGCAACGCGACGATGAAGAACCACACCGCCACGCACCTTCTGCACGCCGCGTTGCGCGAGCGGCTGGGCACGCACGTGCGCCAGGCCGGTTCCGCCGTCCGTCCGGACAAGCTGCGCTTCGACTTCACCCATGGCGCTCCTCTGAGCGCCGAGGAGGTGCGCGACATCGAGGACCGCGTGAACGAGGAGATCAAGGCGAGCCACGCGGTGCGCGCGCTGCAGATGAGCCGGGCGGAGGCGGAGGCCCTGGGCGCGATGGCGCTGTTCGGCGAGAAATACGGCGACTGGGTGCGGGTGATCGAGATCGAGGACGTCTCGCGCGAGCTCTGTGGCGGAACCCACGTCGCCAGCACCGCCGAGATCGGGGTCTTCGCCGTCGTCTCCGAGGGATCCAGCGCCGCCAACGTGCGCCGGATCGAGGCGCTGACCGGCCCGGCGGCCATCGACTACTACCGCGAGCGCCGAGACGACCTCGCCGTGGTCGGCGAGCTGCTCGGCTCGGCGCGCGACCCGGTCGGCTCGGCGCGGCGCGCCTCAGAGCGATTGGCGGAGCTCGAGCGCAGGGTGGCCGAGCTCGGCCGGCGCGAGGCCGGCGAGGCGGCCGAGCGCCTCGGCGAGGCGGGGGAGGACGTGGACGGCGTGCGGGTGATCGTCGAGGAGGTGGACGGCATGGACCAGCGGCAGATGCTCGAGCTCGCCGACCGGGTCAAGTCGCGCGCCGGCGACGCCGCCGTCGTCCTCGCGAGCCGGGACCCCGAGCAGCGCAAGGTGGCGCTGGTCGCCGTCTTCACCCGCGGCCTCGCCGACCGCGGCCTGTCGGCTGCCGAGGTGGTCCGCGCCGCCGCGGGCGTCGTCGGCGGCGGGGGCGGTGGACGCGACGACGTCGCCCAGGCCGGCGGCCGGGAGCCCGAGCGGCTCCCCGACGCCCTCGCGGCAGCCCGCGACGCGATCCGAAGCGCCCTCGAGTAGGCGAAAGAAAGGGGCGTTTGGATGAGAGTGCTCGCGATCGACCATGGCAACGCCCGGGCCGGGGCGGCGGTCTGTGACCCGACCGAGACGATCACCCGCCCGCTCGAGGTCGTCGAGCCACCCGCGCCGGAGGCGGTCGCGCGGCTGGCGGGCGAGCAGGGCGCGGAGCTGATCGTGGTCGGGCTGCCGCTGTCGCTCGACGGATCCGAGGGCGAGCAGGCTCGGATTGCCCGGGAGTTCGCCGCGGAGCTGGCCGAGCTGACCGAGATCCCGGTCGAGACCTACGACGAACGGCTGACGACGAGGATGGCTTCCGAGACCGCGCGGGCCGGAGCCGAGGCGCCGCCGGACTCGATCGCCGCGGCCCACCTTCTGGACGGATATCTGATGGCGCGAAAGGCGGCACGGTGAGCGCAGACGGACCCGACTGGCACGACCCATTCGGCGAGGACGAGGCCGCGGCGGAGCGGGAGCGCCGCCGCGCCGAGCGCGAGGCGCGCCGGCGAGGCGTCCAGGCGTCGCTGGGCGACAAGGTCACAACCCAGCAGCCGGCGACGACCGAGGCGCCGCCGCCGGACCCGGGGCCCCGAGCGAGCGTCGACGGATCGGGGCCGCCGCCGGCACAGCCGACGCAGGCGCGCAGCGGCGGACCGCCGCCGAATCAGCTCTGGATTCGCCGGATCGCGGGCGTGCTCGTCCTGCTCGTGGCCGCGGCGGCCGTGATCTTCGTGGCGGCCAAGGTGATCGACCGCATCGGCGGCTCGGACTACCAGCCCGAGAAGGTCGTGCAGCCTCCCACCTCGGAGATCACGATCCCGGAGGGCCTCGATCGCCGTCAGATCGCCGAGCTCGCGAAGGAGGAGGGCCTCAAGGGCGACTATCTCCAGGCGACGAAGAAGCCGTCGAAGGACTCCGGCTTCGACCTCGCCAGGTACGACGCCCAGGATGCGCCCAATCTCGAGGGATTCCTCTTCCCCGACACCTGGAACGATCTGCCCAAGCAGGCCACCGTCCACGACCTCATCGACCGCCAGCTGGCCGACTTCGAGCAGCGGATCAAGGGCGTCGACATGAGCTACGCCGAGTCGAAGAACCTCACGGTCTACGACGTGGTCAAGGTCGCCTCGATCCTTCAGCGTGAGATCGCTCAGCCCGAGGAGCTGAAGCTCGCATCGGCGGTGATCTACAACCGACTCGCCGCCGGAAACCCGCTCGGCATGGACTCGACCATCCGGTACTACCTGCAGAACTACGACCAGCCGCTGACCGAGTCGGAGCTGGCCGAGGACCAGCCCTACAACTCGCGGATCTACTCCGGCCTGCCGCCGACGCCGATCTCCAACCCCGGACTGGACGCGCTCGATGCCGCGGCGCACCCAGCCAAGTCCGACGTCTTCTACTTCGTGATCAAGCCCGGCACGTGCAACGAGCACGCCTTCGTCGAGACCGAGGCCGAGTTCGAGAAGGCCGAGGCCGCTTACCAGCAGGCGCTCGAGGAGCAGGGCGGCTCGCCGACCGAGTGCTGAATGCCGAAGCTCGCGGTGCTCGGACAGCCGGTCGCACACTCGCGCTCGCCGGCGATGCAGAGCGCGGCGCTCGCCGAGCTCGGGCTGGATCCGGAGTGGACCTATGAGGCGATCGAGGTGTCTCCCGATGAACTCGCGACCCTCGTCGCGCGCCTGCCGAGCGAGGGGTTCCGGGGTGTCAACGTCACCGTCCCGCACAAGCTCGCCGCCCTGGCCGTCGCCGACACGGCCTCCGACTCGGCGCGGGCGATCGGGGCGGCGAACACGCTGACCTTCACCGAGGCCGGGGTGGAGGCCGCCAACACCGACGCGGTCGGCCTGCTCGAGGCGCTGCCCGAGCCGCCCGAGGGCGCCAGCGCCCTCGTCCTCGGCGCCGGCGGCTCGGCCAGAGCGGCGGTCTGGGCTCTCCGCGACGCCGGCGCCGAGGTCGCGGTCTGGAACCGGACCGCGGCTCGCGCCGCCGAGCTCGCGGGCGCCTTCGACGTCAGGCACGTGACCGAGCCCGGCGCCGGATTCGACCTGCTGGTCAACTGCACCACGGTCGGGCTCGCGCAGGCAAGCGAGCGCCCACCGACGCCCGGCGACCTAAAGGGCTTGCCGGTCGATGCCGATGCGATCACAGAACGACAGATCGTGGTGGACCTGGTCTACGGGCCTCACGACACGGCCCTCCTCGCCGCCGCGCGCGAGCGAGGAGCTCGCGTCGTCGGCGGGCTCGAGGTCCTCGTCCGCCAGGGAGCCGCCTCGCTTCGCCTCTGGACGGGACTCGATCCGCCCCTCGAAGCCATGAGGCAGGCGGCTCGGTCCGGCTACACATAGGAGCCAGATGGCATCGGAAAAGCGTCCCGGACACCTTCGCCCCGTCCCCGACAAAACCGCCGAGGCGACCGCCCGGGAGCTCCAGGCACCGGTTTCGGGGACGCCCGGCCTCACACCAGCGCACGGCTTCGGCAGCTCGTCGATGTTCCTCACCGACGTGATCGTCGAGCTCGGCTACGCGTCCCGCGAGCGCGTCGACGAGGTGGTCGACGAGGCCCGGATCGCGGGACGCCCGCCCGACGAGCTGCTGGTCGAGCGCCGCCTCCTCAATCCGGACCAGCTCTCCCGGGCGCTGGCCGAGCGCTACGGCCACGACCACCTCGACCTCAACGCCTTCCACGTCGACATGGGCGCCGCCAACCTCCTCTCGGTTGCCAACACGAGGCGCTACCAGGCGGTCCCCGTCGGGTACGTCAACCCACAGACGCTCCTGGTCGCGGTCGCCGACCCCGCGAACGTGTTCGCGATCGACGACATCCAGCTGATCACCGGCCTGTCCTGCAAGGTTGCGGTCGCCGCCGCCGACGACATCGAGGCGCTGATCCGGCGGCTGAACACGCTCGAGAGCGCCGTCACCGAGGCGATCGATGAGGACGATCAGGAGGCAGAGCTCGGCGAGGTCTCAGAGCTTCGAGAATCGGCCGGCGACGCGCCGGTGATCAAGCTCGTCTACTCGATCCTCGGCCAGGCGGCCACCGAGGGCGCCTCGGACGTGCATTTCGAGCCGGGCGAGGACGAGATGAGAGTCCGTTTCCGGGTGGACGGCGTCCTCGCCGAGGCCGCCAGGGTGCCGAAGCGGATGATCGCGGGGGTGGTCTCGCGGGTGAAGATCATGAGCGATCTCGATATCGCCGAGAAGCGCGTGCCCCAGGACGGCCGCGTCAGCGTCAACGTCGAGGGACGCAAGGTCGACCTGCGGATCACCACCCTGCCGACTCAGCGCGGGGAGGGGGCGACGATCCGGATCCTCGACAAGGGGCAGGCGATGCGCTCGCTCGACGACCTCGGGATGGACGGCGAGGGCCGCGGTCGCTTCGAGGGCGCGATCACGAAGTCCCACGGCGCCGTCCTGGTCACGGGGCCGACCGGGTCGGGTAAGTCGACCACGCTCTACGCGGCGCTCGCCGAGCTAAACGCGGTCGAGAAGAACATCATCACGATCGAGGACCCGGTCGAGTACCGGATCGAGGGCATCAACCAGATCAACGTCAACCGCAAGGCGGGGCTCGACTTCGCCAGGGGCCTGCGGTCGATCCTCCGCGCCGACCCCGACATCATCATGGTCGGCGAGATCCGCGATGCCGAGACCGCTCGGATCGCGATCGAGTCGGCGCTGACGGGTCACATGGTGCTCTCGACCCTGCATACGAACGATGCCCCCGGCACGGTCACCCGGCTGGCGAAGATGGGCATCGAGAGCTTCCTCACGGCCTCGGCGATCGACTGCGTCGTCGCCCAGCGCCTCGCCCGCCAGCTTTGCACCCACTGCAAGAAGCGCGTCGTGATCCCGCAGCACGCGCTGACCGAGGCCGGATTCAGGGTGGGCGCCGACCTCGAGGCGTACGAGCCCGTGGGTTGCGGACGCTGCAACCAGACCGGCTACCGGGGCCGCATCGGGCTGTTCTCGGTGATGGAGATGAGCGAGAAGATCAAGGAACTGACCGTCGACGGCGCCAGCGAGGCCGACCTCACCGCCGCGGCGCGGGAGGAGGGAATGCTCACCCTGCGCGAGGACGGCCTGCTCAAGGTCCGCTCGGGAGTCACCTCGATCGCGGAGGTCGCGCGCGTAGCGTCGTAGAACGGGGCGCTTAGGGGGCGAGACCGGAGGCTGCTGAAGCTTTGGGTACTAGATGCAACCCCAAATGCTTCGAGCGAAGGCTCTGTGGCGGCTGGTGGCCAGGCAGCACGGCGTGGTCACGCGCGCGCAACTGCTCGCGCACGGTCTGAGTGCGCAGGCGATCAAGCGACGGATCGCGAATGGGCGGCTTCATCCCGTCTATCGCGGTGTCTACGCGGTGGGGCGACCGGAGCTCAGCCGGCTCGGGCGCTGGATGGCGGCCGTCCTCGCGTGCGGCCCGGGCGCGGTCCTCAGTGACACGAGCGCCGCGGCGCTCTGGGAGATTGGCGTCGAGACCGCCGAGGGCATCGAGGTTTCGGTGCCCGCGGATGCATTTCGGCGCCGCCCGGGCATCCTCGTTCACCGCCGAACGCGACTGGAGTCGAGCACGGGATCCCCGTGACCACCGTGCGGGCCACCCTGAGTGCCCTCGCCACGCGCCTCGACACCGCCAAGCTCGAACGAGCCATCAACGAGGCCGACAAGCGCAACCTGATCACGCCGACCGTGCTCAGAGCGGCGATCGACGGCGATCCACGGGCGGCGGCTCTGCGGCGGATCCTCGACCGCCGGACCTTCGTGCTCACCGACTCGGAGCTCGAGCGACGCATGCTGCCGATCGCCCGAGCGGCTGGCTTGCCACAGCCGAGGACGCGCGAATGGCTCAACGGCTTCAGGGCCGACTTCTACTGGCCTGAGCTCGGGCTGGTCGTCGAGACCGACGGCCTCAGATATCACCGCACGCCGGCCGAGCAGGCGCGGGACCGTCTCCGCGACCAGGCTCACGCCGCCGCGGGGCTGACGACGCTCAGGTTCACACACGAGCAGGCTCGCTACGAGCCCGATCACGTGCGCGAGACGCTGACGGCTGTGGTGCTCAAGCTTTCACGCCCGGGCGACGAATAAGGACTCGATGAGCCTCGACTTCGCCGCGGTGCTCAGCCGGATGGTTGAGCTCAACGCATCCGACGTCCACCTGTCGCCGGGCTTTGCGCCGGCCGTGCGCGTGCGCGGCGCGATCTCAGCGCTCGACGACTACCCGAAGCTGACCCCCCAGGACACCCGCGAGATCGTCTACTCGCTGCTCAACGACGCCCACCGCAAGCGTTTCGAGAACGAGAAGCAGCTCGACTTCGCTTACTCCGTTCCGGGCGTCGCCCGGTACCGCGTCAACGCCTTCTTCCAGCGCGGCTCGATCAGCGCCGCGTTCCGCCTGATCCCGACCGAGATCAAGTCGGTCGAGGAGCTGGGCCTGCCGAGCGTGATCGAGGAATTCACCCGCAAGCCGCGCGGTTTCGTGCTCGTTACCGGACCGACCGGCTCGGGCAAGTCGACCTCCCTGGCGGCGATGATCGACAAGATCAACGAGGAGCGCACCGAGCACATCCTCACGATCGAGGACCCGATCGAGTTCCTGCACCGGCACAAGAACTGCCTCATCAACCAGCGCGAGATCGGGGGCGACGCGATCGACTTCTCCGGGGCGCTCAAGGCGGCCCTGCGTGAGGACCCTGACGTGATCCTGGTCGGCGAGATGCGCGACCTGGAGACGATCTCGACCGCGCTGACCGCGGCGGAGACCGGACACCTGGTGTTCGCGACCCTGCACACCCAGTCGACCGCCCAGACGGTCGACAGGATCATCGACGTCTTCCCGGCCGGCCAGCAGCACCAGGTCCGGATGCAGCTTTCGATCGCCCTACAGGGGATCGTTACCCAACAGCTCCTGCCGACCGCCGATGGGTCGGCCCGGATCGCCGCCTGCGAGGTCCTGGTGCCTACCCCCGCAATCCGGAACCTGATCCGCGAGGGAAAGACGCATCAGATCTACTCGGCGATCCAGACCTCCGGCTCGTCAGGGATGCAGACGATGGACGCCCACCTCGCGCAGTTGGTGCGGATGGGGAAGATCACGCGCTCGCTCGCCGAGCAGCGTGCCTCCGTGCCCGAGGAGCTCAAGAGGCTGCTCGGGGGCACCGAAGCGCTCAGCTCCCAGTTCCAGCAGGTTCCCGCCCGAGTGGCATGAGGGCGCGGGAGTAGCCGATGGCGACATTTGGCTTTCGCGCGGTCGACCTCGCCGGCGTTCCCTCACGCGGGGAGCTCGAGGCGAACTCCAAGGCGCAGGTGTCCGAACAGCTGCGTCAGCGCGGCCTGATCGTCCTCGACGTCTCCGAGAAGCGCGAGGCGTTGAAGCTCGAGTCGGTCTTCCAGCGCTTCAAGAGCGTGAACCTCCGTGCCCTGTCGGTGTTCTCGCGCCAGTTCGCGACCCTGATCGCCTCGGGCATGCCGATGCTCCGCTCGCTCTACACGCTGGAGGAGCAGACCGAGGACGAGATGCTGAAGAACGCGGTGGTCGGCCTGCGTCAGGACGTCGAGGCGGGCAGCTCGGTGGCGGCGGCGATGGAGTCGCAGCCCGGCGTCTTCGACCCGCTCTATCGCGGCATGGTCCACGCCGGCGAGGGCTCGGGTCGTCTCGAGGAAGCGCTCGACCGAGTCGCGTTCCAGCTCGAAAAGCTCGACGCCCTTCGTCGCCAGGTGAAGGCCGCGCTCTGGTACCCGGCGGTGGTGACGATCCTCGCCTTCGTGATCACGATCGTGGTGGTCGCCGTCATCGTCCCGGTGTTCGTCGGCATCTTCGAGGACATCCAGGCCGACAACCCCGGCGCCGACACGAGCCTTCCCTGGATGACCCAGATCACGGTCGCCGTCTCGGACTTCGTGACCGGCAAGTGGTACATCCTCGTCCCGGCGATCGCGCTGTCGATCTACGGTTTCACGCGCTGGAAGCAGACCGAGCGCGGCCGCCTGCAGTGGGACAAGCTGAAGATCAAGATCCCGATGAACATCGGCGACGTGGTCCAGAAGGTCGCCCTTGCCCGCTGGTCGCGAACCTTCTCCGGGGCGATCTCCTCGGGCGTCCCCATCCTGCAGGCGATTCAGATCTCCGGCGACACGGCCGGCAACGCCGTCCTCAAGGAGGCGATGGACGACGTCTATGACTCGGTCAGGCGCGGCGGGACGATCGCCAAGCCGCTCTCCGAGCACGCGATCTTCCCGCCCATGGTCTCCCACATGGTCTCGGTCGGCGAAGACTCCGGTCAGCTCGAGGGGATGCTGACCAAGATCGCGGACTTCTACGAGGCCGAGGTCGACGCGAAGGTGAAGGCCCTGACCTCGCTGATCGAGCCGGTGATGATCGTCGTCGTCGGCTCGGTGGTGGGGTTCATCGTCATCTCGATGTACCTGCCGATCTTCAAGCTCTACGACCAGATTCGTTAGCCCCGCGACGATCCGACTCGCGCTTGCGCTTCGGCGGCTTCTTCGGCGGCGAGACCACGATGCGCCCGACCGTCCGGTCCGCCTCGATGAGGCGCACTTTGAGGGTGGCGGTGATGTCGGGGAGCAGGTTGAAGAACTGCGCCGGGGAGCCGCGGTCGATCGGCTCGACGAGGTCGAGCCTCGGGATCTCGACCTGATCGGGCGCGTGACCCTCGACCGTGAGCGTGAGCTCGTCGCCCAGGCGCATGCGGATCGTCTGCTTGGCGCCGCCGGTGTCCAGCCGCTTGGTGAGCGATCGGCCCCGCGGCTCGGAGGCTGCCGCGCGCGTGGTGGTCGTCGTCGAGCTCGACTCGGAATCGCTCGAGCGGTCGATCGGGACCAGCGCGGCGGCGAGGCTGGAGATGAAGAGCAGCACCAGCAGGATCATGATCAGCCGCCTCGCCGCCATCGCCGGCCAGCTTACGGAGGCACGATCTCTGGCCGGACATATGACTCGCGGCCCACACCTCGCGCCTAGGGGCTAGCCCCCACTGGACGGATGTTGAGCCCTCAGGCCTAAAGGCTCTTCCCCCCAAGCCGATAGCGGAGTCAGGTAATAGGGCCAGCGCCCTGGTGATAAAGGCAAAACCGTCGTGAGGCGGTGACGCAAAACCACGGGGCTCCGAATCGAAAGACGACGAGTCAGCCGGGTTACCACCGGGGTCAAAAGACTCCCGACTGGCATTCGGGGCCTGGCGCAGAAGTCAACGGATACCCAGGAGGTACCCAAATGATCAACAAGCTGCGCTTCAGAGCTCAGAGCGAGTCGGGTTTCACCCTCGTCGAGCTTCTGGTCGTGATGCTCATCCTCGGCCTGCTGGCCGCGATCGCGATCCCGTCGTTCTTCAACCAGCGCGACAAGGCCCGCGACGCCGACGCCAAGGAGCAGGTCCGGACGGCGCAGACCGCGATCGAGACGTACGCGACCGACAACGACGGTTCGTACTCCGGCGCGAGCGCCGCTGACCTGGTCGCCATCGAGGAGACGCTCACCGACCTCGGCACGCGCCTCTCGGAGCCGGTCATCACCGCCACCGGTGAGGGCTACACCGTCGAGGTCGTCTCCGAGAACAACTCCGAGGGGACCGGTGCGATGCAGTTCCGCATCGCCCGGGCCGACAACGGCCAGCTGACCTACGAGTGCGAGGCCGACGGCAGCGACGGCTGCCCGACCGGCGGTGACTGGGACTAACCGCCCAGGCAGCCTCGCCTGATCCTCGGAGCAGGCGAAGCCAATGGATCGAAGGGCGGGCCCTCTGGGCCCGCCCTTCGCCGTTTCGGCCATCCGTCGATCCGCAGGGCTCAAGCGGGCGCCGGGTCACGCCGATGGGTGCGTGAGAAGCGGACGCGCGATGTATCACCGATCGCCAAGACACCCCAGTGCGGAGGACGGCTTCGCGCTCCCGACCGTGCTGTTCATGCTGCTCGCCGCGTTCGGCATCGCGTCGATCGCGGTGATCAGCTCGATCAACACCCAGCAGGGGACGAGCCGCGACATCGCCACCAAGGAGGCTCTCGCCTCCGCCGAGGCCGGGGTCCAGCAGGCGCTCGTCCGCTACAACGCGGCGGCGGCGGGCGGCAGCTGCGTCGCTCCGCAGACGCTCCAGACCAGCGGCCCGCAGGCCGGCTGGTGCACGGCCTACGCCGACCCGCGGCGGGACCTTCGCGTACCAGGTCGCCCCCGGCGCCGGGGTGATCAACGTCGTCTCCAGGGGAACCGTCGAGGGCGTCACCCGCAAGGTCCACGTGACCGCTCATTCGGCGGCCGGCAACCAACCGTTCTTGGATTGGGGCGTAATTGGTCGCGACTGGGTGACGCTTTCGTCGAACGCCGACATCACCGCCGACACCGCGACCAACGGCGATCTCACCTTCGGCAACGGCGCCTCGACCTTCCTCTGCGGCAACGTTCAGGTCGGCGTCGGTCACGCCGTCCTACCGGCGGGGAACGCGCCGACCTGCGGTGGGCAGGTGCAACAGGGCGAGATCGTCCTCTCGCCGGTCAACCAGGCGGACGTCCGCACCACCAACAGCAACGCGAAGTTCTTCAGCCAGAACCCGATCACCGGCAAGAAGAACGACGTCTGCTGGAACGGCGTCAACGGCAGCGGAGCGGCGAGCAGCTCCTGCGGCTCACGGGAGCTGTTCATCGACCACAACTCCGGGGTGACGCTGACCAGCGGCAACTACAGCTTCTGCAAGCTGACGATGCGCCAGAACAGCGTCCTTCAGGTGGCCAGCGGGTCGACCGTGCGGATCTACTTCGACTCGCCGGAGGCATGCGGGTATGCGAGCGGGGTTGTTCAGCTCGACATGACCTCGAACACGGAGATCACGGCGAACGGCACCAGCGGCTCAACCGACTTCGCGCTCCTGTTCGTCGGCTCGGAGAGCCGCTCGACGTCGATCAACCTGGCCTCGAACACGCTGGCCAACCAGGCCTGCAACCAGAACTTCGTCGTCTACGCGCCGCGGACCGACATCCACTTCGCGAGCAACGCCAGCTACTGCGGGGCGATCGCCGGCAAGACGATCGCCCTGAGCTCGAACGCGCACGTCAAGACCAACAACCTCGCCGCCGGATTCGAGCTCCCGAACGCGCCCGCGCACTACACGATCGACCGGTTCGTCGAGTGCTCGGCCCAGACGGCGACCGTCGGCTGCTGACGGCGATGACCTACAGGGCCGCTGCAGCAGCGGATCGGGGCCGACGCCGGCATGACCCTGCCGGAGCTGCTGATCGCGACGCTGATCGGCCTGATGGTCGTCGGCGCCTCGGTGACGGTCTTCGCGAGCGGGGTACAGAGCCAGCCCAAGGTCAGCGACCGAAACGCCGCGATCCAGCAGGCGCGCACCATGGCGGAGACGCTCACGCGCGAGCTCCGCCAGGGCTCGAACGCGACCACCACCAGCGGCGGGAACCTCGCGATTCTCACCTACGTTCCTCGCACCGCCTGCGGCTCGCCGACGCCCGGCACGCCGACTCGCTGCAAGGTCTTCTACACCTGCAGCGTCGCGGGGACCTGCACCCGCACCGAGTGCCCCCCGACCTTCACCGCCGTGGGTCCGGGGTGTGGAACGACGCGAACCGTGGTCACGGGCCTCGCCGACAACAACGTATTCACGTTCTCGCCCCGTGTTCCGGGAGAGGCCTACGTGGGCGTGAGGCTCTCGTTCCCGGCCACCAACGGGGACGACGCGATCACGATGGAGGACGGCGTGGCGCTTCGCAACCCGCCCCTGGGAGCGCCGTGATGAGCCTCGAGCGCAGGCAGCGGCTCCTGTCCGGGGCCGGCGAGGACCGGGGGATCACGGTCGTCGAGGTCGTGGTCGCGGCGTTGGTGCTCGTGGTCCTCGGGCTCGCCGTGCTCGGCCTGGGCAGCGCCGCGAGCCGGAACACCTACCGTGCGGAGCAGAGCCAGGTGCTCTCGAACCGCCTGCAGGCCGAGCTCGAGCACATCCGCCAGCTGCCGTATTCGCCGAGGTGGCGATGACGAGCCTCCCGGCTCACTCCAACGACAGCGCCAGCCCCGCCTTCCGCGTCTCGGGAGCCCAGTTCGCGACCAACCGCGATGGCACCAACCCGATGCCGTTGCTCTACAACGGCGGGACCACGCCGACCGGCGAGGCGGTGTCGGGGGGGTCGATCGACCCCGGCCCGACCCCGTTTGTGAGCGGTGACGTCCACGGCAAGATCTACCGCTACGTGGTCGCACCGCCGGCCGTCCAGAACTGCGGCGCCACCGGCTGCACCGAGGACGACCTGCGGCGCGTGATCATCGCCGTGACGATCGACTCGACCGCGCCGGGCGGCACTCGCTCCTACCAGGAGATCGCAGTCCGACGTCGCCGATCCCGAGAAGCGCTCGGACGACAACCTTCCGTGCCAGGGGTGCGGGGGGAGCGGCAACGAGATCGCCACCTTCTGGCTCACCGACACCGCCTGCAACCAGACCGACCGCCAACCGCTGAGCGGAAACCACAACACCCACAACACCCGCGGCGGCTGCGCCGACGGCCCACAGACCGGCGACACTCGAGGGGCCCCGGACCTGATGTTCAACGAGCCCCCGCCCGAGAGCGACGCAGGCACCGGAACCCTCTACGACTACGCCCTCGACGTCGAGCCGGTGTCGAATCCGACCGCCGACATCGGCCTCGACATCGCCGAGCCTTCGACTCAGAACGGCTGCCTGCTGAGTGCTCCGACCCTCGGCCAGCTCGATTTGCCGCTGCTGAACACCGACACGAACAAGCAGACGCGATACCACGTCTGGCTCTCGAACCCGCTGAACGACGAGTTCAAGCTGCTGGACGCCGCGGACGCCTCCCTGCAGCTGTGGACGAGGACGATCAACGGCGCGACCTACGGCGGCAAGATCTGCATCTGGATCTTCAAGCGCGTGACGGTGCTCAACGTGCTCGGCCAGCAGATCACCGTCGACGTCCCGGCGATCAACCTCGACCCGCCGCTCCCAGACGTCGCCCGTTTCGAGTTCTCACGCGCGCAGTGGCCGAACGAGTGGACCGAGATCGCGGTGCCGATGCACTTCATCTGGGCGACCAACGCGCTCACCGGGCTAAACATCCTCGGCCAGCCGAGGCTCGGGATCGCGATCCAGACGGAGCGCGCCGGCACCGGTGCCCCGGGACTCGAGTTCATGTACGACCACCCGAACTTCGAGAGCCGGCTCGAGGTTCAGAGCTCGAGCCACATCCTGCCCTGACGCTCGGCCGGCGCTCAAGCCCGGCGCTGGGGCTGACCGATACGTTCAGCCGATGGCATCGGTGGCGGTCCTCCTGTTCGTCTGCGGCTGCGTGCTCGGCAGCTTCATCACCGTGCTCGCCTACCGGCTGCCGCGCGGCGAGGGGTTCGTCACCGGCCGCTCGCGCTGCCCGGCGTGCGGGGCGCAGATCGGCGCCCGCGACAACATCCCGGTGCTCTCCTGGCTGCTGCTTCGCGGGCGCTGCCGCAGCTGCGGCGAGGCGATCTCGATCCGCTATCCCCTCGCCGAGCTCGGCCTCGGTGCGCTGTGGGCCGCGACCTACTTGATCCTCGGCGACGACGACGGCGGCGAGCTCGTGCTCGGGCTCGTCTTCTGCGCGGTGCTGGTGGCGATCACCCTCACCGATCTCGACCTGCGCAAGATCCCGAACGCGATCGTGCTCGCGGGCGCCGTGCGGCTCGCGGATCGTGATCGTTGCCGACAGCGACTCGGCGACCTCGCCGGAGAACGCTGCTCGCGGCGGCCATCGGCGGCGGCGTCATGTTCCTGATCGTACTCGCCTATCCGCGGGGGATGGGAATGGGCGACGCGAAGCTGGTCGCGATGATGGGCCTGTATCTCGGCCGCGCGGTGGCGCCGGCGGTGCTGTCGGCTTGCTGACGGGCGCGGTGGTCGGGGTCGCCCTGATCGCCCGCCACGGCGCGGCAGCGCGCAAGCGCGCGATCCCGTTCGGGCCCGTTTCTGGCGCTCGGCGGCGTGGTCGGGCTCTGGTTCGGCGACGACGATCGTCGAGTGGTACCTGGACGAGTTCTTCCCGGCGGACTGAGCGGTCCGGCCCTCAGGTAAACGGTGTTTTGCGCTCGAGTCATTCGTGCCTGAGCGGCCGATTTGAGCGCGAGGCCGGCGAACGATCCGTGCATGAGCATTTCGACCAAGAAGAAGAGCCTCGTCGGCCTCGACCTGGAGGCGGGAGCATCGCGGCGACCGAGGTCCGCGTAAACGGCCGCGTCGAGGTCGTCGGCTACGGCATCGCGCCGCTCGCCCCGGGCGTCTTTCACGAGGGCGAGGTCGCCGACGCCGACGCGCTCGCGGACGCGCTCAAGGACCTGTTCTCCGAGCGCAAGCTCTCGCGCGACGTGCGTCTCGGGCATCGCGAACCAGCGGGTCGCGGTGCGGACGCTGTTCCTGCCGCCGATCGAGAGCGCCGAGGAGCTCGCGACGGCGATCCGCTTTCAGGCGCAGGACCACATCCCGATGCCGCTCGAGCAGGCGGTCCTCGACTGGGAGGTCGATCGGCCACGCGACCGGCGACAACGGCGACCGCCAGATCGAGGTCGTCGTCGTCGCCGCCCGTCGCGACATGGTGTACCCATGCTCGAGGCGCTCGAGCGGGCGGGCCTGCGGCCGATCGGGATCGACCTCTCCGCGTTCGGGATGATCCGCGCGCTCGCTGGCGCGGACGGTGACGCGGTCGGCGCGGGCGCCTTCGTCGCCGCGCCGGCGCCGAGCTACGAGGAGCGGATGGCCGGCGCCGAGGCGCCCTTGCCCGGCGTGGACGAGGGACGGCGCCAAGCTCTACTGCAATCTCGGTGACGTCGTCAACCTCGCGGTCGCCCAGGGCCGCACCTGCGTCTTCACGCGCATCTCGCCCTTCGGCATCGAGGGGATGGCCCAGAAGCTCGCCGAGCGCACGCAGCTGACCCTCGAGCACGCACGGCAGTGGCTCACCCACGTCGGCCTCGATCGCGAGCCGATCAGGTCGACGGCGACGCCGAGATCACCTCCGCCGCGCGCGAGGCGCTCGAGGACGGCCGCCAAGCTCGTCGACGAGCTGCGCCTGTCCCTCGAGTACTACGGCGCCCAGGATCATGCGCTCGCGGTCGAGCGGGTGATCGCCTGCGGGCCCGGGCACCACGATCCCCGGTCTCGCGGGCCGCCTCCAGGCGGAGCTCGGTTTGCCGTTCGCGATCGGCGGGCCGGCGACGCTGGCAAACGTCGACGATGCCGAGCGCGCGCGGCTGACCGTCTCGTACGGCCTGGCGCTGGAGGAGTAGGGATGAGGCCCGTCAACCTGATCCCGCCCGAGGAGCGCCGCGGCGATCGCGCCCCCGCCCGTACCGGCGTGCTCCCCTACGTCGTCTGTCGGCGTCCTCGTCGCCGTCCTCGCCGGCGTGGCGCTGATGGTGACGACGTCGAACAAGATCTCCGACCGCGAGCACGAGGTCGCCTCGCTCGAGGCCCAGCGCGCCGAGGCGCAGGCGCGGGCCGACGCCTCTTCAGCCTTACGCCGACTTCGCCGGTCTGGCGATCGAGCGCACGAGCACCGTCACCAGCCTTGCCCAGAGCCGATTCGACTGGGATCGCGTGCTCCGCGAGCTGGCGCTGGTGTTGCCCGACGACGTCTGGCTGACCCAGCTCTCCGGCACGGTCTCCCCGGACGTTCAGGTCGCCGACGCGGCCCAGAGCGACCTCCGCGGGGGTGCGCCGGGGCCGGCGCTGTCGATTGTCGGCTGCGCGCCCAGCCACGAGAGCGTCGCCGCGTTCCTGCCAGGCCCTCCGCGACATCGACGGGGTGACGAGGGTCGCGATCGCCAGCGATGAGCGCCCGGAAGACGTCGCCGGTCAGGCGTCGACCACCGGCGACACAGGCGACGCCGATTGCAGGACCCGCGAGTTCATCTCCCGGTTCGAGGTGGTGGCCGCGTTCGACGCGGTCACCGTGCCCGCGGTGTCGTCGACGCCACGCGGGCGCGCCGGCGGAAGAACCGACCGCGAACGCGGAGCAACAGGAAGCCCGTGATTCCGCCGCCGAGCAGACCGAGAAGGCGGGCAACGCCGCGGAGGTCATCCCGGGGGTGGCCCGATGAAGTCGAGCGACCGCGCGATCGTCGCCGGCGTCGCGCTGCTGGGGCTGCTGGCGGCCTTCTGGTTCCTGATGCTGGCACCGAAGCGTGCGGAGGTCTCCGATCTCGACCGAGAGGTCGCGGAGGCGCAGTCGGCGCTCACCGCTGCCGAGCAGGCCGCGGATCTCGGCGAAAAGGCCAAGGCCGACTACGCCTCCAACTACCACCAGCTGGTCGTGCTCGGCAAGGCCGTCCCGTCCGAGGAGGAGACTGCGAGCCTCCTGGTCGACGTGCAGGCGCTGGCTTCCAAGTCATCGATCTCGTTCGACTCGCTGACGCTCGCCGAAGCGGGCGCCGCCCCGGCGCCCACGCCGGCGCAGGAAACGACCGCCGACCCGGGGACCGGCGCGGAGCCCGAGGCCGCCCCCCCGACTCCAGCCTGACGTCGGTTCCGGCGACCGAGGCCGCCGCGGCGACACTACCGCTGGGGGCCACCGTCGGCCCGGCCGGCCTGCCGGTCATGCCGTACGACCTTCATTTTCGCGGTGACTTCTTCGGGATGGCGGACTTCATCCGCGGTCTCGACGACATGGTCGCCTCGGAGCGAACCGGCACCGGTGTCGACGGCCGACTGGTGACGATCGACGGGTTCTCGCTCGGTCCCGACGCAGGACCAGGGCTTCCCGAACCTGGTCGCGACCGTGCACGTGACCACCTATGTCGCGCCGGCCGATCAGGGGCTGACCGGTGGCGGGGCGCCGAGCGCCCCGATTGACGCGGTCCCGCCGGAGACCGCCACTCCCGCCTCGAACACGGTGACGCCGTGAAGAAGAAGATCGAGCCCCCGAAGCTCCTCTCAGACCTGTATCGCGACCTCCGCGACCGCCACCTGCTGCTGCCCGTGGCCGCGGTGCTCGTGGCGATCGTCGCCGTGCCGGTGCTGCTGAAGAGCGATTCCGGCGCAGGGCCCGCGCCGCCTGCCGCAGCGGCGGGCAGTCCCGAGGAGGCCACGGCCGTCGCGCCGGCCGTGCTGGTCGACGACGCCGGGGTCCGCGACTACCGCAAGCGCCTCGCCCAGCTCAAGGCGGCGAACCCGTTCGAGCAGAAGTTCGCACTCCCGACCCCGGAGTCGGTCGCCCTTCAGGATTCCGGCGGTGGGACCGAGGGCGATGTGTCCGCCTCGAGTGCCGCGGGTGGATCGGGATCGAGCGTCGAAACCACCGTCAGCGAAAGCGTGGCCGACGCCGCCGGCGGCAGCGCCTCGGTGACCACCGACACGACCGTCACCGAGCCGGACGGCGCCGAGGCCAGCACCGAGACGACCGAGGAGACCAAGCCGCCGAAGCCGGAGGCCCGCTTCTACGCCGGCCGCATCGACGTCAAGGTCGGCGAGGTCGGCCACGCGAAGCGAGTCCACGGCGTGCGCTATCTGGATCTGCTTCCCGGCGAGAACAAGCCCGTCGTCGCCTTCCTCGGGCTCGCCGAGGGCGGCGAGCGCGCGGTCTTCTCGGTCTCCCGCGACGTCGTCGAGACCGACGGGGACGGCAGCTGCGCGCCGAAGAAGCCGGCGCCCTGCCAGTACGTGACCCTCCAGGAGGGCGATCAGCAGACGTTCGAGTCCGCCGACGGGACCACCTACCGGCTGCGCCTCCTGCAGGCCCACATCGTTCGCGTCCCCGACCCGCGCGAGCAGCACGGAGGCGACCAGCCGGGGACGGCCACGGACTGAGGCCGGCCCCCCACCACTAACTTTCGGCGTCCGAACATGGGGACGCTGCGCTTCACCACCGCGGGCGAGTCGCACGGGCCTGGGCTCGTGGCGATCGTCGAGGGCGTGCCCGCGGGGCTCGAGCTCGATCGCGCTCGCATCGACCGAGAGATGGCCCGCCGCCAGCTAGGTCACGGTCGCGGAGGCCGGATGAAGATCGAGCGCGACGCGGTGGAGGTCCGCTCCGGCATCAGGCACGGGCGCACGCTCGGCAGCCCGATCGCGCTGCTGGTCGCAAACCGCGACTATGCCAACTGGGAGGAGCGGATGAACCCGTGGCCGGTGCAGGCCGAGGTGGAGGAGTCGCACCTGCCGCGGCCCGGTCACGCGGATCTCGTCGGCTCGCAGAAGTACGGCTTTTCCGACGTGCGAAACGTGCTCGAGCGCGCCAGCGCCCGCGAGACCGCGGCGCGGGTGGCGGCCGGGGCGATCGCGAAGGAGCTCCTGGCCGCCGTCGGCGTGAGCGTCCACAGCCACGTCCTGCGGATCGCCTCGGTGAGCGCGCCCGAGCGCGGCGACCTCGCGCCCGAGGACTTCGCCGAGGTCGACGAGTCGCCGGTGCGCACGCTCGACCCCGAGGCCGGGGAGAGGATGGTGGCCGAGATCGACCGGCTTCGGAAGGAGAACGAGAGCCTCGGCGGCGTATTCGAGGTCCGGGCCTTCGGTCTCGTGCCTGGCCTGGGTTCCCATGTGAGCTGGGAGGAGCGGCTCGACGGCCGGCTGGCCCAGGCCGTGGTCTCGATCCAGGCGGTGAAGGGCGTCTCGGTCGGAGAGGCCTGGGAGGTCGCCGGCCTGCCGGGCTCCGAGTCACACGACGAGATCTTCTGGTCCGAGGGTCGCGGTTACTTTCGCGAGACCAACCGTGCCGGCGGCGTGGAGGGCGGGATGTCCAACGGCGAGCCGCTGGTCGTCCGCGGCGCGCTGAAGCCGATCTCGACCCTGACCAAGCCGCTGCGATCGGTCGACACCGAGACCAAGGAGCCCGCGGATGCGATGCGCGAGCGCACCGATTCGACCGTCGTGCCGGCGGCGGGAGTCGTCGCCGAGGCGATGGTGGCGCTCGCGCTCGCGCGCTGCTACCGCGAGAAGTTCGGCGGCGACCACATCGATGACGTCCTGGCCGCGCTCGAGGCGTACCGGGAGCGGATCGATTGGCGCCGGTAGACGTATCGCGTCGACCCGCGCTCGTCTTCATCGGCTTCATGGGGGCGGGCAAGTCGAAGGCGGCGCTGGCCGCTCGCTCCGCCGGATTGGAGGCCTTCGACAGCGACGCTGAGCTCGAGCGTCGGGCCGGGATGCCGCTCGCCGATCTCTTCGACACCGAGGGAGAGCCCGAGGCGCGGCGCCGCGAGGAGGAGGTGGCGCTCGAGCTCCTCGACCGGGCGGCCGGCGGGGCGGTGGCGCTCGGCGGCGGCAGCGTGCTTTCGGAACGGGTGCGCGAGGCGCTCAGGCGCGAGGTGGTCGTCTGGCTCGAGATCGGCGCCGACGAAGCCTGGTCGCGGGTCGAGGGGTCCTCCCGTCCGCTGGCGCGCGACCGCGCCCGCTTCGAGGAGCTGCTGCGCGAGCGGACCCCGATCTACGAGTCGCTGGCCGACGCCGTCGTCCCGGCACGGCGCGACGTCCTCAGGCGGGCGCTGCCCGCCCTGTTCGCGCTCGCCGACCTTCCCGCGGGCGCCCGGCTCGCCTGGGCGACGAGCCGGTCGGGCGAATACCCCGCGTTCGTCGGCGAGGGCGTCCTGGGCGCGAGCGCCGGCCCGGGGGGACGCGGATTCCTGGTCACCGACACCACCGTTGGGCCGCTCTACCGCGACCGCGTGGGCGCGGTCGAGGGGACCGTCGAGGTGCCGCCGGGCGAGTCGGCGAAGACGCTCGCCGAGGCAGAGCGCGTGCTACGCGAGCTGACGCGGCTCGGCATGACCCGGGAAGACCACCTGGTGGCCCTGGGAGGCGGGGTGGTCGGCGACCTCGGCGGATTCTGCGCGGCGACGTACCAGCGCGGGGTGGACGTCGTCCAGGTGCCCACCACGCTGGTCGCCCAGGTCGACTCGGCCTACGGCGGCAAGACCGGGGTTGACCTGCCCGAGGCCAAGAACTACGTGGGCGCCTACCACCAGCCCGCGGCGGTGCTCGCCGACCCGGCGCTGCTCGAGACGCTCCCGGCGCCCGAGCTCGCCGCGGGGTTCGCCGAGGTGGTCAAGACGGCGCTGATCGCCGGCGGGCCGCTGTGGGAGCGCGTGCGGGAGATCGACTCGCTCGACCCTGCTGCGCTCGGCGACGTGATCTTCGCCTGCGCGCGGACCAAGCTCGCCGTCGTGGCCGCCGACGAGCGCGACACCGGCCGCCGCCAGGCGCTCAACCTCGGCCACACGGTCGGGCACGCGATCGAGGCGGCCACCGGATACGGGCGCTACCGCCACGGCGAGGCGGTCGGCCTCGGGATGCTGGCGGCCCTGCGCCTGTCGGACGCGGACGACCTGCGCGCCGAGGTCGCCGAGCTGCTGGCGGTTCACGGGCTGCCGACCACCATCGACGCCGGGCTCGACCTCCAGGCGGTTATCGACGCGATCGGCCGGGACAAGAAGCGGACCGCCGACGGCGTCGGCTTCGTCCTCTGCCGGGCGCCGGGCGAGGTCGCGGTCGGCGAGCGCGTCGATCTGGATAGGGTCAGGGAGGCGGTGCGGGAGCTGGTCGCATACGGATGACCCCCACGACCCACAACCGGGTCGAGGTGCTGCACGGCGTCAACCTGGACATGCTCGGTCGCCGCGACCCCGAGCACTACGGGACCTTCACGCTGACGGAGCTCGAGACGCGCGTGAAGCGCTTCGGGCGCGAGCTCGACCTCGAGCTCGCCTTCTTTCAGACCAACCACGAGGGCGACTTCGTCGAGCGCCTGCACAGGCTGCCGGACGTCGCCGACGCCGCGATCCTCAACGCCGGCGCCTGGACGCACTACAGCTGGGCGATTCGCGACGCGCTCGAGATCGCGCGTGTGCCGACGGTCGAGGTTCACCTCTCCGACGTCGGCTCGCGCGAGGAGTGGCGGCGCCGGTCCGTGCTCGAGGGCCTCGTGCTCGGCGCCGTCTCCGGTCAGGCCATCGATGGCTACCGGGAGGCGCTGGAGATGATCAAGGACAGGCTGGGCGTATGAAGGCGCCGCCGCAGCGAGCCGAGCGCCTCGCCGAGCTGGTGGCCGAGCGCGAGCTCGACGCGTTGATCGTCGGCGACCTGGTCCGGCCGGGGGACTCGGGGCCGGACGCGATCGCCAACGTCCGTTGGCTGACCGGCTTCACCGGCACCAGCGCCCTGGCGTTGGTCGGCCCGGAGAGGCGGATCTTCGTCACCGACTTCCGCTACGTCGAGCGCGCCCGGGGGGAGGTCACGGCGGGCTTCGAGCACCGCATCGCGGTCCAGCGCCTGATCCCGGAGCTCGCCTCGCACCTCGACGGCAGGGTCGGCTTCGACGACGCGGCGACCAGCGTCGCCAACCTGGCCAAGCTCGAGGCGTCGCTGAAGCCCGGGGTCGAGCTCGTGCCGGCGGGCGGGCTGGTCGAGCAGCTGCGCCGGCGAAAGGACGAGGCCGAGCTGGCGGCGATCGCGGAGGCGGCGAAGCTCGCCGACGCCGCCTATGAATGGGCGATCGAGCGTGGCTTTGCCGGCCGCAGCGAGGTGGACGTCGCCCGCGCGACCGAGGCCAGGATCCGCGAGCTCGGCGCCGAGCCGTCGTTCCCCGCGATCGTCGCGGCAGGACCCAACGGGGCCCTGCCGCACGCCGAACCGTCGGAGCGCGAGATCGCGCGCGGCGAGCTGGTGGTCTTCGACATGGGCGCCATGGTGGACGGCTACTGCTCGGACTGCACGCGGACGTTCGCGGTCGGCGAGCCCGATCCAGATGCGGCCGAGGCCTACGAGTTGGTTCGCCGCGCCCAGGCCGACGCGCTGGAGGCGATCCGGCCCGGGCTCGGCGGGGTGGAGGCCGACTCTGTGGCGCGCGAGGTGATCGCCGAAGGCGGCCATGGCGAGCACTTCGGCCACGGGCTCGGGCACGGCGTGGGCCTCGAGGTCCACGAGGCGCCCCGGCTCGGCCAGCGCTCCGAGGACGTGCTGGAGCCCGGCAACGTGGTCACCGTCGAGCCGGGGGTCTACGTCCCCGAGCGGTTCGGGATCCGGATCGAGGACCTGGTATTCGTGACCGAGGACGGGGCCCGCAACCTGAGCTCGCTGCCGAAGGACCTGCGGGTGGTCGACTGACGATGGGTGATCGCCGTTGATCCCGGGTAGGGGTTGTGCCTGATGGAGTCCGACGCCGCCCAGCGGCTGCTGCGCGAGGTCGTCGACTGGCGCACGGATGGTGGTGTGGTTTCGGCCTACGTCGGGATCGATCCGGGCGACCGCGGGGAGGGCTGGCGGATCGAGCTGAAGAACCAGCTTGCCGCCTGCGACGACGGCGTGGCCGAGCGGGTGATGCGCCGGTTCGAGGACGAGGGGACGCTGCCCCACGGGCGCACCCAGGTGGGCTTCCTCGAGGTCGGCGGCGAGCGCCGCGAGCTCTGGCACGGCTTTCAGATGGGCGACGGAGCGACCCGGGTCGTGCAGGCTCCGAGCCCGTATCTGCTGCCCCTGGTGCGGATGGTCGACGACGGCGGGCCCCTCGGGGTCGTGGTCGTCGCGCTCGAGAGCGTGCGCGTGCTGGAGTGGGCGCTCGGGGAGATCTCCGAGCTGGACGGCTGGGAGCTCGAGATCACCAGCCTCGACTGGCACGAGCGCAAGGCGCACCGGGTCAACCCGGCCGCCACCGGCACCGGGGCGAGCGCGTCGGGGCGCGACCAATACGGCCAACGGCTCGAGCACAACCGGGAGCGTTTCCTGAAGGAGGCAGGCCATCTGGTCGCCTCGCGCTACGGCGAGCGGGGCTGGCGCCAGGTGGTGATCGTCGGCGAGGCCGACCGCCCGCCCCTGCTCGCCAAGGGCCTCGTGCAGCTGCGCGACCGTGTGCACGAGCTCCCGCAGGACCTGATCCGGGCGAGGGCGTCCGAGATCGGCGCGCGCCTCGAGGGGGAGCTCGACCACCTGAACCGGCTGCGCGAGGAGGCGCTCGTGCGGAAGATCGAGGAGGCGATCAACGCCACCCCGAGCCCGGCGCTGGGGCCGGAGGAGGTCATGCGCGCGCTCGAGCAGGCCCGCGCCCACCACGTGATCTTCGACTCGACCCGGGACTGGGAGGTCCGCGACGACATGCCGCTCGGCGAGCTGATGATCCGCGGCGCGCTCGCAACCGGAGCCGACGTCACCCCGGCCGAGGGGCTGGCCGCCGCGGCGCTCGAGTCGCGAGACGGCGCAGCGGCGCTGCTGCGCTACTAGTTGGTTGATTCAGACGAGGAGGAAGCGATGGCACTGACGGTGGCGAGCGACAGCATCAGGCACGGCGAGCGGGTCCCGGACAAGTACGCGTTCGGCGTCCCCGACGGCAGCGGCAAGGCCGCCCCGGACGGGGGAAACCGCAGCCCGCACCTGCGCTGGTCGGGCGCTCCTGAGGGCACCCAGTCGTTCGCACTGATCGTTTTCGATCCCGACGTCCCCGCCGACTTCTCCGACGCAAACCAGGAGGGCAAGACGATCGCCGAGGACGCCCCGCGCCAGGACTTCTCGCATTGGCTCCTGGTCGACATTCCGGCCAACGTCACCGAGCTCCCCGAGGGCGCGGGGTCAGAGGGTATCGTCGCCGGCGGAAAGCCGGTGGGGCCGACCGAACACGGGGTCACGGGCTCGACCTCCTACACCGACGCCTTCGCCGGCGACCCCGACATGGGAGGGACGTACGGCGGCTATGACGGGCCGTTTCCCCCGTTCAACGACGAGCGCCTGCACCACTACCACTTCCAGGTCTACGCACTCGACGTCCCGAGCCTCGGCCTCGAGGGAGAGTTCACGCTGGACGACGTCCGGAGGGCGCTCGAGGGCCACGTCCTCGACCAGGGCGAGCTGGTCGCCGAGTACACGCTGTACGCGGACAAGCTCTGACGGTTCCGAAGGCTCAGCGGCCGAGGTCGAGATCGGGCCCGAGCGACGCCGCGAACGCGACCAGCAGCTCGATCACGGCCTCGACGTCCTGGAGGTCGACCAGCTCGACCGGCGAGTGCATGTAGCGAAGCGGGATCGAGACCAAGCCGGTCGCAATCCCGGCGCGCGAGATCTGGTAGGCGTCGGCGTCCGTGTGGGTGGCGCGGCCCGAGGTCTCGATCGTGTACTCGGTCCCCTCGCGCTCGGCCGTCTCGGCCAGCAGCTCGAACACCTTCGGCGACAGGGTCGAGCCGCGCCCGATCACCGGCCCCGAGCCCAGCGCGTGGCTTCCGGTGCTCTTCTCGTCGATCCCGGGCGCGTCCGTGGCGTGCGTGACGTCGACGACCACCGCGACGTCGGGCTCGAGCTGGTAGGCGGAGGTGCGGGCGCCGTTCAACCCGATCTCCTCCTGGACCGCGATCACGCCGGCGACCGAGCCGGCCAGCCCGCTGCGCTCGGCGCTTCGGCGGGCGACCTCGAGCGCGACGTAGGCGCCGAGCCGGTTGTCCATGGAACGCGAGACGAGCCGCGCGCCAGCCAGGGCCAGGGGCTCGCCGGCGATCACCGCCGGATCTCCGATGCGGATCATCCCCAGCGCCTCGTCTCGGTCGGAGGCGCCGATGTCGAGGTGCAGGCCGTCGAGCTCGACCGCCTTCTTTCGCTGGTCGTCCTTCAGCAGGTGGACGGCCTTGCGCCCGACCACGCCGGGGACCGGGCCGTCGCCGGTCTGGACGATCAGGCGCTGGCCGACGAGGATTTGGGGGTCCCAGCCGCCGATCGGGGTGAAGTACGCGAATCCCTTCTCGTCGACGTGGGTGATCGCCAGCCCGATCTCGTCGATGTGACCCACGACGGCCACCAGGGGCCTGGCGCCGGGCTCGCCGACCCGGACGATCGACGACCCCAGGCGGTCGGTCTCGAGCTCGCCGAAGGAGGCGGCCTCCCGCCAGACGGCGGCGGCTGGCCCCTCGTAGCCCGAGGGGCCGGGGGTCACGAGCAGGCGCCGCAGCAGTTCTGGGACCTCGGGCATCGAGCGGCAGCCTAGACCGGCGTCACCCGCAGCGGGATGTTCCAGGGATCGCGGACCTCGAACCCGTCCTCGACCGGCGAGCTCGCCACGCCGCCGTCGGCGAGGCGCGCGCGAAGCCGGTCGAGATCCTCGGCCGGGAGCAGCACGGTCCAATGGCGAAGGCCGATGGCGTCGTCGGGCAGCGGCGGGATGCCCTCCCCGAGCCAGGTGTTGAAGCCGAGATGGTGGTGATAATCCCCGGCCGAGACGAACGCGGCGCTCGGCAGCCGCGCCTGGAGCTCGAACCCGATGAGGTCGCGGTAGAAGGCGAGCCCCTGCTCGATGTCTCCCACCTGCAGGTGCAGATGGCCGACGGCGAGTCCCTGCGTCGGCGGCTCGGGATCGAGCGGCTGCGCGGCCGCGAGCAGCCCGGCGAGGTCGAGCGGCTGCGGGCCGCGCGAGTACATCTCCTCCGCGCTCGGCCACTGCTCGCGGGGCCGATCGGCGGCGAGCTCGAGCCCGATGCCCTCAGGGTCGGCGAGGTAGATCGCCTCGTGGGTGCCGTGGTCGGACGCACCCTGGATCGGCGTCTGGGTCACGGCCAGCCGCCCGGCGGTCCGCGCGAGCTCCTCGCGGCTCGGGTACAGGAGCGCCGCGTGGTAGAGCCCGGCGTGACGCCCGGGGGGTCGGGCGTTTGGCCGGCCCTCGAGGACGAGGACGTCGTCGCTGCCGGACCTCAGCCGCGCCAGGTCACCGTCGCGCTCGGTCACGCGCAGGCCGATCACGCCCTCGTAGAACTCGACCGCCCGATCCAGGTCGGTGACCGCGAGCTCGATCGCTCCGAGCCGAAGCGTGTCGGGAAGCCGCGCGGTGGACGCCTCTACTGCGATGCGATCGCCGCCTCGACCGGCGTCTCCCCGGAGCGGGCCTCAAAGGTCTTGCCGATCGTGTTGGGGGCGCCGAGCGATGCGGCCAGGATTTCGGCGACGTCGTCGCGCGGGATCCGCCCGCGGTCGAGACCCTCACCGAGCTCAACGCGCCCGGTCCCGGGGTCGTCGGTGAGGCCATGCGGGCGGACGATCGTGTCGTCGAGCCCGCTCGCCTGAAGCTCGGCGTCGGCCCTGCCCTTGGCGCGCAGGTAGACGGCGAACGTGTCGTCGCCGCCGACGTCTGGATCGGCGCCGACCGAGCTCACCATCAGGTAGCGGCCGACGCCGTTCGCCTTCGCCGCCTGGATCAGCTTTACCGCTCCCCCGTAGTCCATCGTGGACTTGCGCTCGGGTCCGCTGCCCGGCCCGGCACCGGCGCTGAAGATCACCGCGTCGACCGACCCGACGGCGGCCGCGACCTCCTCCTCGCTCGCCGACTCGAGGTCGCAGACGACGGGCTCGGCGCCGAGGGCGCGCAGGTCATCGCCGTACTCGGGCTTGCGATCGAGCGAGCGCACCTCGTGGCCGCCCTCGATCAGGCGGGGTATCAGCCGCTGGCCGATCTTCCCGTGGCCGCCTGCGATTGCGATCCGCACACCCTGGTTACTACCTCATCGGCGCCGAAGAACACCCCGAGGGGCATCCTCCAGCGCCGACGAAGGTTGGTCAGTGCTTGATTCGGACGCGCTTGCTCACGGTGCGCTTCTTGCCGCCGGCCGAGACTCGGACTCGGACCACGACCTTGTTGCGCTTCGCGATCTCGTTCTTGTAGGCACGCTTGACGCGCAGCTTCGCGCTGCGCTTCTTGCCTGCCGGGAGGCCCGTCGACGCTCCACGTTCTCCTGCGACATCGCCTACTCCGACAGCCCGGCGGCTTCGAGGGCTTGGTCCCTGGTCCAAAAGACTTGACGCCTCGTGATCTTGCTCTCCGCGAACCAGAGCACCGTCCAGAATCGGAGTTCTACCGGCACCCCGCTGCCCTTGCCGCGGGCCGTAAGAACGGTCTCGGCAAAGACCCGGTCATCGCCCAGTTCCGTGATTTCCGCGACTTCGACATGGAGGTTCTCAAAGACTTCGAGGACCGCCACCATCCATTCGCGGACCTCCGCTCGCCCGCGGTAGACCCCTCGAAGTCCGGGAAGTTCGGGGTTTTCCTCCCACACAACATCGGGACTAAGGAGAGCGACGAGGGCATCGACGTCACGCCGCTTGAACGCGTCGAGAGTGCGGAGGCCCATCTCCACGTTCTCCTGCGACATCACCCTCGCAGTATCTCGCGGTGGGGGGAGGGTCGGAAGCGGATGAGGCGTGATCTCAAAGACCGCCGCTGGCTCCCTGCAAAGAAGACTCTCGCGGGAATGGGAGCAGCTGGTCGCGGTCGCGACCGAGAACGGCGCTGAGGACGATCATCAGCAGGTAGACCGACAACAGCACCACGATGATCCACCTTTGCATGGGGTGTAAATCGGGCCGTTAGAGTCCCCGAGCGGCAGGCGCAAAACGTCACGGAGGAGAGGGATATGGGGTTCACGGATGGTCGAGCGGGCGTCTCGGGCGTGAAGAGACGCTTCTTCGGCGCAGGGCTGCTCACACTGGTCGCAGTGATCGCCTTCGCGGCGCTCGCCGCGCCCCAGGTCGCGAGCGCAAAGAAGAAGACTCACACGGTCGACGCGACGATGACGCTCGCGATTATCGGGCAGTCGGAGACCGGCTACGAGTTCGTTGCACGCCTCACCGGCAAGCCGTTCGGAACTGCCGCAGCGGTCGGGGAGACCGTGCTCACCAACACGCCGACCGGCCTGATCACCGTGGCTCGGCCCGTCACGGTCTACGCAAAGAAGGGCACGTTCAAGCTGGCGAGCGAGGACGTGGTCGAGTTCCAGCCCGACGGCAGCATCAGCCTCAACGGGACCTTCGAGCTCCTGGGCGGCAGCGGTAAGTACAAGGGCGCCACGGGCGGCGGCACGTTCAACGGCGCGCTTCCACCCGGGAGCACCCTGGCGGTGGGCACCGTGGTCACCTTCGACCTGGACGGCAAGGCTCGGTACTAGCCGGGGCGCCAGTTTTTTGGGGCTGGGTGCCGATTCACAGCGTCACTGTCGGCTGGGCGGCCGACTGAGGCTGGGCCGCAGCGACCGACGCGCACCTGTCTGGGCCGCCGGGGTTTTCGGCGTTGCGGCGCTGTGTGTGGGCTACGCAGCCCTAGCCGCCTCGTCCTGGTGCTAGGGACGGAGGGCGAGATGTAGCCTTCACCTTCGCGCCCGCCGACGCGGGACACCCTGACGTAGCCATCGAGTCTCAAGCTCATGGCCCGAGTACATGTCCATTTCCACGAATCAGTTCAAGAACGGCTCCCATATCGAAGTCGACGGGACCGTCTGGCGGATCATGGAGTTCCAGCACGTGAAGCCGGGCAAGGGCGGCGCCTTCGTGCGCACGAAGCTGAAGCGCGTCGAGGATGGCAACGTCGTCGACAAGACCTTCCGCGCCGGCGAGAAGTTCCGCCCGGTGCGCACCGAGACGAACCGCATGCAGTACCTCTACGACTCCGGCGACGCGGCGGTGTTCATGGACACCGACTCCTTTGAGCAGGTCGAGATCCCGCTCGAGGGAATCCGCGACGAGATGCGCTGGGTGCTCCCGAACGAGACCGTCGACCTCCTGCTCGTCGACGAGAAGCCGACCGGCGTCCAGGTCGCGAGCGCGGTCGAGCTCACGGTCACCCAGACCGACCCCGGCCTCAAGGGCGACACCGCGTCGGGCGGGGGCACGAAGCCGGCGACGCTCGAGACCGGAGTAGTCGTCCAGGTCCCGCTGTTCGTCAACGAGGGCGACAAGGTTCGCGTCGACACCCGCAGCGGCGAGTACGTCTCTCGCGCCTAGCGCATCGCTCGCGGGTAACGTGAGCGCATGCGCCGATCCGATCAACGCCGCGACGCTGTGTTCGCGCTCTACCAGCGCGACGTGACGGGGCGTCCGCTCGGCGAGCTGCTCGAGGACGCGAAGTCCTTCACCCGCGAGCTCGCCGAGGGCACCGACGCCGAGCTCGGTCGCCTCGACGAGGAGATCGCCGACCGCTCCCGCGGCTGGGACATCGACCGGATCGCGTCGCTGGAGCGCAACATCCTCCGGGTCGCGCTGCACGAGATGCACGACCCCGACGCCGCGCCGCTCGAGGTTGCGATCGACGAGGCGGTCAACCTCGCCAAGGAGTACTGCGGGGCCGACGCTCCCGGGTTCGTCAACGGCATCCTCGGCGCCGCGGCCCGCGACCTGCAGGGCGCTTCCAGATGAGCGATCCGCTCGACGAGCTCAGGACCGCCGCCGAGCGGCTGCGGGAGCTCGCCGAACGGCTGCGCGACCCCGGCGTGGCGGACGAGCAGGCGGCCGAGCTGGCCCGGGAAGCGGCGGCGGTGGTCAGCCAGGCGGGCAACGAGATCGACCGGGCGCTGCGCGAGGACTCAGGCGAATAGATGACTGATTCCATCCGGGAGTAGCTCGGCGCTTGGCGGCCTACCCCGAGGACCTGCGCGAGCTGGTCGAGGACTATCTGGGCCGGCTCTCGTTCGCGTCCGCCGCGCCGACCGCCGGCCTCGACGAGGCGATGCGCTACTCGCTGCTCGCCGGCGGCAAGCGGATCCGCCCGGTTCTGTGCCTGGCCACCGCGCGCTCGACCGGCGCCGAGCCGCGTGAGGCGCTGCCGGCGGCGGCCGCGATCGAGCTCATCCACACCTACTCGCTGATCCACGACGACCTGCCGGCGATGGACGACGACGACCTGCGGCGCGGCCGGCCGACCTCGCACGTCGTCTACGGCGAGGACGTCGCCATCCTCGCCGGCGACGGCCTCTTCGCCGAGGCGATCGGCCACTTCTGCGCCCACCAGCGCGGCGAGCCCGACCGGGTGCTCGCGGCGCTGGGGGAGCTCGTCGACGCCACCGGCGTCAAGGGCATGGTCGGCGGTCAGTACGTCGACGTCACCGCAGCCGGCGACATCGACGCCGAGCGGCTGCGCGAGTTGCATGCGCTCAAGACCGGACGCCTGATCGCCGCCAGCGTCGCGGTGCCGCTGGTGCTCGCCGGGCTCGATGAGGCGCAGACGGCGCCCTACCGGCGCTTCGCCGACGAGCTCGGGGTTCTGTTCCAGATCGTCGACGACATCCTCGACGTCACCGGCTCCGACGAGGAGCTGGGCAAGCCGCGCGGCTCGGACGAGCGCCAGGGAAAGCTCACCTACGTGAGCCTGTTCGGCCTCGACCGGGCGCGCGAGCTGGCGCGCGAGTCGCACGCCAGCGCGCGCGCGGCGCTGGCCGAGGTGGAGGGCGAGGCCGGCGACCTCGAGCTGATCGCCGACTTCATCCTCGAGCGCGACTCCTGACTACGGCTTCGCCTCCAGCACCAGGTTGAAGGGCGTCTCGGTCGCCCGGTCGAAGCGGTTAAAGCCCGCCTCCCGCGCGACGTCGCCCAGCCGCTGCTCGCCCGCCTGCGCGCCGAGCGCCAGGCCGACCTCCTGGTCGAGCGAGGAAGGCGTGCAGATCAGGGTCGAGGCGGCGTAGTAGATCCGCCCGACCGGGTTCAGGTTGTCCGCGAGCGCGTCGTTGGCGAACGGCTCGACCAGCATCACGGTGCCGTCGTCGTCGATCGTCTCGCGGACGTGCTTCATCGCGCCCACGGGATCGCCCATGTCGTGCAGGCAGTCGAAGAAGCAGACCAGGTCGTACCCCTCGCCGGGGAAGTCCTTGGCGCTCGCGACGGCGAATTCGGTGTTCTCGGCCACCCCCTCGGCCTCGGCGATCTCCGCCGCGCGCTCGATCGACGCCTCGTGGTAGTCGAAGCCGTGGAAGGTCGACTCCGGATAGGCCTTCGCCATCAGGATGGTTGAGATCCCGTGGCCGCAGCCGATGTCGGCGGCCTTGGCGCCGGCCCGCAGCTTGTCCTCGACCCCGTCGAGCGCCGGAATCCACTCGGCGACCAGGTGGGCTCGGTAGCCGGGCCTGAAGAACTGCTCGGTGCCGAGGAACAGCTCGGGGTCGTGCTCGTGCCAGCCGAAGCCGTCACCGGAGCGGAAGCGCTCGGCGATTCGATCGCGATCCTTGAACGCGGAGCTGATGATGTGATAGCCGCCGAGCACGTAGACCGGGCTGTCGGGGTCGGCGAACGCCATCGCCTGCTCGGGCGGGAGCGTGAACGTGTTCGCGTCGGGATCGCACTCGACGTAGCCGCTGGCCGCCTGGGCGGAGAGCCACTCGCGGCAGTAGCGCTCCGAGGCGCCGCTGCGCTCGGAGAGCTCGGCCGGCGTTAGCGGCCCCGCGCCCTGCATCGCGTCCCAGAGGCCGAGCTGGCCCCCGATCATCACCAGGACCCCGTTCATCGCGGCGCCCATGTCGGTCACCGCCTGGCCCATGAACTGCTCGAGCTTCGCCTCGTCGACGGGCTGCGCTTCGGTCGTCATGAAGGTCTCCTTCCTCCGTTCGTAAGCCAACCCTCTCACGATCGGGGAGGCCGCGTGAGTGGTCTTCCGCACACAGGCGAGCGGCTGCGACAATTCCGGACGCGGATGAGCGACGACGCTGACAAGCGCCTGCTCGACTCGATCTCCGGCCCCTCGGACCTGAGCGAGCTCTCGGACGAGGAGCTTGCCCAGATCGCGCAGGAGGTGCGGGAGCTGGTCATCGACGTGATCGGCGAGATCGGCGGGCACTTCGGCGCCAACCTCGGCACCTGCGAGCTGGCGACCGTGCTCCACAGCCTGCTCGACTCGCCGACCGACAAGATCCTCTGGGACGTCGGCCACCAGGCCTACCCGCACAAGGTGCTGACCGGCCGGCGCGAGCGGCTGGAGACGATCCGCCAGTACGGCGGCCTGGCGCCGTTCTGCTCGGTGTTCGAGTCCGAGCACGACATCATGGGCGCCGGGCACGCCTCGACCTCGATCGGCTACGCGGTGGGGCTCAAGGAGGCGATGCGCCACGGGATCGGCGAGGACGGGAAGGTCGTCGCCGTGATCGGCGACGGCGCGCTCACCGGCGGGGTCGCGTTCGAGGCCCTGCACAACGCCGGCGGCCTGCAGACGCCGATCGTGATCGTGCTCAACGACAACGGGATGTCGATCTCGCCGAACGTCGGCGCGATCGCCCGCTCGTTCCAGCGGCTTCGCGCCAACCCGCGCCTCTACCACGCACGCGAGGACGTCGAGGCGGCGCTGACCAAGCTCCCTCTCGGCCTCGGCCGCCAGATCGGAAGGCTCGGCCCCGAGATCAAGGCTGCGGTCAAGGCATATGCGGCCCCGGGGTTGTTCTTCGAGGAGCTCGACCTCGCCTACATGGGCCCGATCGACGGCCACGACGTCGCCGCGCTGCGGCAAACGCTCTCGGCCGCGCTCGAGGCCGACCGCCCCACGGTCGTCCACATCCACACCGTCAAGGGCAAGGGTTTCGAGCCCGCCGAGGAGGGCGGCCTCGAGGGGATGGAGAAGTGGCACGCGGCCAAGCCGGGCTCGATCGTCGAAGGGAAGCCGGCGCCAAAGAAGCCCGCCGCCAAGCCGCCGCTCACGCGCGGCGAGATGAGCGAGGGGTCTCGTCCCGAGGAGGCCGCCAAGCCGCCGCCCGCGTACACGTCGGTGTTCGGCGACGCCCTCGTGGTCGAGGCAAAGCGCGACCCGCGCGTGATCGGGATCACCGCGGCGATGGCGGGCGGGACCGGGCTGACCGCGCTTCAGAAGGAGCGCCCGGAGCAGTACTACGACGTCGGCATCGCAGAGCAGGACGCGGTCCTGTTCGCCGCCGGGCTGGCGATCCAGGGCGCAAAGCCGGTGTGCGCGATCTACTCGACCTTTCTGCAGCGCGCCTACGACCAGCTCGTCCACGACGTCTGCCTGCAGAAGCTCAACGTCGTCTTCGCCATGGACCGTGCCGGCCTCGTCGGAGACGACGGGCCGACCCATCACGGCGCGTTCGACATCTCCTACTTCCGCGCGCTGCCGAACGTGGTCGTGATGGCGCCCCGCGACGAGGCGATGCTGATCCACATGCTGCGGACCGCGGTCGCCTACGACGACGGCCCGATCGCCTTTCGCTATCCGCGTGGCACCGCCGAGGGCGTGCCGCTCCCCGAGCGCGCGCTGGAGATTCCGATCGGCACCGGCGAGCTGCTCAAGGAGGGGGAGAGGGTGGCGCTGCTCGGCTACGGATACGGCGCCCAGCTGGCGCTCGACGCGGCGGCGCTGTTGGAGGAGCACGGCCTCGGCGTCACGGTCGCCGACGCGCGGTTCGCAAAGCCGGTCGACGAGGGACTGATCGAGCGTCTCGCCGCCGAGCACGAGCTGCTGGTGACGATCGAGGAGAACGTGCTCGCCGGAGGCTTCGGCTCAGGGGTGCTCGAGCACGTCGAGGACGCCTTCGCCGGCCGCCAGGGCGAGCGCGCGCAGGTGATGCGCGTCGGGCTTCCCGACCGTTACGTCACCCACGGAAAGCCGGCGCTGCTGCGCGAGGAGGTCGGGCTCACCGGAGCAGCGGTCGCCGAGCGGGTGACCGCGGCGCTCGAGGCGCGGAGCGCAGTCGGTTAGGGATGATCAGCAGCGGCGGGGCGGCTCGGGCGCCTGGGCTACGGGCCGGCAGGCCTCGCGATCGCCGCCCTTGACCTCGACCTTGGCGGAGTCGGTGCGCTTGCTCACGTTCGCGGCGGCGACCACGGCGACGTTCCGCTGCGGGCCCGAGGGCGCCGCCAGGTCAACCTGGGCAACGACCCTGAACCTCTCCTCGGAGTCACCACCGAGGCGCTTGACCGTCCAGCAGACGCGGTCCCCGGAGCGCTCGGCGCCCTTGGCGCGCAGCACCTCGAGGCCTGCGGGCAGGACGTCGCACACCTCCACGTTCAGGGCCGGGCCGCGACCCTCGTTGCCGACCGTGATCGTGTAGGCGAGCACCTCGCCCGGGCGAACCTTGCTCGCGTCCGCGGTCTTCTCGACGGTCAGCTTCGGCTTGCGCTTGACCTTGACCCGGGCGACGCCCTCGTTGCTCGGTGGCACGGGGTCAGGGGTCGCCGCGTCGACCTCGGCCGTGTTCGCCAGCCGCTCGCCGAGTCCGGCGGTGGTCGATTCCACGCGCACGGTCACGGTCCGGGCCTTGCCGGCGGGGAGCTTCTTGATCTCGCAGACCGCCTTCTCGACGCGGAGCTCGCAACCGCGCCCGTCCACCGACAGCAGCCGCAGGCCGGTGGGGACGACGTCCTTGAGCTCGACCCGCTTCGCAGCCCCGGGGCCCCGGTTCTTCAGCCGGAGCTCGAACGTGCCGCGCTGGCCGAGGGCGAGCCGCGTCGGTCCGGCCTTCGTCAGGTCGAGGTCGGCCGCGGGCAGGACCACGTTGGAGACGTCGCTGGCGTTGTTGTCGGGATCGGGGTCGACGAGGTCGCTGCCGACGAGCGCCGAGTTGCCGAGCGTGTCCGCGCTGCTCGTCTCGGCGAGCGTGCCGGTGACCGTGATCAGTGCCTCGCCGTCGGCCGGCGCGAGGCTCGGGCGGGTGCAGGCGAGCTCGGCGCCCGCGCCCGGCGCGTTGCAGGTCCAGCCGGGAGCGTCGATGGTCGAGGGCGTGAACGCGGCCGGGAGCCGGTCGGTGACGAGCACGTTCGGGGCCGAGCTCGGGCCCAGGTTGGAGACCGCGATCGCATAGACGTAGCCGTTCGCGACCCCGGCCTTGGGATGCTCGGGTGCCGCCGGCGCGTCGCTCTTCGAGACCGAGAGATCGGCGGTCGGCGGGACGGTCAGGTCGGCGCTTGCGCCGTCGTTGCCCGGATCGGGGTCGGGGGTCGACGAGCCGGCGGTCACCGTGTTGGTCAGGGTGGTGTCGTTGGCGGTCACCGTCGCCTCGATCGTCACCGTCGCCTTCGCGCCCGGCGCCAGGTTGCCGAGCGCGCAGCTCACCGTGCCGTCGCAGGTGCCCTGGCTGGAGGTCACCTCGACATCCGAGTAGTCGCCGGCGCCCAGCGCGTCGGTGAGCGTCACGGCCTGCGCGGTCGATGGGCCGTCGTTGGCGACCTCGATCCGGAAGCTGACCCGCTCGCCGTTGGCGACCGTGCCCGGCTCGGCGACCTTCGTCACCCCCAGGTCCGCCGAGGTGGCGCCGTTGGCCCCGTCGGTGCCCGAGTTGTTGCTCGTGTTGGTGTCGCCGCCGCCCGAGACCGTGCCGGTGTTGGAGATCGGGCCTGAGATCGGGTCGACGACCAGCAGGTTGGTGATCGTGATCGTGGGATAGGTCGCGCCCGGCCCTAAGGGATCGGAGCGCGTACAGCTCAGCATGAGCCCGCCCGAGGCCGAGCAGTCCCATCCGGGGGCGTCGATGGGGAAGATCCCGCTGAAAGCGCCAGCGGGGAGCGTGTCCGTGACCGTGACCGCGCCGCTCGTCGCCAGCGAGCCGGTGTTGCGCACGACGAGGTGGTACTCGGCGAGCGTCCCTCCGACGAAGTCGCCGGGCGGGGTGTGGGACTTGCTCAGCGTCAGGTCGGGGACGGCGACCGGGGTCACGGTCTCGTTCGTCTCCCCGCCGAGCGGCGTGCCGAGGGTCTGGGCGGTGTAGTCGAAGCGGGCCCGGTTGACGATCTCGGTCCCGTCGGGGACCTCGTCGACGGTGACCTCGAAGGAGACCGAGACGCTGCCCTGTGGGGGGATCAGGCCTCCCTGAACGGCGTCGGCCCCCTCGCCGACCCGGTAGACGACCCGGTTCGCCGCCGGGTCGTACTCGGCCTGGTCGTCGCCAGCGCCGTCGCTCTGGGCGCCCACCCCGGCGATGCCGAGCGAGCCGGGCAGGTAGGTCGCGCCGGCCGGGATCGTATCGGCGATGGTGACATTCTCGGCCCCGTCGCCGCCGCCGTTAGAGAGGTTGACCGTGTAGCGCAGCCGGTCCCCCGGGCGGGCCGGTCCGCCCGGGTTGTCGAGGTTGTCGACGCTCTTCGACGGTACTACCCTGGGCGCGAAGAGCTCGGTGGCGAAGGTGATCACACCCGGGAAGTAGGTCTCGCCGCCGGTGTTGACGCGGATCACCGCGCTGGTCGCGTTGTTCGGCAGGTAGCCGTTGGCGTCGATCAGGTCGGCGTCGAAGCCGAGCTGGTTGACGTAGTTCGGATTCTTGGAGCCGACGTCGGCGCCCTGATCGGCGATCGAGCTGTTGAAGAAGTTCTTCTGCGGACTCGCGCCGTCGCCGAGCAGCTTGTTGTTGAGCGTCGCGGTGTCGCCCTCCGAACCGCGGTCGCCCTCGTAGGTGACGAACCCGAGCCGCGTCCGCACAGGGCCGGACCGGGGAGTGCGAAAGCCGGTCACCGGGATCGACTGCACCGGCTCCGTCTCAGAGACCGTCTCCAGGCCGTCGAACACGGTCAGGTTGCGCGGCGGCTCGGTCGCCGAGCGGTAGGCGACCACGAGCGCCCAGCCGCCGTGCTTGTCCTTGGCGCCGACGGTCGTCGCGACGTCGGCGACCCAGTACGTGCCGGGCCCCGCCGCCGCCACCTTCGTGGTCACGTCGACGAACGCCTGGTAGCGCTTCGCCTGACCCGAGGAGGTGTCGAGCACCACCCCGGCCGGGCCGATCGTCTCGTAGGACCCGCCGGGCGACCGCAGCAGCGCGGTCGAGCGCCGCTGATTGGTGGCTCCGGATTCGCTGCCCCAGTAAAGGCCCGCGAACAGGACCGTGGCGTCGGCGGGCAGGTCGAGCTCGGCGGCGGAGGAGTTGGTGGTCGCCGGATCGCCGTCGCCGTCGACGTTGACCATCGTGAAGGCGTTGTTGTTGAGCGGGTTGCCCGCCTGGGCGCCTGCGCAGGTCCCGTCCGCCGTTGTGCAGGTGACGAGCGTGTTGCCGACGATCGCGATGTCGCCGGCGTCGTTGGCCGAGAACCGGGGCGTGAACGGGCGATCGGCGGCGCCCGCCTCGGCGGCCGCCAGCGCCAGGGCGGCGAGCGCGATCGCCGCCACGACCAGCCCCGATCGCGCGAGCGCCGCGCCCCTCGCAGACATGCCCGAACGTCCCTGTCGTAAGTCCACGTCGCCCAGCCTCCCGCTCGACGCGTTCCGTTCGCCACAAATTCAATCACAGGGCCCCGCGTGCCCGGTGGCCGGCTCGAGCGCGAACGTGGGCTCGCAGGCGCTCGGCCCCTCGCCACCTCCGGCTTGAGCGTTTTGTCACGCAACTCAAGTGTGATCGCAGTCACACTCAGATCGCACATACGTTCGTAACCTGGATCGCAGTCATGAGAGCGATCCCCGTCTCAATCCACAGCGCCGTCGAGGCGATCGCCGCGCCCGCGATCATGGTGGCCCCGTTCCTGCTCGGCTTCGATCAGGCGGCGACCGTGCTCTCGGTGACGATCGGCGTCCTGCTCCTCGGCCTGGCGCTGCAGACGGAGAGCCCGAACCGGACCGTGCCGCTGTCCGCACACGCCGGCTTCGACTACCTGCTCGCCGCCGCCGCGGTGATCGGGGGCCTGGTCGTGGGCCTGGCGACGGGCGAGTGGTACGCAGCAGTCTTTCTGGTCGGCGTAGGCGTCGCCCAGGTGACGCTGACCGCCTCAACGCGGTTCAGCGTCACCCGCGGTGCCTGATCAGCGTCGACCGACCTCCCAAAAGCAAAAAAACACATATCTCTCCTCCCTGTACCCGAGACGCCCCTCAAAGTGAGGGGCGTTTCGCTTATGGCTTGTTAGAGCGGTTTATTCCCTCGCCTTGAAGTCTGGATCCCCTCTGAAGGGCCGCTGCGCGCCAAAATGCGCGCCAAACGACTGCGCTTAACGGGTCCAGGGCTGTTGCCGTGAGGCGCGACTGGGACCTCGTACTTTGCGCGGCGCGGGAGGTTGATCGCGGTGGGAGCCGCGCCGGCCCCCGGACCTGAACCCGTTCACCCCCACCCAGCCCGTTGTTAGGCGACCGAGCGCAGCTTGCGGCCAACCGATCGGCGGACGGGGTAGTCGCGGTCAGAACGGCAGCCGGCCGGCTCGGGCTGAAAAACATACTCGGCATGGAAGCGGCACTCTTGCGTCACGCGAAACGAGTCGCCCCGGTTGGCGACGATCCCGGTGCTCCTCCGCATGGAAAGCGCGCCTCGCTCGGTCGCCGCGGGGGACTTACGAAGAAGCCGGGCCCGGTCCCGCAGAGCCCGTCTGAAAGCAGGTAGCAGCGTCCTTGACAAGCGATCCGCTAGTGGATTACGGTCGCCTGGGCTCTGCGATCCCAGCGTCCACGACCGAATCCCGTGGAGGTCACGCGGTGAGCAGCCGACTTCGGCGTTCCCTTGTTCTCACGGCCCTGCTAGCCCTCTTGCTCGGGGTATCCGGCGCCGCGGCGCTGACCAGCCTCGCGGCCAACCCGCCGAACCCCAAAGTGCACAGCGGGCACAACGGGCACAGAGGGAGCAAGGTCTCCGGTATCGACGTCGACGCGACGACGATCCCGAAGCTCCAGAAGTTGATGAACTCGCACCGGCTGAACTCCCGCAAGCTGACGAAGTTCTACCGCCGGCGCATCCGCAAGCTCAACCCGAAGCTCAACGCGGTGATCACGGTCAGCCCGACGGCCCGCGCCGACGCCCGAGCGGCCGATCGGGCGCGACGCAAGGGGGACGACCGTCCGCTGCTCGGGATTCCGATCATCGTCAAGGACAACATCAACACCACCGGCATGCCGACGACAGCCGGCTCCTGGGCACTCGCCGGGAGCACGCCCGCCGACGCGTTCATCGCGCAGAAGCTGAAGGCCGCCGGCGCGATCATCATCGGCAAGGCCAACCTGTCCGAGTGGGCCAACTTCCGGTCAGACCCGGCGTCGAGCGGCTGGAGCGGCATCGGTGGACAGGGGAACATGCCCTACGTCCTCGATCGCAACCCGTGCGGCTCGAGCTCCGGCTCCGCCGTCGCCGCGGCTGCCGATCTCGCGGTCGCAGCGGTCGGCACGGAGACGGACGGCTCGATCGTCTGCCCGTCCGGCGCCAACGACGTCGTCGGGATCAAGCCGACACTCGGGTTGTGGAGCCGCGCAGGCGTCGTCCCGATCAGCGCCGACCAGGACACGGCCGGCCCGATCGCCCGCAACGTGACCGACGCTGCGGTACTCCTCGGCGCAGCGACCGGGGTCGATCCGAACGACGCCGCGACCGCCGATCAGGCCGGGCACGCCTTCACCGATTACACGCAGTTCCTCGACAAGGGGCGCTCAAGAGCGCCCGCATCGGCGTCTGGCGCGCCGGAACATTCGACCCTGACCTGACCGGCCCGGCCATCGAGCCGATCCTCGACGATGCGATCGACGCTCTCGAGAAGGAAGGCGCGACCGTCGTCGAGGGGATGGATGTCGATCTCTCGGCAACGGAAGGGGAGTTCGACGCACTGCTCTGCGAGTTCAAGACCGACATCGCGAAGTACCTCGAGACCTATGTCAGCGGGACGAACCCGGTGACCGGCCAGCCGTATCCGCAAACGCTCGCCGAGCTGATCGCGTTCAACGAGGCCCATCCCGAGCTGGAAGGCCCCTGGAATAGCCTCCTCTTCGAGCTCGCCGAGGCGACCAACGGCCGCGACCAGGCCTGCGCCAGCATCCGGGCGGGCGTGACGCCGCCGGTCAAGGCCGCGATCGACACGCTGATGGAGACGAACGACCTCGACGCGATCATCGCGCTCACCAACGGCCCGGCCTGGCCGACGAACCCGGTAGAGGGCGACCTCGACGGCCACTTCGAGTACTTCGTCGGTTCGTCGAGTGCCGCGGCCGTCTCGGGTTACGCCGACATCACGGTTCCGGCCGGATTCATCTCCGGACGGAAACACGCCCGGGATGAGGACGATAAGCGAAAACGGCATCGGGATCGAGATCGCCATGGCGCCCGTCTACCGGTCGGCGTCACCTTCATCGGCGGCCGCTGGTCGGAGGATGAACTGATCGGCTTTGCCTACGACTTCGAGCGGGCGACGCAGGTTCGTGTCCCGCCGCAGTTCATCCCGACGATCGGCGACGCGCTGTTCCCCGGCGTCCCAAACCCGCCCGCGGCGCAGCGGCCGCAGACGACCCAGGACCAGCGCGATCTCGTCGTGCGCTTGCGGTAGAGGAATATCGCGGAAACGACGAAGCCCGGCCATTCGGCCGGGCTTCGTGCTGTTAGCCGCCTGCTCCGCACCCGCCCGGCGGGCAATCCAGGTGCCGGGTCTGGCTGAGCGAACCGCCGCTGTCTTCGGCGAGGACCGCTCCATCAGCGCCGACACCAACGGGACCATCGAAGTCGACTTCGCGCCACTCGCCGTTCACATCTACGTCGACCCGCCAGAGTCTTGGGACAAGACAGCTGCTCCGCGCGGAGGAGGAGGAGCGGCGGATCGTTTTGCTTCCCATGCTGAGTACGTGTTTTCAACCCCCGGATTTGCCTACGGACTCGCCGTCCGTAGGCAAACCGCTCTAGCAAGCGGCAAACGACGCTCCGCCGCAGCCGACCCCGCCCCCTCTTCGAACGGAGGTGACGGGGTCGGCTGCGGCTTCGCTTGAGGCGAAGTTGACCGAGATTGCCGATGGACTTTTCCGGGCGTCGTGGGACTGCATGGTGGAGGTCAAGGGCAGTGGACGCGAGAAGAGAGTTCGGGAAGCGATCGGCCCTGGTGGGGATAGGTCGGCGGCGAGCACTTCCAGCGGCTCGGCGAGCGTGGCGAGGCTTCAGACGGGGTTCGCGGGGAGGAAGGAACGGCCGTCGGGACCGGACCGAGGTCCGGATTGGGGTCCGGATCTGGATTCCACCCCTCGCCCGCATCGCCATCGGCCGCACGGGCCCTCGCCGGGCCTGACCCCCCACACCCACGATGGACGTGTGCGCGGGGGGTCAGACCCGGCGAGGAAGAAGAGCTGGTGGCGAGGCGGGCGAGGGCAGAAATCGGAAATTGGCGTGGACTTCCGGACTTTTCGGCTGTTAGAGGCACTAGGTGGTGATGGGTTCGAGCTCAGACAAAGAGAGAAGGGCAAAGCGGTTGAGCCGCGAGCGGGAGATCGTTTGCTGGGTGGCGCGGCTGGGAGCGGTCTCGGTCGAGCAGATCGGCAGGCGGTTCGAGATCGGTCGATCGGTCGCCTATGAGCAGGTGAAGAGGGTGGTCGAGTTCGGCATGGTTGAGCGAACGCAGACTGCGATCGGCGATCCGACCCTGATCAGCGCGACCCGCGACGGGATCACCTACGCCGGCCTCGGGCTCAGGCCGGCCGACGATCCGGATCGGCGAGGTCGACCACTGGCTGACCTGCGCCGACATGACGATCGAGCTCGAGCATCGCTACGGGGCCGAGCGGATCCTGACCGAGCGCGAGCTCCGCTTCCAGGCACAGCTCACCGGCAGGCCGACCGGGGCGGCGAAGCTCGGGGAGACCCTGAACGGCTACTGGCGCCTTCACTGGCCCGACCTCGCCGTGCGCACCGACGAGGGCCTGGTCGTCTACGAGGTTGAGCTGACTCCGAAGGCAAAGCGGCGGCTGGAGAAGATCGTGAGGGGATGGAAACGGGCCAGGGACATCGAGCGGTGCGTCTACCTTTGTCCTCCCTCCAGCCCCGCCCAGCAGGTCGTCCATGCAGCGATCCGGAAGGTGTGTGCTGAGGATCGGGTGCGGGTGGCCGAGCTGCGGCGGGAGGCGCGATGACAACCGCGAGACGCACGCGCCAGGGCGTTCTCCGCCGGATTGGTCCGGCGCACCGCTCGGGATCGGCCGACGGCCCGATAGAGGGGCACGTGGTGGGCATACAGCGTGTCGCGCTGACGAGACCTGAAGCGGCCGCCGCGCTTGGGATGTCGGTGGATTCCTTCGAGCGGTATGTCCAACCGGAGCTGCGAATCATCCGCCGTGGCCGCATGCGGCTCGTCCCGGTTGCCGAACTGGAGCGATGGGCTGCAGAAAATGCCGCCTTCACACTCGAGGATGCGGTCCGCTGAGCCGCGTAGTCTCGCGTGCGATCGGACGAGGATCGGGAAGTTCAGGAAGCGAGGTCGGAATGGCAGGCAAGCGGACCCCAACAGGGATCGTCAGGCGTCACGCGCGAGGGTGCCGCTCGCGAGCCGGTGGCGGCTGCAACTGCTCGCCGGCCTACGAGGCGTGGCTGAGCGTCCGACGTGACGGCTGGTACGCCAAGGTCCGCAAGACCTTCAACGGCGAAGGTGCGTTCGAGGCCGCCAAGGCGTGGCGTGCGGACGCAGCGGTGGCAGCTCGGACTGGGGCCCTCGTTCGCTCGCGGCCCGATCGGCGCACGCTCGCGGATGCTCTTGACGAGTGGCTCGACGACCTCGACGCGGATCGGATCCGTCCTCGAAATCGCTCGGCCTACAAGCCCGCTACCAAGCGCAGCTACCGGCAGCACACCGAGCTCTACCTGAAGCAGTCACGGCTCGGGGGTCTGCGGGTGGCGGAGGTCCAGCGAGTCGACGTGCAGGAGCTGTGCGACGAGCTGCTCAGCGCTGGGCTGGCACCGGGCACGGTGGCGAACATCCTCTGTCCGCTCCAGGCCTTCTACCGGCGCCTCGAGCAGCGCGGCGTCGTCGCGGTGAGCCCAGTGTCGCGACTCGACCTGCCGGGGCCGAGCAAGGGTCGGCCGAAGAGGATCGCCTCGCCTGAGGAGGCCGCAAACCTGGTCGAGGCCCTTGAGCATTGCGATCGTCCGATGTGGGCAACCGCGTTTTACGCCGGCCTGCGCCGCGGCGAGCTGCAGGCGCTTCGGTGGCGCGACGTCGACCTCGGTCGCGGCCTCATTCGCGTCGAGCGCTCGTGGGACCAATACGAAGGGGCGGTCGCGCCGAAGTCGGAGTCGAGCCGGCGGAGCGTTCCATTGCTGGCACTGCTACGCGACCACCTGGACGAGCACAAGCTCCGCTCGATGGCCGATCCGGATGCCCTCGTGTTTGGACGGTCGGTGGATGTGCCCTTCGCGCCGATGGCAACCGACAAGCGAGCGAAGGCGGCGTGGCGGGATGCGGGGCTTCAACCGACCACCCTGCACGAGTGCCGCCACACATTCGCTTCGCTGCTGATCGACGCCGGCGCGAATCCCAAGGCGATTCAGACGTACATGGGCCACTCCAAGATCCAGACGACCTTCGACGTCTACGGCCACCTGATGCCCGGCAGCATCGACGAGGTGCGCTCGCGGATGGATGCCTACCTGTCCGCGGCTCGCCCGACCGAAACGGTCGGCCAGCCGTCGCCCTAACGCTGGTCAGGGAACTTGCCGTGAAGCTGGCGGTGGGCCCGTTCGTAGACGTTTCTGATCCCGCGGCCGGGATGTCTGAGGCCGAAGGCGACGAAGACGAAGACCAGGTCACCGGTTCTATCGCGGGCGAGCTGGAGTACGAAAGCGAACGGCCGTCGCGAGGGCGACTCTTCGCCGATCGGCAGGTAGAGCTTTGCGCAGCCTGAGAGCTCGGTGCGGTCGGGTCCGGGTGATTCACAGGCGATGAGCTGCCCGAGCGCGACGCCGTCGCGCTCAAGCGCGCGGCGCGCCGTCAGCGCTGTGTCCAGCGCCTGACCGGAGAATCCTCTAATCGCGTCGGTCCAGATGCGCTCGTCGAACCGCACACCGAGCCGCCGGCGTGCCGGATCTGTCGGCAATGTCAGCCCTCGCGGTCGGGCGGGCCCATCTCGCCGGCGAGCACGTCGAACTCATCGGAGCTGGCGGGCTCGGTTCCAAGTCGCTCGTGTGCCGCCTCGATGCTCGGGGGCTCGCTGACGGTCAGCAGCTGCGAGTGGAGACGATCCATCCGCTCGGCAACGCGACGTGCCTGCTCTGCATCCAGCGGACGGAGGGTCGAGAGAGTCCGCTCCGCTTGCTCGAGCTGCTCCTCCAGGCGCTCGACGTTGTGATCGGCCGCCTTGCTCATCGCCCCCAACGGTACTCCCAGGCTCTGACGTTCTGGCGGCCTGATCCGCGAGCCGGGAAGTGCGCGCCAAATGCGCGCCAAACGACCCCCTCCGAGAGCGGTCCCGAGCGGTCCTCAGCGGTCCGAATCCCGCATTAACAAGCCAGGTCGGTTTTTCCAGGCGCGATCCGCCATATCTCTCCTCCCTGTACCCCGAGACACCCCGCAGAGATGCGGGGCGTTTCGATTTGGGGGGCGTGACCCTGCGGCATGACGGAGTGGGCCTTGTAAGGGTTTGGTCACGGATCACCGGTCGATAGCTGCGACGTGCTCGGCTGACGACAACATCGGGACTTTGGGCTGAGCTCGTTGAGGTCGTGCGGCGCTGCCGCGGCGACGGAAGCGCCGTACTGGCCGTCATCGAGTGGAGGCGCGAGGTCGAGTCCAGGCTCGCTACGCGGCTGGTCCACACCCTACTCCGACAGTCCGGCTGCTTCGCGGGCTTCTGCCTCGCTCCGGAACGTGCGCCACCAGATGATCTTCCGGTTGCGCCACCTCGCGGCCTGCCAATCCGTCTGGTCCATCGGAGCGTCGCTCTCCTTGCCCTGGCCACGGAGTCGCAGCCGAACCACGGTCATGTCTCCCCGGTCCCGTATCTGTTCGGCAGACACGCGGAAGTCGGGGAAGACGCTCAAGAGGTTCTCCCACCAGCGGCGAACCCCGTCGTGGCCCTTGTAGGCGCCGCCGCCCTCCATCTCCGCCTGGAGCGGGACGAACTCCACATCCGGTGCGATGCGCTCGAGAAAGGCATCGAGATCGCGTCGGTTGAAGGCGTCCAGCGCCTCGCGGACAAGCTCCACGTTCTCCTGCGACACCACCTACTCCGACAGCCCTGCGGCTTTGAGGGCTTCCTGCTTCGTCTGGTAGAGAGTGAGCGAGGTCTGCTCGCCATCCCGAATCCTGATCAAGAAGGTACTGCGGGCCTGAACCTCGATGCCATCTCTGCCTCGAAGGTGGGCGACGTTCTCAGCGATCAGGAGGCCGTCCTCGACCTCTAGTGGGGCACCGATGAGCTCGAACCGGACCTTCTCGAATGTCCCGACGAAACCCAGCGTGAACGCCCGAATCTCGTCGTGCCCCCGAAACACGCGGGCGTCGAATCCGCGCGAGTTGGACCAGTCCACCACGGCGTCGGCCGCCCAGCCCTCCAGCATCGCGTCCACGTCACCGCGGTTGTACGCGGCGAATCTCCGTCGCACGAACTCCACGTTCTCCTGCGCCATCGCCTACTCCGACAGCCCGGCGGCTTCGAGGGCTTGCTCTCGGGTCGCGTACTCGCGTCCGCGCGCGATCTTTCCGTCGCGAATCGTGTAGACGACTGCGTAGGTCAGATCCGTCTCGACGCCGCTCAGCTTGGCGCGCCCGCTGATTCTCAAGGCCGCGATGACCCTGTCCTCCGCTGCGCCGACCAGCTCGACCGGCTGGACCCTGAAATCGTCGAACGTGTCGAGCCAGTCCTGCACGTATGCGCGCGCTGCATCCTTGCCCTCGATCGGCCCTGGGTCATCTACGGAGCCCTCGATGGCCCGGTGGTCGACGTCGTCCGTCAGGTACTCAGCGAAGGCGTCAAGCCCATCGCGCGTCAACGCGTTCAATGCGGCTTCAACGACCTGGACGCTCTCCTGCGACATCGCCTACTCCTCCCGGTACCCCGAGACGCCCCGCGGAGATGCGGGGCGTGTCGACTTGGCGGGTCATGGCGCTACTCCCCGCCGGCGGAGCTACGACCAGAACTCGTCCCACACGTAGAGATCGTCAAAGTGCTCCCAGACCTCGTCAACCCGACCGTCGTCGAGCTTGAACACGATGCAGTTGCCAACGTCCAGGCGCCTGCCGTCTCGCTCCGCGCGGCTGCGCTGAACGCCGACCACGTAGTCGTCGTCATCCGCGAGCATGTGCCCCAGCTCGGCCCGGAACGTCCCTGCGGTCTTCTGTCCTAGCTGGCCCAAGTAGGCGAAGGTCGCCTCGCGGCCCTCGTAGTCGCCCGCCAGTGAGTTGCGACCGGGCGCGTGCCAGACGGCGCTCTCGTCGAAGATCTCGGTGAGCGCGTTGATGTCGCCCGCGTTGAAGGCCTCGTAACCGCGCCGCACGATCGCGGCGTTTTCAGCTGCTCCCATTGTTCCTCCTGTCGCTGGTCTCATGAGCAGCCGACAGTCTCACTTCCTCGCAGCAATAGCAACAGCTGTCCCGGGGATGCGCTCAGGCGGGCAGCCTGTAGCCCATCCCGCGCACGGTCTCGATCGCGTCCTCGCCGAGCTTTCGGCGCAGATAGCGGACGTAGACCTCGACCACGTTCGAGCCCGGGTCGTAGTCGTAGCCCCAGACGTGGGCGAGCAGCTGCTCGTGGCTCAGAGACCTGGCCGCGTGGCCCATGAACGTCTCCAGCATCGTGAACTCGCGCGCGGTCAGGTCGACGACCGTGCCCGAGACCATCGCCTTGCGGGTGCGTACGTCGAGCGTGATCCCGCCGGCCTCGAGCACGGTTGGCTCGGCCGACCGTTCGTCGCGCAGCTGCACGCGTACCCGCGCCAGCAGCTCGTCGAGCTTGAACGGCTTGGTCACGTAGTCGCTCGCGCCGGCGTCGAGGCCCTCGACCTTGTCCGTGAGGTCCTCGCGGGCCGTGAGGATGATCACCGGCACGCGCTCGCCCGGCGGCGGATCTCGCGCAGGACGCTGAGTCCGTCGACGTCCGGCAGGCCGAGGTCGAGGATCACCAGGTCGAAGTCGGCGTCGGAGGCGATCGCGGTCGCCGTGGCGCCGTCGGCGCACACCTTCGTCGCGTAGCCGCGCGAGCCGAGCCCCTTGTCGATGAAGCTCGCCATACCGGGCTCGTCCTCGACGATCAGGATCCGCCTCATGTTCCCACCTCGACGACCCAATCCTCATCGCGGGCTCCTGGTCGATCGGCAGCAGGATGTCGAACCGCGCCCCTTCCCCCGGCCGGCTGGTGACCCGGACGCGCCCGCCGTGTGCCTCGGCGATCGCCCGCACGATCGCCAGCCCGATGCCGGTCCCCTCGTACGGGCGCGGCTGTGCACGCCGCGCGAGAAGCGGGAGAAGATCCGCCGCTGCTCGCTCGCCGGGATTCCGGCGCCCGTATCGCGCACCCAGATCGACGCCTCCTCGGCGTTCACCGAAGCGCCGATCCCGATCTCGTCCCCGACCTTGGTGTGGGCGACGGCGTTCTGGGCGAGGTTCATCACGGCCTGCGTCAGTCGCTGGCGATCGGCGACGATCGAGCGCGGCGACTCCGAATCGATCTGCCAGCGCCTGTCGGCCATCGCCCGAGCCTTGGCTACGAGCTCGTCGGTGAGCGCGGTGAGCGGCACCGTCTCGAGCTGGAGGAAGTTCGGGCTCTCGGCCTTCGCCAGCAGCAGCAGATCCTCGACGAAGCGGTTCATGCGGTCGAGCTCGCCGGTGACCAGGGCGATCGCCTCGCGGCGGTCGCTCTCGTCGGAGAAGTGGCCCTCGGCGAGCAGCTCGAGGTGTCCGCGTGACACCGCGATCGGCGTTCGTAGCTCGTGGCTCACGTCGCGAATGAACTCGCGCTGGCTCGCGAACGCGACCGTCAGCCGGTCGAGCATCCGGTTGAACGCCCCCGCGAGCTCGGCGATCTCGTCGTCGCTTTCCACCTGGATCCGCCGGCCCATCTGCGTGCCGGAGACCGAGCGGGCCGCGTCTCGAAGCTCCCTCAGCGGCGCCAGCACCCTGCCGACGATCGAGAAGGCGACGATCGAGCCGAGCAGCAGCACCGCGCCGGCGACCGCGGCGACGATCGTCACCGCCTCGTCGACCTCCTCGCGCTCGCCGGCGGTGAAGATCGCGACCGCGAACGTGCCCAGGTGCCCGCCTCCCCCTCGACCGGGATCGCCACGTAGCGGGCCGGCCCCCCGGGCGTGTCGATCGTCCCCGCGCTCGACCTCCTCGAGCGTCCGCCAGCGGGCGATGAAGTCGCCGAAGGTGAAGCTCTGGGTGTTGTCGCCGCCGTCGCGCCGCGGCGTTCCCCGGCGCGGGACGGTGATCAGTTCCTCGTCGTTGTCGGGGACGTTGCGCTCGGAGATAGGTCTTGAAGATCGCCTTGCACGTCGTCGCCGAACGGCTCGCCGGTGCGGGGATCGATGCCGCCGGCGAGCGCTCGGAACTCCTCGACCTCCTGCTGGAGGTTCTCCTCGACGCGGTCGTCGAGGCGCACCAGCAGCACCTGGCGCACCGCCAGCACCGAGGCGAACGCCGCGATCGCGAGCAGGATCACGTAGGAGGCGAGGATCCGTGTGCGCACCCCGCCGGTGATCCGGCGCGCGAGCGGCGGGCGGCCCACGGGGTCGGGCTCGAGATCGGTGGGCGCTCGGCGCACCCGGCTCCGGGCTCCCGGGACTCACCGGTGGCCATCCTCAGTCGTCCTCGTCTTCGCCCAGGTCGTCGTCGTCAAGGTCGTCGTCGTCATCATCTTCCTCGACCGGTGGCGGCGGGGGCGTCGGCGCCGGGGGAGGGGGTGGTGCGGGTTGCGACTCCGGGCCGGAGGGCGCCTGGCCGCTGCCGCCACCGGCCGCCGCGCCGCCGCTCGCCTCCCCGCCGTCATCATCACCGTCGTCGTCGTTCGGCGAGGCGGGCGGCGCCGTCGGGGCAGGGTGCGTAGGCGCCGGCTGCGGCGGCTGGCTTGGCGTCGGCGCCTCCGCGGGGGGCGCGGCCGGTTCGCCGCCGCGATCGCGCTCGGGCGGCCGCTCGCCCTGGCGAGGCCGGTCGCCCCGGCCGTCTCGACGGCCGCCCGCATCGCCCGGTGGCGGCGGCGGTGCCGCGCGCTCTATCCGGACCGGCTCGATCGGCTGTTGCCGGGCGCCGTCCAGGACATCGGGCAGCACCAGCACGCCGCCGACGGCGGCCGCGAGGAGGAGGACGAGCGTCGGCCTGATTCCGGGCATCGCCGCCCGCCGTCTAAAGGCGCGGCTTCAGCCGGGACAGCCGCGGCTTCGGCAGCGCGCCGAGGATCGGCTCGAGCGCCGCGTGCAGGTCGCCAGGCTCGGGCCGGCGCACGGGGTCGGGCTCGAGGCAGAGCATGATCAGCGCGGCGAGCTCGTCCGGCACGGGGTCGGGCCAGCGCGGCGCGGCCTCGAGCTGCGGCCAGCGCGCCCGCACTCCGCCCGCACCGGGGTCCGGCTCGCCGAACGGGAGCGCTCCGGTGGCGGCCTCGTACAGGGTCACTCCAAGGCCCCACACGTCCGCGGCTGGCCCCACGGGCCCGCGGCCCTCGGGGTCGCACTGCTCCGGCGCCATGTAGGCGTCGGTGCCGACGTGGGATCGAAGGTCGGCCGCTTCCTCGGCCGTCATGGCAACGCTCAGGTCGATCAGCCGCGGCGGCCCGCCCATGATCGTGTTCGACGGCTTGAGGTCGAGGTGGACGACGTCGCGGCCGCGCAGGTAGTGGAGCGCCGAGCTCAGCTGGAGCGCGAGGGGGACGAGCTGGTCGACCGGCAGCGGGCCGTAGCGGCGCACCAGGGTCGAGAGCCGCGGGCCCTCGAGGTGCTCGAGGACGATGTGCGGGCGCGGGCCGTCGAGCGCGGCGTCGAACCCGCGGACGATCACCGGGTGATCGAGCAGCTCGAGCATCTCCCACTCGCCCGAGAGCCCGGCGAGGACGTGCGGGTCACCGACGAGATGCGGGCGCACGAGCTTGCAGACGACGATCGCGTGCAGCCGCTCGTCCCAGGCGAGGTAGGCGTCGTAACGGCGACCGCCGCCGAGCCGCTTCAGGGCCGTGCGGCCGGGGGCGAGCGGCTCACCCTCCTCGAGTTGCCAGTGTGCCTCGGCGCCCCGCGACGCCGCCGGGGGCGACGTCGCGGGAGCCGGGCTTGCGAAGGGCTCCATCCCTAGCTCGTGTTGCTCTTCGAGCGGCTCTTGCCGGTGCCGCGGGTGGTGCCGGTCTTGCTGTTGCTGTTCGAGTCGCCATCGCGGCTCTTGGTGCCGTCACCTCGGCCCGTGTCGTCGCCGCCGCCGGTGTCGTCGTCATCGTCGTCGTCCTTGACGACGATCTCGAGGGCGTCATCGTCACCACGCTTGCCGGTGGCGTTGTCGGCGAGCGCGGGCGTGACGAACGCCCCGAACGTTCCGAACGCGAAGACGGCCGTCACCAGGCTCACCGCGGCGACGAGCAGTCGGTCGAAGGTCGTAGCTCCTGGCATCCTCAGGTCCTCTCGTTGGACCGGCCAAACGCCGGCCGGTAGTTGACGGCGTCCAGCCTCGGTGACCGCCGTGAGACCAAGCTGAGAGCCGCCTTAGAGTCCTCTAATCACTCAAGCGGTCAGCGCCAACTCGGGCGCGGCCGGGGCGTAGTGCTCCTCCACCCACTCATCGCGATAGACCGTCTCGAGGTAGCGCTCGCCGAGATCCGGCGAGATCGCGACCGCCGTGAGCCCCTCGCTGCCGTTGCGCTCGAGCCAGTCGGCAGCGCCGCTGACCACGGTGCCCGTCGAGCCGCCGAAGAGGAACCCGCGCCGCGCCAGCCGCCGGCAGGCGCGGATCGTGTCCGCTTCTTCGACCCGGATCACCTCGTCCACGAAGGACTCGTCGAGCAGTGGTGGTCGGACGCTCGTGCCGAGGCCGGGGATCAGCCGCCGCCCGGCCGGTGCGCCGAAGGTGACCGAGCCGACCGTGTCGATCGCGACGACCCGCACGGGCCGGTGCCACTCGCGCAGGAAGCGCGCGCAGCCCATCAGCGTCCCCGAGGTGCCGGCGCCGACGAAGAGCACGTCGAGCTCCGGGAATTCGCGGACGATCGCGGGCGCCGTGAGGCGGTAGTGCGCCCTCCAGTTGTTCGGATTCCGGTACTGGTTCAGCCACAGGTAGCGCTCGTCGGAGGCGCACAGCTCCTGGACGTGGCCGATCCGCGCCCCCAGCAGGCCGCCCTCGGGGTCCGGCTCGGTGATCACATGCACCTCGGCGCCCATGGCCTCCATCAGCTGCCTGGTGGCGTCGTTGCAGCGATCGTCCGTGACGCAGAGGAAGTGGTAGCCCTTGCTCGCGGCGATCATGCTCAGGGCCACGCCCAGGTTGCCCGACGATGACTCGACCAGGATCGAGTCGGGCCCCAGCTGCCCGTGGCGCTCGGCCGCCTCGACGAGCTCGGTCGCCGTCTTCAGCTTGATCGAGCCGGCGAAGTTGAAGCCCTCGCACTTGAGGTAGAGCGCATGGCCGAGCATCGGCCGGAGGTCGACGAAGAGCTCGTCCTCGTTGAACTCCTGTGGAACGGAGATGACGGTCACGAGCGACCCCCGTTCGCGTGGCGAAGAAGTCGTCGACTATCCGCAGCTCGCCCAGGCGGCCCAGGTGCTCGTGGACGTAGCGGCCGAGCGCGAGGTCGAGGACGCCGAGACCGAAGGGAGAGAACACGACTGGCCGGTCCCGCGGCACCGGCACCCGGGCAGCGATCACGTCGTCGAGCGTGCCGTCGATGAAGTCGCGGTTGCCGGTGAGCTGCTCGGTGAGATGCGGTGAGGTGTCGGCCTTGAGGCAGTGCTCGACGTCGTCGAGGAAGTTCGCCGAGGCGAGCAGGATCTCCGGCGCGAGGTCGCGCAGCGACAGGTGCAGCACCAGCGGGTTGTGCTCGAGCCAGGCAGGCTCGGTCACGTGCGGCCGGGCGGCGACGGTGGCGAAGACGACGAGGTCGCTGGACCGAATCAGCGCCTCGGCGTCGTCGTGGACCGTGACGCGGCCGGCGCCGTCGGCCCGCTCGACGTCGGCGCGGAACCGGGCCGCGCTCTCGTCGGAGAGGTCGTGCACGCCGGCCTCCTCGAACGACCAGCCGGTGGCCGTGAGGAAGGCGTGCATGTGGCGGGCGATCAGGCCGGCGCCGACGAATCCGACGCGGGCCGGGCGCCCACGGCCGCGGCTGAGCCAGTCCGCCGCCGACGCGGCCATCCCCGCCGTCCGGGTGGCGCTGATCGCCGAGGCCTCGAGGCAGGCGATCGGGTAGCCGTTCTCGGGGTCGTTGAGGACCAGCACTCCCGACGCGCGCGGCAGGCCGCCGGCGACGTTCTCGGGGAAGCTCGAGATCCACTTGATCCCGTCGACCGGCTCCGCGCCGCCGATCGAGGCGGGCAGCGCGATGATCCGGGCGGAGGGCCGATCGGGGAAGCGGAGGAAGTACGAGGGCGGGTTGACCGTCGCGCCGCCGGCGCTGTGGAGCCGGTAGGTCGCCTCGACCAGGTCGACGATCTCGCGCTCTCGCCCCGCCAGCACGTCCCGTACCTGGCGGCCGGAGATGACAGCGAACTCGGGCGCGCTTGTGGCGGGCGCGGTCATCCGCCGTTCACCTCGGCGACCAGCCGGTTGCGGTCGACCTTCCCGTTGTCGGTCAGCGGCAGGTCATCGCGCCAGTGAAACGACGACGGGACCATGTAGGCGGGCAGCGACTCGCCGAGGAGGTCGCGCAGCTCGGAGGGCTCGAGCGGGCCCGGGCCCGAGTAGAACGCCACCAGCCGCTTGCCGCGGCCGTTGCGCTCGGCGACGACCGCGGCCCCCTGCCGCACCCCGCTCACCCGCGAGAGGGCGTTCTCGACGTCGCCGATCTCGATCCGGAAGCCGTTGATCTTCACCTGCGCGTCTCGGCGGCCGAGGAACTCGAGCTTGCCGTCGGGCCGCCAGCGGCCGTAGTCGCCGCTTCGGTAAAGCCGCGCGCCCTCGCGGTGTGGGTCGGGCACGAACGCCCGGTGAGTGCGCTCGGGGTCGTTGACGTACCCGCGGCCGACGCAGACCCCGGAGAAGACGATCTCGCCGGGCGCGCCGAGCGGCACGAGCGCGAGGTGCTCGTCGACGACGTAGACGCGGGCGTTGTTCACGGGGCGACCGAGAGGGACCCGATCCGAATCCGGTGGGCGGTCCATCACCTCGTGGTTCGTGTCGTCGGAGGTCTCGGTGAGGCCATACGCGTTCACCAACAGGACCTCGGGCGCGGCCGCGAACCAGCGCTCGGCCAGCTCCACCGTCAGGGCCTCGCCGGTGACCGAGACGCAGCGCAGGTTCGCGAGGTCGCGCGGCTCGTGCTCGAGATGGGAGAGCACGACGTCGAGATAGGAGGGCACCAGCTGAAGCACCGCGACCCGGTCGTCCACGATCGTGTCGAGGAAGCGGTCGACGTCGAGGATCGTCTCCTGGTCGACGATCCGCGTCCGCCCGCCCACCGGGAGCGCCGCGACGAGCTGCCAGAGTGAGATGTCGAAGCACTGGGGCGCGGTCTGCGCGACCACGTCAGCCGCCCCGATCCCGAGGTCGTCGATCTTCGCGTAGAGGTGGTTGAGCATCCCCGCGTGCTCGCACATCGCCCCCTTGGGCTCGCCGGTGGAGCCGGACGTGAAGTAGACGTAGGCGAGCTGGTCGGGGCCGACCTCGACGCCGGGATCGCCGTCGTCGTGGCCCTCGGCGTACGCCGCGTCGATCGTGAGCGCCTCGACCGCGGGCAGCGACTCGAGCGCCTGATCGAGGGTCGCGGTGCTCCCGGCCTCGGCCAGCACCAGGTCGCTCCCGGCGCGCGAGAGCGTCGCCGCGATCCGGTCGGCCGGGAACTGGGGCTCGATCGGCAGGTAGGCGCCGCCGGCCTTGAAGACCGCGAGCACCGCGGCCATCCAGTCGAGGTTGCGCTCGGTGACCACACCGACGACGCCCTCGCCTCGCAGTCCCCGCGCGAGCAGCGCCCGGGAGAGGCGGTTGGCGCGGGCGTTGAGCTCGCCGTAGGTCCATTCCCGCTCGCCGTCGGATGCGGCGAGCGCCTCCGGGTTCGCCCGCGCCCGCGCCTCGAACAGCTCGTGGACGCGGCGGTCCGGGAGCTCGCGCCGCGGCCCCGCCAGACCCTCGACCTGGTGGCGCACCTCCGCGGCGGAGAGCAGGCTCTGCCGTGAGTGGTCGCCGTCCGGGTCGGCGACCATCAGCTCCAGCGCGGCGACGTGGTAGCCGGCGATCCGCTCGGCCGCCTCGGCGTCGAGGGCGTCGCTCCTGTACCGCAGACGGAGGGCGAGCGGCCCGCCCTTGTCCGAGATGGCGACGTCGAGGCCGCTCCGCGCTAGGTCTGACTCCAGCTTCGACTCGGCTGCGAGCGCGAGCCCCCGCCATGAGCCCGCCTCGAGGTCGCGCTCACCCGTGAGCGCCGCGAACACCTTGGCGTGCGCGGCAAGCACCACCGCGCTCGTCGGCCTACCGAGCTCGTGCGCGAGCCCACGCACGGCCGCGGCGAGCTCGGCGGGGATCGTCGCGCGGTGCTCGGCGACGCCCGGCATCGGGTCGAGGTTCCAGTGCGGGATCGTCGTCGGCTCTGCGGCCGGTCGCTCCGGCTTCCGCCATGGCCGCGCCGGGTTCCCGGCCCATCGGGCGTTTCGCGGCACCTCCTCGCCCTTGATCAGGAACGAGTCGGGCCCCACCGCCGCGCCGTCGCCGATCACGGTTCCGTAGTGAACGAGCGCCCCGGTGCCGAGCGTGACGCCGGCGCCGATCTCGATCCGGTCGGACTTGAAGGCGCCGTCCTCCTGCGAGTGCGGCTGGATAATCGTTCCGGCGTTGAGCACGGAGTCGTCGCCGATCGCGACCATCGTCTTCTCCACGATCCGCCCGCCGTCGTCGAAGACGCGCCTGCCGATCCGGACGCCGAGGAGCCGCCAGGCGAGCCTCTTGAACGGGGTGCCGTCGAGCAGCCGCGGCTGCGTGCCCAGCTTCCAGTAGCGCTCGTGCCACCAGAAGTAGGGGTCGTAGATCGAGCAGTAGCGGGGCCGAAGCGTCCGGAAGCTGGCGCCGGCCCGCTCGACCCCGATGAAGAAGAGGACGGTGAACGGGAGAGTGAGCGCCGTCCCGAGCGCGACCGCGACCGCGCCGATCGAGTCGTAGAGGCCCGCGGCGCCGGACGCGAGCACGGTCACGCCAAGAAGGAAGACGAACCGCGCAAACAGGAACAGCCCCATCGTGATCACGTTGTGCCGGTTCTTCGCGCGGAGGCGGCGATCCCGCTCGTTTCCGCTCCGCAGGTGGTCGAAGCGCGAATCGCGCAGGACCGAGCGCGGGATCTCGAAGCTGGGCGAACCCAGCAGCCCGACGTCCTCCCGGGCCTCACCATCGGTCGGGACCGCGACCTTGGTCGCGAGCAGGGCGTTGGCGCCGGTCCGGGCGCGCGGCGGATAGGCGACGTAGTTGCCGATGAAGCTGTCGTCGCCGATCGTCGTCCGCGAGAGCCGGAACGAGCTACCCGAGTAGTCGGCGTTGATGATCGAGAGGCCGTCGGCGGCCATCGTCTCGCCGCCGACCCGGCTCAGGAACGGGTTCTCGTGCTTCACCTCGAGGCCGAAGTTCGAGCCCGTCTGCTCGGCCGTCGAGAGGTCGTAGCCGAGCCAGCGCAGGTAGTTGACGATGTAGGAGCTGTCGCCGAAGAGGTAGGTGAAGAAGCGAATGTTGCTGAGCCGCTCGATCGCCCGGTGGGCCCAGTACTGAAAGCCGTAGAGGCGGTAGGTGCGGTCGGGCTCGAGCGCGAGGTTGAGCAGGCGCGGGACGGTGGTCACGAACAGCAGGCCGAGGAGCACCGCCGCTACGAAGACGACCGAGGCGGTGACGAGGGCGTCCCCGTAGAACGCCCAGCTCGTGAACGCCGGCGCGCGCGAGCCGAGCAGACCGGTGAGCCCGGGAACCCCGGCGACCACGAGCGCGATCCCGCCGACGGCGAGCGGGGCGCGCACCGCGAGCGTGCCGAGCAGCTGCAGCGCCCCGTAGCCGGCCCTTCGGGTGGGGCCGCCGGACCGCGGCTCGACCGCGCGGTAATCGGTCTCGGTCCGCTCATCCGCGGGCGACCCGACCAGGCGCTCGCCCGCGGGCACGACCTGCCCCTCGTGCAGCGAGGAGGAGTGACCGAGCTGGGCTCCGTCTCCGAGCGAGGTCTCGATGTCGACGACCGCCATCTCGCCGAGGAACCCATCTCGCCCCACGGTCACGCGCCCGGTCCGGATCATGCCGGCGTCGGCGCGGTAGCAGTTGAGGAACGAGTCCTTGCGGATCACTGCCCCGTCGCCGACGGTGAGCAGGTCCGTGCACACCGGGACGTTGCGGGTGAGGATCACGGCGCCGCGCCCGACCCGCGCCCCGAGCGCGCGCAGATAGAGGTTGTAGACGGGAGAGCCCACGAACAGGACCAGCGGGCTCGTGCGAATCAGGGTCTTGACGATCCAGAAGCGGACGTAGGCGAGGCTCCAGAGCCGGATCTCCCCGGGCTTCCAGCGGCCCACGAAGATCCACTTGGCGAGGATCGGAACTGCCGACGCGCCCGCGAAGATCGCGCCGCCGAACGCCACCGACCGCAGGTAGGTGTCGAGGAGGCCGGAGCCGGCGGAGATCCACTCGTACCCTGGGGCGATCGCCAGCGCCGCGAGGAAGGCGTAGGCGAGGAAGGCGAGTGCCTGGAGGGCGCCGGTGAGGAGGTACTTCGCCGTGCTCGCCGGGCGCGCGGCCTTGACTACGGCCGGCGCCGCCGGCGCGACCCCTGCGGGCGCCTCGTCGCCGAGCGCCGCTGCGAGCCGGCGGATCGTCGGGCGCTCGTAGACCTGCTTGATCGAGACCTGCGGCAGGTCCTTCCGCCTGCGGACCAGGGCGCAGAAGCGAGCCATCACCAGCGAGTCGGCGCCGAGCTCGTCGAAGAAGTGGCCGTCGACCGGGACGTCGTCGACCCCGAGGACCTCCCCGAGGAGCTCGGCGAAGGCCCGTTCGGTCTCGAGGACCGGGGTGGTCATCGGCTCACTGCGGTCGCCGCGAGGATCAGCCCGCCGGCGACGGTCCAACGGCCGGCGAACGAGCGCACGTCAACGCTGGCGGCAGCTGGTGCCTTGACGTGGACCCGCGCCGAGAACGTGCCGCCGCGCGAAAGCGACGCCGACACATCGGTGAATTCGAGCCAGCGCCGCGTGAGCGGGAACCAGGCCTTGAACACCGCCTCCTTGACGCTGAACACGACGCGGTCCCAGTGGACGTTCGGCTCGGCGTCGTAGAGCTGCCGCAGCCGTGCCCGCTCCGCATCCCCGGCCACTACGTCGAGCGCCTCCGATGGCAGCGCGGCATGCGGCTCGGCGTCGATCCCGATCCCCGCGAGCTCGCCGGAGCGGCCGACGGCCGCGGCGCGGTATCCGGCGCAGTGGGTGATGCTGCCGACGATCCCCTGGGGCCAGACCGGCGCCCCGTCGGTGTCTCGAGGTACCGGTACGGCGGACTCCCCGAGCTCGACCAGGGCGCGGCGCGCGCAGCTCCGCCCGGTGGCGAACTCACGTCGTCGCTCGGCCGAGGCGCTCGCAACCGCAGCCGCTTCGCTCGCGAACAGTGGGCCGTCGGCCTCGGAGAACGCCTCCGCAGAAGCCGAACCGGGGACAAGTCTCTCGATCATGCCCCTGATCGTCGGGGCGAGAACTGAGACCTGGATTAGAGAGACCTGAGTTTCTTCTCATCCACGGCACAAACCGAGAAGTCGTGCTGGCCGGCTCACGGAGCGGCGGCGGGCCGCCCTGAGAGCAGGACTGTTAGAACGCGGAACGAGACGGCGATCGATCTTTCCGAGGCGCCCGGCTTCGTCAGCAGAGCTCATCCGCGCTTCTATGGGCTTCTAGCGACCGAATCCGCTAACGCGGTCCACTGTGGTTCTCTCCTCCCTGTACCCCGACACGCACCACGGAGATGCGGGGCGTTTCGCTCGGTCAGAGGCCGAGCGACGGCTGGGGCGGATAGCTCACCCGGCCGTCGTCGATCACCGCGTGCGGCGAGAGGGCGTGCCGCTCGCGGCGACCATCGGCCAGGAGGTGGACCACGGTCCAGCCGCGGGCGAGCAGGGCGTCGGCGATCAGGCGCCGGTGACAGCGGCTGGGATGGGCCTCGGCGCACATGATCGCCGTGCGGCGCTCTCGCGCCAGCCCCTCCAGCCGCTCGAGACCGGCGGCGAACTCGGGCGTCCACATGTGATCCGCGTACGCCCGAAACGCCGGGTTCTGCCAGGCCGAGTTGTCGACCCGGGCCAGGAGTCGCGAGAGCGGCGCCCGCCGAGCGAGTCGCCGAACTGCTCATAGCCGATGCCCGCGCCCGCGAGCGATCGCGCCAGCGGCTCGACGCTGAACTGGGGGTTGCGGCGCGAGCCGGGGTAGCGGCGGACGTCGGCGACGAGCTCGACTTCCGCGTCTTGCAGCAGGCCGATGAAGACCTCGATCGGATGCGTCGAGTGGCCAACAGTGAGAATCTCGCCTTGGATCTCGCGAGCCTATGGCGCTTTCTTCTCGGATAGCGAGAGGAACGCGCCAATCTCGGCGCCCGCCGCTACCTTCCGCGCGATGGCGAAGCGACGGATCGACGCGCTGCTCGCCGAGCGCGGGCTCGCCGGGTCCAGGACGGCCGCGGCCGAGTCGGTCCGGGCCGGGCGGGTTCAGATCGGCGCGCGACGGGCCGTTCGCGATCAAGCCCAGCCAACTGGTCGCCGAGGACGCCGAGCTGCTGCTCGCCGAGCCGCCGCCCTTCGTCTCCCGCGGCGGGATCAAGCTCGCGAACGCGCTCGACCCGCTCGGCATCGACCCGGCGGGCCGCGACTGCCTCGACGCCGGCGCTTCGACCGGCGGCTTCACGGACTGCATGCTCAAGCGCGGCGCGGCGCGGGTGATCGCGCTCGACGTGGCCCGCGGCCAGCTCGACTGGGGCCTGCGCAACGACCCGCGGGTCGAGGTGATCGAGGGCCGCAACGCCAGGGAGATCGACCCCGCTGAGCTGCCGTTCGAGCCCAGCCTCGTGACGGCGGACCTCTCGTTCATCTCGCTGGCCAAGGTGCTGCCGGCCCTCGCGGCCTGCGTGCCGCCCGGGGGTGAGCTGCTGGCGCTGGTCAAGCCTCAGTTCGAGCTCGGCCCGGAGCGGGTGGGCAAGGGAGGGGTGGTGCGCTCGGCCGAGGATCGTCGCGACGCGCTGAGGGCGGCCGCCGAGGCGGTCTCGGGCGCGGGGCTAAGGTGCGCGGCTTTGCCTCCTCGGGGCTTGCAGGCCCGAAGGGAAACCGCGAGACGTTCATCTGGGCCTCGCGGGGCGGCGAGCGGGTCGCCGACCTCGAGGCCGCGATCGCCGAGGTCGAACCGTGAACGCGATCGCGCTCCTGACCCACAGTCATCCGGACGAGACGAGCGACGCCGTTCGCCGAACGGTGGCCGCCGCGCGGGCGGCGGGGGTGAGGGTCCTCGCCCCGCGGGAGGAGATCGACAAGCACCGCGAGGCTGCGGCCGGCGTGGAAGCGATCGACGAGCTTCCCGGCGACGCGGAGGCGTGTGTGGTCCTCGGCGGCGACGGCACGATCCTGCAGGCCCTTCGCGCCTGCGCGCACTCCTCCGTACCGGTGTTCGGGGTCAATTTCGGCACCGTGGGCTTTCTCGCCGCGGTGGAGCGCGATGAGCTGGAGGGCGGACTGGAGAAGCTGTTCGCCGACGAGGTCGAGGTGCTCGAGATGCCGGGCCTGGAGGCCTCGGTGGACACCGAGACACCGGCGGCGCTCAACGACGTCTCGCTGATCCGCCGCCCCCATGGCCGCGTCGCCGAGCTCTCGTATCGGCTCGGCGGGCGCGAGGTCGGGCACGTGCGCTGCGACGGCCTGGTCGCCGCCACCCCGGCCGGGTCGACCGGCTACAACCTCGCCAACGCAGGGCCGATCCTCGCCTGGGGGGTCGAGGGTTACGTGGTCAGCTTCATCGCGCCGCACACGCTCACCGCGCGGCCGCTCGTCGTCGCCCCGCAGGACCTGCTCAGCATCTCCAACGCGCCCGACCGCGACCCCGTCGACATCGTCCTCGACGGCAAGTACGTCGGCGAGCTCGCAAGCGGCGGCGAGATGCACGTCAGCTTCCGCGACGGTGTCGCCCGCCTGGCCCAGCTTCCGGGGCTCAACTTCTACACCCGGGTGCGCGAGAAGTTCGGGCGCCTCGCGCACTGACCATGCCGAAAGCCGAGCCCACCGCATCGGCATACTCGTCGTGATGGAGCGCAAGTGGTGGACGCTGCTGTTGGTGTGCGTGGCGACGTTCATGTTGCTGCTCGACATCACGATCGTCAACGTCGCCCTGCCAGACATCCAGCGCGATCTCGGGGCCTCGCTCTCGAGCCTGCAATGGGTGGTCGACGCCTACGCGCTCACCCTCGCGACCTTCCTCATGGTCGCCGGCTCGCTCGGCGACCGGCTGGGACGCCGGCGGGTGTTCTCGGTCGGCTTCGGTCTCTTCACCTTCGCCTCGTTCCTCTGCGGCATCGCCCACGACCCGACGCTGCTCAACCTCGCTCGCGGCCTGCAGGGAATCGGCGGCGGGGCGATGTTCGCCACCGCGCTGGCGCTGATCGCCCAGGAGTTCGAGGGCCCCGAGCGGGCCACCGCGATCGGCGCCTGGGGGGCGACCGTCGGCGGGGCGGTCGCGATCGGGCCGCTGGTCGGCGGGCTGCTCACCGAGGGCCTCGGCTGGGAGTGGATCTTCTTCGTCAACATCCCGATCGGGATCGCCGCGGTGATCCTCACCGAGCGCAAGCTGGTCAACGTCGCCGCCACCGACCCCCAGCCGATCGACTGGGCGGGCCTGGTCACGTTCTCGGGCGGGCTCTTCCTGCTCATCTTCGGCCTGATCCGCGGTAACCCGGAGGGCTGGTCGAGCGGCGTGATCGTGGCCTCGCTCGCCGGGGCCGTGGTGCTGCTGGCGGCCTTTGTGATCGTCGAGGCCAGGCGCGGGAGGGCGGCGATGCTCGACCTGAGCCTGTTCCGGAAGCCGTCGTTCGGCGGCGTCTCGATCGCCGCCTTCGCGCTGTCGGCGGGCATGTTCGCGATGTTCCTCTACCTCACGCTCTACATCCAGAACGTGCTCGGGTACTCGCCGCTCGAGGCCGGGGTGCGCTTCCTGCCGCTCACCCTGCTGTCGTTCTTCGTCGCCCCGGCGGCGGCCAAGGTCATGGAACGGGTCGGCACGCGGACGCTGATGGCGGTCGGGCTCACGTTCATCGGCGTCGGGCTGCTCGAGATGCGCGGAGTTGCCCCCGACTCGGATTGGACCACGCTGTTGCCCGGGTTCCTGCTCGCCGGCTTCGGCATCGGCCTCACCAACCCCGGGATCGCCTCGACCGCGATCGGTGTCGTGCCGGCGGCCCGCTCGGGAATGGCCTCGGGCATCAACAGCACCTTTCGCCAGGTCGGGATCGCGACCGGCGTTGCGGGCCTCGGCGCGGTGTTCCAGTCGCAGATCAACTCGCACCTGGCGAGCCTGGCCCCGAACGCGCCACCCGGGCTCGACGAGGCGGTCGCCGCCGGGGGCAGCCGGGCGGTGCCGCCGGAATTCGGCGACGCGGCCACCGGCGCCTTCATCGCCGCCTTCAACGACATCCTGCTGATCGCCGCGATCGTCCTCTTCGCCGGCGCTGCGCTCACCTTCGCGCTCGTCCGCCGCAGCGACTTCGTCGGCGCGCCGGCCGCCGAGCCGGCGCCCGCCGCGGGCTGAATCCGTCGGCACGCATCGCTACAAACGGGGACCGATGCTGCTCGAGCTTCGGATCGAGAACCTGCTGCTGATCGAACGCGCCGAGCTGCGGCTCGGCGAGGGGCTGAACGCGATCACCGGCGAGACAGGGGCGGGCAAGACCGTGCTCGCGCACTCGCTCGACCTGCTGCTCGGCGGCCGCGCGCGGCCACAGATCGTCCGGCCCGGCGCCGATGAGGCGTGGGTCGAGGGCGTCTTCGCGATGCCCGACGGCCTCCTGGACGATCCCGAGCTGGCCGAGCTCGCCGAGCGGCTGCCCGACGACGCCACGGAGCTCGTCCTCGGCCGTCGCGTCGGCATCTCGGGACGAACAAGCGCCTTCGTCGCCCAGCGCTCGGCGTCGGCGGCTGACCTGCGGGCCCTCGGTTCGCGGCTGCTCGCCTTTTACGGCCAGCACGAGCACCGCCGGCTGACGCTGGCGTCGGCGCAGATGGAGATCCTCGACGGCTTCGCCGGCGGCGATCACCTCGAGCTGTGCACGCGCTACCGGGCCGCTCACCGGGAGGTCGCCCGGCTGCGAGGCGAACTGGGGCTCTGCGGGAGCGGGAGGGCGTGCGGGAGCGAGACCTCGACCTGCTGCGCTTCGAGCTCGCCGAGATCGAATCGGTGGCGCCCGACCCCGACGAGGAGGCGGAGCTCGCCGGCGAGCGCGAGCGCCTACGCCACGCCGAGGCCCTGCGAGCCGCCGCCGCCGGAGCGCTGGCGGCGATCAGCGGCGACGCCGAAGACGGCGGCGGCGCGACCTCGGCGCTGGCTGCGGCCGACGCGGGCATGTCCTCCGCAGGCGGGGTCGACGACGCCCTCGACGCGCTCGCCGAGCGCCTGCGGGCCACGGCGGTCGAGCTCGACGATCTCGGCAGCGAGCTGCGCGGCTACCTCGACTCGGTCGACGCCGAGCCCGGACGGCTGGAGGCCGTGGAGGAGCGGCTGGCGGCGAACGACCGCCTGAAGCGAAAGCACGGCGGCTCGATCGAGGCGGTGCTCGAGCACGGCGAGCGCTGTCGTCAGCGGACGACGAGCTCGAGAACGCGGGCGAGCGCGAGTCCGAGCTCGAGGCGGAGATCGCCGAGGCGGAGGCTGAACGGGCGCCCCTCGCCACACGGCTGAGCGAGGACCGCGCCGAGGCCGCCGAGCGGCTGAGCGAACGAGTCGCCGACGAGCTCGGTCAGCTGGCGATGGACGGCGCGCGCCTCGCGGTCGCGCTCGAGCCGCACCGAAGCGGGTTCGGGCCCTCCGGCGCGGAGACGGTGGAGCTGATGGTCGCGACGAACCCCGGGATGCCGGCGTCGCCGCTCAAGGAGGCGGCCTCGGGAGGCGAGCTCTCCCGGATCATGCTGGCGCTCACCGGCCTCGCCAACGATCGCAGCGCCCGCACGCTTGTCTTCGACGAGATCGACGCCGGCGTCGGCGGCGCCACCGCCCGCGCGGTCGGCGAGCGGCTTCGGCGCCTCGGCGAGAGCCGGCAGGTGATCTGCATCACCCACCTACCGCAGGTGGCCTCGCAGGCCTCGACCCACTTCACGATCGCCAAGCGCAGCGCCGGCGGCGAGGCGCTCGCGACCGTGCAGGCGGTCAGCGGCGACGCGCTGGTCGACGAGATCGTCCGCATGCTCGGCGGCGAGCGCGGCGACCGGGCCGCGAGCCGCCACGCGAGGGACCTGCTCGAGGCCGCCTAGCCGCCCTGAGCAGGTCCTCGCCGCTGCGTTCTCAACCCGACGCGCCGTGCGGCGGGCCCGAGGCGTTCTCGATCTTCCAGATCTCACCGGTGAGCGTGATGACGTACGCCGTGTTTCGGATGAACTCGACCGAGGTCGGCCGGTCTAAGGTGTCGCCGACCCCGCTGAAGGTGCCGTTCGCGTTCACCTTCACAAGGCTGCCGGTGTTCGGCGCCGCCGGAGCACCCGGGGGACCGCCACCGAAGGTGCCCTGCGAGAGCGCGAACAGATCGCGACCGCGGCCGAACTCCACGTCGACGAGCAGTGGGGCGCCGGAGGCCACCTCGGTGGGGCTGAGTGACTTCGGCTTGAACGACACCACCTTGCCGTCGGCTGGGTCGTGGGGGACGGGCCCGGCTTCGGCCATGTAGATCGTGTTGCCCCTTTTCTCCAGCCCGGTCGGGACGATGTTGCCGAACTGGATGAGCTGGGTGACCTCGCCGTCGCGGGTGACCCGGTAGACCCGGTTGTGGTGCCCATCGGTGACCAGGAACCCGCCGCGGTATTTCTGCAGCGCGTACTGGACTCCGCTTGGGATGTCAACCGGAAACGGTGGCGGATTGCTCACGGCAAACGCGCCGATGTCCGCGATGACGGTGAAGCTGTCGGGGCCGTCGATTCGGTAGATGCCGACGGTGTCGCTACCGCCGACGTCGGGGCCGACAACGGTGACCAGTGCGTACGCGGTCCCGCCGATGAACTCGACGTCGACCGTGCCGCCGGGAGGTCGCCGACCGACCCGGGCAGGCCGCTGGCGAACGTCGTGATCTCACCGGTCCTCGGATCGACTCGCGAGATTCTGCCGGCGGCGCTCTCGGTGACGTAGAGGGCGCCATCCGGCCCGACGGTGCTGCCCGAGCCGCCCTCGAGGCCCGTGAGCAGCTGGGTGGTGGTGGATGCTGGGGGATTGGGCGCGGCGGTTGCCGTGGACGACATGATCATCCCGACCACGGCCACTGCCAGCACCAGCAGTTTTCGTTGGGAATCCATAGGACTCCTTCCTCGCCCCGGTCGCCCTCGGAAACCTGGCGGCGATCCAAGGCGTTCGGTTCGGCGTTCGTGCCGGGTCTCACACGAACGTACACCCGGCGCTCATGAAGTCAAGCGCTCTTGCAGCGATGCGCGTGCTCGTGTCCTTGGGCGCCCCAAACGCTGGCCGCGCGACACCTACAATCGCCCGCGATGGCGCTTCGCAGCCGGGCGCGCGCGTACCTGCGCGGGCCCGACATAGGCCCGCGGCCTCCGGCGCCGCCGCTCTCCGGCGCGGCGCGGATCGACCGCCGGACCAAGAACCTGGTCAAGCGGCTGCGCCCCGGCGAGATCGCCGTCATCGACCACGCCGACCTCGACCGGATCGCCGCCGAGGATCTGGTGGATCGCGGGGCGCTGGCGGTGGTCAACGTCGCCGAGTCGTGCACCGGCCGCTATCCGAACGCCGGGCCGCTCGTGCTCGCGAACGCGGGCGTGAAGCTGATCGACGTACCCGACGCGCCGCTGTTCGACGAGCTCGACGAGGGCGATCAGATCAGCGTCGTCGGCGCCGAGGTGCGCCGCAACGGGACGGTGCTCGCCTCCGGGCAGGTGATCGACCTCGAGACCGCGACCAACCAGCTCGAGCGCCAGCGGGCTCTGATCGACCAGGCGCTGGTGGCGTTCGCCGAGAACACGATGAAGCATGCCCGCGGCGAGGTCGAATTGCTCTCGGGGAAGCTGGAGCTGCCGGTGGTGCGGACGAGCTTTCGCGGGCGCCACGCCCTGATCGTCGTCCGCGGCACGACCTACCGGCGCGACCTGCAGGCGCTGCGCGCCTACATCGAGGACACCAATCCGGTGCTGGTGGGCGTCGACGGCGGCGCCGACGCCATCCTCGAGGACGGCTTTACGCCCGACGTCGTCCTCGGCGACATGGATTCGGCCACCGACGCGGTCCTCGGCTGCGGCGCAGAGCTGCTCGTCCACGGCTACAAGGACGGCCGCGCGCCGGGCGTGGAGCGCCTCGAGCGGCTTGGGCTTGAGTTCGTCGTCGTCCCGTCGGCGGGCACCAGCCAGGACGTCGCCATGCTCCTCGCCTACGAGAAGGGCGCCGAGCTGATCGTCAGCGTCGGCGCCCACTTCAACCTCACGGAGTTCCTCGACAAGAACCGCGCCGGGATGTCGTCGACCTTCCTGACCCGGCTTCGGATCGGCGAGATCCTCGTCGACGCCAAGGGGGTCAGCCGCCTCTACAACCCCGGCGTTCGCGGGTGGCAGATGTGGGGCTTCATCGCCGTCGCCCTGGTGCTGATCATCGTCGTCGTGCTCAGCTCGCCGGCGCTGGCCGAGTTCTTCGAGCTCGTCTGGCTGAAGATCAAGGTCGCCCTGAACCTCTGAGGCCATGGGGTACTCGGCGCGCTACCACGCCGCTTCACTGGCGGCGGTGTTCATCGCTCTCGCGGTCGGGATCCTGATCGGCGTCGGGTTCGGCTCCGACGTCGTCAGCGGCACCGCCGAGGACCTTCAGAACAGCCTCGAGGCGGACGTGAACACCTACCGCGACCAGGCGAGCGACCTCGAACGCGAGCTCGCGGAGGAGCACGACTTCCAGGAGGCGATCTATCCGACCGTCGTCGCGGACCACCTGCGCGGCGAGCGGGTGGCCGTGATCGGTCTCGGCGGGCTCAGCCAGGGGATCACGGCCGACGTCGAGTCCGCCCTCGGCCCGACGGGCGCGCGCGTCGGCCAGATCGCGGTCGTCGACGAGCCGCCGTCGCTCGACGAGCTCGCCTCGACGCTGGATGGGCGCAGGGCCCGCGAGCTGGCGCGCGGTGACGCCGACGCGGTGGAGGAGTTCGGGGCCGAGGCCGGGCGGCAGCTGGTGTTCGGTGGCCCAGGCTTTGACGAGCTCCGCGGCACGCTGCTAGGGCGCTACAGCGGCCGGCCGCAGGGCACCGACGCGGTGGTGGTCGTGCGCGAGCGCCCGGAAGGCCTGTCCCCGCAGGAGGCGGAGGCCACCGACCGCCTCGAGCAGGGCATCGTCGCGGGCCTGCTCTCGACCGGGAGCCCCGTGGTCGGCGTCGAGCAGACCACCACCGACCCCTCGACGATCGGCTTCTACGCCGCCAGCGGGACCTCGACCGTCGACGACGTCGATCGCACCGCCGGCAGGGTCGCGCTGGTCTACGCGCTCGGGGGAGCGAACGGGCACTTCGGCGTCAAGGACACGGCCGACAGCCTGCTGCCCGACCTGCTCACCGACTCGGCCGGCCAGCCGTAGTGCTGAGCGGCCTCGTCCTCTCGGCGGCGCTCGCCGCCCTGCTGGCGCCGGCCTGGGTACGCGACATGGCCCGCGCCGGGCTGGTGCGGGAGAACTACAGGGGACGGCGGCTGGCGTTTCCACTCGGCGCCGTCCTGGTGTCGGTCTCGCTGCTCGCGCTGGCGCCGCTGGCGGTGCTCGACGACCGAGCCGACCTCGACCTGCTCGACCCGGAGCTTCGCCGGTGGATCGTCTACGTGCTCGGGGTCGCGCTGCTGGGCCTGCTCGACGACGCGCTCGGCCGCGGGACCGCGCCGGACAGTGACCGCGGCTGGCGCGGGCACGCTCGCGCGGTGCTCGAAGGCCGCTTCTCGACCGGCGCGATCAAGGCCGCCGGCGCCCTCGCGCTGGCCGCCTACGCGGTCTCGGGGCGCGGGCGCGAGGGGCTCGACTACCTCGCCGACCTTTCGCTGCTGCTCCTGGCGACCAACCTCTTCAACCTCCTCGACCTGCGCCCGGGGAGGGTGGAGAAGGCGTTCGGGCTGGTGCTCGTGGGCCTCTGTCTCGGCGCCTGGACGGACGCGCCGCTGGAGCTGCTCGGGATCTTCATCGGCCCGGTCGCGATCGGGGCCGTGCTCACGCTGCGCGAGCGGGCGATGCTCGGGGACACGGGCTCGAACCTGATCGGCGCCCTGGCCGGGGTCTCGCTCCTGGTCACGCTGGATGACACCGGACGGCTCGTCGCGCTCGCGATCGTCGCCGCGCTGACGATCTACGGGGAGTTTCGATCGATCTCCGAAACCATCGATCGCGTTCCGCCACTTCGCTGGCTAGACTCGATCGGCAGATTGAGAGAGGGGACGTCACAGCGATGAAGCCGGGCGAGACGCGCTTCATCTTCGTCACCGGCGGAGTGGTCTCGTCTCTCGGCAAGGGCATCGCGGCGGCATCCATCGGCCGCCTGCTGGTCAGCCGGGGCTTCCGCGTCCAGCTGCAGAAGTTCGACCCGTACATCAACGTCGATCCCGGGACGATGAGCCCGTTCCAGCACGGCGAGGTATTCGTGACCGAGGACGGCGCCGAGACCGACCTCGACCTCGGCCACTACGAGCGCTTCACGGACGAGAACACCTCGAGGGCCTCGAACGTCACCGCCGGGGCCGTCTACAACTCGGTCATCCGCCGCGAGCGCCGCGGCGACTACCTCGGCGCAACCGTGCAGGTGATCCCGCACATCACCGACGAGATCAAGCAGCGGATCCTGATCGTCGCCGAGTCCCAGGCGGTCGACTTCGTGATCACCGAGATCGGCGGGACCGTCGGCGACATCGAGTCGCTGCCGTTCCTGGAGGCGATCCGCCAGCTCTACTCCGAGCTGGGCTCGAAGCGGTGCATGTTCGTCCACCTGACGCTGGTGCCCTACATCGGGCACGCCGGCGAGCTGAAGACGAAGCCGACGCAGCACTCGGTCAACGAGCTGCGGCGGATCGGCATCCAGCCGCACGCGCTCGTCTGCCGCTCCGAGAGGGGGCTCGATCGCGAGATCCGCAAGAAGATCGCCCTGTTCGCGAGCGTCCCCGAGGAGGCCGTGCTCTCCGCCCGTGACGTCGACAACATCTACAAGGTCCCGCTCGTGCTTCGGGCCGAGGGGGCCGACGACCTGGTGCTCGACCACTTCGCGGTCGAGGCGCCGTCCCCCGACCTCGGCGAGTGGGAGGAGCTGGTGCGCCGCGCCGACGCCTGCGAGGGCACGACCAAGATCGCCCTGGTCGGCAAGTACGTGCAGCTCGCGGACGCCTACAAGTCGGTGATCGAGGCCCTCACCCACGGCGGCTATCACCAAGGCACCAATGTCGAGGTCGAGCTCGTCGACTCCGAGGACTTCGACCCCGGCCAGATCGCCGAGTGGGCCGACGGGATCCTGATCCCGGGCGGCTTCGGCGAACGGGGGATCGAGGGCAAGATCGAGGCGGCCAGGGTCGCGCGCGAGAACGGGATCCCCTACCTGGGCATCTGCCTCGGGATGCAGATCGCGGTCGCCGAGTTCGCCCGCCACGTCGCCGGCATGGACGGCGCCAACTCGACCGAGTTCGACCCCGAGACCCCATTTCCGGTGGTCGACCTGCTCCCCGAGCAGAAGGAGGTCTCGGACATGGGCGGGACGATGCGGCTCGGCGCCGACCCGGTGAAGCTCCACGAGGGCACCCGGGCGCGCGAGATCTTCGGCGAGGCGGTGATCTACAAGCGCCACCGGCACCGCTTCGAGGTCAACAACATGCTCCGCCGCCGGCTCGAGGACGAGGGACTGGTCGCCAGCGGCACCTCGCCCGACGAGCGGTTGGTCGAGATCGTCGAGCTGCCCGAGCACCCGTTCTTCGTCGCCTCGCAGTTTCACCCCGAGTTCAACTCACGCCCGACCCGTCCCGAGCCGCTGTTCCGCGAGTTCGTCGGCGCGGCCTCGCGCCGGGCGGCCGAACGCGGCGAGGGTCCGGCGACGGAGGAAGCCGAGATCGAGGCGGCCACGGATCCAGAGGCCGTCGAGGCTCGACGCGAGCGCTGAGCTCAGTTAGGCTCGGGTGGATGGTCGACCTCGACGAATACCGCGATCGCTCACTCGATTCCTGGCAGCGGTTCTCGGGCAACTGGGAGGACGAGCGGGAGTTCCTGGCCGAGAGGGTCGGTCCGGTGCGCGAGCGAATCGTCGAGCGTCTGGATCCGAAACCGGGTGAGACGATCCTCGAGCTCGCGTGCGGGGCGGGGGAGACGGGCTTCGCGGTCGCCGAGCGCGTCCGCGACGACGGCCGGCTGATCATGACCGACTTCGCGCCCGGGATGGTCGAGGCGGCGCGGCGGCGCGGCGAGGAGCTGGGGCTCTCGAACATCGTGTACCGCGTCCTCGACGCCGAGCGGATGGACCTGGACGACGATTCGGTCGACCGGGTCTCGTGTCGCTTCGGCTACATGCTGATGGCCGATCCGGCGAAGGCACTCTCGGAGACGCGGCGCGTGCTGCGCGACGGCGGCCGGGTGGCGTTCGCCGTCTGGGGCGCTCCGCAGGAAAACCTTTGGGCGGCGATTCCCGGGATGACGATGGTCGAGCTCGGCCACATGCCGCCGCCCGAGCCCGGGGCGCCGGGGATCTTCGCGATGGGCGACCCGGAGCGGATCAACGAGCTGGTCACCGGCGCGGGGTTCGCCGAGCCGCAGATCGAGCAGGTCGACGTCGACTGGGGATACACCAACCCCGACGAGCACTGGGAGAAGACGCTGAAGCTGGCTGCGCCGATCGCCGACGCCTACACGTCACTCGAGCCGGAAGCCCAGGACGAGGTGCACCGGAGGGTCACCGAGCGAGTCGCCGAGCAGATCCAGGGCGGCGGCCTTCCCGGGCGCGTGCACGTGGTCCTCGCCTCCTAGTAGCGAGGTTGACGCGACCCGCTGCCCGGCGTAGGCTCGGCCTAGCCGCAGTCGACTCGCGGGTTCTCCAATGGCCGAAAACGGACATACACCCTGGCGTCTGACTGGGCAACACGCCGGGTCCTGCAACTGCGACTGGGCCTGCCCCTGCCAGTTCAACGCGAACCCGACCCACGGCTACTGCGAGGCGATCCTCGCCTGGCAGATCGACGAAGGTCAGCTTCGGCGACGTCACGCTCGACGGGGTGCGCTTCGGCTTCGCCGTGCACTGGCCGGGCGCGATTCACGAGGGGAACGGTGTCGCCCAACCGGTGATCGGCGAAGGGGCGAGCGATGAGCAGCGCGACGCGATCCTCGCGATCAGCAGCGGCGAGCACGGCGGGACCTTCATGGAGATCATCGCCGCGGTCGTCTCCGAGGTCCGTGAACCGGTCGTCGCTCCGATCGAGCTCGACGTCGATCGGGAGGCGCGGCGCGGAACCTACAAGCTCGGCGACGTAGGCGAAGGCCGGATCGAGCCGATCGTCAACCCGGAAATCCCCGATTCCGGCGAGCACCGCGTGCGAATCGACCTCCCCGACGGGTTCGAGTACAAGCAGGCCGAGATCGGCGACACCGTCGAGTTGAAGGTCAACGGCGACCCGCCGCTGTCCTTCTCCCACGAGCATACGTACGCGCAGATGTACGAGTTCGAGTGGAGCAGCGAGGCCTGAGCGCTCGATGGCCGATGTTCAGACCTGGCGACTGAAGGGCGACTGGTTCGACGTTTGCCGCTGCCGGGTTCCGTGCGCCTGCACCTTCGCTCAGCCGCCCGACGAGGGGCAGTGCGACGGGATCCTCGCCTGGCACATCACGGACGGCAACTACGGCGACGTCACGCTCGATGACCTCAACGTGGTCGCCGTGGGCACCTTCGAGGGCAACATCTGGACCGGCGAAGCCAAGCCGAAGATGGGCTTCTTCATCGACGAACGTGCGGACGACGCTCAGCGGGAGGCGATCCAGATCATCTTCGGCGGCGACGCCGGCGGCTGGCCCGGCGGTTTCGCTGAGCTGATCGACGAGGTCCTCGGCGTCGAGTACGCGCCAATCGAGTTCGAGATCGACGAAGGCCGGCGGTGGAGCGTCGAGGTTCCCGGCAAGGCGAAGGGCAGCGCGGAGGCCCTGACCGGTCCGACGAGCCCGGAGGTCCCCGTCACCGTGCATAACGCCCCGGGCGCCGAGGTCGGCCCCGGGCCAGGTGGCGACCTACGCGACCGCGAGCGAGGACGAGGTCGAGGCGTTCGGATTGAAGTGGAGCTGGCCCGGACGCTCGAGCAAGCACTTCCCGTTCGAGTGGTCCGGACCGGACGAGGCCTAGCCGCCGGGCACCGCCTCGTCGTTCATCCCGCCGCCCGACATCCCCTTGTCGTTCGGCATCGCCTCGTCGCCGGACATGCCCTTATCGCCGGGCATCGACTCGTCCTCCATCGCGCCGCCTGGCATCGAGCCTTCGTCCATCGAACCCTCGTCCATTCCCATCGACTCCATTGCGGCGGCCGCCTCGGGCGAGTCGGGCAGCATGAGCCCGGGGACGTCCTCGGGCGCGAACGCGACGGCGAGCCCGAGTACCAGCAGGATGACCGCGATGCCCCGGTTTGCAACCGCCTTCCAGGGCAGCAGCTTCTCGGTGGCGATGAAGGCGGCGATCAGCGCCATCCAGCCGATGCTCATTACGCCGAGGGCGAACAGCGCGGCCATCAGCGCCCAGCAGCAGCCGATGCACCAGGCGCCGTGCTCGACCCCCATCCGCAGCGCGCCGATGCGACCCGGCTTCCAGGAGTTGAGGATGAACATGAATGGATTGCGGCACTTGATCAGACAGGCGTCCTTCAGCGGCGTCAGCTGGTAGATCGCCGCGGCGAGGATCACGCCCCCGGCGATGTACTGACCGGCCTCATCCCAGGCGAGGAAGCCGATGTCGAGCGAGTCAAAGATTGCGAAGACCGCATAGCCGACCGCACCGGCCGCGGCCCACGTGACCAGGTAGCCGGTGACGAACATCGTCGTGGCCCCGGCCGGCGCGGACTTATCCCGCGTCACGCCGGCCCTCCTGGACTCGCGCGTACATGAGCACCATCGGCGCGATCGACGGGAACATCATCGCCGCCATCATCACCACCCAGATGCCGATGAACCAGCCGAGGCCACCGAGCTCGGTTCCCGGTCCGGCGTCCATGCCGTTCATCCGATCGTCGGTGACCGCCCAGGCGATCACCGCGCCGACGATCAGCAGCCCGATCAGGCCGGCCTGGAGCATCGCCGGCAGTGGCGGGGCGCGTCGGATCGTCGCCGATTCCATCCGCCGCAAAGTATTCGGAGTGGCCGGATGGGTCAAGACAGCGATCGACTTGCGCGCTTGCGTAGGCTGCCCGAGTGGCGAGCGGAGAGGAGTTCGTGCGCGGGCTCTGGGCGCAGTGGAACTCGGGCGATCGCGAGGTGCGGGCGGACCAGGTGGACCCCGAAGTCGAGGTTCACTCCGCGCTGACGCAGGCCGTCTATCGCGGGCGCGAGGGCGCACGGCGCTGGATGCGCGAGATCGACGAGCAATTCTCGGACTGGATGGTGCAGCTCGACTCCATCGACGAGCCCCGCGAGGGGGTGGTGGTCGCCACCGGGTCGATCTCGATGCGCGGCCGGCACAGCGGGCTCGATCTCGAGCAGCCCGCGGGATGGGTGGTCGAGCTCCGCGACGGGCGGCTGCTCCGCCTCCACAACTTCGTCGATCCGGACGAGGCGGCCGCGTTCGCGGCGGGCGAGCGGTGAACGAGCTCGCCGACCAGCCGCTGCTCGACCGGTTCACGCGGCTGTGCGAGATCCCGAGCCCGACCGGCTCCGAGCGCGCCGTCGCTGACGCGTTGGCTGCCGAGCTGCGGGAGTTCGGGCTCGACGTCGTCGAAGACGACGCCGCCGGGCCCGCGCGCGCCGGGGCGGGCAACCTGATCGCCCGCGTGCCGGGGAGCGGGGAGGAGTGGGTCGCCTTCTTCGCCCACCTCGACACGGTTCCGCACCCGGCGCCGGTCGAGGTCGAGCTGGTGGACGGCGTCTTTCGCAGCCGTGGCGAGACGATCCTCGGCGCCGACAACAAGGCGGCGGTTACGGTGCTCGCAGAGCTCGCCGCCCGCCACGCCGGCTCGCCGGCGCCGGTGGGCCTCGAGCTCGTGTTCACGGTCGCCGAGGAGGACGGGCTGCGCGGCGCCAAGGAGGTCGACATCGGCGCCCTGCGGGCGAGGACCGGGTTCGTCCTCGACCACGCCAGCCCGATCGGCGAGGTGATCACCGCCGCGCCGACCTACCAGCGGCTGCAGGCCCATTTCGAGGGGACCGAGGCGCACGCGGGGATCAGGCCTGAGGACGGGCACTCGGCGATCCAGGCGGCCGCGGCCGCGATCTCCAGGATGCGGCTCGGCCGGCTCGACGAGGAGACGACGGCCAACGTCGGCGTGATCGAGGGCGGGACCGCGACCAACGTCGTCGCGGGCTCCTGCTGGATCGACTGCGAGGCCCGCTCGCTCGACGACGCGAAAGCGTCGCGGGTCCTGAGCGAGATGGCCGACGCCTGCACCTGGGCGGCCAGCGAGCACCAATGCGACGTCGACCTCGAGATCACCGAGATGTTCCGCGCCTACCGGCTGAGCCCGAGCGCCCGGCCGGTTCGGCTCGCGCGCGAGGCGCTCGAGCGCCGCGGGATCGAGCCGCGTGAGGTCGCCACCGGGGGCGGAAGCGACGCCAACGCGCTCATCCTTCGCGGCTTCGATTGCGTCCTGCTCGCCAACGGGACCGAGGCCAACCACACGCCCCAGGAGAGCGTGGCCGCGCGCCGGATCGTCGAGATGCTCGAGGTCTGCGAGACGATCACGATGCTGGCGGCGGACATCGATGGCAGCTAGGCGATGCTGAAGCTTCGCCGGGGGACGGTCGTCGCGGTCGAGCCCCTGACCGTCGAGGTCGGCGGCGAGCACCGTGCGGCATGGGCTGACGAGGGGCTGGTGGGGCCGGTGGAGGTGGGCGACGAGGTCGTCGTCAACACCGAGGCGCGGGACCTCGGATTGGGCTCCGGCGGCTTCGACGTCGTCCACGTGAATCTCAGCCGAGGGCTGTTCGGCTCCGGCGACGAGGGCGTCCACATCATGAAGCTGAACTACACCTCGCTTCAGCACCCCGTGGATCCGGTCGAGATCGAGCACGGTGATCCCGCGCTCGGCCCCCAGCCGCCCGTGGCGGTCGCCTCGCTTCACGGTCACCTGGCCCCGATCGCCTGGGCAGCGGCACAGGCGCGGCCGGGCATCCGCGTCGGGTACGTACAGGGCGCCGGTGGCGCGCTCCCGGGGACGCTGTCACGCGACCTGGTCGAGCTCCGCGATCGCGGACTCATCTGCGGCCAGATCACCGCCGGCAACGCGTACGGCGGCGAGCACGAGGCGATCAGCCTCGTCGGCGGGCTCGACGCCGCCGCGCGCCGCCTGGGTTGGGAGGCGGCGATCGTCGGCCCGGGTCCGGGCATCCTTGGCTCGGCGACGCGCTTCGGTCATGGCGGGATGGCCGCGCTCGACGCCGCCCACGCGGCGATCGCGCTCGGATTTCCGACCCTGGTCTGCCCGCGCCTTTCGAGCTCGGACCCGCGCCCTCGCCACCGCGGCCTCAGCCATCACTCGGCGGTGGTGCTCGAGCTGCTGCTGGCGCCGGTGCGGGTGCCCGTCCCCGAGGCCGAGCTCGAGGGCTGGCCGCTGCTCGACGAGGCGCCGGGCGGCGGCTCGGCGCAGGCGGCGCTCGACTCGCTCATCGAGATCTGCGGCGGGCACCACGACATCGCCGTCGAACGGGTGGACCTCGACGGCTACGCGGCGAGCGGACTGCCTGCGACGACCATGGGAAGATCGATCTCCGAGGACCCGCTGTTCTTCGCCGCCCCGCTGGCCGCGGGCAGGGCGCTGGCGGGAGCGATGGAAGGGAGCTGAGGTGGAGCGGATCGATTCGAAGGTCGTCTACGAGGGCAGGATCGCCAGGGTCCGCATCGACCGCTTTCGATACCCGGACGGGTCGACCGGCGAGCGCGAGGTGGTCGAGCACCCCGGGGCGGTCGCCGTCGTCGCCCACGACGACCTGCACGTGTATCTGGTCCGCCAGCCGCGCGAGGCGGTCGGCGAGGAAGCCCTGCTCGAGCTGCCGGCGGGAAAGCTCGACGTCGACGGGGAGTCCGAGCTCGCCTGCGCGCAGCGCGAGCTCAGCGAGGAGATCGGCAAGTCGGCGCGGCAGTGGCGCGAGCTCAAGCGCTTCTACACGACGCCCGGGTTCGCCGCCGAGCAGGTGACCCTGTTCCTGGCCACGGAGCTCGAAGACAGCGGGGACCGCCCGGACCCGGAGGAGAGGATCGAGGTGGTCCCGTGGCCGCTGTCGGACCTCGACCACGCGATCGACTCTTGCGAGGACGCCAAGTCGCTGGTCGGCCTGCTGATGTTCGCCCGGCTCCGGCAGTAGGTGCGCAGGCGCGGTTGCAGCGGCAGGGGCGCGGGGAGCCCGCGAGAACCTCTCGCGCATGGCAGTCGCAGTGGAGAAGCCCACCGAGCACGTCGCCGACGCGCGCTTCGAAGCGCTGGTGCTCGACTTCCTCGCCTACCTGGAGTTCGAGCGCGGCCTCGCGCGCAACACGCTCGACGCCTACCGGACCGACCTGTTGCAGTTCGGCGCCTTCCTCGCGGCCCGCGACCGCAGCGCCACCGACGCCGGACGGGCCGAGATCGCGGACTTTCTCGCCGACCTGGCGACCGGCGACCCGCAGGCCGGGCCGGACGGAGCGGGGAGGCCTCCGTGCTCGCCGGCGACGATCAGCCGCAAGACCGCGTGCCTGCGGTCGTTCTACCGGCATCTGCGGCGCGAGGAGCTCGTGTCCGAGGATCCGACCGCGACGCTGAGCCCGCCGCAGAAGTCGCGCAAGCTGCCCCACGTCCTCAGCCACTCCGAGGTGAACAAGCTGCTCGAGAGCACGAGCGGGTCTGACCCGATCGCGCTGCGCGACCGTGCGCTGCTCGAGGTGCTGTACGGGTGCGGGCTGCGGGCCTCGGAGGCGATCGGGCTCGATGTCGGCGACGTCGATCTCACACACGACTACGTCCGACCCCACGGCAAGGGCTCGAAGGAGCGCATCGTGCCGCTCGGCCGCGAGGCGGCGCGGACGATCGAGCGCTACCTGCGCTCGGGGCGGCCGGAACTGGTGCGTTCAGAGCCGCAGAGGAAGCTGTTCGTCAACTTCCGCGGCGGCGCGCTCAGCCGCCAGGGTCTCTACAAGATCATCCAGCGCCACGCCAAGCAGGTCGGCCTCGACGGCAAGATGAGCCCGCACACGTTGCGCCATACCTTCGCCACCCATCTGCTCTCCGGCGGTTGCGACCTGCGCTCGGTCCAGGAGATGCTCGGCCACGCCGACGTGGCTACCACGCAGCTCTATACCCACCTGTCGCGCGAGCGGATCAAGGAGGTCTACTTCAAGGCCCATCCGCGCGCGACGAATTCCGCTTGAACAAGGCGGATTTCGGCCGCTCACCGGACTGCCCCGTTCGCCACTTGTCCGCCGGCTACTTCGCCAGCCCGGCGGCTTCCAGGGCCTTGGCCTTCGACCGAAGACCCTCAGGAAGCTCCAGCGCCGTCGCGCAAGTCATAAGCTGGAACAGGTGGCGGTCGAGGGCACGCCGCTGACCATGATGGCCGCTCGTGCGGCACCGCGACAACCGGGTCCCCGGGTCGACCAGCTCCTCGGTGGAGGGTCATTCCTCCCGCGTGCGAAGGGTGTCGAACATGTCCGTCACGAAGGCATCGCGACCTGAACCTTCGGAACGTCGGGGAGCCGGGTGAAGATGGAGATGTCCCGCCGATGTTCGCGTCGATCGTCTCGAGCTAGGCGCGAACTCGCCGCTCAGCCACAGCTCGAACGATCTTCGCACGACCTCCACGTTCTCCTGCGACATCGCTACTCCGACAGCCCGGCGGCTTTGAGGGCTTCCTCCGCGTCCGAATAGCTTCTGGCTGTCGAGAGCCGATCGCCTCTGAACTCGAGGAGCATCGCCAGCCTCGCCCTGACCTCGGCGCCCGTTCCGCGCCCACGCGCGGACGACTGCCCGATCGCTACCACCGCTCGCCGGCGTCACGAAGCGCCTCGACGTCAAATCGAAGCTCCTCCCAGCTCTCGTCGCTGTCGGCCGCGAAGGCCGCAAACGCGCCCGGCCCCCGGTAGCCGTGTCCTCGATCGCAGCGCGCAACGGCACGAGCTCAACGTCATCCGTCGAGTGTTCCTGCATCGCCTCGGCATCTCGGGCGTTGAACCACTCATCACCTTGCGCGTGCTCGACGTTCTCCCGCGACATCGCCTAGCCGTGGATAAGCGTGGGCGGCGGCGACCGGTCCTGGGTGATCGTCACCTTCGTGTCGTGCGGGGCCGCCGCCGCCGTCTGCGCCCCGAGCGCCATCACGCCAGCCGTAGCGACAAGGTCGATCAGGATCGCGAGCAATCCCAATACGCATCTGTCAAATTTCCTCATTGCGTGCGCCGTTCTGTTATGTAGCCGTACCTGGTCCCGGCCTCGCGCCCCCCATGAGGCCATCCGTGAGTCGCAGTAGACCTCTCCTCCGTGCGGGTCTCGCCCTTCGGGCGCTCCTCCAAACACGCTATCCGCCCGATTTACACCCCACGCAAGACGCCGTAAGCTCGACCGATGGCCGGTCGCCTGCTCCACTACGCCGGTCCGGTGTTACGTGCGGCCCGCGAGGGTGCCGGCGCGACCCAGCGAGAAGTCGCTGAGCGCGCGGGGGCGAGCACGGCGACAGTTTCCCGCCTGGAGAACGGCAGAGCGCTCCCGTCCGATCCGCTCATCGAGCGATCCTTGACGCCTATGGCGTAGTCACTGGCGTGCCTCGGCTGGAGTTGCTGGAACGTGCTGCGGCCGATTGGCAGCGGGATGAGTACGGCGAGGTGAAGGGCCTTTAGGTCTACTTCAAGGCCCATCTCAGCGCGTCATCCAAGCGGGCGCTGGTACCAGGTCACGCTCCACTCGCGGCCGAACTTGACGCCGACGCCGTCGAAGGTGCCGACGCGCGTGAAGCCTAAGGCGAGGTGGAGCGCGGTGCTCGGCTCGTTGGGCTCGGTGATTCCGGCGACCGCCAGCCGCAGCGGCGACGCGTCGAGGAGCCCGAACAGGCGCGAGTAGAGCGCGGTGCCGACGCCGCGGCCGCGGGCGTCTGCGGCGACGTAGACCGAGGTCACACAGGTGCTGTCGTAGGCGGCCCGCTCCATGTAGCCGGCGCTGAGCGCGTAGCCGAGGACGTCCCCGGCGTCGTCCAGGGCGGCGAGCAGCAGGTGCCCGGCGGCGGGATCGGTTGCCTCGAGCAGCTGCCGCCAGCGCTCGATCGGCGGCGGCTCGAGGTCGAAGGTCGGCCGGGGATGTCTCGACGACGTCGGCGTAGATCGACGCGATCGGCTCGAGGTGCTCACGGGCGGCGTCGACGACGATCGGGCTGGGCACTTGGCCCGCCAGAATAGGCGCATGCCGGAGCTCCCCGAGGTCGAGACGATCCGGCGCCAGCTCGAGCCCGAGCTCGTCGGCCGGACGATCAAGCGGGCGGAGGTGCTCGACGAGCGCTGGAGCAGGCCCGAACCGCCGCGGGCGGTGGAGTCGGCGCTGGTCGGGCGGCGGATCGACAGCGTCGGCCGGCGGGGGAAGTACCTGGTGCTTGGGCTCGACGACGGGTCGGCGTTGGTGATGCACCTGCGGATGACGGGCAACCTGCTGCTCCGCCCCCACGGCGCCGCCGCGTTCGGCGACGACCCCGAGCTTCGGCACCTGCGGGCGAGGCTGACGCTCGACGACCGGCGTGAGCTCTGGTTCATCGACGTCCGGCGGTTCGGCCAGGGCGTGGTGCTCCCGGCCGACGACATCGAGCACTACTTCGAATCCCGGCTCGGGGTCGAGCCGCTCGAGGGCGAGTTGACCGCCGAGGCGCTCTGCGAGTTGGCGGCAGGGCGGCGGGCGCCGTTGAAGTCGTTCCTGCTCAACCAGGCGCGCGTGGCCGGGATCGGCAACATCTACGCGGACGAGGCGCTGTGGCGCGCGCGCCTTCACCCGCTCTCGCCGGCCGGCTCGATGAAGCCCGAGCACTGCGAGGCGCTGCGGACGGGGATCGTCGAGGCGCTCGAGGCGGGCCTGACGCACGGGGGCTCGTCGATCGACGACTATCGCGACGCCCGCGGCGAGCGGGGCGCGATGCAGGAAGAGTTCCTGGTCCACACCCGGGAGGGCGAGGAGTGCCTGCGCGGAGACGGGGTCATCCGCCGGGTCGTGGTCGGCGGACGCTCCACGTATTTCTGCCCGGCGTGTCAGAAGCGGCTGCGTGCGAAGCCGCCGGAGAAAGCGGGCCGCGAAGTGATCGCGCCGCCGGCCGGCTTCTCGATCGGTCATTGGACCGACGCCGAGGGGGCGACCGGGTGCACGGTGGTCATCGCGCCGCCCGGTGCGCGGGGCGGGGTGGACGTGCGCGGCGGCGGGCCGGGGACGAGGGAGACGGACGTGATCGGCCCGCTGACCGGCACCTCGCAGGTGACCGCGATCATGTTGACCGGAGGGAGCGCGTTCGGGCTCGGCAGCGCCGACGGGGCGATGCGGTGGCTGGAGGAGCGGGGGAGGGGGTATCCGACGCCGGGCGGTCTGGTGCCGATCGTGCCCGCGGCGGTGGTGTACGACCTCGCCGAGGGCGATTCGCGGGCGCGGCCGGACGCGGCGGCGGGATACGCGGCGTGTGAGGCGGCTCGCGACGGGGTGCCGGAGCGCGGGCGGGTCGGAGCCGGCACGGGCGCCGCGGTCGGGAAGATTCTCGGGCGGGAGCGGTCGACCCGGACGGGGACCGGGTATGCGGCCGCGGTCTCCGGCCGCGGCGAGACGGTGGCGGCGATCGCGGTGGTGAACGCGTTCGGCGACGTGATCGACGCCGACGGGAGCGTGCTCGCGGGGGTGCGCCCGGAGGGCGACGAGCCGCAGCCGACGGCGGCGGCGATCGCGGCCATGGGCGCGCCACCCGACTGGACGGGGATGGCGGAGCGCAACACGACGCTGGTCTGCGTGATGACCGACGCGGCGCTCGACAAGCCGGCGTGCACGCGGGTGGCCCGGATGGCGAGCGCCGGGGTGGCGCGGGCGGTGGACCCGGTGTTCTCCGATGTCGACGGCGACGTCGCCTTCTGCGTCGCCTCGGGAGAGCCGCCGGCGCCCGGCGATCGGTTCGCCGCGATCGCGGTCGGGACGATCGCGGCCCAGGTGACCGCCGAGGCGATTCGCGACGCCGCGCGCTAGGTTCGGCGGGCGCTGGCGTCCGGTGCCCCGGTCAAGCTATGCGGCCCGGTGGCGGGCAAGTTCAAGACCGAGGCGATCGTGCTGCGCAGCATTCGCTACGGCGAGGCGGATCGGGTGCTGCACCTCTACAGCTCCACCCGGGGGCGGATCGGCGCGATCGCGAAGGGCTCTCGGCGGCCGCGAAGCCGGTTCGGCGGGCGCCTGGAGCCGTTCTTCCGGCTACAGCTGGTCCTCTATGAGGGTCGGGGGGACCTGGCGACGGTGACCTCGGCGGACACGGTCGCCGCCCACGCCGAGCTTCGCGGCAGTGGGCCGGCTCTGACCGCGGCGGCGCGGGCATGCGACTCGGTGCTGCGGCTGCTGGACTCCGAGCAGCCGAACCTCGCCGCCTACAACCTGCTCGCCCGCTACCTGACGATCCTCGACGGCGGCGGGCCGGGGGAGGCTGGGGCTGAAGCGGCGGCGGTTGACGGTGCGGTCGGAAGGGCGACCGCGCTGGCGTTCCGGTTGAAGCTGGCGCTGGCCGCGGGCTACGCGCCCGAGCTGACCGGCTGCGCCCGCTGCGGGGAGCCGGACGGGCTCAGCGGTTTCTCGGGCGATGCGGGCGGGGTGGTCTGCGGCGCCTGCGAGCGGGGGAGCTTTCCGATCTCCGAGGAGGCGCACCGGTTCATGGTCGAGGCGCTCGGAAGGCCGCTCGCCCAGGCGCCCGCGGCGGGCGACCTGGCGCTGCGCCAGGCCGAGCGGGCGATCGGCGAGACACTCGAGCACCACGCCCACGTGCAGCTGCGCGCGGCGGCGTAGTCAGTTCGAATCGGGCAGCGGTCCGACGAACTCGACGCCGTAGTCCTCACCGGCCTGCTTGATCTGTGGCCCTTCGACCGAGTCGAGAGGCGGCAGGCCGCCCGCGCGCGACGCGAGGGTGATCGCGCGGTAGAACTGCCCGTGGCGCGGTGTCGTGAGGATGAGGTAGCGGGCCTGTTCCGAGTCGACTCGGAAGCCGTGAACGGTCCCACCGGGCAGGTGCGCGAACGAACCGGCCGGCGCGCGCACGCCTGGCTGATCGCCGATATAGAGCGTCAGCTCGCCCTCCAGGACGTAGAAGGATTCCATGTCCTCGGGGTGGCGGTGTAGGGGGACGCTCTCCCCACGACTCGCCTGCTCGTCGACGAGGCAGAACGCCCCTCCGGTGTCGTCTCCTGTGGCGAGAAAGTACGTGGACGTCTCACCCATCCATCGCAATTCAGCCTGTCCGGGCTGGTAGAGGTAGGCGCCAGTCGCATCGCCCATGGTGACCTCCCGTCGTCGACGAAGCGGCGCTGACACTAGATGGCTCACCGCTCCGGAGCCAGCGCAACCCGGGCAGTCTCGGGTTCCGCGGCGACTAAGTCAGCGAGCAAGGACCTCGTGCAGCTTCGCCGCGAATGCATCCGGGTCGCCGGCCCAGCCGAACTCGCCGCCCAAGAAGCCGCCATGGTGGCTGGGGAAGATGACCGGCTCCATTCCGAGGCGCTCCGCGACCGCGAGCGCGGCGCGGTGGGGCATCTCGCCCTCGGACTCGGCCCCGGCGCCGATCACGATGCGGGTCGGCGCGGCGCGCAGCGCGTCGAAGTCGTACTCGTAGTGCGTCGTGGCGATGATGTTGCGGCCCAGCATCGGATCATCGCGGGCACCGTCGTCCTCGGTCGGAAGGCCGAACGCGGCCGGATCCACGGGCTGGTCAGCGAATCCCGCCGGGATCGGGCCGTTGAAAGTGGTCAGGGCCATGAACTTGGCCATCCCTGGTCCGAAGCCGTCGCGCACGTAGGTCTCGTGGATGTCGACGATGGCCGGCAACGCCTGCTCGCGATCCGGCAGCAGCGTCGCGGCGGGCGGCTCGTGCGCCACGAGCGTGCGCACCTGCTCCGGGTGCTTGGCGACCAGCGCGAGCGCGTTGACCGCACCGCCACTGCTGGCGAACACATCCACCGGCCCGGCGCCCAGCGCTGTGATCAACCGGTGTAGGTCCTCCGCGCGATCGTCCGGCGTCGAGTCCCCGGCCAGGGTGTCCGACTCGCTCCGGTCGACTCCGGCAGGGTCGTAGGTCACGACCGTCCGGTCACCGAAGTGCTCGGCCAGGCTGGTGAAGCCGCTCGCGGCCATCGGATAGCCGATCATCAGCAGCACGGGCTCCGTGCTCTGGTTCTCGGCTACGCGCACGTCGTAGCGCAGCCGGGCGCCGGGTAGCTCGAGGTTCAGGGTCCTGGGTTCGGTCATCGGCGGTCCTTTCTAGGTTGGTGCTCCTACGGACTGTCAGAGGCACCGAAACTCATCGCTTCACCGGCTGCAGCCCCCGGGGGTGAGCCTATGCTCTGCCTCGGTTTTGGAAGCCGCGCCGATCGACACCCACGACAGTTCCGCCAGGCCGCTGGAGGAGCGGGTGCGGGCGTGGGAGGAGGAGTTCCTGTGGGCGCCGGCGACGCGGTCGTATCCGGCGCGGCGGCGCGAGCCCGAGGCCGACAGCCCGGTGCGGACGCCGTTTCAGCGCGACCGCGACCGGATCGTGCACGCGAAGGCGTTTCGCAGGCTGAAGCACAAGACGCAGGTGTTCATCGCGCCGGAGGGGGACCATTACCGCACCCGCCTCACGCACACGATCGAGACGTGCTGCATCGCGCGCACGGTGGCCCGGGCGCTGGGGTTGAACGAGGACCTGACCGAGGCGATCGGGCTCGGCCATGACCTCGGCCACCCGCCGTTTGGCCACATCGGCGAGGAGGCGCTCGACGAGGCGCTTCGCGAGCACGGCGAGGCGGGGTTCCGGCACAACGAGCACTCACTGCGCGTGGTCGACTCGATCGAGCGCGATGGGGAGGGCCTGAACCTGACCGAGCAGGTGCGCGACGGGATCCTCAACCACACCGGGCCGGGGAAGCCGGCGACGCTCGAGGGGCGGGTGGTGCGGCTGGTCGATCGCGTGGCGTACATCAACCACGACATCGACGACGCGGTGCGGGCGGGGATCCTGGACGAGGCGGACCTGCCGGAGAAGGAGATCGAGCTGCTCGGGCCGACCGGCTCGGCGCGGATCGACGCCCTGGTGCGAGACATCGTCGGGGAGTCGCGCCGCATCGGTGACATCGGGCAGTCGGACGAGGTCGGGGGCGCGATGCTGCGGCTGCGCAAGTTCATGTTCGACCGGGTGTATCTGGGGCCGGAGGCGCGCAGCGAGCACGAGCGGGTACACCGGACGCTGCGCGGGCTGTTCGACTATTACCTCGAGCATCCGGAGCGGGTGCCGGGGGCGGACGGGGCCGATGGTGGCTTGCAACGGGTGACGGACTACGTCGCCGGGATGACGGACCGGTTTGCGATCGCGTCGTTCAGGCGGCTGGCACTCCCGGAGGAATCGAAACTTTGAGCAAACTCACGCGCGACAGCGTCGATCGGGTCAGGGATGCGGTCGACATCGTCGAGGTGATCTCGGCCTACACGGACCTGCGGCGCTCTGGCGGGCGAGGTTCACGGGGCTATGCCCGTTCCACGACGAGCGCTCGCCGTCGTTCTCGGTCGATCCGCAGCAGAAGCTGTATCACTGCTTCGGTTGCGGGGTGGGCGGGGACGTGTTCGGGTTCGTGCAGGAGAAGGAGGGGCTGTCGTTTGCCGAGGCGGTGGAGTCGCTCGCCGACCGGTACGGGGTGGAGGTGGAGCGCGAGGACGAGGATCCGCGGGCGGAGGCGGCGCGGAAGCAGCGCGCCAGGCTGCAGGAGCTGCTCGAGCGCACGACCTCTTACTACGAGAGCTTCCTCTGGGACTCGCCGCGGGCGGCGAAGGCGCGCGACTACCTCGCCGGGCGCGGGCTGGGGGAGGAGGTGCTGCGGGAGTTCGGGGTCGGCTGCGCTCCGGGTACGTGGGACACGGTGCTCGTCCGCGGCCAGCGGGCCGGGTACTCGGTCGAGGAGATCGAGGCGGCGGGACTGGTGCGCAAGGGCCAGAAGGGGAGGGGCCACTACGACCAGTTCCGGTCACGGATCATGTTCCCGATCCGCGACGCGCGCGGGCGGGTGAACGGGTTCGGCGGCCGCGCCCTGCTGCCCGACCAGAAGCCGAAGTACGTCAACTCGCCCGAGGGCGAGCTGTATCGCAAGCGGCGCACGCTGTACGGGATCGACCGGGCGCGCCCGGCGATCGCGAAGGCGGGACTGGCGGTGGTGGTCGAGGGGTATACGGACGTGCTCGCCTGCCACCAGGCGGGAATCCGCGAGGCGGTGGCGGTGATGGGCACGGCGATCACGCCCGAGCAGGTGAAGCTGCTGTCGGCATACGCGGAGGAGGCGGTGCTGGCGCTCGACGCGGACCGGGCCGGCAGGGAGGCGATGCTGCGCGCGCAGGGGGTGGCGAGCGGGAAGCGGTTGCGGCTGCGGGTGGCGAGGATGCCCGACGGGGAGGACCCGGCGGACCTGCTGGCGAGCGGAGGAGGCTCGGAGGCGGCGAGGTTCCGGGAGGCGATCGAGAAAGCGGAGGACCTGCCGGTCTTCCACGTGCGGATGCTGCTCGACGACGCCGACCTGAGCTCGCCGACGGGACGGGACCGGGCGCTCGACGAGGTGGTCGAGGTGATCGCGGCGATGCCGGACTCGATCACCCGCGAGGAGCTGATGGCCGAGGTCGCCGACCGGCTGGACGCGGACCCGGGTCTCGTCGGCCGCCGGGTCGCCGAAGGGCGGAGGCGGCCACAGCCGAAGCCGGATGCGGCGGAAGCCGAGGGCGCGCCGACGGCGCCGCCGCGAGAGCTGAGCGTTCGAGAGCGCCGCGAGATGGCGCTCCTGGCCATGTGCGTTTCCGCGCCCGATGAGGGCCGGATCTACCTGGAGCGGTTGACCGACGAGCATTTCGCCTCGCCCGTCGGGGCCCGGGCCCGCGAGTGGCTGGTCGCCCATCTGGACGAGCCGCTGGAGGGCCTGGACCGCGACGACGAGGAGCTGGTCGACTACGTCAGGCAACTGGTGATGGCCTCCGAGCGCGAGCCGTCGAGCCGCCAGGCGATCGAGGTCAACTATCTGGAGCTCGAGCGAGACCGCCTGGACCGCCAGATCGCGCAGCTCGAGGGAGCTGAGGGAACCCCGCCGGTGGAGCTCCAAAAAGAGCGCGCCAGGCTCAACGAGCGCATCGCGCGCTCCGGCGCTATCTAGGCCAACTCACCCAAACGGGTACGCGAACAAGCGTTCGTTTTTCCGTCCGGTCCGGGCGGGACAATCAGGCCATGGATCGTGAGTCGCTCAAGGGGTGGTTGGACTCGGGCCTGTCGCTCGAGCGGATCGGCGCACTCACGAACAGGGACCCATCCACCGTTGCGTACTGGTGCAAGAAACACCGCCTGACGCCGAATGGCCAGGCCAAGCACGCAGCGCGCGGAGGGCTGACTCGCGAGCAGCTCGAGCCGCTGGTGGCTCGGGGGGCGACGTTGCGGGCGATCGCCGAGCAGCTTGATCGGAGTGTTCCGACGGTTCGTTACTGGATCAAGCGACATGGACTTAACGAGCCCCGGAGCTTCCGGCGCCGCGAGGTCGAGGAGGCCGCGAGGGATGGAACGACGCTGATGCGTCGTTGCCGACACCACGGGCGGACAGAGTTCGCGATCGTCGGCTCAGAGATGCGGCCACGCTGCAAGAAGTGCCGCGCCGAGGCAGTTGCTCGCCGCCGACAGCGGGTCAAGGAAATCTTGGCGGAGGAGAAGGGTGGCAAGTGTCTGCTGTGCGGCTATCGCCGTTGCATTGCGGCGTTGCAGTTTCACCATCTCGACCCCGATGAGAAGGTCTTCGGAATCGCGCACCGGGGTCTCACCCGTGGGATCGATGAGGTCAGAAAGGAGGCAGACAAGTGCGTCCTCCTGTGCGCCAACTGTCATATCGAGGTCGAGGCTGGAGTCGCTAGCCTTCCCGACGGATTAGTCGCCTGTCCCGGGTGACCGGTATGGCTTAGCACGGTCCGGGGTAGCTCAATTGGCAGAGCAATCGGTTGTTACCCGATAGGTTGTCGGTTCGAGTCCGACCCCCGGAGCTCAAAAAGCCTGCGTTTGCGGGCTCTTTCCTTTCTCGAGCGCAAGTTGTTCGAGGAGTTCCGCGCCTCGCGCTGCTCCCTGGTTCGCCTGCGCCCAGGCAGCGATCTCGCCGGCGCGAGCGCGGAATTCGCCGCCCTCGCCCAGCTTCCGCACCGTCGTGCGTAGCGCCGCCGGATGCGTCAACCGCCACGGCAGCATCAGCCCCGCGCCGGCCCACGCAACTCGCGCCGCGTTCTCCGCCATGTCGCCGACCGCCGGGCAGCAGATCACCGGAACCCCGGCCGCCAGCGCCCGGGCTACCGTGCCGTGCCCGCCGTGGCAGACCACCAGGTCGGCGGCCGCCATCGCCTGCGAGTAACTGAGCCAATCCACGACCACCGCGTTCGCCGGCGCGTCCGGCAGCGGCTCCCGGGGCGCGTGGCGGTTCGTCGTCGCCAGCACCCGCACCGGTTCGTCGGCCAGCGCCTCGAGCGCGACCCGCACCAGGCGGCCCTCCGGGTCCTGGGCGGTGGAGGGCGCAACGACCACCAGCGGCCCCTCGCCATCGGGCAGCTCGACGTCCGGATACGGCAGCTCGAACCAGATCGGTCCGGTCACCCGTACGTGGTCCGGCCAGCGCCGCGGATACTCGAGCTGCGGAAACGTCGCCACCAGCGTCAGCTCCTCGCTCAACCCGCCGTGCAGACGCTCCACCGGCGCCAGCCCGACGACCTCGCGGGACTGGTTGAGCTCGCGCCGCCCGCGCCGCAGCCCCTCGGTAAGCACCGGCATCGCCGACTTCCAAAGCGTCCGCCCGACCGCCGTTCGCGGCGGCATCGCCCCGACGGCGAAGAACGGCATCCCCGGCTCGGACTCGGGATACACGTGCGGGATCAGCGTCGCCCTCCGCAGCCCGACCCGCTCGGCGGCGAGCGCCGGCGCCAGGGTCAGCACGTCGCTGACCACCACGTCGAACCGCTCGGACTCGAGCATCGGCACCAGCGCCAGCGCCGCGTCGGCGACCGACGCCCCTCCGTCCGATCCTGGCGAGGGCGGCGGAAAGGTCTGGTACTCCTCCGCCGCCGTGAACCCCAGCCCCTCGCCCTCGACCGCCTCGCGCCAGCGCTCCCAGGTCTCGACCGTCACCTCGTGACCGCGCTGTCGCAGCGCTCGGGCCAGCCCGATCGCCGGAAACGCGTGCCCGGCGTCCCCGAACGCGGCCACCATGAACCGACGGGCGCTCATCGCCTGCAAGATCCCGTTCCGGCTCGGCCGGCGGATTTGACCATCGCGTCCACCTCGCGCACCATTCTCGCGATGCGCCGCTCCCGTCGAGACCCCGCGCGCCGGCTGCGAATCGCAGTCAACCGCCTCCCTCCGCACACCAAGGAGGCGATGCTGCGGGGCATCGCCGCCAACCGGATCGTCGTCGGCGCCTACGTCGACTCACGCTCCGGCGGCGTCTGCCCAATGCTCGCCGCGCACCGAAACGGCGGCCGCACCTCGGTCGCCTCCTTCGCCCGCGCCTGGGACGAGTACACCGGCGCCAAGCGCCCGCGCCGCGCCACGCGCCGCGAGGTCAACGTCCTGAGGGCCCTGCTCGAGCAGTCCCTCGACCTCGAAACCGGCATCGATCGCACCCCGATCGCCGAGCTCGCGGCGCAGATCCGCGCCGAGCGCGAGGCCTACCGCTGCGCGGCCACCACCCCCGTCACCCCGCCCGAGCCCGCCGACCCGATCACGGTTCGCCGGCGCATCGCCTCCGGCAAGGACGTGCTCGCCGCGCTCTCGGACGAGCTCGAGCCGACGCCTCCTACCTAGACCGTCGACTCGCCCGGTCGCAAGAACGCGATCTCGGGCACCAGGCACGCCGGCGAGGTGGCGAGCAGGAACCTGACCGCCGAGGCGATGTCCTCGGGCCGGATCATCTCCTCCTGCGACACCTGGCCGCGGACGAACTCGGTCATCGGCGTGTCGACGAATCCCGGACAGAGCGCGGTCACCTGAATACCCTGGCCGTCGTTCTCCTTCTGGGTCGCCTGGCTGAAACCGATCACGCCCGCCTTGGTCGCCGAGTAGACCGACAGCCACGCCTGGCCCGCCTTGCCCGCGATCGAGGCGAGGTTGACGATCAACGCCTTGCCGTGCTCGGCTCCCGCCTCGCGCAGCATCGGCAGCGATTCACGGGTGGCGAGGATCAGCCCGCGCAGGTTCGCCCCCACCTGGATGTCGAGCTTCTTGGCCGTGATCTCGTGCATCGCCTCGCCGATCCCGACCCCGGCGCTGTTCACGAGCACGTCCAGGCGCCCGTACTGCTCCCGGTGAGCGTCGACCACCTTCACGATCTCCGACTCGTCGGTCATCTGGGCCGGGACCGCCATCACCTCGAGCCCCTCGCCCCGCAACGCCTCCGCCGCCTGCTCGAGCTTCTCCGGCCGCCGGGCCGACACGGTCAACCGGTAGCCGTCCTCGCCCAGCGCCCGAGCGATCGCCAACCCGATCCCACTTGAACCCCCTGTGATCAGCGCCGCTCTCTCCGCCACCGTCTCTCCTCCTACTCGATTCGCGCGCGAGACCCTATCGTCGAGCGGCTTAGACCGCGATTAAGCCGATTTTCTAACCTTCGACGCCGTGCGGATCCCCCCGACTCACACCGCAGCGCTTTTCGCTGCCCTGAGCCTGACCGCCGGCATCGCCGCCGGCTGCGGTGAGACGGACGAATCCACGAGCAGCCAGGCCGCGCCGGAAGCCTCGAGCTTCCCCGACCCCGCCGGAAGCTCGATCGACAAGCTGATGGCCGAGTACCCGGTCGACGACAACCTCGTCATCGCCCCCTCGGAGACCGCCTACACCGTCGGCAAGAACCGCTTCGGATTCGGCGTCTTCACCGTCGACCACAGCCAGGTCGGCGACGCCGACGTCGCGCTCTACGCCGCCCCCGCCTCGGGCGGGCCGACCCAGGGCCCCTACCCGGCCCGCGTCGAGTCGCTGGAGACGGATTCCGCGTTCACCGCCCAGACGACTTCCTCCGACCCGGACTCCGCCAAGGACGTCTACGTCAGCGACGTCGACCTGGCGGAACCAGGTGAATGGCACCTGGTCGCCCTGGTACGCGGAGACGACGGCAGCTTCCGCTCGGCCACGCTCGCCGGGCCGGTGGTGGCCAAGCGCACGGATCGGATCCCCGACGTCGGCGACAAGGCGCCCGTGATCCACACCCCGACCGTCGACGACGTCGGAAACGTCGAGCAGATCGACACCCGCGTCCCGCCCGACACCATGCACAACGTGGACTTCGCCGACGTCGTCGGCAAGGAGCCGGTCGTGCTCCTGTTCGCGACCCCGGCCCTCTGCCAGAGCCGAGTCTGCGGGCCCGTGGTGGACGTCGCCGAGCAGATGAAGAACGAGCGCCCCGACGACGCCGCCTACATCCACATGGAGATCTGGAACGACAACAACCCGCAGCAGGGCCCCCGTCCCCAGCTCTCCGCCTACAAGTTGCAGACCGAGCCCTGGCTGTTCGTGATCGACGAGGACGGCCGCGTCTCGACCCGGATCGAGGGCGCCTTCAGCGCCGGCGAGCTGAACGCGGCGCTCGACCGCGTCTCAGGCTGAAGCCGACCCGGCGCCGTTCTCCCAGCTCAAGTGGTGCATCCGCACCGCGATCGCCACCGACGTCGAGTGGATCGCCAAGGCGACCCACATGTTCGCCTGGATGGCGCCGGGCGAGCTCAACGTCTATCCGCTCGACAAACTCGACGAAGCCAGGGCCTGGGTCGCCGGCTGAGCCCGGCGCTCCAGCCGGAGGCACGCCGAAGGCGAAGTTACCCCCCCTATAGGGGCGACAACTTCGCGTTCGGCGGTGAGCTGGCTGCCGCTACGCTCGCCGCGGGCCGGTAGCTCAGTTGGTCAGAGCAGCGGACTCATAATCCGTTAGACGGTGGTTCGATTCCACCCCGGCCCATCGCATTGCCACGCGGTTTGTGCGCTCGATACGGACACCCGCACCTCGGAGTGAGAACAAACCGAGAACCCGCCGAGGCCCCTGCGGTCGGCGGGCCTCGATCAGCAACGATCTCGCCGACTGGCGAAACGTCCACCCAGGGTACGTTGAACCCTGATGGTCCAGCTCAGCGACGGGCCTGATCGAGCGGCACTGTTTGAAGCGGCAAACAAGCTGCGTGGCAGCGTCGAGTCGGCTGAGTACAAGCACCTCGTCCTTGGTCTCATCTTCCTCAAGTACATCTCGGACTCCTTCGACTTCCGGCGCAAGCAGTTGGAAACCGAGCAGCAGCTTGGCTCGTCGCTGGGCACGGCGCTGCTCGGCGCCGTCGTCATCACCGGCCTGATCACCGCCTTTCAGAGCAACATCGAGTCCGATCCGCGGGTGTCAGCCGAGGCCCAGCAGCAGGTCGAGATCGACGATCGCCAGCGGGGTCAGCTTCATTTCCGCGGACGAGGTCCGTACGGCGGCAACCGATGCCGGCGCCGAGCCCGAGGAGGTCGATGCCCTGGTCGAGGGCTACGGGGACGCCCAGCTCAACGCCCTGGAGACGGCCTTCCTGTTCGCGGGGTTCATAGTGCTCGCCTCATTTTGGGGCACACGCCGCCTCCCCACCGAGCGTCTGGTGGAGTCGCGAGCCGCACCCGACGCGCCTAACGCCCGGGCGGCTTGATCGTGGCGCGTGATGTCGGCCTTGATCGCACCGGCGACGATGACAATCCCGGGGAGGGTCTCCCATCCCGAGCCACTCGTGCAGCGAGACCGCGAGTTGTGATCGTCGGGGGTGGATTCGGAGGGCTTGCCGCCGCGAAGGAGTTACGAGGGGCGGACGCCGAGGTGACGGTCGTGGATCGCATGAGCCACCATCTGTTCCAGCCGCTCCTCTACCAAGGAGCGGCCGGCAGCCTCTCCGAGGGTCAGATCGCATCGCCGATTCGGGTGCTGCTGAAGCGGCAACGAAATGTGCGCGTATTGATGGCGGAGGCCACGAAGCTCGATGTCGACGGTCACAAGCTCAGCCTCGATACCGGAGAAGAGCTCGACTACGACAGCCTGATCCTCGCCTGTGGGGCCGAGACCTCGTATTTCGGTCACGACGAATGGAGGCAGGTGTCGTTCGGCTTGAAGACCCTTGCGGACGTCGTCCGGCTGCGTAGTCACATCTTCTCGGCATTCGAAGAGGCCGAGCGGGCGACCGACTCAGCCACCCGTGAGGAGTGGCTGACCTTTGTCGTCGTCGGTGGCGGCCCGACGGGCGTGGAGACGAGCGGCGTGCTCGCGATCCTGGCTCGCGGCCTGCGGCGTGACTTCTCACGGGCCGATACGACGAAGGCCCGTGTGATCCTCGTCGATGCCGGCAAGCGCGTCGTCCCGGCCTTCAGCGAAAAGCTGTCGGCCAAAGCCGCCGAGGGGCTCGCTTCACTCGGCGTCGCGGTGCGCGAAGGCCTCCAGGCCACCGCGATCGATGACAGGGGATTGACGGTACGGGGGGGTGGGACTGAAGAGCGGATCGCTGCCAGGACCGTTATCTGGGCCGCCGGCGTTGGCGCCGCGGGGCTGACCGAGGTCGTGGCCCGAGCGACGCGCGCCAGCACCGACCGGGGCGGACGAATCGAGGTCAACTCCGATTGCACGATCCCGGGTCACCCCGAGATCTCAGCGATCGGCGACATGACGAGCCACCCCGGCTCCGACGGCAAGGCGTTGCCCGGTCTCGCGACGGTGGCGATCCAGCAAGCACGCCACGTCGCGAAGGCAATCCGGGCCGGGCAGCCAGGGGCATCGACTCCGTTCCGCTACTTCGACAAGGGTGCGCTTGCGGTGATCGGACGCGGCAAGGCCGTCTGCCAGGTGAGGGGGCGCGAAGTCTCAGGCCGCCTCGCCTTCTACATGTATCTCGGCGTTCATCTGTTCTACCTCAGCGGCCCCTGGGCAATCGACTGGGTGTGATCAGGGCGTGGATCGGCGCGCGGTTCGGTGTGCTGGAGAACCGAGTGATCGAGGACCAGCTGCCCCCAGGGAAGAGGCGGGAGCGACCCCGCGAATCGAAAACCGCGGTCGCGTGTGGTGACCGAAAGTGCCTCAGTCATCGAGGGCGCCGGCGACGCCGGCGTCCCATGCCGTCCGCTCGTCGGCCGAGCTCGAGCGAGAGTCGAGCTGGCGCGCGGCTCTGACCGCTGCGCGTCCGAGCGCGTTGGCGTAGGTGGGGAACGAGAAGGGAACCAGAGCGAGCTGCTCGACCTTCATGCCGGAAGCGACCGCGAGCGCTGCCAGCTGGGCGAGTTCGACGGCCCGCTCACCCACGATGTGACAGCCGAGAATGGTGTGGTTCTCGCGGTCGACGACGAGCTTGCAGAACCCCGTGGGACGACCGTCGATGATCGGGCGCGGCATGGAGCCGAAGTCCTCCTTCCCCACGACGACGTCATGGGTCTCGCGAGCGGTCGCCTCGGTGAGCCCGACGGAGGCGTATTCCGGGTCGGTGAAGCTGCCCAGAGGGCTGACCTCCGCGGGAAGGACGTCGGTGCTTCCGACGGTGGCATTGGTCGCGGCGAGGTAGGCCTCGCGCGCGGCCTCGTGGACGACCATCAGGTGCCCGGTGACGTCTCCGGCGGCGTAGATGCCCGGCGCGGTCGTGCGGAGCTGGGAGTCCACCTTGATGTAGCCGCGCGGGTCGGTCTCCACCCCGGCGACCGAGAGGTCGAGCGGGTCAGTGTTCGCGACCCAGCCGACCGCGACCACGGCCAGCGTCGCGTCGATTTGTGCCCGTGCATCGCTCCCGGAATAGACGAGTCGCACTCCCGCGGGAGATGGCTCGAAGCGCTCGATCGTTCCGGCGTGCTCGAGGACGCGCACGCCGGAGCCCTGCAGCGCCGTACCCATCGCTGCCGCTACCTGCTCGTCCTCGCTCATGAGGATGCGGGGGGCGGCCTCGAACAGGGTGACCTGCGAGCCGAAGGCGTTGAAGATCGAGGCGACCTGGACCCCGGTCGCACCGGCGCCGATCACCAGCAGCGAGTCGGGCGCCGATTCGAGGCGCCAGGCGTCGCTGTGGGTGCAGGTCAGCTCGAAGCCGGGCAAGGGGAGCTGCCGCGACACGCCGCCGGTACACACGATGACGTTGGCGGCTCGCAGCCGCGGTCCGTTCTCGCTCTCGATCACGTGCGGCGCGACGAAGCGGGCGGCTCCGGCGTGTTCGTAGAGGGTCACGCCGGCTTGCTGGAGCTCGTCGCGCAGGAGCGCGTGTGCGCGCACATCTTCGGTGACCTCGCGCACGCGCGCGAGCAGACGCCGATAGTCGAGCGTGGGCTCCCCGGCGCTGATCCCGTAATGCCCGAGTTGCCTTGCCTCGCGCATCAAACGCGCCGCGTGGGCCAAGGTCCGTACCGGCACCGGCCCTTCGTTGGCGGCCATTCCCCCGAGCTCGTCGCGCGTGACGAGGGCCGTTCGAGCTCCGAGTCGCGCCGCACGCAACGCAGCGACGACGCCGGCGGGCCCGGCGCCGATGACGATCACATCGAGGTCTTCAGTGGGCACGCTCGTAGCGTGGCATCTCCCGCGTGCGCTGCGAGGCCCGAGCGCCTCGGAGGCACCGGGTAAGGGGGCTCTGCGACATGGGCGACACCCCAGTCGAGGTCGCGTTGAGCGTGCGGGGGGAGCACGCCGAGGGCCCGTTGTGGGACGCCGCGACCGCCCGCCTGTGGTGGGTGGACATCACCGGAGAGCGGGTGCATTGCTTCGATCCGGGGTCGTCTGAGCACAGCTCCTGGAGCACCGCCGGGCAGGCGGGTGGCGTGGTGCTCGGCGCGATGGGCGAGCCGGTGGTGGCAAGCCCGGAGGGTCTGGCGGTGCTCGACCGCAGCACGGGCACGCTGGATCTGCGGGTTCCGATCGAGCAGGACAGGCCGGAGAATCGCGCCAACGACATCAAGGTCGACAGCTGGCGGAAGGGTCTGGGTCGGCACGATGGCCTTCGACAAGCGACGGCGAAACGCGGCGCTCTATCGGGTCGACGGCGACCGGGTGACCCGTGTCGTCGACGGCCTGACGATCTCCAACGGGCCCGCGTTCGATGAGCCGCGCGGGCGCCTGTACCTCGCCGACACGGCCCTCTGCGTCGTCGACGTCTTCGACCTGGACGCCGCGACGGGTGCCCTCAGCGGTCGCCGGCGGTTCCTCGATCTCAGCCGCGAGCAGCTCTGGCCGGACGGCATGACCGTCGACGGTGAGGGCATGCTGTGGGTGGCCCTGGGACGAGCCGGGGCGGTCCACCGCTACCGAGCGGACGGCACGCTCGACGACGTCGTAGAGCTGCCGACCTCGAATCCTACCTCCGTGGCCTTCGGCGGCGGCGACGGCGGCGACCTCTACATCACGACCTCATGGGTCGACGTCGAGCGGCCTGGCGACGAGCCGCTGGCGGGCTCGATCTTTCGTTGCCGGCCCGGGGTGACGGGCCTACCCTCGCCACGCTTCACAGACCTCCCACGACGAACCGAGAAAGGCATCAAAGAATGATCGAGCGCATGGTTCTGTTCGGAGCTTCCGGTGATCTGACCAGCCGCCTGCTGCTGCCGGCGGTCGCCCAGCTGGCCGAGGACGCGCTGCTACCCGATGGGCTGGCCCTGGTCGGGTCCGACATCACCGACTGGTCGACCGACGACTTCCGCGAGCACATCGCCGGCAAGCTGCGGGAGCATGCGGACGTCACGCCGGCCACACGCGATCGCGTCGTGAGCATGCTGAGCTTCCAGTCGGCCGACGTCACCCGGTCGGAGGACGTCAGTCGCGTGATCGGCGACGACCATCCGGACACGCTGGTCTACCTCGCGCTGCCACCGAGCCTCCTGACGAAGGCGCTGCCGGCGCTAGCGGCGACGGGTTTGAGCTCCGCGGACGCGGTGGCGATCGAGAAGCCGTTCGGCACGGACCTGGCCTCGGCGCACCACCTCAACGAGATCCTCCGTATCCAGCTGCCGGAGCCCACGATCTTCCGCATCGACCACTTCCTCTCCGACGAGCTCGTCCGCCGCGTCATCATCCTGCGCTTCCTCAACCGCGTCTTCGAGCCGATCCTCAATGCGGTGCATGTCGATCGAGTCGACATCAGCTGGCTCGAGAGCCTCACCCTCGAGGGTCGGGCCTCCTACTACGACGGCGCCGGTGCCCTCAAGGACATGGTCCAGAACCACCTCATGGAGGCCATGGCACTGGTCCTCATGGAGCAACCGGCGAGAGCCGACGCCGACTCCTTCCGGGGAGTGCGTGTCGAGGCGCTGCGGACGGTGGCCACGCCGTCGGCGGAGCGAATGCGCAGCGACACGATCCGCGCCCGGTACGCCGCCGGCACGATCGGCTCACGGCAGGTGCCCGCCTACGTCGACGAACCCGGGGTCGACCCCAGCCGCGAGACCGAGACGTACGGCTCCCTGACCGTCGGCCTGAACAGCTCGCGTTGGGACGGCGTCCCGTTCACGCTCCGCTCCGGCAAGGCCCTCGAAACGGACTCCGCCGAGATCGCCATCCACTTCCGTCCGCTCCCCCGATACCTGACCGACCGGTTTCCCGGCGTCGAGCCGAACGTGCTCACGATCGGGCTCCTAGAACCGTACGTGCGCGTCGCAACGACGCTCAACGGTCCGGAGCAGACGGCCGAGAACCGCCAGCTCGAGGCCCGCTCGACACCGCCGCGATTCACGGCGTACGCCCACCTGATCGAGGAGATGCTCCACGGCAACCCGATGCTGTTCATTCGCGGCGACGAGGCCGAGGAGGCCTGGCGCATCATCGACCCCGTGATGGCCGCGTGGGCCGCCGGCGACGTTCCGATGCAGGAGTACGCCGCCGGCACAGCGCCCCCGGGCCCGGTGCTCTGACGCCTTCGCAATCGTTGCTCACGACGTGTACTCGGGAATCCGCTCGGCGAGGATGATCCGTGCGGCAGCCCCGATGAGCGCCCAGATGAGAGAAGGCCTGGGGGAAGTTGCCGAGGTGTCGGCTGTGTTCGTGTTTTTCGCTTTAAGCGATAGGCGGTCAAACGGTGCTCCGATGGGGAGAGGCCGCGATTCGCCCGGACGGCGGTCCGGATTCCTCCCCGGACCCCGAGTCCACCCCTCGCCCGCGTAGTCACTGACCGCAGCGCGCCTCGCCGCCGCTGACCCCCCACCCCCTCATTACTGAGTGAGCGGGGGGTCAGCGGCGGCGAGGCAGATGAGTCTCTGTCTTCACGGACGAGGGCTGGGTGGGGGAGGGGTTGGACGGAAGCGGTGGTGATGCCACTGAGGGGTGGATGGTGGATGGATGGAGTTGAGATTCGCTGAGAGAGAGGAAGGGGGGAGGGTTCGGCGCGAGCGGGAGATCGTGCGCTGGGTTGCCCGGTTGGGGGCGGTTTCGGTCGGCCAGATCGGAAGCCGGTTCGGGGTCGGTCGTTCGGTTGCCTATGAGCTGGTGGGGAGGTTGGTCGCGGGGGGTCTATTGGAACGGACGCAGACGCTCGCCGGCGATCCGACGCTGATCAGCGCCACTGCGGCGGGATCGCCTACGCCGGCCTCGGCCTGCCGCCGGCGACGATGCGGATCGGCGAGGTCGACCACTGGCTTGCCTGTGCCGACGTCGCGATCGAGCTCGAGCGCCGACACGGTCCCGAGAGCGTGCTGACCGACCGCGAGCTCCGCTTCCGAGAGCAGCTCACCGGCAGGCCGATCGCCAGCGCGAAGCTCGGCGAGACCCGCAACGGCTACTGGCGCGTTCACCATCCGGACCTGGCCGTGGTCGAGAGCAGAGGACGACCGCGTACGAGGTCGAGCTGACGCCGAAGTCGCGGCGACGGCTGGAGACGATCATCCGAGCCTGGAGGCGCGCCCGACACGTTGAGCGGTGCGTCTACCTCTGTCCCGCCGGCCCCACCCAGCAGGCAGTCGAGAGCGCGATCAGGCGGGTGCGGGCCGAGGAGAGAGTGTGCGCCGCCGAGCTGCTCCGGGAGTCGGTGTGAAGGCGGCTCAGCGCGAGCCGTGGCTGACCAAGCGCGAGCTTGCCATCGAATTGAGTTGCTCCACCCGTACGATCGAGCGACTGCGGATGCCGGCGATGCGAGTCGGCGGGCAGAACCGGTACCGGCTGAGTGAGGTCGAGGCCTTTCTCTCGCACAAGAGCCGTCCTGCGCGGCTGGTTCGATTCCCCGAGAGACCGAGGGACTCTGCAGCATGAGCGTGTTCAAGAGGGGCAGCGGTTGGGTCGGGAAGTTCCAGCTTCGCGGCCAGCAGTACTGGGTCCCGGGCGGCCCGTGGGCGACGAAGAGCGCCGCGCGTGAGGCCGAGCGTCGGTACCGCGAGCGCCGCGAGACAGGCGGAACCCAGGAGACGTGCGCGAGCTTTGCCGAGCGCTGGCTGGAGGAATGGCCGCGCGGCGCGACGTCGACGCAGCGCCAGTACCGCGATGCGATGAAGCGTTTTGCCGCGCACTTCGGGCCAACTCCGCTGGGCGACGTCGAGCGCCTCTCGGCGCGGACCTGGGCCCTGAGCGTCCCCCGCTACATCTCCAGAACCGCTCGCACGATGTACGAGGACGCACGCAACGTGGGGTTGGTAGAGCACAACCCGTTCTCAAATCTGCGGCTCCCAACGGCCGAGCGCACCGAGCAGGTGCGGCCGCCGACGCTTGATGAGTACCGCGAGATCCTGAACGCGTGCACGGTCCTCGGCGGTTATGGGGGCGAGTTTCGCGTGATGGTGCAGTTCGCCGCCTGGACCGGCGTGCGAGCCGGTGAGCTCCAGGCACTTCGCTGGGAGGACATTGGCGCCGAGACCATCTGGATCAGGCGAGCGCGCAAGCGCGACGGCACCGAGAAGAAGCCGAAGAACGGTTGCGAGCGCGAGATCGCCTACGTGCCGCCGGCGCGGGTGTTGGACGATCTACCCCGGCGACCGGATTCCTACGTCTTTCACTCGCCGAAGGGCAAGGCGCTGGACCAGGGATCTCACTTCTATGCATGGCGCGAGGTGCGGGCGAGCGCCGGGTTGCGGCGCATCCGCTGGCACGACTGGCGGCACTTCTGCGCTACCCAGCTGCTCGAGCTGGGCCTCGACCACTTTGCGGTCTCGATCCAACTCGGCCACACGGACGGGGGCGCACTGGTCATGGCTCGCTATGGACACCCATCGGCGGACTCCGCTCGGCGGCGGCTACTGCGCGCGTTCGAGTTCGGATCCGAGCTATCTGGTAGCTCAGCTGGTAGCAGCGCCGCGGCGGGATCGCATGACGGAGCCGAATGACGGGCTGATTCAACCTATCGTCCGCTTCCCATTGCAGAGCCAAATCCGGCATCGGCCCGTCTCCCGCCGTGACCCGATAGTGGCCCAACGTCCGCGCAGAACCCAGGAGAGCCCGCCGAAGCGGGCCCTCCTTACGCGGCTCGCTCCGTCTCAGCGGTTCGCTCAGGACGGACGGCTCGCTCTACGACTTAAAGTGTGGGTGCTCAAGGAGCCGGGTAGCCGGTAAACATGGGAGTCGAGATCGGCGTCGGTGCCAGGGCGAAGAAGCTGCGGTTCAGGCGCAAACCGCGGGTCGAGGTGGATGCCGACGTCGAGAGCGATATCAACCCTGAACTCGCCCGCGCGACGGAGAGGATCGAGGGCGAGGCACACTCACACACGGTGCGCGAGAATCTCCCCGACGAGGTCGAGCCCGGCGTCACCTACCGCGACGTCCGCGTCGGCTGGCTCGTCAAACTCAAGCGTGTCCGACCGCGGCGGGCCCCTGACTCGGGCGAGGAACGCTAACGCTGACGAACCCCCGAGCGCGGTCGAGGTCGCGGCGCTCAAGCGCGGCCCATTCCTCGAGCCGCAGGCCGGTAGCTGCGGCGAACCCCGGCAGCGGGCGGTAGATCGGAGCAGCTGGCGACTTCCTCGAACATCAGCCGAGCAATCGCGCGGTGGCGGTCCTCGGATACAGGGGCCAGGAACGCCCCTTACTGCCCCCCACGGTTTGCAGGTGTATTTAGCGAGGCGGCGTTAAGGAGCTAAACGCCATCTGTCGGGTGCTCGATCTGATCGCCGAGCCGGTAGCGCGGGGTCGGATCACCACGTCTTTTTTCGAGCACCGAGAAGAAGTGCTTTTCGGGACCGGCGCAGACGACCTCGACGGGCTTCTTGCGCCCCAGCACGCCGATCTCAGCGAAACCCGCATCGCACACCGGACATCGGTCGACCCACCCATCAGCCATGTCACCGGACCGTATCGAGCGGGCACTCGGTCCCGCGGCGTGCAGATCCCATCGCAGGCGTTTTGCGCAGGCCGTTGCGGGGACAACTAGGTCGTGATGGCGCACAGCAAGAAGAAAGAAGATGCGTCGCGAAGAGGTGAGGAGCGGAGGGCAGCACGCAAGAAGCGGAGGGCCGCGCGTAAGGAGCGGATGGCCGCTATCAAAGACCGCGATTCCCCGCTGTTGAGGTACATACGCGGGGCGCGGCGCTCGCGGGACCGATGGTGACCACGATGCTCTCGCCGGCAGCCGCGCCGGTAACCGCCGTGCGGCGCGCTTTTCGCGGCGCAGCGCGAGGGTGAGCCGGCCGATTCCTAGAAGAGCCGCCCCCGGTTAGGCGGCGGGCTGCGGAGGTTCGCCCGGCGACTCTGGAGGTTCGCCTGGCGACTCTGGCTCGCGGTCGGAGGTCGCTGCGGACTCCGGCGTTGCTTCTCTCTCCGCCGCCCGTTGCCTGACGTCACTCGCCATGTCGTCCAAGCGTTGGGCGATGTTCCTCGCGGTCGCCGCCATCTTGTCCAGCGCGTCCGGCGCTTGCCGCTCGACCTGCCCCCGCGCCTCGTCCGCCAAGCCGTCCAGCCGCTGCTTGTACTCCTGAAGACGGGAAAGGTAATCACCGCTCTGCTCGGCCATACAGAGGGGCTATACCCAGTAGTACCACTGGTATGCCAGCGGGTCGGGCACGGCGCGAGCCAGGTAACGGCTGCCATCGGGCCCGATCCGCGAAGCAGTCGATGTAGCCCTCGAATGGGCGGCGCCAGGGGCCCCGCCGCCCTACCGCGTTCGCGTCAGGTGATTGCGCCAGTCGCCGCCGATGCGGTCGAGGGTCCTGTCGAATCCGCTCCTGTCCCCACTGCTCAGCGCATAGGTCCGGCCTCCCCGCGCGTCGGTCTTAAACGGGAGGAGGGCGGTCTTCGCCTCTAGCTCGTCGAGCAGCTTGATGCCTCGCTCGTTAGTGGCGTGAGCTGTATTTCCGCGCTCACCAACGAAGGTCCTCCATCTCTGGCCTTAAGCCCGGACAAGTACCTCTGGCCCCAAGCCCCAAACCTGGAATAAAGGGCAGCGCCTCGGTTCGCCGTTCGAGTTCGTCGAGCAGTTCGACGCCGCGCTCTAGTAGCCCTAGCGACTTCGGTTTCGCCGGAGGAGGAGCTCGAACTCGAGCGCTGAACAACGCTCATGACGGCCATACGCGGCAGGGGTCCGGGCGTCATGCCCCGAGGCCGGCCGTCGCAACAGCGAACGCACAGAGCGAGCCCACGCAGGAGCGGGGGCGAAAGGAGGCCAGATGCGCCAGACGAGCAACACGACGACCGAACTGACCCGCGAGGACATCGTCATCGAGTGGGAGGACGGCTTCCATGTCGGCCGAGTCCCTCGGGTGGGCGCCGACCCGCAGTCGCCCGGGTGGGAGTTCCGCTTCCGCCGCGAGGAGGACGCGGGCGTCATGCGCGAGTGGGAGGTCCGGTTCGAGGACGACGCCGAGTGGGTGGCCTTCTTCGAGCATCCGACGTGGGTGGCAGTCGACGGCGACTAGGGCTCGCCGGGATTTCTCCTCCGCAACGCAGGAGGTGGCGTGCGGGACGGGCACGCGCTGCTGCGGTACAACGGGATGGGAGGCAAAGGGTGGCGGCGAGAGGCCAAACCCTGGCTCTATCCAGGCCGCCACCTTCATCGGCGGGATCAGCGGCAAGACCATCTCGGGCCCGGCCCAGCCGGTGCTCGTCAACGCCCAGGGTCAGCTCGGGACCAACTCCGGCGCCGCGGCTTCCACCGCATCGCTCGCGGCGACCGTTGAGCGGCTGCAGCGCCAGGTTCGCCGGCTGCGGGAGCGGGTGAAGGGAGGCTGATCGAGGCAGCACCTCTGCGCTGGTCCCGCCAACGGATGGTCGAGCCCGGCGCGGGATACTGAGCGGGCGATGTCGCAGGAGAACGTCGAGTTGGTGCGGCGCGGGATCGAGAGCGTCGAAGCGTTCTGGGCGTTGCTCGACGAAGACGTAGTCTGGGACCTGGGCAGGGATCCGCCTCCGGACATACACGGCGTCTACGTCGGGCGCGATTCGGTTATCGAAGCTTCTCGTCGCTACTGGGGAACGTGGGATGAATACAGCCTGGATGCCGACGAGTTGATCGACGCGGGATCGAGTGTCGTTGTCGTCGTCCATGAGCGAGGGCGAGGAAGAGGCAGCGGAGCCCCGTTCGACCGACGCTGGGCGCAGGTGTGGACCTTCCGCGAGGGGCGGATCGTTCGATGGGCGCTGTTCGTGGACAAGGCCGAAGCCCTCGAAGCCGCCGGGCTGTCGGAGTAGACCCGCTGCCGCTTGCCTTCGCTGCGGGCGGTGAGATGATCGGCGCGGACAAAGGCTCCAAGCGGCAGGGGGAAAGGCACAGCTCGCGCATCGTCGCGAGATACTTAGCGGGCGATGTCGCAGGAGAACGTGGAGACCGTCCGACGCGCCGCCGAGGCGTGGAACACCGACGATCTGGACGCCTTTCTCGCCGAGCTTGATCCCGAGGTGGAGTGGCATCCCTCCATTGAGCCAGCCTTGGAGGGTGGGGAAACCATCTATCGGGGCCATGACGGTGCGCGAAAGGCCTGGGACGACTATCGCGGCGGGGCATGGGAACGTCTCACGGTTCGGATTCAGGAGATCCGCGACCTCGGCGAGTCGGTCCTGGTTCTCGGTCATATCGACCTGACCGCCCAGACGACCGGCATCAAGTTCCACGAGGAAGTCGGGCAGCTCGGCACCTTCCGCGACGGAAAGATCGCCACGGTGCATGACTATCTCAGCCACCGTGAGGCCCTCGAAGCCGCCGGGCTGTCGGAGTAGGGCGGTTTGCGGATACGAACACATGTTCGATAGGCTGCGCCCATGCGGTGCGACTTCTGCGGGAGCCTGGTGGTCAAGTGGCGCTACCCCGCCGAGCGCGACTGGCTGGCCTGCGAGAGGTGCCATGCCGCGATCCAGGCCGACGACCGCGAGGCGTTGCTCGACCGAGCGTCGTTGATCCCGGTGCCCCGGACGCTGCCCGACCGCTACGCGCCGAAGATTCTGGAGCGAGCCAAGCAGCTCCATCACGAGTTTTGGGAGACGCGCACGGGTCCCCCCGAGCCTGCGTAGGCCACGGGGCGCCGAGCTCACGACTGATAAGCAACTGATAAGCGCGCCGGTCTAGCTTCATCCACTCACGAAGTGGGCCGCGGGATACTGGGCGGGCGATGTCGCGGGAGAACGTGGAGATCGTGCGTAGCGTCTATGACGCTTGGGCACGCGACCAGCTCCCCGGGCCAGCGCGGCTCTTCGACCCGAAGATCGAATACGTGAACCCGCCCGACGCGGTAGAGCCCGGCACTCGTCATGGGCTCGCCGCTTTCAGCCGGGCGGTTCACGACATGGTCGAGGGGTGGGAGACCTGGCAGATAGAGCCGGAACGGTTCATCCCCGCAGGTGAGCGGGTGGCTGTCGTCGTGCGATACCGAGCCCACTGGCGGACGAGCGGGGTTGATGTGGAGTCGCATGAGTCGGCACTGTGGACCCTCCGCGATGGCAAGGTGGTGCGCTACGAGTGGTTCAACGGCCCGAATGACGCCCTCGAAGCCGCCGGTCTTTCGGAGTAGGCGATGTCGCACTACGTCCGGCCCTCGCTCGAGCCGGGCGTGTGGCGGAGCTCGCACGGGCCGCGTCGCTGCGGCTCGCCGCTTCGAGCCAGGAGATAGCGGCTGACAAATCGCCCGGCGCGATCGTTGCAGTAAATACGCGGAGTTCGTCTCCGCGTCAAGCGCCGTCGCCAGCTCTCGACTGAGTCGATGAAAGGGGGGAGCTGGCGGCGGTCGTGTGTTCGCCTCCCTCGCCCCGGTAGCGGGCAGTGGTCGTCGGCGGACGGACCGAGACGGCGGCCGGAGCATCCAGCCCTAGCCGACCGGCGACGAAATCGGCGCGGCCGGGTATCGTCCGTCATGGGGCGGGACGCGTGACCCCCTTCGCGGTCCCGCCCCACCTTTTCCCCATGCACGCGAGAGGGCGGTCCCAGCGGACCGTCCTCGGCCCGAAAACGGCTGGTTAGCGCCGCGGGGCGCGGGTACGTGACGGGGAGTCCATCGAAGTCATCGAGCCTCGGGAGGAAATGAGATGTGGGCCACTGTGCGTCGCTACGAGGGAGTCACGGATCCTGATGAGGCCGCAAAGCGGGTACGTGAGGGCTTCGTTCCCTTGATCAGCGAGCATAAGGGCTTCGTCGCCTATTACTGGGTGGACACGGAGGAGGGCGTCATGTTCTCGACCAGCGTCTTCGAGGATCAAGCCGACGAGGAGGACTCCAACCGCCTGGCCGCGGATTTCGTCAAGGCGAATCTCGCCGAGCTGTTGCCGAACCCGCCGACGATCACGGCGGGCCACGTGGTGGCTCAGCACTAGCTGATCACCCGCAGCGCCGGCACCGACGCTCCGCTGCGCACCAGAGCGCGTACACCGGGACATCGGACTGTTGGTCATGCTCGGGACACTTGGCGGAGCGGTCGGTATTCCCGGCCGGGGCACGATCGTCGGTCGCCGGACGTTGTCAGGGCAACTTGGTGGTGACGCAGGACGACCTCACAATCCGCGGCAGCAAAGCCGCCGTCCTGGATGCCTCGGGTCACTCGACCGGCTTCCGGGTCGGCGCCGGGAGCATCACCGGCGATCCGCCGGTGTGTCCCGACCTCTCGGTCCACGACTTCACAATCAAGGGGATGACGATCAGGGATGCGTCCTTCACGGGCATATTCCTGATTGGAGTCGAGGACTTCCGTGTCACCGGCGGGCGCTACCTCGACAATGAGGAGTACGGGGTCTTCCCGCGCTGCTCCCGCGACGGACTCATCGACCACAACTCGGGCAGCGGCGGAGAGGACGCGACGGTCTACGTGGGCGTCGACGACAACATCACCGTCAAGAACAACAAGCTCACCAATGGCGTGATCGGAATCGAGCTGGAGAACACCACGAACTCGTTCGTGAGCGGCAACAAGCTGACCAACAACGTGACCGGGATCCTGGTCGTCGTTCTCCCTGGCCTCCCCACGACGTCCACAGAGCACGCGGTGATCGAGCGAAATGTGATCAGGGCAAACAACCTGCCGAACCCCTTCCCGCCGCCGCCGCCCTTCTTCGACGACCTGCAGCTCCTCCCCTCGGGGAGCGGGGTGCTGAACGTCGGCGGCGACGACATCACGATGCGGGACAACGTGATCACCCACAACGACTCCTTCGGGATCGGCATCGTCGAGAACCCGTTCGGCTTCGGCCCGCCAGACGACAACCGGGTGGTGAGCAACACCGTCCTGAAGAACGCGGGCGATCCGGACGCCCGGGCGTTCCTGAGCGCGGACATCGCCTATGACGGAAGCGGCGTGGGTAACTGCTTTGCCGACAACGTCTTCGAGACCGACGACCCGCCCGGCATCGTCGCGGGCTTCCCCTGCCCCTGATCGCCGGGGACGGTTAGCTCAAGGCCGCGGCAGCCGCGCCTATTCCGACAGCCCGGCGGCTTCGAGGGCATCGCGTTCGTCGTAGAACTCGCGGAAGCGCAGGATCAGGCCGTCCTTGATCGTGAGCAGCTCGTAGTTCAGCGAACGGACCTCGGCCCCGCTCGCCGCCCCCCTGGCGACCTCGCGCCCGACTACCAGCACGTTGTCACCACCACAATCGACGATCCGTTGAATCTCGTACCTGTAGTCGTCGAAGCTTTCGAGGAAGCGCTCGAGTTCCTCCCTGACCCCCTCACGGCCCCGGTAGGTCACTCCATCCTCGCGAGCGGTCCACTCGACGTCTGGATGGCAGAGCGCCATCGTCCTCGGCATTCGGCGCAACAGATCCGACTTGCTCGTCGCGGGCTCGTAGAAGCGAGCCGCTACCTCGACGTTCTCCTGCGACATCGCTTGCGCAGTATTTCGTTCCCGAGGTCAGGCGGCGGGCCGGCGGCGGCCCGGTTATAGGGTCGGACGAACGCAACGACTGGAGGAATCGTGCCGGGAAAGTGCATACACCACGTCGACCTCGCGGTCGCCGACGTCGAGCGATCGCTCGCGTTCTACCGAGCCCTTCTGGGGCCGCTCGGTTGGGCCACGGAGCTGCGATACCCGACGTACCGAGGAACCGAGGAAGTCGTGTACCTGCACGACCCGACGACCCGCAGCGGGTTGGGGGTGCGACCGGCCGACGATGGTGAGTACCGCTACCACTCCGTGGGGCTCGAGCACCTCGCGTTCGAGGTCGACGACCGGGATGAGGTCGACGCCGCGTACTCGCGCTGCCTCGAACAGGACGCCAACATTCACTTCCCTCCCGAGGAAGATCGCGATATCCCGGGCTACTACGCATTCTTCGTCTTCGATCCGGACGGGATTCGAGTCGAGGTCCTCTGGTGGCCGCGCGACGATCCGGGGGCCTAGTCGCCCGCGACCTCGAGCGCCTTCGCGAGATCCTGTCCCCACTCGAACCGGGCGATCCTGCCCTCGCGCAGGGTCCAGGTGTGCGCCTCCTCGTTGACGATCTCCCGCTCGCTTCCCCGGCCGCGCACGTACCAGCTGACGGCCACCACGACGACGTCCCCGAAGTCGTAGACCTGTCGGAGCTCGTGGCGGGATGACTCCCAGACCTCGCCGAAGGCGCGCATGGCCCGCGCGACGGCGGCGAGGCCGCGGCGCACACCCGGCTCGACCGCGTAGGGAGGGTTGACGTACTCGACGTCGGGCGTCGCGAGCTTCATGAGCTCCTGCGGATCTCGATCCATGAGCCCCGCCTCGTAGATGTGGCGCACGATCTCGACGTTCTCCTGCGACATCGCCGGCTCAGTATCCCCGGGCCGGCCCCACCGTCCACTCGAACTCTCTGTCAGCCTGACGGCGTGGCGTACGACGAGGACCTGGCCGACCGCATCCGCAAGCTGGTCTCCGGCGAGCCCGAGGTCACCGAGATGGCGATGTTCGGGGGCCTCGCCTTCCTGGTCAACGGCAACATGTCGGTCGCCGCCAGCGGTCAGGGCGGACTGCTCGTGCGCGTCGATCCCGAGGACACCGAGGCGCTACTCGCCAAGCCGCACGCGCAGCCCTTCGAGATGCGCGGGCGACCGATGGACGGCTGGCTGCGGGTCGACGCGGAGGGCGTGCGGACCAAGCGCCAGCTCGAGCCGTGGGTGAGGCGCGGCGTCGCCTACGCGCGCTCGCTCCCGCCGAAGCGCTAGGCGCTCGCCCGTCCCGCCGCCGCGTTCGCCGGCATCGCCACCGGCGCGACGCTACTCGGTCGTCAATTCCTCGTGCACGGCGAGGATATTGCCCGCCGGGTCGGTGAACCAGGCAATCATCGGACCCTGGCCCGGCTCCTCCGGCCGCGCAATCCCCTTCTCATCCTGGTTGAAGCCCTCGTAGCGCACGAACTCGACGCCGCGTTCGGTGAGCGCGTCGACGGCGGCGTCCACGTCGGAGACCGGGAAGTTGAGGATCGTGTAGTTGGCGGGCTGGTGGTCGTCCTTCTGGTAGACGAGGACCGGGTGCTCCTCGCCGACCTGAATCAGGACGTCATCCATCAAGGTCTTGACGCTCAGCCCCAGCGTCTCGCCGTAAAAGGTCTTCGCGGCCTCGAGGTCGGCCACGGCGAAGCCGCTGTATGCCTTGCTTTCGTCGAGCATCGCTCGCTCCTTTCGTTGTGTTCGCGCTATACCCGCTCGGCGAGCAGCCGCGCGAGCCGGTCGAAGCTCTCGCCCCAGCCGTCGCGGTGAAGCTCGCGGCGCGCCTCGGTCGTAAATGCGCCCTGCTCGAGGGCGACGGCGGTCGATCCGCCCCGATCCCGGAACGACAGGGTGACCAGCGTCTCGACATCGTCGGAATCGGGCGGCTCCCAGTTGAACGTGAAGGCGAACCGCTGGGGCGGATCGACCTCGCGAAACTCGCCTGTGAGCCGGAAGGGGTCGCGATCCGGCGGTTGCATCTCGATCCGGTAGCTCTCTCCGACGCGGGGCTCGAACTCCAGGCTCGGAATGGTGAATCCCTCCGGCCCCCACCATTTCGCCAACTCATTCGCATCGGTAAACGCGGCGAAGACGACCGGAGCAGGCGCCGGGAGAACGCGCTCGAGCACAAGCATGAGCTCGTTCGACCGCGCCTCCATTCGTTCGATCGTATCCGGCCCTCCGAGCGCGTTCCACGCGTCGGCTTCCTCGGAGTACTCCTGGAACCGAAAGACCATTCCGTCGCGCAGCGTGAACAGCTGGTAGAAGCGCTGCTCGATCTCGATTCCGCTGCCCTTCCCGCGAGCTCGCTGTCGCATGGCGACGAGCACACGATCGCCATCCAGAGTGAAGCTTTCCGGCTCGATCGTGAACTCGTCAAACGCTTCGAACCAGTCTCGAAAGCCTGCGGCCACGCCTTCGTGGCCTCGGAGCGTCTCTCTCGCTTCGACGCCCCGAACCTCGCACCGAGGATGCATCTCCTCGAGGGCCGATTCCAGGTCGCGCCGGCCCCAAGCGGCGATCAGTCGGTCGACGATCTCGATGTTCGCGTGGGGCATCCGCGCAGTATCGCGCGCGTGACATCGCTCGGAATCGGCGCGGCCCATGCTGCTAGGGCGATGTCTGAGGAGAACGTCGAGGTCGTGCGCCGTCGCGGCGAACGTCCCGCAGTGCACGTCATAGGGGGTGGTCCGGGACGTTCGGCGGTGGGTGTGCGGCCGATGTCGGCGCCGTCGCCCTCGCCGAGGCGGCCGCGGCGGCCGCGGGCGAGCTCCCCGGCCTGCGCGTTCTCGCCGGCGAGGAGGGGCGATCCTTAGAGGCCGATGCCCAGAGATGCTGTCGTATATCGAAGGCGAGCTTCACTCGGGGTGATCGCGTCGTCGGCCTTGGACGCATCCATGTCTGTGGCCGCGAGGGCGGGCTGGAGCTCGACTCGGCCACGGGCTGGGTCTTCGAGCTACGGGGCGGCAAGGTGGTGAGGGCGGAGGGCTTCCTGAATCCAGCCGACGCCCTCGAGGCCGCCGGGCTCACGGAGTAGCCGGTCGGAGGGCCGGCGCCGCCTCGGCCTTACGGCCGCGCCTCCTCGACGACCGGCATCTCGCCCGTGTCCTCGTGCAGGACCGCGCCCCCGGACGCCGTCGACGGCCACCAGATCTTGTCGCCGATCAGCTCGACGGCCGCCGGGACCATGATCGTTCGGACGATGAACGTGTCGAGCAGGATGCCGAGCGCGACCATGAATCCGAGGTCGAACGTGTATGTGACCGGGAGGGTCATCAGGACCGAGAAGGTGCCGGCGAGGATGATCCCGGCCGACGTGATCACCGGGCCGGTGGCCGCGAGCGCGCGCAGCATGCCCTCGCGCGTGCCGTGGATCCGAGACTCCTCGCGCACCCGGGCCATGAGGAAGATCGTGTAGTCGATGCCGAGCGCGACCAGGAAGATGAAGGCGAAGGTCGGGATCGAGGCGTCGAAGCCTTCGTCGCCGACGACGAAGCGGATGAAGAGCACCGAGAGACCGAGCGTGCAGAGGAAGGAGAGGATCACGCTCGCGATCAGCACCAGCGGCGCCACCAGCGCCCGCAGCAGGATCGCCAGGATGACGCCGATGACGAGCAGCGCTACCGGCGCGATCAGCTTCAAGTCGCTCTCGATCGCCTGATCGAAGTCGTACTGGGTCGCCGAGCCGCCGCCCACGAGTGCGCTCACGCCCGGGCCGAGGTCGGCGACCGCCGCGCGGATGTCCGGGATGACGTTGAACGCGTCCTTCGTGAACGGGTCGCCCTCGAGGACGACCGTGATCGTCGCCATCGTGCCGTCGTTGGAGAGCTGTAGGTCGACGTCGCTGGAAGGATCGTCGGGAGGCGTCGGGGTCGCCGACGCAACGCCGTCGATCGACGCGACCCGGCGCGCGACCGCATTGACCTCGAGCGGCGTAACGGGCCCGTCCTCGCTCGCGACGATGATCGTGGTCGGGTACAACAGGCCGGCCGGGAACGCCTCCTCCAGCAGCTCGAACCCCTCGACCGACTCGACCGACTTCTTGAAGAACGTCGTGGTGGAGTAGTCGACCTTGTAGGCGAGCAGGCCGAGCGAGCCGGCGACGAAGGCCACGACCGTGATCGCCAGCGCCGCCGCGGGCCGCTGCAGGACGCGGTCGCCGATCCGGCGCCAGACCCCCTGGCGTACCTCAGACGCGTGCGCGGGGTCGCAGCGGACGACGCTCGCCCGCGGCCAGAAGCCGCGGCGGCCGAAGATCGTCAGCAGCGCCGGGAGCAGGGTCAGCCCGGCGACCATCCCGCAGGCGACCCCGATCGCGGCCACCGGGCCGAGGGTGGAGGTGAGCCGCGCGTCGGCGAGCGCCAGGGTCAGCATCGCCAGCGACACGGTGAGCCCGCTCGCGAGGATCGTCGGACCCGTGCGCCGCAGCGCGCGGGCCATCGCGTCGTGCTTGTCCTCGATCCGGCGGAGCTCCTCGCGGTAGCGGGAGACCAATAACAGGCAGTAGTCGGTGCCCACCCCAAACATCAGCACGACGAGGATCGTGGTGCCGTTCGAGGACACGGTGGCCCCGGACTCCGCGTACAGGTAAACGAACGCGGTGGCAACCGTGTAGGCGAAGAAGACGACCAGCAGCGGGGTCAGCGCCACGAGCACCGCGCGGTAGATCGCACCCAGCAGGAAGAGCACGAGCAGGACGGTGGCCAGGAGCAGCTTCGTGTCGAGCTCGGAGAAGACCTCCTCGGAGTCGACCGAGAAGCCGAGGTCGCCGGTGAGGATGATCTGCATCCCGTCGCTCTCGGAGCCGGTGAGGTCGCGCACGTTCTCGCCCCAGTCGGCCTGCTCCTCGAAGTTGGTCGGCACCGTGAGCACCGTGTAGGCGAGGTCTCCCTGCTGGGAGACCAGGTCCGGCGGCGAGTTGGGCGCGAACGGGACGATGGGCGGCCGCGTCAGCGGCAGCTCGGAGTCGGGAAGCTCCTCGAGCGCCTTCGCGTCGGCCGCGATCTTCTGCTTGTCGGCCGCCGTGAGCCCGCCGTCGCGCTGATAGACGATCAGCCCCTGCGTCGTCTCGCCGCTCGCGAAGTCCTCGTCGAGGATCTTGACGACGTCGGTCGACTCGGCGCTCGCCGGCAGGAAGGAGGTGGTGTCGTCCTGGGTCTCGTCGCCGAGCTTCGCGCCCAGCGGCATCAGGGCCGCGAAAACGACGATCCAGCTGCCGAGGACGACCCACTTTCCGCGGCGACCCGAGACGAACGAGGCAAACGCCCTCACGATGGCCGCACTCTAATCACCCGCGCAGTGCGGGCGGGCTCAGAGCTTGGCCGCGTCCCAGTAGCGCTCGATCCGCTCGACGAACCGCTTCGGCTTCTCGGCGAACAGGCGCTCCCCGTACGCGAACGCCTCGTCCTGAAGCTCCTTGCGCCGTTTGCCGATCAGCTGTCGCAGGTGCTCGAGCTGATGGTCTGTGAGTGGCGGCCGGGCGTCCTCGACGTCGCGGGCGAGGACCACGAGGTCGTGATCGTCGCCGAGTCGGTCGGACAGCTCGTGCGCCTCGTCGGCCGTCGTCGCCATCACCTCGGGCCAGGCGCGGCGCACGAGCCGCAGGTGATACCAGAGGTCCTTGGAGCGCTTGCGCCACTCGTGGAGCCTCTCGTCGCTGGGTTCCTTCCGCGCATCGCGGGAGCGCCGGCGTCCGCGCGAGTAGGCGCGCTTGAGTCCAGGACGCAACAGGTCGAAGCCGTTGGCGCCCAGCGGCCAGCCCTCGATCGCCGGATAGCCGCGCTCGATCTCGTCGGAAACGCGCTCGCGCAGCGATTCGAGCGCCCCGTTGCCGCTCGCGTCGTCGACGAGGAGCGCTCGCAGCGCCCACCACCCACCTGGCGGCGGATCGTCGGGGAACCGCTTCGAGAGCTCGTCGATCGTCTGGGCGCGGACCTGGGCGTCGCGGACGTCCGAGAGCGCTCGTCCCGCGTCGCGAAAGCGCGCGTTGTCGCGGCTGTAGGTCTTGTCGCCGATCAGCGGGCGGACGAGCTTCAGCGTCGCGCGCAGCTTCTTCATGTCCTTGCGCGCCTCGTGCACGGCTTCGATCGGGTCCGCTTCCTCGTCACGCAACAGCCCGACCGCATCCTCGGCCCGACCGTGGGCGACGCGCCGGATCCCCTTCTTCGCTGACTCCTTCTTCTTCAGCTTGAAGGCGGTCATTGCGGAAGTCCCCTCGCCGCCAGCGTCGCGTTCAGATATCGCTCGTCGCCGGTCACCTCCTCGCCGAGCCATTCGGGCGGCTCGAAGGCGTCGGCGCTCTCCTCGTCGGGGAACTCGACCTCTGCGATCGCCAGGCCGTCGAGCTCGCCCCGGTAGAGGTCGAGCTCGATCTGCCGCTCCCCGTGCGGGAACAGGTGTCGGGTCTTCGCCACCCGCAGGCCCTCGGTGAGCGGCCAAAGCGACTCGAACCGCTCCCGATCGAGCTCGAGCTCCTCCTCGGTCCGCGTCTGCCCGCTCCCGCCCTTGACGGTCAACAGCCGCTGATCGCCCCTGCGTCGCAGCCGGACCTCCGCCCGGCCCTGGCCGTCGCCGAGCGCGAGATAGCCCTGTTCGATCTCGGCCCGATTGGCCGCCTCGATGTCCGGCGCCTCCGCCACCAGGAACTTGCGCTCGATCTCCATCGACATTGGTATTCCCGTGCACGCGCCGACCAACCCAAACGCGGCCGGCGATCACCGCATCGTCACAACTGACCGACCGGTCGAACCTAACGTTTGCAGGGGTTTCACGCCGATGCTGGTCGCACGTGTGATCGCGAAGCTGGAGCCGGGCGGCGCTCAGCTCGGCGCCATCCGGTTGATAGGGGCACTTCGCGATTACGGCGTCGCCTCGCGCCTTCTGGTCGGCGAGGCCACGCCGGAGGGCCGGCAACTGCTCCGCGACGCCGAGCTCGAGTTCGAGGTCTGGGGAGGCAGCGGCAAGGACCTCCAGTACGCGTGCGATCGGCGCTTCGTGGGCTGGCTTCGCCCGCGGCTGGCCGACGCAGACCTGGTCCACGGGCATATGTTCGGAGCCTGGTGGGCGGCGAGCGAGGCGGCTCGCGGCGACGTTCCGCTCGCCGCCAGCGAGCACAACGCGATCAGCTGGCCCGGGTCGCCGCGGCTGGCCGAGATGCGCCGCGCCCTGGCGCGCGTGGACGCGTGCTTCGCCCACGGCCCGGCCGCCGCGGCGACGGTGCTGGACCTCGGCCTGCCGCCCGCCCGGGTCCATCCGGCCGGCTCGGCGATCGAGCAGACCAGCCCAATGGCGCTCCCGCGGCTGCCGCGACCGCGGCTGATTTTCGCCGGTCGCCTGCACCCGGAGAAGGGCCCGGACCTCCTGCTCGAGGCGCTCGCCCGGCTCCGGGAGCCCGTCCCCGCCTACATGCTCGGCGGCGGGCCGCTGGCGCGGTACCTGCGCCGGCGAATCACCGCGCTCGGACTGCAGCGGCGCGTGGAGCTCGTCGGCTGGCAGCGACGGGTCGGCCCCTGGCTCGCCGGCGCCGGTGTCTGTGTCGTTCCCTCTCGGGCCGAGGCGTGGTCGCAGACGGCGGTCACGGCGATGGCGCACCGGGTTCCCGTTGTCGCGACCGCGGTCGAGGGGCTGCCGCTGACCCTCGCGGAGGGCCGCGGCGTCCTCGTCGCCCCCGACGACCCGGCCCGGCTGGCCTCCGCGATCTCCGCGGTGCTCGCCGGCGATCACGCGATCGATCTCGACGGCGCGCAACGGTATGCGGGGCAGTTCTCGCCGAGCCGGGTGGCCGCCCGCTACGCACAGGTGTACCGCCGGCTGCTCGCCGCGGGCGACCGCCTGCAGCGGTTGACCCGGCCGGAAGCGCGGGTGTACGCTCGCTCCATGGTGGTTCGGCCGTCCATGTGGGTGCGCTGACGGGGGTGCCGAGGAGGCAAGGCTGAGTGTCCACGGACGTCGAGACGGCCACCGCGGGGGTCGGTGAGACGCGGCGGGAGGCTGCCGCTGACGACCTCGCACTGCTCGAGCGACACAAGCCGCTGCTGCGCTTCGACCGCCAGTACGACTATCGACTGGCGTCGGTGCTCGGCATGGTCGAGAACCCCGGCAACCTGCTGCGGACCGCCGACGGAGAGGTCATCGCGCGCGTCGGCGGCGACCCGCCGCTGACGCTGGAGCTCCTGAGCGCCTACCCGGACGGGCGCGAGCCCAGCTCCGGCGACTGCATCTGCCAGGCGCCCGACGTGCTCGGCGACGCGCGGCGGATGGAGTACCAGGCCCAGTATGCGGGGCGGCTCTACGGCCGGGTGGTGCGCGGCGACGGCGGGCGCGACTGGCTTCAGTACTGGTTCTGGCTCTACTACAACCCGAAGAACCTCTTCGGGTTCGGCAAGCACGAGGGCGACTGGGAGATGATCCAGATCGGCCTCGGCAGCGATGGCGAGCCCGAGCTGCTCGCCTACGCCCAGCACGATTCGGGCGAGGCACGCAAGGCGACCGAGGGCGAGTGGGTGGAGCGCGACGGCGGCCGGCACCCGGTCGTCTACGTCTCGCCGCTCTCCCACGCGTCCTACTTCGAGGCCCGCACCCATCCCTACCCGGTCGGGATCGACCATCCGTACGGCGACGGGCCGGAGGCGTGGCTGACCGTGGAGCCGTTCGGCGACTGGGTGCGCTGGCCGGGGCGGTGGGGAAACAGCGAGCGGGTGATCGCGCAAAAGATCGGAAACGGGCCGCCGACCCCCTCGCGCCAGGGGTCGAAGTGGACGAGCCCGGCCGCGTTTCAGGCCAAGATGCGCCGGCGCAAGTTCCGCGCCCTGCTCGGCCGGCTGTTTCACCGCCTCGGCGGGCCCTTCTACCCCAACCCGCCGGAGCTGCGAGCCCGGCTCGACGGCCATCGGCTGGTCGTCGACTACCGCACGCACAGCACGTGGTGGCGCCGCTCCCGGCACCTGTACCTCACGGTGCACGAGGGCGAGTGCGTGATCGCAAGCCGCGCGGTCCGCTATGCCGGTGAGTCGGGCACCGAGATCTTCCGGCTCGCCCAGGCTTCGGACTCGCTGGAGGTCTGGGGCAGCACGTTCAACCGCGTGCGCCAGCGCAGCGACCTGGCGGAGGCGATGCAGGGTTGATCGTCGACCTGCACGCCCACTACGGGATGCATCTGCTGCCGCAGGTGGACGGCACGACGATCGACCTGTTCGGCACGGCGAAGGGGCGCCGGCGACTGCGCGACCGCCTCCGCGCCAGGCTGATCGGCCTCGCGAGCCGCTTCGGCAACTACCGCTCGTTCGAGAGCGGCCCACGGGTGACGCTGCCGACGCTGCGCGAGGGCGAGGTCGGCGTCGCGCTCTCGGTCGTCTACTCGTTCTTCGACGAGCTCGACCTCGACGCTCCCTACGGGGCGCCGCCGGAGCCCCGCTACCTGCCGCGCCTGATGCGCCAGCTCGACACCGTCGAGGCCGACATCTCCGAGCACCACGCCGACCAGGCGGTCGTCGTCCGCGACCGCGCGGAGCTCGACCAAGCGCTGGCCGACGATCGCGTCGCCCTGATCCACAGCGTCGAGGGCGGCTTTCACCTGGGCGACACGCCGGAGGCGGTCGACCGCGCGGTCACCAAGCTCGCCCGACGCGGCGTCGGCTACATCATCCTGCCGCACCTGCTGTGGCGCGGCGTGGCGACCAACTCGCCCGCCGTGCCCTTCCTCCCCGACTGGCTCTACAGGGTGCTGTTCCACCAGCCGAAGGTCGGCCTCTCCGAGCTCGGCACCGCCGCGGTCAGGGCGATGGTCCGCGAGCGGGTGCTGATCGATCTCTCGCACATGAGCACCCTGGCCGTCGCCGACACCTTCGAGCTGCTCGACGAGCTCGACCCGGACGGGACCGTTCCCGTGATCGCCTCGCACACCGCGTTTCGCTTCGGAGGCCAGGAGTACGGGGTCGACGAGGAGACGCTGCGGCGGATCGCCGCCCGGGAGGGCGTCGCGGGGCTCATCCTCGCCCAGCACCAGCTCAACGACGGCGTGCGCCGCAGCCACACCAAGAGCTTCGAGGAGTCGATCGAGGTGATCTACAAGCACATCGACCGGATCGCCGAGATCACCGGCTCGCACGCTTACACCGCGATCGGCTCCGACCTCGACGGGTTCATCAAGCCGACGATGGGCGGGCTCGAGTCGATGGCCGACATGGCCCGCCTCCAGCAGGCGCTGCGCGATCGCTACGGCGAGGAGGACGCCGAGCGCATCTGCTCCGGGAACGCGCTGCGGGTCTTGCGCGCGGGGTGGGGATAGAGCCGCTCGGCGCGCCCCGGTGGCGGTACGGTCGCCTGGTTGAACGAGACTAGGCCGATTGCGCACCGAGTCGGGGCTCGCCGCATCGCGATCCAGGTTGCGGCGGCGGCGCTCGCGGTCGCGGCGGTCACGGGGCTGATCTACGCGCTTCGCGAGGTGATGCCCGTCGAGGCCTCCGGCGTGCTCTACCTGCTGCCGGTCCTCCTCGCGTCCAGCTTCGGCGGGCTGGCGCTCGGCGTCGCCACCTCGATCGTCGAGCGCCGCGGCGTTCAACTTCTTCCACATCCCGCCGACCGGCGAGTTCACGATCGCCGACGAGGAGAACTGGGTCGCGCTGATCGTCTTCCTGGTCGTCGCGGGGGTCACCTCGACCCTCGCCGGCGCCGCCCGGCGTCGCGCCGAAGAGGCCGAGCGCCGGCGCCGGGAGGCCGATCTGACCGCCGAGATGGCGAGGGTGCTGCTGGGCGGCGAGAGCCTGGACGACTCGCTGCGGGTGGTCGGCCAGCGGATCGCGCGCGCGTACGAGCTGCCGTGGGTCGAGGTCGAGGCTCGGCTGGAGCGACAGCGATCGGCGGCGGCGGGCGCTGCCGGTCGTCGTCGCCGGGGAGCGCACCGGCACGGTCGCGGTGCCGCGGGACACGGATCCGGCGCTGGTCGAGGCGCTCGAGCGCCGCGTCGTCCCCAGCCTGGAGACGCTGCTGGCCGCGGCCCGCCAGCGCGAGGGGCTCGAGGCGCAGGTGATCGAGACCCATGCCCTGCGGCGCATCGAACGTGGTCAAGACCGCCCTGCTGCGCTCGGTGTCGCACGATCTGCGCTCGCCGCTGACGGCGATCACCGCCGCGGCCGGCGGGCTGACCTCCGAGACGCTCACGCCCGAGCAGCGCGCGGAGCTGGTCTCGGTGATCGCGACCGAGAGCGAGCGGCTCACGCGCCTGGTCGACAACCTGCTCGACCTCTCGCGCGTGCAGGCGGGACAGCTGGAGCCGCGAGCCGACTGGTCGTCGGCCGAGGAGCTGATCGAGGCGGCCACGACATCGGTCGCCGCGCCGCCCGGCGGGTTCGAGGTCTCGATCGAGCCGGACCTGCCGATGTTCGAGGCGGACGCGGCCCAGATCGAGCGCGCGCTCGCGAACGTGCTCGAGAACGCGGTCCGCTTCGCCGGCGATGAGCCGGTGACGATCACCGCACAGCGGGTCGGGCCCCGAGCTCTCGATTCGGGTCGCCGACCGCGGCCCGGGCATCCCCCGCGCGGAGCTGGAGCGGATCTTCGAGCCGTTTCACACGGCCGAGGCGCGGCGACGGGACCGGGCTGGGGCTCGCGATCGCGCGCGGGTTCGTCGAGGCCAACGGCGGCTCGCTGCGGGCGCAGTCGCTGCCCGGCCAGGGGTCCACGTTCGCGATCGGGCTGCCGCTGAGCGAGGTGCCGGCGGCGCGATGAGCGACCGGCAGCGGGTCCTGATCTGCGATGACGAGCCGCAGATCCTGCGCGCGCTGAGGGTGATCCTCGGCGACGCCGGGTTCGACGTCGTTCCGGCGCTGACCGTGCGCGAGGCGCTCGACGCGGTGGCGGTGCGCCCGCCCGACGCCGCGATCATCGACCTCGTGCTGCCCGGACGGCGACGGGGTGGAGGTCTGCCGAGTCGATCCGCGAGTGGAGCCGGATGCCGATCATCGTCCTCTCCGCGGTCGGCGACGAGCGCGAGAAGGTTCGCGCGCTCGACGCGGGCGCCGACGACTACGTCACCAAGCCGTTCGGTCCCGACGAGCTGGTCGCCCGCCTGCGCGCGGCGCTGCGCCGCTCGGCGCCGGCCGGCGAGGCCGAGCCGGTGCTGACGATCGACGGGCTCGAGATCGACCTCCCGGCCCACCGCATCAGCCGCGACGGCGAGGAGATCCATCTCACCCCGACCGAGTACGACCTCCTGCGCCACCTGGTCCTCAACCGCGGCCGCCTGCTCACCCACCGGGCGCTGCTGCGCGAGGTCTGGGGCCCCGGCTACCAGGACGACACCCAGGTGCTGCGGGTGCACATCGCCAACCTGCGCCGGAAGATCGAGACGGCGCCGGGGAGCAGCGCGCTGATCCGCACCGATCCCGGGATCGGCTACCGGTTCGCCGGCCTAGTCCCGCTTCACACGATCTTTATGGCTGCGCGGGGCGATCTTGACGATCGCTTGACGGCGGCCGCGCCAACCAGCCTCCGTATGCGATGCACTTGCGACCGCATCGGACCGCGGATCGGCCCGGCCGTCCCATCGGCCGGCGCCTGCGCATGTGGGCGCACCGGCTGGCGGCTCGACGCCGCGCTCGGCCGACGGCGCCGACCCGGCGCGCGACCCCGGCGCTCGCATACCGCGCGCGCGACTGCTGACGCCGCGACGCCGGCACCGGTTCGCCGACGGCGCTGCGCGACCTGGTCGCGCGCGCCGATCACCCGCGGACCGGAGCGCCGCCGCTCCGATGGCCGCGCCGAGCGTTCGCGCCGAGCGCGCGCACCTGCTCGAGCTGGCCGACCGCCTCGACGGCGACGGCGAGGTGGGCGTGCGAGGCGTCGCCGTCGACGAACGCTGCTGCTCACCGACGGCGCTTCGCCGCTCTGGGTGCGCAGCGCGCGCCGACGAGCTCGGCGACGCGGTCGAGGCGGCCCTGATCGGGCTCGGGTGCTGAGCGTGGACGTCGCTCATGATCGCGATCGCGCTCGTCGCGCTTCGCGGTCTTCTACCTGCTGATCGAGGGGCTCGACCGCGTATGAGCGCCGCCGAGCTGATGGGCCTGATCGTCTCGGTGCTGCTCTGCGGGTACCTGCTCTACGCGCTGTTGCGCGGGGAGAACCTCTAGCCCGATGACAGCTCAGGGGTGGCTCCAGGTCGCGATCTTCGTCGCGGTCCTCACGGCGTTGACGCCCTCCTCGGCGCGTACATGGCCCGGGTCTACACCGGCGAGCGCGTCTTCCTGACCCCGGTCTTCGGCGCCGATCGAGCGGCTCTCTACCGGCTGTTCCGGGTCGATCCGGAGCGCCAGCAGGACTGGAAGTCCTACGCGCCGCACGGCGATCGTCTTCAGCGTCCTGTTCTGGGTCGCTGCTCTACCTGATCCTGCGCACCCAGGGGATCCATCCGTTCAACCCGGCCGGGTTCGACTCGGGCACCGCGGACCTCAGCTTCAACACCACTCGTCGTTCATCTCGAACACGAACTGGCAGTTCTACGGCGGCGAGACGACGCTCTCCTACTTCTCCCAGATGGCCGGGCTCGCGGTCCAGAACTTCGTCTCCGCCGCGGTCGGGATGGCCGTGCTGGTGGCCGTGATCCGAGGGTTCATCGCCCGCAGCGGCAAGTCGCTGGGGAACTTCTGGCAGGACACGGTCCGCTCGCTGCTCTACATCCTGGTCCCGATCTCCTTCGTCGCGGCCCTGGTGCTCGTCTCCCAGGGCGTGATCCAGACGCTCGCCGGCCCGGAGACCTTCGGCACCGTCACCGGCCAGGAGCAGACGCTCGCGCTCGGCCCTGCCGCCTCGCAGATCGCGATCAAGCAGCTCGGCACCAACGGCGGCGGCTTCTTCAACGTCAACAGCGCGTTCCCGTTCGAGAACCCGACCGCGTTCTCGAACTTCGTCGAGCTGCTGCTGATCCTGCTGATCCCGGCGGCGCTCACCGCGACCTTCGGGCGCATGGTCGGCAACCGCCGTCAGGGCTGGGCGCTCTACGTCGCGATGGCGCTGATGCTCGTCGTTTCGATCGGAGTCGGCTACGCCGCCGAGCAGAACGGCTCGCCGGCCCAGAAGGAGGCCGGCCTCGAGCTCGCCTCCGCCGACGGCACGACCGGCGGCAACCTCGAGGGCAAGGAGCAGCGCTTCGGGATCGCCGACAGCGCCGAGTGGGCGGCGGTGACGACCGCGGCATCGAACGGGTCGGTCAACTCCTCGCACGACTCCTACACCGGGATCGGCGGGCTCGTGCCGCTGGCGCTGATGGCGACCGGGGAGGTGGTCTTCGGCGGGGTCGGCTCGGGCCTCTACGGGATGCTGCTGATGGTCCTTCTGGCGGTCTTCATAGCCGGGCTGATGGTCGGGCGCACGCCCGAGTACCTGGGCAAGAAGATCGAGGCCCGGGAGGTGAAGCTGGTGCTGATCGGGACCCTGGTCGTGCCGCTGATGGTGCTGGTCGCGACCGCGCTCGCGGTCGCGACGCCGTACGGCGAGCCTTCGATCTACAACCCCGGCCCCCAGGGGTTCTCCGAGACGCTGTACGCCTACACCTCGCAGTCGAACAACAACGGCTCGGCGTTCGCCGGCTTCACCGGCTATCTGCAGCCGAACGCTCCGGGCAACGTCGGCGCCTACGGGATCACGTTCGCCGACGTGCTCGGCGGGCTGACGATGCTGATCGGGCGCTTCGTGCCGCTGCTCGCGGCGCTCGCAGTCGCCGGATCGCTGGCCGGCAAGCGGGTCGCCCCCCTGGGCCGGGCACCTTCCGCACGGACACTCCGACCTTCGTCGTGCTGCTGATCGGCGTCATCCTGATCGTCGCCGCGCTGACCTCTTCCCCGCCTACCTGCTGGGGCCGATCGTCCAGGGCCTGACGCCGGAGTTGTTCTGATGAAGCGCGACCTGATCGCTCCGTTCTCGCGATCGTCGTGATGACGCTCGTGCTCGGGCTCGCATACCCGCTGGTCACTACCGGGGTCTCGCAGGTCCTGTTCGGCGAGAAGGCCGATGGCTCGAAGGTGGAGCTCGACGGCGAGGTCGTCGGCTCCAGCCTGATCGCGCAGCCGTTCAAGCGCGAGGCCGAGCGCGGCCCCGGCCTCGAGCGCGACCCCGCCTACTTCCAGCCGCGCCCCTCGGTGACCGGCTACTCGCCGAACGTCACATTCTTCAACAACCTGGGGCCGAACAACCTGGCCCTGAGCCGCTACTTCGCCAACAAGGCCGAGGCCTACCTGGCGCGCGAGGGCGAGTACACCCCAGGGCTGGAGCTCGCCGACGTGCCGGTCGACGCGGTCACCACCTCGGCGTCCGGGGTCGACCCGCACATCTCCGAGGCGAACGCCGAGATCCAGGCCAACCGGGTTGCGGAGGAGCGCGGGCTCGACCTCGGACGCCGTGCTCGAGCTGGTCGACGATCACACCGACGGCCGGCGCTCGGCGTGCTCGGCGAGCCGGGCGTGAACGTGCTCGAGCTCAACGTCGCGCTCGACGAGGCGGAGGGGGCATGACCGATCGCCCGCAGACGATGATGACCTGGCCGATCGCCCGATCGGCGCTCCTCGCCAGCTTCGCCAAGCTGGACCCGCGCTGGATGATCCACAACCCGGTCATGTTCGTGGTCCAGGTCGGCGCCATGATCACGACGATCGGCTGGCTGATCCAGGCTTTCGGCGGCGAGCCCCTGGGCGGTGGAGACGAGCCCGCGTGGTTCACGTTCACGGTCGCCATCTGGCTCTGGCTCACGGTCGTCTTCGGCAACCTCGCCGAGGCGCTCGCCGAGGGGCGCGGCAAGGCCCAGGCGGCCGCCCTGCGCGCGATGCGGACGGAAACGATCGCCCGGCTTCGCGACGGCGGGCAGAAGTCCGCGGCGGAGCTGGTCAAAGGCGACGTGGTGGTCGTCGAGGCCGGCGAGCTGATCCCGGGCGATGGCACCGTGATCGAGGGCATCGCGTCGGTCGACGAGTCGGCGGTCACGGGGGAGTCGGCGCCCGTGATCCGCGAGGCCGGCGGGGACCGCTCGGCGGTGACGGGCGGCACCCGCGTGCTCTCGGACCGGATCGTCGTCGAGATCACCCAGGAGCCGGGGCAGAGCTTCCTCGACCGGATGATCGCGCTCGTCGAGGGC
>CAWCBM010000013.1:0-41723 GCA_963793775.1 uncultured Solirubrobacterales bacterium
CCCCAGCCGGGGGGCAGCGGGTGTAGATGCGTCCCGGGGCGTCCCCAGCGTCCGATGTGTCCACGCCCGTGGACATTCTGGACGCATAGGACACATCAGTGGGTCCCAATTTGGTACCACGGACGGATCGAGCGCGGCTCAGCAGGGAGGGCGCGGGCAGACGGCCAGATCTGGCGGCTGCTTGGGCGCTAGGAGCCTTCCGATGCGGTTGAAGACGGCCGAGGCGTAGGCCGAGGAGGGGTGGCCCATGGGGCCCTGGGTGGTGAACACCACCACTGCCGCTCGCTTGGCGGGCAGGTAGCTGACGACCCCGTTGTATCCGAGCAGCTGCGGGTTGGCGGCGATCCAGCCGTTGCCCACGCCGAGCCCCATCCCGTAGTAGTTGTCCGCGGTCAGCGGTCCAAGGCCAACGTTCTGTGGCCCGACCTGCAGCGCGTGGGATCGCCGCGAGAGTAGCGACCCGGTGCCGAACGCCTGCGCCCATTTGCCCATGTCGCCGAGGGTGGAGGTCACGTTTCCGAAGCGCCTCGCCCAGGACGGTGACCAGCGGGTGGTGTCCTCGTAGCGGCCACGCTCCCTGCTGTAGCCGTGCATGACCGGCGCCGGAATGTGGGGGCCGACGCGCATGTCGGTCTCGTTCATACCGAGCTCGCTCCAGATCCGCTGGCGCAGCAGCCGGTCGACGGGTCTTCCGGTGGCGCGTCGCAGGACCTTTCCCAGGAGCATGAAGTTGGTGTCGGAGAACGCCCAGCTCGTTCCCGGCGCAAACAGCGGTGGGCGGTCGAAGGCGAGCCTGAGCAGCTCCGAGACCTCCCAGCGCTGAAACGGGTTGGCGTTGAAAGCGTCCTCGAACTCCGGGTTCGTGACGAAGTCGGCATAGCCCGAGGTGCTTCGGGCGAGCATCCCGAGCGTGACCTGCTGCGCGCCGGGCAGGGTCGGGAACCAGTTCGAGAGCGGATCATCGAGGCTCAGGCGCCCGTCGTCGACGAGCTGCAGGAGCAGCGTCACAATGAGCGCCTCCGCGGCGTTGCCGATCCGAAAGTGATCGGCCCTCGTCGCCGGCACGCCGGGCCTCGACTCACCGAGCGCCCCGCTGGCCAGCCGCCGGCCGTCCTTCCAGACCCCGAAGATGGTCGACCGCACGGGGTACTTCTCGGTCACCGCGCGCGCGGCCCGCGTGATCTTCTTGCCGCTCGGGGTCGCCGCGCTCGCCGTCTGCGAACCGCCCACGGCGATCACGAGCGAGAACACAGCGAGCACGCCAAGCGCACGTCTGCGGCGAGTCACAGGTGGATACTCGCCGACCGTAGGCGCGCGTGTCAACCCCAGCGGGCGGTGATCTGCGGCTGTCCAGTCGGGGCGACTGGATTTGAACCAGCGACCTTCCGGCCCTGAACCGAGTGCACCTCTCGCGCAGAGCCCGAATGCCTCGAAGCTCGATTTTCACGCGGCTTGGCGTTCTCAGAGTGCCGCCCCTGGACACGAAAGCGCGGGGGCGAAGAACGGATACGCTCGCCCCAGATGGCGAGTCTGTCGGCGCCGCCGGAATACTGACCCCCTCTCGCCGGTCTAAATCTGACCCCCTCTGACGGCGGCGAGAGCGTCCGAGGGGATGCCGAGCCTGGCTCGATCAATCGATCGAGACCGGGAGGCGACGGGTGGTCAGCGTGCAGGAGTGGGCCGAGATCAGGGCGATGAAGGCCGTCGAGGGCCTCTCGATCAAGGAGATCGTGCGGCGCACCGGCCGCTCGCGAAACACCGTCCGCGCCGCCCTTCGCACCCCCGAGCCGCCCGCCTACGGCCCCAGGGCGCCGCGGCCCTCGAAGCTCGACTCCTTCCGCGAGCAGATCCACGAGCTGCTCGCCGACTGACGGCGACGTCCCCTCCCAGGTGATCCGCGAGCGGATCACCGAGGCCGGCTATTCAGGCGGCAAGACGATCCTCGACGATTACGTGCGCGAGCTGCGCCCGGTCTTCCGGCGCCCGCGCACCTTCCAGCGCACCCACTACGAGCCCGCGGAGCTGGTCCAGTTCGACCTCTGGGAGCCTCAGGCGCCGATCCCGGTCGGCCACGGCCAGACTCGCCGCGGCTATGTCGTCACCTGCTGCTCTGGCTACTCGCGCGCCGGCGCCGGCACGCTCGTCTTCTCCAAGGAGGCCCCCGACGTGCTCTGGGGGATGAGCCGCTGCCTCGGCCAGCTCGGGGCCCTGCCGCGCAAGCTGGTCTGGGACCGTGAGGGCGCGATCCACCGCGGCGGCGGCCAGCCCACCGACGACTTCGCCGCCCTCTGCGGTCAGCTCGGCGTCGGCTGGGTGATCCTCGAGCCGCGCGATCCCCAGGCCAAGGGGATGCTCGAGCGCCTTCACGACTTCATCGAGCGCAGCTTCGAGCCGGCGCGGTCGTTCGCCAACCACCTCGACTACCAAGACCAGCTCGACCGCTGGTTCGCCGAGCGCGCCAACGCGCGCCTTCACCGCACCCTGCGCGCGGTCCCGGCCGAACGGCTGGCCGCCGAGCGCGAGCGGATGCGCCCGCTGCCGGAGGCGCTGCCCGACCTCGACCGCCGCTGGGTGGCGAGGGTCCCGGCCCAGCCCTACCTGCGCTTCGACACCGACGACTACTCGCTCGACCCGCGGCTTGCCGGAAGGCGGGTCGAGGTCCGGGTCTCCCAGCGCGAGATCACGGCGGCGGCGCTTGACACCGGCGAGCTCGCCTGCCGGCACCGGCGCAGCTTCGCCAAGCACCTGACCTTCACCGACCCCGCCCACCAGCGAGCGCTCGAGGAGCTGCGCGGGGAGCGCAGGCGACGTCGGTCCGAGCCCGAGGTCGAGGTCCGCCCGCTCGCCCGCTATGACGCGCTGATCCCGGCATGACCAAGACCTCCGAGCTTGCCCACCTGTTTCGCAGCCTCAAAGCGCCGGCGGCGGCCAGGGCGCTGCCGAAGCTCGCCGACAGGGCCCGCGAGGAGAGCTGGGGCTACGAGCGCTTCGCCGAGGCGCTGCTCTCCGCCGAGGTCGCCTCCCGGGAGAGCCACGGCGGCGAGGGCAGGATCAAGCGGGCTCGCTATCCCGCGCGAAAGACGCTCGAGGAGTTCGACTTCACCTTCCAGCGCTCGGTCCGCAAGCAGGTGATCGAGCACCTCGGCCAGCTCGACTTCCTGCACTCGCGCGAGAACGTGGTCATGCTCGGCCCGCCGGGGACCGGCAAGACCCATCTCGCGATCGCGCTCGGGATCCGCGCCTGCCTCGCCGGCCAGCGAGTCCAGTTCGCCACGGCGACCGAGTGGGTCGCGCGGCTCGGCGACGCCAAGCGCGCTGGCGGCCTCGAGGCCGAGCTCCGCCGCCTCTCGTTCGTCCCCCTGATCGTCGTCGACGAGGTCGGCTACATCCCCTTCGACCCCGAGGCGGCGAACCTGATGTTCAGCCTGGTTTCGGCGCGCTATGAGCGCGCCTCGATGATCGTCACCTCGAACAAGCCCTTCAGCGCCTGGGGCGAGATCTTCGGCGACGAGGTCACCGCCACGGCGATGATCGACCGCCTCGTCCACCACGCCGAGATCCTCTCGCTCAAGGGCGACTCCTACCGGCTGCGCGACAAGGACCTGGGCTCGCCGCCGCCGCGCGACTGATCGCCGCGCCTGCTCCGCTTCGCCCTTACGGGCTCAGCTCCGCAGGCGCGCTACCTGACTCCAGGGGGGTCAGTTTTCAACCGGCGCAGAGGGGTCAGTTTTCAACCGGCCTTGACAGAAGCTCGACGACAAGACGGTGGCGAGAACGTCGCCGGCACGTCGAGAATGCCGCGGCCCGAGCCTGGCTAGACCCCTTCCGTGCGATACGAGCTCTGCTCGGCCTCGCGAAAGTAGGCAATCCGCTCGGGGTTGACGTAGACGGTTGTCGGCTCGACCTTGTGTCCCTCCCCGGCGATCTGGGTTAGTTGGGCCATCCCTGAGACTCGAGCTGCGGGACTCATTGCAGCCACAGCCGCCGTGAGGTCCCCCTCGACGTGGATGTGGTCGCCCCGGTTACCTGAGAACGCGATGAAGGCGGGCATTGGGAACTCCATTCAGTTGCTTCCCCGCGATCGTTTCACGCACTCGTCATCACCAGCGGGGCGGTCGCCGCTGACGGCCTTCCCGATCCGGCAGCTCGGAGGAGCCGTCCGCGCGCGGCATCCGTTCAAGGGGGGCGAGACCAAGGGGGGCGAGACCTGATGGCACGTGCGGTGGAAGGCACGTGCGACGCGAACGAGGGCGAGGGTATGGCCGCCGCTTGGGCGCGACGACGGTAAGCGTGACGCCAATCGCCGGACCGGCGGCTTCGACTCGCCTAGCTCCTCGCGGCCGCAGTAGCCAGCTGGATGGCTGATTCGTTATTCACGCTCCCGCCCTCGTCCAACCAGCGTTCCAGGTCCAGGCGCGTCGCGGTCACGTGTTCACTCGCGCCCCTCACTCGCTCCGGCGTCCGCGGTGGCTGGATCTCAGAGAGCCAATCGGCACCGCATTTCCAACACAACTCCTCCTGGCGGGCCATCGGTGCCCCGCAAGAAGAACAGAGGCGTGGGACATGTCGGTCGCGCATCGCGGGTGCTCCTCACACCTCCAGCGTCATCTCGGCCGCTTCCCCTGGCGTCGAGCCGACCAGGACCTCGAGCAGATCGCCGACCTCGCGCTCCTGGACGAGGGGATGGCGCATCGGACGCCCCGCCACGACCTGGTAGCGATTGCGTCGGCCCTGCCTTTCGCGCAGCACGTAGCCCTCCTCGACCAGCTCGGACAGGATCCGGTGGGCGGCGCGCTCGGTGATCCCAATCGCTGCGGCGATGTCGCGCAGGCGGATGCCCGGGTCATGAGCGACGCAGGTGAGGACGTGGGCGTGGTTGGTCAGAAAGTCCCAGCGCCCGCTCGCCGGGGGCGACCTCTGCTGTTGATCTCCGGAAAGTAAAGTCATGAATCAATGATACACTTTATGTCCAGTCAGCGATCTCGCCGCTTCATCCGTCCCGGCGGGATCGCTGGGAAGGGACAGAGCCAATGACCATCCTCTCCGCGATCCGGGATCGATTCTCGACCCCCGAGTCTTCGGGCCCCCAGGTCGACGATGCGCAGGGGGAGCCAGTCGCGGAGGCTCCGGCTTCCGTTTGCCGGCTATGACCGCCTCGACGCCAGGCAGGTAGTCGAGGCGCTCTCCGAGCATTCTCAGCTCGAGCTCGAGGCGGTCGAGAGCTACGAGCGGTCTCATCAGAACCGACTGCCGGTGTTGGACAAGCTGCGCTACATGCGTGGACGCGAGCCGCTCCCGGGCTACGACGCTCTCAGCGTCGAGGAGATCCTGACCGCGCTCGAGGAGGCCGACCTGGCCACGATCAAGAAGGTCCGCGGCTACGAGCGCAAGTTCGCCCACCGCCCCGACGTCCTGGAGGAGGTCGCTCGCGTTCACCACCGGCGTCAGGCAAGCCGACCTGCGAGCGCGGCGCCCGCATACCAGCCGATGAGCAAGACGTCGGTCGCGAGTCCCGGCGATCGGCCGGAGAAGAGCGGTCGGCCATGACCGGCTTTCCGGCATTGTCGGCGGAGCTGACCAAATCGTTCGTCTCGCTATGGACGCAATACGCCGGCAAGCCGCCGACCGACGCGCGTACCGAGATCCGCGGCAACGTCGTCACCTGCGTGCTCGCTGACGGCGTCGGCGACTTCAACCGGAACATGATCGCTCCGCAGACCGGCGACACCGTCGGTGGCGTCGGCAAGCTCACCCCGGCCGCCTACAAGCGGGACGCCGTCGCCGCGGTCGTGCGGCTGACCCGCCAGCGCGTCGCCTCGTTCATGAGCAGCCACGACCGAGACACGGACGTCGCCACCGAGGTATTCACCCTGGAGCCATCCTTCGGCCGAGGAGCGCCCCGGGGTGAGAGCGATCCGCGAACGGTTCTTCGCCCCCACCGCGGGCCTGAACGGGGACCTAGCGATGGACTCGGGGACGCCAGGGCCGGCCAAGAACCGCCGCCTCGTCGAACTCGAGGCGGAGGCGCGCCATGCCCGTGAGCGTTACCGGCTCTACCGGGCGAAGGCCTACGGTCCGCGGTTGACCAGCGCCCGGCGCCTGCGCGAGCTCGAGCGGCAATCGAAGTTCGCCGAGCGTCGGCTGGGCCGGGCGAAGGCCGAGCAGGACCCAATCGCTCCCGACTAGTCTCTGCGGCGTGGAAGCCGAAGCTCTCCTCTCAGCGGTTGAGTCCGGCTCGTACGGCGATCCCGGCGAGGCGATGGGGGCGCTGGCCGAAGCGGTCGCGGCGATCAATCGCGAGATGGTCGGCGAGCCCGATGGGATACGCATCCGTCGGCTCGTTACGCGCCTCCACGGGGCCGCCGCATCAGTCGCGGCACAGTCCGGCGCGTCCGGGTTCTCGATCTCGGTCGGACTCCCTTTCGGGGTGAGCGTCGGTGTGGAGTGGGAGCATCGGTAGCCGCGTCCGGTCGATTCGATCACCGCCACCTCGACCGCCATCGATCCGAAGGCCGAGGAGCGCGCGTCTCAGTGGGACCGCGGAGCGCGGGCATGGGCACGCCGCAAACGGGCCCGGCTGATCAGGGACCAGAGCCGGTCGGCGCCGGCCCACGCCGCGAAGCACAGCCCGCCGATCGTGCCCGTCACGGTCATCAGAACCCCGGCGGCCGCCGCCGCAGCCACCCCGTCTCTGCCGAGGATGAGCACCGACGCCGCGGCGCCGACGCTGGGTCCGACCGGAAGCTGCGCGAGCGCCGCCAGGGCGATCAGCACGGCGATCGCGTCGAAGAACGAGGCATCGACGCCGACCGCGTGCAACAGCAGCCAGTTGCGGAAGATCTGCGCGAACACCGCCACCAGCACGAAGCCGATCACGCGGCTTCCGTGGCCCAGCCTGCGGAGCACCGCGAGGCCGCTCCACAGCTCGCGACCCTTCCGGAGGGCGAGCTGCCGCAGGCCGGCGCTGGCCGCGCCGACCACCGCGAGGCAGATGACCGGCACCCACCACGGCAGCCCGAGCGGAGCGATCAGGGTGAACGACCCCAGCGCGGCCAGCATTCCCTCGACGGCGAGGATCGGAAACTCGGCCGCGATCAGCGTCGGCACCTGCGGGCTGACGTCCGGGGACGAGCGCCGCAGCGCGGCGATCCGCGCGGCTACGCCGAGCTGCGTGTTGATCACGCTGCCGAGGACCTGCATGCTCGAGGCGCGATAGAGGACGCGGCGCTCGACGGTCCCACCGGCCGCCTCGATCGTCAGATGCCATGCCTCGCTACGCGCGAGCAGGCCGATGACCTGCAACAGCACGGTCGCGGCGAGCACCGACGCCGGGGTGGCGGAGATCGCGTCCGCGAACTCGTCCCGGCGTCCGGCGAGCAGGAACACGAGGATCGCCGCGGTCGCCAGCGACCCGACCACCGCGATCAACGCACGATGGCGGCGACCGAACGCGCGGAGGCGGGCAATCAGCTGCTGCCAGCCGACTCGCGCCGCGCGGCCGCGGGGACGGGCCGATCGGTTCGCTACTCGCGTCCGGCACCGCCGCTTCCGTTCAGCGGATCTAGGGAGCCCATCGAAACGACGCTACACAGCGGCAGGTCGATCGCCAACGCGGGAAGCGGCGGCTGCGGCGAGACGTATGGCCCGGAAGATGCGAGGGTCTGCCTCGTGGACGGTATTCGAGCGCTGGCCTTTGCGTCGGAGTCGCTTGGGTCACGATGAGGTCGCCAACAGCTCGGCCCAGATGATCCGGAGGCTGTGGCATCCGCCCGACACCGTTCGTGCCACTAGGGGACGGTCGTCGGCGTGATCGTCGGACTCGCGCTCGCGCTCGCCTGCGCGGTCGCGACGAGCGTCGCCTTTCTGCTCAAGCACCGCGGCGCCGTCCTCGCGCCCGCCCGTGCGGGTCCGACACCCGCTGCGAAGCGCGGCCGACCTCTTTCGCTCGCGGTGGTTTGCGATTGGCTGGGCGGTGGCGGTCGGCGCCTGGGTGCTTCACGTCGGCGCGCTCGCCCTGGCGCCGCTTTCGATCGTACAGGCCGTGCTCTCGGGCGGGCTGGTGTTTCTCGCCGTCTTCGCCGAGCGCTTCTTCGGCTTTCGACTCGGACGCCGCCAGTGGGCCGGCGTGATCGTCACCGCTGCGGGGCTTGCGATCATCGGGCTGACCTCGGGGGACGCCGACGAGCCGCCGGAATATGCGGTGGCGGCTTTGATCGCGATCGAGTGCGGCATCCTCGTCGTCAGCGCCGCGGTCGCCGCGATCTCGACCCACCGCCGCATCTCGCCCGCGGCGCAGGGCCTGCTCCTCGGCGTCGTCGCCGGCGCGCTCTTCGGCGTCTCTGACATCGCGATCAAGTTCCTGGCCGATGACGTTGCCAGCGGGGTGCTCGAGCTGATCAGCCCGTGGACGGTGGCGGCGCTGATCGCCTCGGTGGGTGCCTTCTATGCCTCGGCCCGTGGACTGCAGCTGGGGCCGGGCGTCGAGGTCATCGCCCTCACCTCTGTTGCGGCCAACCTGACCGGGATCGTCGGCGGCATCCTGGTCTTCCGTGACCCGGTCGGCACGGGGGTGCTGGAGATCAGCGGGCGGATGCTCGCCTTCTGTCTCGTGGTTGCAGGGGCCGCCCTGATCCCGGCCCCGGTCAGGGCCACCGATGCATCGTCTGATGCCTCCGAGGGGCCGAGCACGGAGGTGCCGGTGTCGAACCCCTGACGTATGGCCGACGCTCACGCCGAGTCGCGGCGGAGCGGCTCAGACGCGTGCCGAGCCTTGGAGGCGCCCCACTGTCGCGGAAGGCGCTGCTCGTCGATGACCAAGGCGTTGCTCAAGGTAACCGCCCGAGCCGGCGCGATCCCCACCCCAAAGCCCGGCCCCTTGAGAGCGGCGATTACGCAGGGCCTCCGGGATCCTCACTTAGGTGTCTCCAGGCTGGGCTTGAGGGAGGGAGGGGTCGCGCACGGGCGCCGCGCCAACGCCGGTTCACGCGACCTCCTCGGCGGCGCGTCTGGCCTGCTGGCGCTCGGGGCTGATCCGGACCACGTCCCAGGCCAAGTGGCAGCGCTCCAGCGCGCTGATGAGCCAGGCGCCGGGGTCGAGCTCCCAGCGGCCCAGTCCGTGACGGGCGGAGGTGGGGAAGGCGTGGTGGTTGTTGTGCCAAGCCTCTCCCAATGTGGCCGGCGCCAGCCAGGCGAGGTTGCGTGATTCGTCGCCGGTCGCGAACGGTCGGCCGCCGAAGAAGTGACAGAGCGAGTTGATGCTGAAGGTCGCGTGATGCAGGAGGAACACGCGCACCGCTCCGCCCCACAACAGTCCGGTGAGCCCGCCTACGACCGAGCCGGTGAGCGCCACGCCGAGGCCGAAGGGGAGGGCCAGGCCGACCACCACCCAGAGCGGGAAGGTGCGGCTGATGAAGCGCAGGTCGCGGTCGGCGAGCAGGTCCTTGGCGTAGCGGGCGGGGTTGGCCATGTCCTTGCCGCGGAACATCCAGCCGACGTGCGCATGGGCCAGGCCGCGCAGCGCCCCGCGCCATCCCGGCGCGCGGTCGAGGTGGGGGCTGTGGGGGTCGCCGGGATGGTCGGAGAAGCGGTGGTGCTTGCGGTGGGTGGCGGCCCATTCGATCACCGGCCCCTCGACCGCCATCGCGCCCAGCACGGCGAACAGCGCTCGCAGCGTGCGCGTGGTCTTGAAGCTGCGGTGGGTGAATAGCCGGTGATAGCCGACCGTGATGCCCAGCTCCGGTGAGCGTGATAGGTGACGGCGAGCACGAGCAGGTCCTGCCAATGCAGGGTTCCGCCCCACGCCAGCCATCCCGCCCACCCGATCGCGGCCAGCGGCACGAAAACGACCATCGTCCGCACCACCCGCTCGGGATGTCTCGTGCTCGATGGGAACCGTCTCCGCGGCTCGAGAACTAACGCGCTCTTCCATCCCACACCTCCTGCATCTCGGGTCTCCCGCCGACCGGAGGGACTAGGACCGGCATGCTTTCGGCCGGGACGCTGAGGTCGAGGTCGCGAGGACCGTGATGCTCGGGTCCAAGCGCCTGTGAACGTACCACTCAGGAGGCCCCAGGCGTTCCCAATCCGAGACATCGTGGTGCGGCTTCGGACGGCAGCGATGAGTTTTGGGCGGGCGGCGTGTCTCTACCTCTGACTTTGCAGCTTGTTGCGCGGCGCACCGCGTCGCCGACCGAAACTGCGGCGCCATTCGTCAACAAGCACGAGAAGGTGAGAAATGATGACCATCGAACACGTCCTGGCCGTGGTGCCCGTCTTCGATCTCAAGCGGGCCGATGCGTGGTACGAAGCGCTCTTCGGGCGCCCCGCCGACAATCGGCCGATGCCGAGCCTGGTGGAATGGCAGGTGACCGGCGCCGGCTGGGTGCAGGTCACCGTCGACAGCGACCGAGCAGGGTCCGGGCTGCTGAACTTAGCCGTGGACGACTTGGCGGCTACCAGGGACGAGCTCGCTACGCGGGGTGTGGATACCGCCGAGATCCAGTCCGTCAACAAAGGGGTCGAGCTGTCGGCGACCTCCGACCCGGACGGCAACGCGATCACGCTGATCGGCAACTTCCGCGTGACGTACTAGCCGCGGGTTCGAACAAGTCCGCGATCACGCCCGCGTCAGCGAGCCAGCGGGTTTCGTTCTTCAGCCGGTCTGTTAGGCATCCCGATACGGGACAACGTCTGCCTGCCCTCCGATCGAGGAGAGCACTTAGACCAGCTCGCCGTCCCGCCCGACGTCGACTCGCTTAGGACCCTCGCGCACCGAATCGGCGACGGCGTCATGAGCTCCATTGGCTTCTTCGACACCTCGGCCCAGGCCGACGAGTCGACCCGCCTCGCCTCCAACTGGGTGCGCGAGCACAAGCTGGAGACGGCACTCCCGACCCCGCCGAAGATCACGAGCGGCGAGGTCGTCGTGCAGAAGACGCGCGAGCTCGTCCAGGCGTAGCAGCCTCGAAGCTCGTTCGTAATCGGAGAGAAGGCCCACGATTCGCGGGCCTTCCTTTCTGGCGTCTTTGACCGATCCGCGAGCGATCGCCCGTGGCGGCGGCGCCCTTGACGCTATTCCGACGGCACGCTTAGGATCGCGTCGCGATGCCGGAGGAGACCGAGCGGCGCGAACTCCTGATCTCCAAGGTCTGGGTTCAGGCGTCGATCGTCGTCTTCTTGCTCGGGTTCTTCGTCCTCGGCTTGCTGGCGTATCGCACCTACAGCGCCGACCCGCCGATCCCCGATCGCGTCGTCGACCCGGCCGGGCAGACGGTGTTCACCGGCGACGACATCAGCAACGGGCAGCGGGTCTTCCTCAACAACGGCCTGATGGAGTACGGGTCGATCTTCGGGCACGGCGCCTACCTCGGCCCCGACTACACCGCCGACTACCTCCATCGGGCGGCGCTCTCGGTTGAGAGCCAGTACGGCGGCGCGGGCTCCGACCGCGCGCGCGAGCAGACGATCGCCGACTTCCAGACGAACCGCTACGACTCCGAGGCGGACACGCTCGAGTACACCGAGGCGCAGGCCCGCGCCTTCTCCGAGCTCGAGGCTCACTACCGCGACTACTTCTCCGATCCGACGACCGATCAGGGACTGCGCCCGGACGCGATCGACAACCCCCAGCAGGCCCACGAGCTGACCGCCTTCTTCAGCTGGTCGGCCTGGGCCGCCTCGGCCCGCCGGCCTGGGCACAACTACTCCTACACCAACAACTGGCCGCCGGAGAAGCTCGTCGACAACGGCCCGACCGCGAACGTCGTCCTCTGGAGCGTGGTCTCGCTGATCGCGCTGCTCGGCGGGATCGGACTGCTGTTCGCCGCCTTCGGGCGCTGGAACTTCCTCGGCTGGCATGGCCGCGAGCAGGCCGCGCTCTCGTTCCGCAAGCCCGGCGACGTGGCGCTGACGCCCGCGCAGCGCGCCTGCGCCTGGTTCTTCCTGGTGATGGCGGCGCTGTTCTTGATCCAGACGATGGTCGGCGCCGCCTCTCAGCATTACCGCGCCGAGCTCGGCGACTTCTTCGGCATCGACCTGGCCCAGTTGCTCCCGTTCAACCTCGCCCGCACCTTCCACGTCCAGCTCGCGATCTTCTTCGTCTCGACCTCCTTCCTCGCCGCCGGGATCTTCCTCGCGCCGATGATCGCCGGGCGCGAGCCGAGGCGCCAGCACTGGCTCGCCTACGGGCTGCTCGCCGCGCTCGCGATCGTCGTCTTCGGCAGCCTGATCGGCGAGTTCGGCGGCGTCCACGGCTGGTTCGGCGAGGACGGCTCGATCTTCGGCATCCAGGGGTTCGAGTACCTCGACCTCGGCCGCTTCTGGCAGGTGCTGCTGGTGATCGGCCTGTTCTTCTGGGCGGCGCTGATCTTCCGCGGCCTGCGCGGCCGCCTGCGGCGCGAGACAGGGGCAACCTGCCGTGGCTCTTCTTCTTCGCCGCGCTCGCGATCCCGGCCTTCTACGCCGTCGGCCTGATCGCGCGCTCGGGCGACAGCTTCACGGTCACCGACTTCTGGCGCTTCTGGGTCGTCCACCTCTGGGTCGAGGACTTCCTCGAGCTGTTCACGACGGTGATGGTCGCCTACGTCTTCGTCCTGCTCGGCGTCGTCCGCGAGCGGGTTGCGCTCATCGTCGTCTTCCTCGACATCCTCCTCTACTCGGTCGGCGGGGTGATCGGGACGATGCATCACCTCTACTTCTCCGGCGAACCCGCCGAGCACATGGCGCTGGGAGCGGTGTTCTCCGCCGCCGAGGTGATCCCGCTGACCTTCCTCACGGTCGAGGCCTGGAGCTTCCTCCAGCTCGGGGCGCGCCAGGAGTCGCGCTCGGCGACGCCGTTCCCGCACCGCTGGGCGGTGATGTTCCTGGTCGCGGTCGGCTTCTGGAACTTCCTCGGCGCCGGGATCTTCGGCTTCCTCGTCAACCTGCCGATCGTCTCCTACTACGAGATCGGCACCGCGCTGACCGCCAACCACGCGCACGCCGCGATGATGGGCGTCTACGGGATGCTGGCGGTCGGCCTGGCGCTGTTCTGCCTTCGCTACCTGATCCCCGACGACCGATGGCCGGACCGGCTCGCAAGACTGAGCTTCTGGTCGCTCAACATCGGTCTCGCGTGGATGACCTTCGCGACCCTGTTCCCGCTCGGGCTGATCCAGCTCTACGAATCCGTCAACTCGGGCTACTTCCAGGCCCGTTCGCTCGAGTTCCTGACCAACGACACCAACGCCCTGATCGAGTGGATCCGGCTGCCCGGCGACATCCTCTTCATCGGCGGCGGGGTCGTGCCCCTCCTCTACATCTGCTACCTCGGCGTCCGCCACCGAGTCAAGCCGACGACGACCGAGGAGCCCGACGAGATCCTGTTCACCGAGATCACCGCTCCTGCCCCAGAGACGTCGGCGGCGGTCTCATCGATGCAGGCCGACCAAGGGGAACGATGAGCACCGAGGCCCTGCTCGCCGTCGGCTACGCGGCGTTCCTGCTCACCGCCGCGATCGGGCTCGACCTGCTCGCCCGCCACTCGCACCGCCGTAGCACCCGCTACCGGACAGCCGGGTTCAGCTTCCGCCCGGACCTGGACCTCTGGGAATGCCCGGAGGGACAGCATCTGCACCGGGTCGAGACCGACCACCGGCGGCGCCTGGCGCGATATCGCGCCAGCCCCCAGATTTGCAACGCCTGCCCGGCGAAGGCGGACTGCACCGACTCCGACCGCGGTCGCGAGATCGCTCAGTCGCTCGACCCATGGCCGCACTCGGAGGCCGGACGCTTTCACCGCGGGGTCTGCGTCGTCCTCGTCGCCCTCGCTGCGCTGATCTCGGCGATCGCCCTCGTTCGCAGCGACGGGACAGCGGACCTGATCGCGCTCTCGGCAATGCTCGGCATCTCGATCGCCGTCACCGGACGGCTGCTTGGGAGCGTTCCGGCGAACTCCGACGGATTCCCGGTCGCTCCATCAGCTTCGCCCGACCCGTCGATCGCCGCCGAAGCGGCCCGCCTTCGTCGCCGAGCTGAGCCGCGGCCTCCGCGAGGGAGGGTCAGTCTCTCCCTGATGCTGATCCTCCTGCTAGCCGCTACCGGGACCGCGCTCGCGACGGGCCTCGGCGCGATTCCCGTCTTCCTGCTCGGGACGCGCGCGGCGGCACTGCAACCGCTGCTTCTCGGGATCGCAGCGGGCGCGATGACCGTCGCCTCGGTGGCGGGGCTGATCCTGCCCGGCCTCGACGAAGGGTCGGCGGCTTCGGTCGGCGCCGGCTTGGCGGCCGGCGCGCTGTTCCTGGTAGGGGTTCGCAGCGCGCTCGAGGCCCGCCAGCGCCACGTCGAGCGCGCCTTGAGCGCGGGCCTGCGCACCTCGGTCCTCGTGTTCGTGGTTCTTCTCGTCCACAGCCTCCCCGAGGGTTTCGCGATCGGCACGGCCTACGCCTCAGACACCGCCGGGCTGAGCCTGTTCGTGATCGCCGCGATCGCGGTTCAGAACATCCCCGAGGGGACCAGCGTGGCGATCCCCATGGCGGCGGCGGGGTTCTCACGCTCGCGCCAGTTCTGGGCAGCCGTCGCGACCAGCGCCCCGCAGCCGGCTGGCGCCGCGATCGCGTTCCTCCTCGTCGAGGAAATCGAGCCGTTGCTGCCGGTCTCGTTCGGGTTTGCGGCCGGCGCCATGCTGGCGCTGGTGGTCGCCGAGGTGCTGCCCAGCGCGGTGCGCGGTGGCAGAGCCGGCGCGGCGCTCGGGACGCTCCTCGGCGCGGGGGCATGCTCGCCCTCAGCGCCGCCCTCGGCGTTTAGTCGCCGACCACGCCTGCCGAGGCGCCAGCGCGGCGTCGCGGGAATCAGTCGATGCGCGGAGAGCCGTAGGGATCGAGCGCCATCGGCTCCTCGTGCCACTCACTCGGTAGCGACACCTCCACATCGAGCGAGTCCCGCGGAGGCTGCGGTTCCTCATGAGCTTCGCCGCGGTAGAGGAACGGCGCCAGGTAGCGCCCGCTGACCTTGTGTGGAGGCCACCAGAGGCAATCGAGGGAAGCCTCGTCGACTCCGCCACCGCCCGCGACATCGGCACGGAGGTGAAGTGACTCGTCCCCCGTGATCAGCTTGCCTCGCAGCACGGGATGGAATGGCTCGACGGCGATCGCGGCGCCGAGGCGCTCGGCGATATGCGCCGCCGCCGCGTCCGCCTGCTGCGTGCCGAGGCCGCCCTGCTTGATCGGGAAGTTGGTGCCGTCTCCCGCCGCGTAGACGTCATCGACGCCGGTCACGCGAGCGTGCTCGTCGATGGGGATGAAGCCGCGCTCGTCCTGCGGCAGGCCGGTGAGCGCCGGCCCGTCCATCGCGGGCAGCGCGACTACCTCCGTCGCCTGGATTCGCCGGTCTCCCGGCGTCAGGATCAGCTCGTTGCCATCGCCCTCGTGCGCATGCGCGCCGGTCTCCACCTCGATCCCGCGCGCGGAGAGGAGCTCCGCGACTGCCGCGCTGGCCGTCTGCCCGAAGATCGCGAGCGGAGCCTCCTCGGGCGTGACGATGGTCAGCTCGACGTCGACCCCAAGGTCGAGGGCCCTGTGTTGCGTCATCAGCGCGAGCTCATAGATCGGCAGCGCCCAGGTGACCCGGAGGGCACCACGAAGGCGATCCGCCGCCGTCCCTCGCCGCCCTGGAGGAGCTCGTTGATCCGCAGCCGCTCGCCGCCAGATGGAAACGTCCGTGCGTGTTCAAGGGCGGGATGAAAGCGCCCGCCCGCGCAGACGATCAGGAAGTCGTAGTCCAGCGTCGAGCCGTCGTCGAGCTCGACCGTGTGCTCGTCGGGCCGCACGCTCTTAGCCGCCTTCAGGACGAACCGGGCGCCGAGCTCCTCGGCCAGGGGCGCCAGCGCGTGCTGCTCGGCCGGCCCGAGGTCGAACGGCTCCTCGACCAACAGCGGCTTGTAGAGGAAGTCGGGTCGGGGGCGACGAGCGTCACCTCGGCGCGATCACCCGCCAGATCATGGAGCGCCAGAGCGCCTCCAGCCCGGCAACACCGCCGCCGACGATGACCACTCGCCGGTTCATGATGCTCGCTCACTCACGCCGCAGAGATAATGCCCGACCTTGGCCCGCGGATGCATGCTTACGCTTTGGAAACCACGCGACGCCGCCCCCCGCTCCTTCCAAGCACCGGCGCCTGCCAGTCCGCGCGCCAGTCGCACCACTCTGACTGCCGGTTGCTGCAGCTTCCGGCGGCGCCGTGGAAGGTGCGAAAGCGGCTCCATCAACGGAATACCGCTCGAGGGAGCCAGAGGCGCCTGCGCTAGGACCGCGGTTTCGAGGGTCGGGTTGGCCTGCTTAGCCAGCCGCAGCTTGCTAATGCGCGGGGTTTCTGGGATTGTTGGGATCGAGCTGCGAGCGCGCCAGGGGCCCAATAGGGCCTATTTCTGGGCCATCAAGAAGGGCCCGCTGTCAACTGACGGTCGGTAGTTGTCATCCTCTCGGGCCGGGGTCGAGTAACGCTCATGTCTCTATGGCCTCCTCGTCGGGAGGATCAGGCGAAATCGGATCGTCCGCTCGCGGGCGCAAGTCCGAAAGGGCGGTCAGGCCGCCAGACGAAAGCGGCGCCTCGGGGAGCGAACTCCTCGTTTCGAGTGAGCATGTGCAGATCGCGTGCGCCAACCGGCGGGCGACGTCGATCTGGGCGACCTTGGCCCCGCGCTGGCGACCGAGCCGGCGCTTGTTGCGCTGATAGCGCTCGGCGTAGGCGGGATGCTTCAAGGCGTGCATGGTCGCCTCGAGCAAGGCCCAGCGCAGGTAGGTCGCCCGTGCTTGGTCAACGGGCCGCGGCGATCTGAGTCGCCCGACTGGCGCGCAAGCGCTTCAACGAGGCTCTCGCGGCGGCTGGGCTCCGGCCGATTCGCTTCCACGACCTGCGCCACCCGTTCGGTACCGGGATGGCCGCGGCCGGTGCGCCGCTACGGGCGATCCAGGAGTGGATGGGCCACCGCGACCACCAGACGACGCAGGTGTACGCGGACTACTCGCCCGACCCGTCGCAGGGTGCTGTCTGGGCAGAAGCGGCGTTCGGAGTGGGCACCAATTTGGCTACCAGTTTGAGCGAAAGTGGGAACAACTCAGAACAAGAGAAACCGCAGGGGAATGCGGGTTCGCAGTTAGACGCAACCCCCTGAGTCGAACTCATAACCTGGAGAGTCGTGGGTTCAAATCCCACCCCCGCTACTCACCAGAAGCCCCCGAAACCCCAAGCTTTCTCCCATGCCCGGATTCCGCGAGCGTTGGCGGCGTCAGGGTCCACCGTGATCCGAGTCCAACCTTCGACCTCCAGGAGGTGGCGCCTCCAGGAGGTGGCGCGCTAAGGCGTCGGCGGCGTCGGTACCGAATCCAGCACCGCGCGACGCAGGCGAGAGCGCGCTTCTAGCGCCTACTCCCGCAGCCCGTGCGGCTTCGACGGCTTCGGCGCGCTCGTTGAAGTTGTGCCAGCGAGCGATCTTCCCCTCTCGGATCGTGAAGACGTGCGCGTCCGTCTGGTCAACCTCGATGCCACTGCCAGCCCCACGACCGACGAGGTGAAGCGCAGCCAAAACGCCATCGTCCGTGTCCACGACCTCAACGACGTCCGCATGGTGAAACTCCCACGCGGCGAGGAACGCCTCGGCCGAACGTCTCAACTCGGCATGACCGTGGAAGGGGCCAGGTTCGGGGACGTCAGGCGGGAAGACGACCTCGCACGCGGAGTGGAAAAGGGCGAGCACCCCGTCGATGTCGCTGCGGTTCCAAGCGTCGACGAGCTCGTGCACGATCGCGTGGTTCTCGGTCGACATCGCCCGCGAGTATCTCGCGAAAAGGTGCCCTTCCCATGGCGAAGTAGCCCTTTTCGGGCGCCCGCCGCATCCATCCTGATCCGCCGCACGCAGCGACCGAAAAGGCAATTGGTAGCCACCGAGCGATTGCGGGCAAAGTCGCGGCAAGACGAAAGGCCCGCCTGAGCGGGCCTTTCGTACATAGCGGGGGTGGGATTTGAACCCACGACCTCCGGGTTATGAGCCCGGCCACGCGGGCTCTCGGCCCACGTGGCGGATAGCCGTGGGTTCGGGGTGCTACGAGCGACCGACGAGGCGAGAGGTAGAGGCTGCCGACGGGCACCAAAGCGGGCACCAAACTGAGCGAAACTGAACCCACCTCAGAGCGCCTCAACCGGCCTTACCAAGCCCGATTTGGACCCGGCGAAGCCCGTGCGCCAAGGTTGAGGGCCTTGTGGCCCGCAAGGGCCGTGGAGGTTCGAGTCCTCTCAGCCGCATCAGCAATCCCTTTGACAGAGCAGAATTCGGCTCGCTGGCCTCTCAGTCAGGATGTAGCCTCGCCGACGGCCTTACGCAACCGGGAAGTGATCAACACAAAGTGCGCACGATGGCAGTCAGGTCCGAGAGCCGCGTAACGATCGCCAGCAGCGTCCCTGAAGTGTGGGCGTATGTCTGCGACGTCGGACGCTGGCCGGAGTGGGCGCCAACGGTTCGCGAATGTTGGGTTGCCGGAGGGGCTCCGCTTCAGCCCGGCTCACGGGTGGAGCAGCGGGCGAAGGGGATATTCGGGTCCACTCGCTACCGGGCGCAGAACGTGACCGCCGTCGAGGCGCCCCGCCGCTTGGCGTTCGCCGGGCCGATGGGCACTTCCGCGGCGCGCTGGGGAATGGAGCTCGAGCCGATGGACGATAGGCAGACCGAGGCCAAGATGTGGGTTGAGGTCGACCTCGAGGGCGTGATGCGCGCGATCCCTGGCCGCGTGCTCGAAGGCAGGATTCGGCGCGTAATGGATCGCGAGATGGCGGCGATCAAGGCTGCGGTCGAGTCAGCTACCCCGGGCGGCTCGGATTCCTAGATGGGGGTGGGCGCCGAGCGTATCCGCTCAAGGCGCACGGGCAGTAAAGAGAGGAGTGACCCAGATCGACAGTACGCGAGAGCACCTGATCGAGACATACCGCAAGAAGGCGAAGCATTACGACATCACCTCCCGGTTCTACCCCGTGCCCGGCTACCCCCAGCGGGCCCAGCGCCTCCGGGCCGCACAAGCACTCGGGCTTCGCCCGGGTGACAGCGTGGTCGAGATCGCGTGCGGCACCGGTCTGAACTTCTCGCTGATCGAGCAAGCGATCGGTCCCGACGGCCGGATCGTTGGTGTCGATCTGACCGACGCGATGCTCGCCCAAGCCCAGCATCGGATAGAGACCAACGGCTGGAGCAATATCAGCCTCGTGCAAGCCGACGCGGCCGAATTCGACTTCCCAACCGAGGTCGACGGGATCCTGTCCACATACGCCCTGTCGCACGTGCCTGAATGCGGAGATGTCATCGCCCACGGCGCCGCGGCCCTCTCCCGCGGTGGGCGCTGGGTCGTGCTGGATCTCAAGGTTCCCGACAACGCGCCTCGGTGGCTAGCGCAGCCTGGAATCGCACTTGTGCGGCCGTTCGGCTCCATAGACGAGTGGATCGTGCGCCGTCCGTGGGAGGCGATTCGCGCAGCTATGCGGGATACTCTGGCCGCTCTCTCCTGGACCGAGTTGTTCTTCGGGACCGCATTCCTCGCTGCCGGGTCCCGCGGCTCTAGGACCGTTGATGAACCACCGCAGGGGAGCGGCCATGAGTGACGGCGAGAATCGGCTTGAAGCCGACACGCGTAACGAGCTGCGAGGCGACCCCTGCCGCGAGAATGATCGAGAAGAGCGACGCGCCGGGTTTGGCCGAGAGGATCAGGAACGCGTCGACCTCAGCTTCGAAGTGCGCGCGACCCGTATGCGATCCTCGTCTCGGAGGTAATGCTCCAGCAGAGACAGATGGCGCGCGTGGTCTGGCGAGACGAGGGCGAGCCGGTGGGCGCGGAACAGCCATGAAGCAGGACGATCGCGCTCCTTTCGTCCAGGGCCTCCGGCTAGGGCGCATGTCGGCGTACTCTCCCGGCGAGTTCGTCGAGCAGGAGAGCTTCATGCGCGCCAGCGAGATTCTGGCACTGGCGCATCAGGCCGGGATCGCACCCGGGATCTCCGTGCTGGACCTGTGCTGCGGAGTTGCGGGTCCCGGACGGTTCATCACCCGGGAGCTGGGTTGCACCTATCTGGGGGTGGACTTCAGCTCGAGCGCCATTGGCATCGCGCGTGAGAGCTGTGGCGACCTTCCCTGCCGCTTCGAGGTTTCGCGGATCCCCCCAATCCCGCCCGGCCCGTTCGACGTGGTGCTTCTGTTCGAGACCATGCTCGCCTTCCCCGAAAAGGAAACGCTGCTTAAGGAGATATCCGGAGCGCTCAAGCCCGGCGGGCGGTTCGCCTTCACCATGGAGGAGGGCCTGCCCCTCACGGAGGCAGAGCGAGAGAGCATGCCCGACGCCGACACCGTCTGGCTCACCCCGCTGCAGGAGATGCTCACCCGCTTGGAGCGGGTCGGGCTGGTTGTCCGCTGGCGGGATGACTGCAGTCGGTCTCATCGTGCCGTGGCGGATTCGTTGATCGACGCGTTCGCCGCCGATGCTGCCGACATTGCCGGGCAGATCGGCCCCCGGGCACTCGAGGAGCTGCTCGCCGCCCACCGGCTCTGGAGCAACTGGCTGCGGGAAGGACGGGTCCGCAAGTTCGCTTTCGTTGCGGAGAAGACGGAGACGCCGCGCACGTCAACAGCGAACGCCGCAGCCTCCTCCAGCCGCAACTGATCCGCGGCTTTCGAAGGCACCCGTCCACCTGAGGCGACTCACGCCGAGCTCCGCGAGGCTCAGCCCACCAGCGAGCGCGCGGCGATCGCCGAGACGCTGGATGAGGGGCCTGTGGGAGTCGGCATCCTGCTCGCCTGTTGAGTGGCGAGGGCCAGAATCGAACCGCCGACACCGCGATTTTCAATCGAGAAACAGGCCGGTTCGGATCGGACCCCTGCCAAATAGGATGTACGAGCATGTCGGGTTCGCCGAGAAGGGCTTGGCGTTGGTCGGCCACTCTGGCAAGGTGAGGCCCGCGCAGGGCAATGCGCACGCATTCTGGCTGCGCGCACCGGGCTGCGGCGAGATCCGGCCGGTCACGCTGCCCGAGCCGGGGCGGGACGACGTCATGGTGCGCACCCTGCGGTCGGGCGTCAGCCGCGGAACCGAGACGTTGGTGTTCCGAGGCGGTGTGCCGGCGGGCCAGTACGCCGCAATGCGGGCGCCGTTTCAGGAGGGGGACTTCCCGGGGCCGGTCAAGTACGGCTACCTCAATGTCGGCGTTGTGGAGGAGGGGCCGCCGACGCTGCGCGGCCACACGGTGTTCTGCCTGTACCCGCACCAGACTGCTTACGTGGTGCCGGCCGCCGCGGTGGTCGTCGTGCCCGAGGGCGTTCCGCCCGCCCGTGCCGTGCTCGCGGGCACCGTCGAGACGGCCGTCAACGCCCTTTGGGACGTCGCACCACGGCTCGGCGACCGGGTCACCGTCATCGGCGCCGGGATGGTGGGCTGCTGCGTCGCACGCGTCCTGCGTCGGTTCCCGGCGGTGCAGGTCACGCTCGTGGACGTCGATGCCGGCCGGGCCGACGTCGCGGCCGCACTCGGCGTCGACTTCGCCCTGCCGGCCGACGCCGCCGACGGTCGCGACCTGGTCGTGCACGCAAGCGGGACGTCCGCCGGGCTCCAGCGGTCGCTCGACCTGCTCGCGCCCGAGGGCACCGTCATCGAGCTCAGCTGGTACGGCGACAGCGAGGTCCAGCTTTCGCTGGGTGGCGCGTTCCACTCGGGTCGCCTCAGCATCCGCGCGAGTCAGGTCGGAACCCTCTCACCGGCCCGCAGCGGGCGTCGCACGACGACCGACCGGCTGGCGCTTGCACTCGACCTGCTGCGCGACGCTGCCTTCGACGCACTCGTCACCGGACAGTCCCGCTTCGGCGAGCTGCCCGACGTGATGGCCCGGCTTGCCGCAGGGAGCCTGCCGGCGCTCTGCCACACCATCACGTACGACGGGGAATAGATCGTGTTCAGCGTGACCGTCCGCGATCAAATGATGATCGCCCACAGCTTCCGCGGCGACGTGTTCGGGCCCGCGCAGCGCCTGCACGGCGCGACGTACGTCGTCGACGCCACGTTCCGGCGGACGGCCCTCGACGCCGACGACATCGTGGTTGACATCGGTCGAGCGGCCGAGGAGCTGCACTCGGTGCTGGCCGAGCTCACCTACCGCAACCTCGACGACGAGGCCGCATTCGCGGGCATGAACACCTCCACCGAGGCGCTCGCCCGGGTGGTCGCAGATCGACTCGCAGAAAGGGTGCACGCCGGCGCCCTGGGTGACACTGCTCGGGAGCTCGAGGGGCTGGTCGTCACGCTGCATGAGTCGCACATCGCCTGGGCGAGCTATGAGCGGTCGCTGTGACGGCGGTGCATTTCGTTGTACCCGACGGCATCGACGACCCGGCCCGGGCGAGCGGAGGCAACGCCTATGACCGCCATCTCTGCCGCGGGCTCACCTCGGTCGGCTGGTTGGTGCACGAGCACGCCGTACCCGGCTCCTGGCCGGCGCCCGACGCGGCGTCGCTCGCCGCCCTCGATGGCGTCGTCCGGCGGATCCCCGACGACGCCGTCGTTCTGCTCGACGGGTTGGTGGCCTCGGCGGCCTCCGAGGTGGTGGTGCCGCAGGCGCGCCGGTTGCGCTTGGTCGTGCTCGTCCACATGGCGCTGGGCCATCGGCCGGCAGACGGCGTGGCCGACGATGTCCGGGTGCGGGAACGCGCGATGCTCTCGGTCGCCGCTGCCGTCGTCACAACCAGCGCCTGGACTCGGCGCCGGCTGCTGGAGCTGTACGCGTTGCCTGGCCACCGGGTGCACGTCGCCGAGCCGGGCGTCGACGCCGCCGACCTCGCAACCGGCACCGCGGCGGCGGGGCGCTGCTCTGCGTCGCGGCGGTGACCTCCGACAAGGGCCACGACGTGCTGCTCGACGCGCTGGCAAGCGTGACGGACCTGTCCTGGCAGTGCGTGTGCGTAGGTAGCCTGGACCGCGCCCCGGCGTTCGTCGAGGGTCTCCGTCGCCGCTCCGTGGACGGTGGGCTGGTCGACCGCGTGTGCTTCCCGGGGCCACGGACCGGAGCCGATCTCGACCGCAGCTACGCCGCCGCGGACCTGATGGTGCTGGCGTCGCGCGCCGAGGCGTACGGCATGGTCGTCATCGAGGCTCTGGCCCGCGGACTGCCGATCGTCGCAGCCGACGTCGGCGGGGTGACGGACGCCCTCGGTCACGCCGACGGGATCCGGCCGGGGCTGCTGGTCCCGCCCGACGACCCTGCCGCCCTCGGGGCCGCGCTCAGGGCGTGGCTCGGCGACCCCGAGCTGAGGACGGTTGCGGCGGGCCGCCCGCGAGCGGCGCGAGTCGCTCCCCGGGTGGTCGACCACCACGTCCGTGATCGCAGGTGTCCTGGCCGGAGCGTCGCGATGACCGTCGAGGGCATCCGGGTCAGCCGGAGATGGCTCGCCCTCCGTGAGCCCGCTGACGCCGCGGCTCGTGCCCCCGACCTCGTCGAGAACCTCCGGCCACACCACCCGGAAACCGGCCCCCGGGTGATCCACGACCTCGGCTGCGGCACCGGGGCGATGGGCCGCTGGCTCGCACCACTGCTGCCCGGGCCGCAGCACTGGGTCGTGCACGACCGGGACGCAGACCTGCTGGAGGTCGCCGCGGCCGACCTCCCCGGCCCTGCCGCCGACGGGGCCGCGGTCACCGTGGAGGTGAGGCAGTCCGACATCACCCGGCTGCACCCCGGCGATCTCACCGGCGCAACCCTTATCACCGCCTCGGCGCTGCTGGACCTGCTGACCGAGGACGAGTTGGCGAGGCTGGTCGCCGTCTGCGTCGGCGCAGGGTGTCCCGCGCTGCTGACCCTGTCCGTCGTCGGTGGCGTCCACCTGATCCCGGCGGATCCACTGGACCGCCGCGTCGCCGCCGCCTTTGATGCCCACCAACGCCGCACTACGGAGGGGGCTCGCCTACTCGGCCCGGACGCCGTCACGGTGGCCCTAGATCAGTTCAGCCGACTGGCGGCGGAGGTCCTTGTCCGGCCCAGCCCCTGGCGACTCGGCGCCTTGCAGGCGGACCTGGCGACGGAGTGGTTCACCGCGTGGGTGGGTGCGGCGTGCGAGCAGCAGCTCGAGCTTGCCGCCGAGACCGACGACTACACGCGCCGGCGTCTGGCGGAGGCAACAGCCGGGCAGCTTGCGGTCACCGTGAACCACGCCGACCTGCTGATCCTGCCTGACGACCCGCCGTCGGAGCGGAGCTCAGCCCGCTGACAGCCGGACGTCGAGCGTGTGGGCTCCGATTCCCGCCTTCGTCGCGAGGTAGCGGGCGTTCGCGGCGGACAGGTGCACGCCCGTAGCGACCCGGGCAGTCACGGTCATCCCGAACCGGCGGAGCTGGTGGGCCTTGTCCGGGTTGTTGCTGAGCAGGGCGACGCGCGACACCCCCAGCGCCAGCAGCATCTGCGCGGCGACCAGATAGCTGCGTTCGTCCTCGCGGTGGCCCAGCGCGAGGTTTGCCTCGTAGGTGTCCAGCCCCGCCTCCTGCAGCGCGTAGGCGTCGAGCTTGGCGTACAGGCCGATACCACGTCCCTCCTGCCGCAGGTACAACAGGAAGCCACCGGAGTCGGCGATGCGCTCGACGGCTTCGCGCAGCTGCGGCCCGCAGTCGCACCGTTGACTGCCGAACACGTCGCCCGTGAGACACTCGCTGTGCGGCCGGACCAGCGGCGCCGGCTCGCCGGCACCGGACGTCAGGGTGGCGGCCCAATCGCCCAGCCCGAAGGCGAGGTTCTCCCGACCATCGACGAGCCCGTCGAAGCTGAACACCCGGGCGGCCGTGGTGTACCCGTCGGCGAACCGCAGTGGCACCGACACCTCGTTGCGGATTGTGGCGGTGGGCAGTGGCATCGATCTCCTCGGTCAGTCGGTCCGGAACCGCGGCGAGAGCGCGTAGCGCAGCAGCACCACGTCGCCGATCTGGCGGACCTCGGCGAGCGTCGCCCGCCGGTCGGGGCTCCAGGGGAAGCGGCCGTCGCTCACGAACCGTGGGGCCCGGGAGTCGCCGACGAAGAAGGGAGCAACCACCAGCTGCAGCTCGTCGGCGAGGTCGTCGGTCAGGAACTGGGTGTGCACCGTGCCGCCGCCCTCGACCATCAGCCGCTGCACGCCGCGGGCGCCGAGGTCCTCGCTGATCCTGCGCATCTCCACCGGCTGGCCAGCGTCGACCACGGTCGCCACCGGTCCGAGCCGCGAGCGGGCGTCGGCCACTCGCGGGCTCGCGCAATAGACGAGCTTCTCCGTGTCGCCCGTGGTGAAGAAGTCGGAGCACGCGTCCAACTCCACCCTCTCGGTCACGGTGATCTTGATCGGCGATGGCGCGAGCCCACGAGCCGTCCGCTCGTCGCGGCGGGCCCGCGAGCGCACCAGCAGGCGCGGGTTGTCGTTTCGCACGGTGGCCGCGCCCACCAGGATCGCGTCGCAGGAGGCCCGGACGGAGTCGACCCGGTCGAAGTCTGCGTCGTTGGACAGCTCGAGGCGCCGCGGCGCTGCGCTGTCGAGATAGCCGTCGATCGACAGAGCGCAGCTCAAGAGGGTGTACGGACGGTCAAGCATGTGCATTCTGCTCCGCGAGCGGCGGTTCGGCCTGTTCCGGAGGCTGGATACGACGGAACCATGAAACCACGAGGAGGGCGGCACCGGGCAGGCTGGCGACGAGCACGATGATGCCGTAGGCGACTGCGGTGGTGACCCCTTGTTCCGCACCCAGGCCGGCGGCGCCGAACGCCCATGCCGTCGCGCCCTCGCGCGGGCCCCAGCCACCGACGCTGGGCAGCACCATGGCCAGCATCACGAGCAGCGCCAGCGGCAGCATTTGGGACGTTGGCGCCGTGATGCCCGCCGCCCGCGCGGCGATCAGGAAGGTGACCGCGTGGCCGCAGACGACCAGCGCAGATGTGAGCGCGATGCCCGGCCACGCTCTCCTGGCGAGCAGCCCATCGCGGAGGTCGCCGGACACTGCGCTTCGGACCCGCGCCCACGCAGACCGGCCGCCACCGGGTCGCGCCCGGGCTACGAGCAGGACGCCAAATACCGCCACGATGACGGTGATCGTCACCAACGGCATGGATGAGCGCACGGGTGACGGCAGCACGAGGAGAACGGCCACGGTCAGTACGGCCTGCACGACCTGCCCGGCGAAGCGTTCCCAGGCGACGGCCCGTAACGCGCGCCCAACATCGCTCACGTCGCGACCGTGGCTGATCCCGCGGTGGACGTCGCCCACGATCCCGCCGGGCAGAGTGACGTTGAGGAATACAGCCTGGTAGTAGGCGGCCACGGCGGCCGGCAGGGAGAGCCGGACACCGAGGCCGCGGGAGACGATCGTCCATCGCCACGCAGCGCAGACGGTGGTGAGGAGGAAGACGGCCGCCGCGGCCAGAAGAGCACGGCCGTCGACCGTGCGGACGCCGTCGAGGAACGGGCTCGCGCCGAGGTGCCAGACCAGGACGGTGACCGTCACGGCCGACCCCACGGCGCGGCCCCACACCCAAACTCTCCGGCTCATCCTGGCGCCTCCTGCGGCCGAGGGAGCCGGCGTCGGAGTGCCCCGGACGGCCTGCGACCCCACCGAACCGGGTTCTCGAAAAGAGCCGCGATCGGGATCATCGGCCGTCTCGCGCACGCGAGCCGAACGCGCTCAGGAAGCGGTCACGGAAGGCGCTCATCGGCCAGACCGGGGCTTGCGGGGCGGGCCGCAGGCCGTCGCCCCAGCCCCACCCGGCGATCCGGTCCAGCACCGCCGGGTCGTGGGCAATAACCGAGATCGGCACGTCGTGACTCGGGGACAGCCCGGTGACGACCGTGGAGGGCTGATGGTCGCCCAGGACGACGAGCACGAGATTGGGGTCCCCGTAGCGCCGCACGAACGAGACCAGTGTGCTCATCGTGTACTGGATGGACCGGCTGTACGCCGCGCGTAGGCGTGAGGAGTCGCTCCAGAGCGCGGACTTTGTTGTGTTGTCAACCGGAATGCTGTTGAAGACCGAACCGTCGCCCACGTCGCGCCAGTCGATCCGCCGGGGGATCTGGGTCCACGGCGTGTGGCTCGAGACCAAGTCGAGCTCCGCGAAGACGTGGCGGCGGTGGCGTTTCGCGAGCTCGAGGCGTTGCAGGGCCGACAAGACGTACTGGTCGGGCATTGACGCGTATGCGAAACGGGGGCCGTGATAACCGACGTCGCGCCGGTCGTAGACCTTGTCGAAGTGGTAGAACGACGACCCCTCGGACCACGCCCGGTCGTTCGATGGCACGACATCGACGGTCCGCCACCCGGCCCGCTTGAACGCAACGCTGAGTGTGAAGCGGTCAGTCTTGACGAGCTGGTCGTAGCGCCCTTGGGTGTCGACCCAGAGGCCCGACTGCATGCTGGAGTGCGCCAGCCAGCTGATGCCGCCAAAGGTCGGCGAGGTCAGGAAGGCGCTCCGAGAGGAGAAGCCCTCGGCCTGCAGCCCCTCGGTCCACTTGTCGAGAGCGGCAGAGACCTGTGGGGAGAAGGAGGAGCCCTGGACCGCGACCTTGCCGTAGCTCTCCACGAACGCGAGGAGGACGTCCTTGCCGCGCAGGCCGGTCAGCAGCTGGTCGCCAGGAGTGTCGCGGAACCGGTCGTGGCTGATCTCCTTGGCGAAGACCGCGGGGTCCGCGAGGTCGGCCTGCAGGGTACGTACCTTGTCGAGCACCAGGTCGGCGGCGCTGGTGGAGGCGATGGGCGTGTCGGAGATGAGACGCGCGCCGAACACCCAACAGAGCACCCAGACGACGCCGAGCGCCGTGATGGCTCGGAGAGACCACCGACGGTGGCTGGCCGCGACCCGAGTCACTCGGAGCACCGCCAGGGTCATGAAGACGAGTAGGGCGACGACGAGCACCGCCACGCCAGCGAGGACCAGATTCGCGTCCGACGCACCGATCGTGGCGCGCAGCGTCTCGCTGCCGATCCCGGCGTAGCTCGAGTCAAGATAGGGGTCGAACGGCCGATCGAAGGCCGCGAAGAACCCGATGTCGAGGATCTTCAGGATGACCACCAGGGCGAGAACCGGTCCGACGATGCCGGCCAAGAGGCGTCGAGCGGTGGCTGGTAAGACGAGGGCCACGGCGATCAGGGCGAGACCCTCGAGCGGGACCCTCACGAACGCGCTGGGCGTGAGATGAATCGGATGGTCCGGAGCGACGAGGGCGGACCAGACGAGCAGTAGGGCGACGATCGTGAGCGCTGCGCCAATACTCGTTCGCACGCGTCCGCGTCTCGGGCGGGGCGGAGTGGGGACTGCAAGATCGACAGTGGGGCTCGCGCCCACCGCTGCGCGAGCGTGGGTGGCGTGCCGAGTGCTCCACAGCCACCACACGTCGCGGCCGAACGACTCGGCAAGCAGGGCGAGCGCCGCGACGAGGATGGCCTGGGTCAGAGCCGGCGGCAGGACGTCTGCGGCCGCAATGATCAGCACGATCCCTTGCGTCGCAGCGACGACCTTGCGCCAATAGCGCGGCGGGAGCGGCTCACGCATCCACGGCAGCAGCCACCCAGCTGCGAGGAACGTGTAGCGCGCCGCGCCTATCGCGAGCACCCACGCGCCGGCCGGGCGCGCGACGTACACGCTGAGCACGAGGATCAGGAATGCATCGACCTCAGCGTCGAAGTGCGCACCCAACGTCGCCGTCGTCCTTGTGCGTCGCGCGACCCATCCATCGACCGCGTCGAGCCCAAGGGCGATGACCGCGAGTGACACCACCACCGTTACCGGCACGGCCTGTGCGAAAGAGTGCGCGACCAGTGCCGCGACGCCCACCGCGAGCGTTGCCCGCGCAAGGGTCACCCAGTCGGCAGGGCTCAGCCGATCGGAGCGGTAGTGGGAGAGGCCGCGCGCCAGGCCCGCATTCATGACTGCTCCGCAGGTGATTCCGACGACCCAACCGGCGGCGCTGAGGCCGACGCCGCTGCGGGCGATGATCTCCGCGAGTGCGGCGATCAGCATCAGCTTGGGTGATCATCCCGGTCATCGGACCGGCCGGAACCGTTCGCATCTTGCGTGCTAGGACCGGCACCTAAGCACCCAGCGCAACGTTTACCCATCGAGGCGTCGAGGACAACCGTGAAGTGGGCCACGCTGACAGTGCGAGGCCCTTCCAGCGCAGGCTCTCCAGCCCAATGGCTTCGGCCATCGCGAACAGCATCCCGCAACGGGATACAGGCGGCCATGCCCTTGCACCCGAGTTCGTGATCGCGGCAGCCAGAGACCGGGGTAGGGAAAACCCCACCACGCAGAAGTCGCAAGATTCCTTCTACGGACCCTCCAGGAGTGGATGGGCCACCGCGACTTCAAGACGACGCTGATCTACGCCGACTACGCGCCCTCGGCCGACGAGCGCGAGATGGTCGAGACCGCATTCCGTGGTTCCGTTCGTGGTTCCGTTCTGAGCGAAACCGAGCGAACTGAGACGACCTGAGATGGCTTGAACTGGGGGGATCCGGTGAGTCGCTCTCACAGAGTCGCGTGCTCGCCCGCTGGGGCGAGTTCCAGGGGCTGCGCGCCAGGCTCGATCGTGAGGGCCGGTTCTCGAACGCCTACACCGAGCGGGTCCTCGGTCCGGTCGCCCAGTGAGCTTGACCCGGCTGCCAAAGCCGCGGCGACTCGCGGGAATCGCGGCGAGCACGGCGAGGGGCCGGCGTTCACCGGCCCCTCGCGTCCGTCAATTGCGCGCGCTCGCTAGCGCTGGTTGAGCGGGATCGCGATCCCAATCACCTGATGGCGCGGCGAGAACGCTCCCTCCGAGCTCGCCCGTCCGTTGAACAGGGTGATCTCGTAGAGGCTGCTCTGGCCGCCGACGGTCAGGGCGGCGAGGCCCTTCACGTCGACCGTCGTCCCATTGCGCACCGTGCTGTAGATGTCGAACCCGACCGCAGGGCCGGTATCGACCCCGAGCTTGCCCGTCGCCGCGAGCAGGCCCGAGTTCGCCGGCGACTGGATCACGGTCTGGTCGAGCATCGAGTCGATGTCGTAGAGCGTGGTCGCCGTGTTCGGGTCCGCGTCGTTGTTCGTGTACGCGGCCCCGGTGACGCCGGTGGCGGTCATCGGCGGCGGTCCCGGGTAGCTGAGCGTGGTGTCGGTGAGCGTGTCGTTGTTCGCATCGACGTTGTCACGCAGGTTCTGCCCGGTGTCGCTGACGATCCGCAGCCGGTCGACGGTGGGGTTGAAATCCACCCCGAATGAGGTCCCGTTGAGGGCGACGTTGAGCCGCGAGCGGAGCGTCGCCTGCGCGCTGTCGTCGTCAACCACGTAGACGCCGCCGTTGTTGCCGAGGCCGTAGAGGTCCCCGGTGGCGGGCCGATAGTCGATCCCGACCAGGCGGTCGTCGCCGCTCAGGCCGCTGACCGTGCCGATCTTCTCGGCGTCGTTCGGGTCGTCCTCCTCGAAGCAGATCAGCTTCTGGTTGCTGGTCAGCCCGACGACATCGAGATCGCGACCGCCGCGCTTGCCGCTCCGATCGGACCGCCCGTCGTCGCACTCGCTGCGGTGCTTGCCCCCGAAGCCGCGGTCGTTGCCGCCGCTGCCCGCGTACACGAGCGGCGCCGCGATCAGAAGCGCGGCGCCGAGCGCGAGCGCGGTCAGCCATCTTGCCGAGTTCTTCACAGTCCACCTCCGTGGTTCCGGCGTCGGCGCCTCTTCGCCCCGACGCTGATTGAGTCGTTCGGAGGTGATGCGTGCAAACCGCCAAAACGGTTCACAGGAACGCGTGGCCCTCGCTGCGGTAGGTCGGCACCTGGTCGACGCAGGGACCTGCGCGCGGGTGCGCCGATACGGACTATCAGAAGGTTTCCTTAGATATGGAGGCGCCGGCGGGGACGGCACCGCCAGCCGAGACCACGCTGCCGGGTAGCGCCGCGGCGCCCACCAGAATGAAGCAAGGGCAGCGGAACCCAGTGAGAGAAGGTCACCGCGCTTTCAGCAGCGGCAGGGAGCGAATGGGCCCGGCTCGGGAGGCGGGGGCTCCTCGACCCTGACCTCCTCGCGCGCAATCGCGGCGCTGGGATTCGGATCGATGCTGTCGGAGCTCGCCGCGACGGTGTTGGGATAGACGCCCGTCTTCGTCGGTCGTACGACCGCGCGAACGGTGACGCTCTGACCCGGCCGCAGGTCGCCGAGCAAGCACGCCGGCGCGGTGGACTTACCCAGCGGGGCTCTGATGCAGCGGCCCTTGCCGGGCTTCAGCGAGAGCAGCTTCGCTTCACGCTCGCTTGAGAATCGCCGCTCGGCAATGGTCACGTCGACCGCCCTGCCGGGCCCCTTGTTGGTCACCTTGACCCGGTAGCGAACCTTGTCGCCGAGCGTGTACCGCTTGCGATTGGCGACCTTGGTGACGACCAGGTTCGCCCCCTCGCCCTTCGGCGGCTCCGGCACCAGGTTGGGTACGGTCATCGGAGGCTCGGTGGGGACCGGGCCCGGCGTCGGCCCCGGGTCGGGCGGCTCCGGCTTCGGCTGGAGCTTGTTGACGAACGTGCAGTCCTCGTCCGGCTGCTCCTCGGTCAGCAACACGCCGACGCCGCCCTGATCGAAGGGGACCGGCTCGCCATTGCAGATCACCGCGATCAGCTGCCACTTGCCGCTGCCGATCGAGTTCTGCCGGATCTCGTAGCCGCGGAGCGGGATCGAGCTCAGGTCGTCGCCGTGGGCGAGAGCCGGCACTCCGGGGTGCTTCGTCTGCGCGGTCAAGGCGGAGATCGAGGGATCGGCGGGGCCGGCGGGTCCCACCTCGTAGGCGGCCGTTGCCGTCCCTCCGAGCGTCACCAATCGAACCTTGATCGAGCCGGCCGGGGTGAACCTGTTGGTGTACGTGCAGACAGTGCCCAGGCCCGATTCGATCGAGACCGTCTGCTGATCCGATGGCGGCAGCTCCTGGCCGTCGCAGTCGACCGTCGACAGCTTCCAGTTCCCGCGCTCGGAGTCCGGCAGCCGCTCGGTGATTCGATAGTCGCCCGGGTCGAGGTCGACCTGGGACGGGTCGGCCTCGGCCGCCACTCCTTCGATCGTGGTGGTCGCGCTCGCCTTGCTCGGCGGGCCGCCGCCGACCGGCTCGATCTCGAACGGGAAGGTGCCGAGGCCACCACGGGTGATCTTGCGTAGGAGCAGGCCGCCGGGCGGGGGGCGATAGCGGTTTACGTACGTGCAGGTGACCGTGTCGCCCGCAGCCAAGGTGATCGCTGCCGAGCGCGCCACCAGATCGACCGCGACGCTGCTCCCGCCCGTCGCCGAATCGCAATTGAGGCGCTCGAAGGCCCAGCTCGGCGGCGGTTGTAGCTCCGTGAATGTCCAGGGAGGGTCGCCAGGCCGGGTCTGGGCGCGGCTGAACCTGATCTGTCCCGGCGCGCTCGTTCCGGCGCGCAGCTTGAACGCGCCACCGGGGTTGAACGAGATGTTGCCCTCGAACGGGAACGTCTCCGCCGCCCCGGCGGGTGCGCCGAGCGCCTCCTTGCGGACGACGATCGTGCCCCCGGTAGGTGGAGGGGAGACGTAGTACGCGAAACAGAACACATGTCGACGACCGGATGGAAACGTGATCCACTCGACGTTGTCGCCGTTGAGGTTGTCGGACGCAGCAACGCAGGGCGCCGAAGGCGTACGCCGCCGCCGCTGGCGCCGTAGAGCACCGGGTCGGACCTCGTTCCACCCTGGAGCCAGAGGCGTGCTCGGTTTCTTTGCCAGGTCCGCCTGCTCGTTGCTGAGCTCGATCGTCACCGCCCCGGGTCAGGTCGTCGCCCGTCGTCCGCGCCTTGGTCGTTGAGCAGCGGCGTGCTCGCGCGCGTGACGATCGAGGTGGCGAACGGCGGCTCCGTGACGATCGAGAGCGATCCCCACGGACCCGTGACCGCGCGCGGCTCGATGCCGCGGCCGAGGGTGAGCGTCCAATTCTCGATCGGCTGGCAGTTGGGCTGCACCCGGTCCTCGGTGGTCGCCTCGACCAGCTCCCCCTCCTCGTACGGCGTGTTGGGGCCGAGGTCCTTGAGGCTCTCCTGGATGTTGTTGCGAGCCCGATTGGCGGTGATGTCGGTGTATTCCGGACACACCCGCGCGGCGATCGTCACCAGCTGACCGGATTGCGCGGCGGCGGGCGTCGGGACGGCGAGCAAGTGCGCTGAAGGCCACGATCGCCAGGAAGACTCAGCGGAGTCCCTCGCCTAAGGACAGCCATGCCCGCAGTATATGGCCACCTCACGCGCGGCATCGACCATTCGTCCAGCAAGCACGGGTGCTCTCGAGCGCGATCAACGTCGATGAGGCCGACCACATCTTCGAAACCAGCAACGCGCATGCGATAGGCAAGCGGCCTCGCTGATCGCCCGCAGCTCGCGGATCACCGGGTTCTCTAGCCGCTCGTCGGCGAGCTGCACAGGGAGCGCGACCGCGAAGGGGTCCGTCGTCAGGCGACTCCGGCGTCGACCTGAATCGCGAGGAACGCCTGGATCGCTCTGTCGCGCGGCAGCGCGCGACCCTCCGCATACGCGGCGTCGGCGGCGGCATCGCCGATCGCCGATCGCGCCGGATCCATGTGCGCGGCGACCTCGCCACTCCAGGCGGGATACAAGTCCCGTAAAGGCCGCTCCGTCGGGGTGATCGTGTCCGCCAGGCCGAGCGTCCGAAACGCTTCCTGACAGCGTCCGAGCCCGGCCAACGACGCCGCGGCTCCTTCGATCTGAAAGCTCAGCGTTGAAATCTCCCGGAGCACGTAGGCGTGTCGAGCCGCGCGGACGTAGCTCGTCAAGGCGTCCGAGAAGCGACCGGCATCCAGCCAGCAGTCCCCGACCAGGTAGATGGCCTGCTGGCCGACCCACGTTCTCGACCGTTCCGCGGCCGCCTCGAAGGAGGCGGCCGCCTCCTCGAAGCGCCGAGCTGCATAGTGCAACGTGCCCTCTGCGTCCCGAGCAATCGCTTGGATCGTGGGGTCTGTATCGGTCGCGAACTCCTCGAGCGTCGCGTGCGCCCGTTCGAACCATTGGGGCTCGAAATCGACGAAGAACTGCGACTCGTAGAAGAGTTGCATCGCCGTGAGCCCCGCCGCCAGAACCCGGTCACCTCCCGCGCGCGCCGCCTCTACCGCGAGCGAGAAATCAGGAACTCTCTCTTCTCGCGCGGCCACCATCAGGAGGATCGCGCGCGCCAGCGGATCATCGATTCCGGACTCGAGGGCGCTCCTAACGGTCGGCTGCCAAGCTTGCAGCTCGCCGCTCTCCGCGACCTTCCACCCGGCGGCGCCGATAATGGCCGCGAACAGCTCGAGGTCGTTGTCCGCGGCCCAGGCCATCAATGTCGGAAGCTCATGTCCCTCGGCGGCCGTGGCGGCCTGAGCGGCCTCCATATCGATGGGACTCCGCAGGGCGAGGGGCCACAACTCGGCAGCCACGACGCGTGCATGGCGTCCGCGCAGCGCCGCCAGCTCACCCGACTCCTCGAGTAGCTCGCGAGAGTAGGCGCGCAGCGTGTTGGGCATCCCGAAACGCCCGTCACCGCGGCGCCTGACAAGCGACAGCTCGACGAGTCCGGCCAGCGCTTCGAGGACGTCGGCGCCGTCCTCGCCGCAGACCTGTTCGACGCGCTCGAGAGTGGCGTCGCCGACGAACACCCCAAGCCGGCGAAACAGCGTCGCGGCGTCGGGATCCAGCAACCCGTATGTCCATTCGAGCGTTGCGCGCAGGCCGCGCTGGCGCTCCGGCAGCTCGCGACCGCCGCGGCCGATCGCATCAGGAGAGCTCTCAAGGCGCTGGAGCAGCGATGCGGGGTCGAGCACCGCCAAGCGCGCGGCGGCCAGCTGGAGCGCCAGTGGGGATCCGTCGAGGGCGCGGCAAAGGGCCGCAATCGACGCGGCGCTCTCTTCGGTCGGCTCGAACCCGGGGACCGCCCGCCGCGCACGATCCACCAGCAGCTCGGCGGCGGGCGAGGCGGCCAGCGCCTCCAGGTCGTCGCGCTCGGGCACCGCCAGAGGATCGATCGCGACCACCTCCTCGTCGGCGAGACGCAGCGGCGCCTGGCTTGTCACCAGCAGACGGACATCGGGTGCCTCGGCGATCAACCTGCCGAGCAGCGGCGCCGCCGCCAGCAGGTGCTCGAAGTTGTCGAGTACGACCAGCAGCTCACGTCTGGAAAGCGCGGCCGCGATCGCGGCGGCCAGATCTTGGTCGGTCAGCTGCACGCCTACCGCCTGGGCGATCGCCGCGGGGACGTCGTCGGCTCGCTCGATCTCGACGAGCTCCACCAAGAACACGCCGTCGACCAGGCGATCGAGGAGGTTCTCCGCGACCGCGAGGGCCAGCCTCGTCTTGCCGTTGCCGCCGGCACCGGTCAGCGTGACGAGCCGGCTCTCGCCGACAAGTCGGGCGACGACCTCCTCCAGCTCCTGGTCCCGGCCGAAGAGCGGCCCCCGCACCGACGGAAGGTTCGTGCGCAGCGGGTCGAGCGTGCGTGGCGGCGGTTGCGCACCTGTGCCGAGGGCATATAGCCGCCGCGGCTCGCCGAAGTCCTTGAGCCGGTGCTGACCGAGGTCCGTCAACGGCGCGTCCGGCACGATGCTCGCGGTGGTGTTGGACAACAGCACTTGTCCACCGTTGGCAGCCGACGCCACCCGCGCCGCATAGTGAACGTCGCTTCCCCAGTAGTCGTCGTCACGCACCCGCGGCTCGCCCGTGTGCATGCCCATCCGAACCCGCAGTTCCACGCCCTCCGGCCACGTCGCCGCCGCCAGCGCCTCCTGGCCGGCTTGCGCGGCCGCAACCGCGTCCGTTGCCGCCGCGAACGCAACGAAGAACGCATCGCCGTCGGTCGTCACCTCGACCCCTCGGTGCGAGGTCCAGATCTCTCGCAGCGTCGCGTGGTGCAAGGCGAGCAGATCACCGTAGCCGTCGCCGAGCCGCTCCAGCAACGTTGTCGACCCCTCGATGTCAGTGAACAGGAGCGTGACCGTCCCGGTCGGGAGCTGTCGTCGCTCACGCTGCAAGCATCCCAGATCGCGCGCGTGGGGCCTCGTCCAGTTCGAGACCCTGGCAGAGGCCTAAACGAGCCCAAACGTGCGGCCCGTAATCGGCATCCTCAGGCGCGAAACGGCTCTGCGCGCGGGCGTCCGATTCGCTTCACAACCTCACCTGATCCCCCGCGGCAAGCTTGAGGGCCTTGTTGCCCGCAAAGGCCGTGGAGGTCCCGTGCGGGCGTCTCGAGTTGTCCCTACGGCTCGATGTTCTGGTTCAGCCGGAAGAAGTTCGTCGAGTCGTATTTCCGCTTCAACCCGGCCAGGCGCTCGTACTGCCGCGCGCCATAGGCTTGTCGGACCCGGTCGGCACCCTCGTCGCCGAGGAAGTTGAGGTAGACGCGGCCGTCGGCATGCGGCTGCATCGCCGAGAAGAACTCGCGCGCCCAGGCGACGTGCCGCAGGCCGTCGACATCGTCTTCGGTCCACACCGCGTTGATGTTCACGTTGTGCGCGGCGTCGCGCTGGCTGTAGGCGGTCTCGTCAGCTCCCACGCGGGCGAGCGCGCCGCCGAGCTGGAAGACGATGCAATACGACTTCGGCGAGGTGAGTGCCGAGGCGTGCTCGACGAGAGTGTCGATCGCCGCGTCGGTGGGCGGCGGCAGCTCGAGCGACTTCCAGTAGTAGTGCCAGCCGTGCGGGGCGGACGGATCGAACATCGACTGCAGCGCGGTGTAGGGCTTCGGCTCGAGCAGGTCGACGATCGGGGTGCCGAACTCCTTCAGCGGCCGCACCACCTCGATCCCGTCCTCGACCGCGCCGGCGTAGCAGGCCCCCACCATCACGATCGGCTTGCCGTGCACCTCCTCCGGCAGGAACGGCAGCGGGGGCGCCACCCGCAGGTTGAAGATCGTTGTCAGCTCATCGGGCGCCGCGGCGATGAACTCGCGATAGAAGCGCAGCACCTCGCGGGCATCCTCGAGCGGATGGAAGATCGGTCCGGCCAGCACGATCGGCCCCACGGGGTGAAGCCGGTACTCGAACGAAGTGACGATGCCGAAGTTGCCGCCGCCGCCGCGGAGGCCCCAGAAGAGGTCCGGGTTCTCATCCTCGCTGGCGGTGAGAACCTCGCCGTCGGCCGTCACCAGGTCGACCGTGACCAGGTTGTCGACCGTCGCCCCGTGCTTCCGCATGAGCCAGCCGATACCACCGCCCAAGGTCAGCCCCGCGATGCCGGTGTGCGTGACGATCCCGCCTACCGTCGCCAATCCGTGCAGCTGCGTCTCGCGGTCCAGCTCGCCCCAGAGCACGCCGGCCTCGGCCCTGGCCGTGCGCGCCAGCGGGTCGACTCTGATCCCCTTCATTGGCGAGAGATCGATCACCAGTCCGCCATCGCAGGTCGCGTGACCTCCGACGCCGTGGCCGCCGGAGCGCACCGCCACCAGCAGCTCGCGCTCGCGCGCGAAGCGAACCGCGGCGACGACATCGGCGACTCCCGTGCAGCGGGCGATGCAGGCGGGGCGGCGGTCGATCGCTCCGTTCCAGATCGAGCGGGCCTCGTCGTAGCCTTCGTCTTCGGGGCCGATCACCGGGCCTTGGACGGAGTTGCGTAGACGCTCGGGGTCGGGGGTCGCCGCCGCCACTGTTGTCATCTCGGTGGTCATGTCGCCCACGCTACGCGGGTGTCCCGCCACGGACTAGACCGAATTTCGAACCAAGCGGTCCGAATTCCGAACCTGATGGCGAACCGGGTCTAGCATTCCCGGAGCATGCGGAGCTACGCGCAGTACTGCCCGATTGCCAAGGCGAGCGAGATCCTCGGCGACCGCTGGATGCTCCTGATCGTGCGCGAGTTGCTCGGCGGTGCGAGCGGATTCAACGAGCTCCAGCGCGGCCTGCCGGGCATCTCGCGCTCGGTCCTCACCGACCGCCTGCGCTCTCTCGAGCGGGCCGAGATCGTTGACCGGCGGACCGGACCCAAGGGCAGGACGCTGGAGTATCGCCTGACGCCCGCCGGTCGCGACCTGGAGCCGGTCGTGCAGGCGATCGGGGAGTGGGGGGTTACCTGGTCGTTCACCGATCCTCGCCCGGAAGAGCTCGATCCCGACCTCTTGATCGTCTGGATGGCCCGGCACGTCGACCGCGAGCAGCTTCCCGCCGACCGCACCGTGGTCCAGTTCGACTTCCGCGACCCCGCGAAGCGCTATTGGATGGTGCTCGAGCCCTCCGAGGTCTCGGTCTGCCTTCAGCATCCCGGCTTCGACGTCGATCTCGAGGTCAAGGTCGACACGGCCACCCTCTACCGCGTCTACCTGGGGCGCGCCGGGCTGGGCGGCGCGATGCGGGCACGCAAGTTGACGATGAGCGGCCCGAGGGCGCTCCAGCGCGCCTTCGGGCGCTGGTTCGCCTGGAGCGCGTTCGCCCCGGCCAGCCGCGAAGCCTACGAGCGCCGGAGGGCGGCGTCGCGAATCGCGGACCCCGAGAGGGTGCGGGTCGAAGGGCCGACTGCCGGGGACCAACTAGGATCCGGGCCGCACGGCCGGCGGCGAAGCGCACGAGGGTGAACCGCAGGCGAGCCGGGAGGCCTCAGACCTGATCGGGGCGGAGCTCGCCGTCGTCGTTGCGGCGCAGGCCGATGTAGTTGGCGATCAGCATCATCGCCGGGAAGGCCACCCCGAGCGAAGCCAGGATGATGTGGAAGCCGAGCGTGAACGTCATCTGGTTGCGCGCCGGCAGCAGCTCGGAGGACGCCGCAAGCGTTGTCAGCGCGTTCACTGAGCTGAATCCGCGGCGGCGAACGACTCGAGCAGCCGCTCGCTCCTCCCGTTTGCGCGGGAAGCAGAAGAAGACGAGCGCCGCGCCGAGCACGATCGCGACGATGCCGGCGGCGTAGGCCCACTCGTCGCCCTGCAGGAACGACGACTTCGCGGCCGGCGATGATGTCGCTCGCGTGATTGCGGGTAGTGCGCCGCGGTGTCGGCGGCGCTCGAGAACGACTTGGTCAGCTCGTTCTGCACCTTGTCGTTGATCTGAGCGCCGTCAGGAGCGGCCGCGATCGGCGCGCCCGCCGCCGCGGCGTAGCCGGCAGTGAGCACAGCGCCGAGGATCGACTGCATGATCGCGCCCCCGAGGTCGCGCTGCAGGTCGGCGGTCCCGGAGGCCATGCCGGCGCGGGCGACCGGCACCGAGCCGGTCAGCGAGTGCGAGGCCGGGGTTCCGGCGAAGCCGACGCCGATGCCGATCAGGGCGTAGCCGAGGCCGACCTTCCAGTAGGAGATGTCCTCCTTCCAGAGCAGGAGCATGACCAGGAAGCCGAGCAGACAGAAGGCGTAGCCGACCAGCAGGGTCGCCCGCGCCCCGCGCGCTCGACGAGCTGCGCCGAGCGCGGCGCGACCAGGACCATGCAGACGGCGGCCGGGAGGATCGCCAGCCCGGCGTCGAAGGTCGAGTAGCCGAGCACGTTCTGTAGGAACTGCTGGCCGATGAACATCGCCCCCATCAGCGACCCGAAGACGATGATCCCCGCGCAGGCGGCGACCCAGAAGGTCCGGCGCGCGGCGATCTGGAGGTCGTAGAGCGGCGCCCGCGCCCGCCGCTGGCGCAGGACACGAAGGCGGCCCCGGCGGCGACCGCGATCGCGCCCAGGCCGATCGCGAGCCGCCCTCGCCGGCACCGGCGCGAAGTTGATCGCCAGCACCAGCGCCGCCACGAGCAGCGACCGAGAGCATGCCGCCGAGGTTGTCGACCGGGTCGGTGGCCTCGTTGACGTGGGCGGGGACGAACCGCAGCGCCATGAACAGGGCGATGGCGGCGAAGGGCAGGGTGACAGGAAGACCGACCCCCAGTCGAACTGCTCGAGCAGGGCCCCGGCGAGCAGCGGGCCGAGCGCCGCGATCGCCCCGCCGAGCGCCGACCAGAGCGCGATCGACCGGGTCCGCGCCGGCCCCGACCAGAGCGCAGTGATCAGCGCCAGCGTGGTCGGGTAGGCCATGCCCGGCGGCGAGGCCGCCGAGCAGCCGGGCGACGAACAGGACCTCGATCGACGGCGCAAGCGCGGCGAGCAGCCAGGCCGGGATCGAGAGCGCCATGCCGAGCGACCAGCATCCGCTTGCGCCCGTAGCGGTCGCCGAGCGCGCCGAGGTAGAGGACCGAGGCGGCGAGCCCGAGCGAGTAGCCGACCGCGACCAGGTTGAGCGTGGTCTGGCCGGCGTCGAAGGCCTTGCCGATGACCGGCAGGGCGACGTTGGCGACCGCGAGGTTCGAGGTTGGCGACGGCCGCGACCAGGATCAGCGCCGCGAGGACGATCCCTGGCGCTCGGGTGCAGTAGAGCGCTCGCTTGCCCGCGGGGCTCCGCGCGTCCTGGGCGGTGACCGTGCTAGCCGCGCTCAGTCGTCGATTTCCCCGAGCTCGATCGAGAAGTTCGCCTCGTAGCTACAGCCCGGATCGAGCAGCGGCAGGTCGGCGCCGGTCACGAGCGCGTTCGTGGGCGCGGTCATCGCCTCGTAGGCGATCACGTCATCGTCGTTCGGGGCGTAGACCTGGGCGAACCGGTAGTTGGGGCCGAGCCGCAGCTCGATCCGCCGCCCACCGCCCGCGAGCACGAACGGCCCCCCGGCCTCGGGCGCGCAGTAGGCGTCGTCGAAGGTCCTCGACCCGAGGCGGCCAGCCTCCACCTCGACCGGCGAGCGCTCGCCCGTCGGCAGCATGCGGTCATCGAGCACCAGCCGCTCCCGAACCGGGAGCTCGATCTCCCAGTCGGCCCGATCACAGCCCGGGAGGCGCAGGTAGCTGTGATAACCGAACGAGATCGGCACCGGGCCGTCGTCGGGGGCGAGGACCGTAGTCGTCACCGCGAGCTCGGCGCCGCGCAGCGAGGCCCTCAGCAGCACCTGGTGCGGAACGGGAACGCGCGCAGGAGCTCGTCGCCGGTGAAGTCGAACCGCGCCGAGAGGACGCCGCCGGCCTCGGTGCCGACGTGGTCCTCGACCGACCAGCCGTCGGCCGCGGCGAGCAGGCCGTGGATCGCGAGGCCGTTGGCATCGAGCGCCGGCGGCGGCGTGCCCGATTCGAGGTCGAGCTCGCGTCCGGCGACCTGGAATCGGTTGTCGGCGACGCGGTTTGCCCAGGGGTGAAGCAGGGGGATCCCCATCGTCGAGTGCTCGGCGACGTAGGACGCAAGGCCGCCGCGCTGGCCGAGCAGCTCCTGGCCGCGATGGCGCAGTGAGCAGCCGACCATGCCGGCGCCGGGGACAAACGCCGCCTCGATGCCCCCGAGCGCGTCCGAGGAAAGCGTCAGCGCCTCGTGGCCGTCGATGGTTCGCTCGCCGATCAAGTCAGAAGATCGCGGTCGGGTTCAGGGGCGAGCCCGTACCGCCCGGAATCCGCAGGGGCGCGGCGACGAACAGGAACTCCCAGCGCCGGTTGCGCTCGCAGGCTGCGGCCAGTTCCTTGAGCTGCAGATACTCCAGCAGGTGGAGGCCCATCGCGTTCAGCGCCAGCGCGTGGATCGGAACTCGATTCCGGCGGTGGCGCTCGGTGCGGTGTCGTTGCGGTCGGCGAGGAACCGGGCGCAGGTGGGGTGCGGGCCCGCCTTCGCCCGCGACGTGTCCCAGGACGCGAGCTCGGCCCGGCGACGGCAATGCCCGTCGAACTCGTCCGCGCTCAGATCGACGGCCTGCCGGGGCTCGCTCACGCTCGGCTCACCGGATCGGTCTCGAGCGGATTGCGAGGACC
>CAWCBM010000014.1:0-138665 GCA_963793775.1 uncultured Solirubrobacterales bacterium
AGGAGAAGAACGGCGTCGAGATGCTCGAGCTGGGTGGTCGCCGGCAGGATCACGTCCGCGTGGGCGGCGGTGTCGGTCATGAACTGCTCGATCACGACGTGAACAGGTCCTCGCGCCGCAGGCCGGCCAGCACCCGCTCCTGGTCGGGCGCGATCGTCGCCGGGTTCGACGACCAGACCACAAGCACCGCCACCGGCGGCTCGAGCTCGGAGTCGGTGAGCGCCTCGCCGAGCGCCGACATGTTGATCGCCCGGGCCTCGCCGGTCCTCAGCTCGGCGCCGTCGAGCACCGCGCTCGGCACCGCCGCGGCCGTCGCGGTCGGGATGTAGGAGAACCCGCCGCCGCGATGGCGCCAGGAGCCGGCCAGCGCCGGTAGGCAGGCGATCGTCCGGTAGGCGATCGGCGCCCCGAGGTGGCGCTGGGCGCCGACCCCGAGCCGCAGCAGCGACGGCTGGGTCGACGCGAACTCGCGCCCACGGTCTCGATCTCATCGGCGTCGACTCCGCAGATTTCGGCCCAGTGGGAGACCGGGTGCTCGCCGAGCCGCTCGACCAGCTCGTCGTAGCCGTCGGCGTAGGACCGGCACCAGTCCTCGTCGCCGAGCCGGCGCGAGGCACCGCCCGCATCATCCCCAGCGCCAGCGCCGCGTCGGAGCCCGGGAGCGGGCGCAGGTGCTGGTCGGCGACCCGCGCGGTCCGGCTGCGGAACGGGTCGACGACCACCAGCCGAGCCCCGTTTCGGCGCGCCTCGAGGATCTTCTTCCACAGGTGGGGGGCGGTCGACATCGGGTTCCAGCCCCAGACCAGGAGGTAGCGCGCGTTCGGCCACTCCTCCGGGGTCGACCTCGGGCGAGACGCCGTGGGTGCCGACCGTGCCCGCAATCCCGGCGCTGGCGCAGATCGTCCGCACCAGGTCCGAGGCCCCGATCGCGTTCATGAACCGGTTCGCCATCGAGCCGCCCTGAAGCGCCCCCTGGGTGCCCATGTAGCTGTAGGGGAGGATCGACTGCGGCCCGTGGGTGGCGATCGCCGCTCGAGGCCGCGCGCGGCGACGTCGATGGCCTCCTCCCAGCTCGCGCGGCGGAACTCGGCTGAGCCCTTCGGGCCGTTGCGGATCAGCGGATGCAGCAGCCGCTCGTCCGAGTACACCCGGTCGAGGTAGTTGGAGACCTTGCCGCAGAGGAAGCCGTCGGTGATCGGGTGCTCGGGGTCGCCGTCGATCTCGACCGCCCGCCCGTCCTCGTCGACCGTGACCAGCATCGCGCAGGTGTCGGGACAGTCGTGCGGACAGGCGGCGTGAACGATTCGGACCGATCTCGTTGCCATCTGTTGATCATCGCATCCGCGGAGACTAGACTTCAAGGCGCAGGCCATGCGGTCGCGGGAGGTGACTCTCGAGGAAAGTCCGGACACCACAGGGCGAGGGCGGTGGGTAACGCCCACCCGGGGAAACCCGCGGGAAAGTGCCACAGAAATGACACCGCCGATGGCGCGGCCACACGTGAGTCGCGAACAGGCAAGGGTGAAATGGTGCGGTAAGAGCGCACCGGCGTCGCGGTGACGCGGCGGCCAGGTAAACCCCGCCCGGTGCAAGGCCAAGCAGGATCGACGACCCGGCCCGGCGAGATCCAGGTAGGCCGCAGGGCGAAAGCCCCGCCAGGGACCTAGGCCCCGGCGAGATGGATGGCCGCACACGACAAGATCCGGCTTACAGGCCTGCTAACGGGAAGCCCCGCTCCGGCGGGGCTTTCCTATGTCTGCGATGAGTCTCGATCGCCGCGGGGGTCTCAAAGACAGGGAAGATTCCAGACCACCGGAGGTTTGAACGACATGGGTAACGTGCTCTGGCACACGCAGATGAGCCTCGACGGCTTCATCGCGGGCCCAGGCGACGCGATGCAGTGGGCGTTCGAGGATTGGAGCGACACCGACGAGACGATCGACGAGGTGGTGCGCTCCACCGGAGCGCTACTCGTCGGCCGGCGGACGCAGGACGTCGAGGACCGCGAGCAGCCCGGGTTCTACGGCGGCGCCTATCGCGGCCGATTCTTCACCCTGCGGCACGACCCGCCGGCCGAGCCCCCCGTCGTCAAGGGGGTCACCGGCCAATTTCTCGACGTCGATGTCGAAGAGGCGGTGGAGATCGCCATGGAGGCCGCCGGCGGTGCCAACGTTGTCGTCCTCGGCGCGAACGTCGCCAAGCAATGCCTCGGCGCAGACCTGGTCGACGAGGTGCTGGTCCATGTGACCCCGGTGCTGCTCGGCGACGGCGTCCGCCTGTTCAGCCGCCCCGGCGGCCCGCCCATTCGGCTCGACCGGACATCGGTACAGGAGACCGGTCAGCTGACCGCACTGCGCTTCAGGGTGCGCAAGACGGGCTCGGGCTAAGGCGCCGTGTCCACGTCCGGCGGATCCCAGCCCCGCCGCCGCGGAAGCCAGCGCGGGACGTGCCGGCGGTAGCGCTCGTAGTCCGAGCCGAAGCGCGCGATCAACCGCGGCTCCTCGACCAACGGCAGGTAGACCGCGTTCGCGGCGACGAAGACCGCGAGCACGATCGCGATCGCGGTCGACTCGAACAGCAGGGTCTCGCCGGCGAGCACGAACGCGACCCCGGTGATCATCGGGTGGCGAAGGTGGCGATAGGGGCCGCGAACGACCAGCCGCTCGGGCGGATCCCATGGTGCGAGCGTGCCGTGGCCGACCGCGGCAAACAGCCGCACGGTGGTCACGAACAAATAGAGCCCGGCGGCGATCGCCACGGCGCCGGCGACGACAGTGAGCGCGCGGGCGGCGCCGTCCAGGTGCCAGTCCGAATTGGTGAGCGCGAGACAGAGGGCCGGAACGACCGCAGTGGCCGTGAACGGCAGGGGGAGGATGGCGAGCGCGATCCGCAGGGCGCCCGGGATTCGGGAATCAGGGCCCGCGCCCATCCGCGATCCGCTGCTTCCAGCGCCGCTGCTTGCGCCGCGCGTCGGCGACGATCAACGGCAGCATCCGGTTGGCGAGCCCGGGGAAGAGGTCGGCGAAGCGGATGAAGATCGCCCGCCGGCGTGGGATGGTCAACACCGCCCGGGGCCGGTCGAGCAGGCCGACGACGGCCTCGGCGGCGACCTCGGGCCGCATGAAGTTGCCGCCGAAGCTGAGCGCCGCGTCGGGGTCGTCGAGCTTGTCGTGGAGCATCGGCGTCCAGATTCCGTCCGGGCAGGCGGCGCTCACCCGCACGCCCGCGGAGCCCGAGCGGCGGAGGTCGTTGAGGGTGCCGAGCGTGTAGGCGATCGCCGCGTGCTTGCTGGCGCCATACAGCGCCTCGCCCGGGGCGGCGACGAGGCCGGCGAGCGAGATGACGTTGACCACGTGGCCGCGGTCGGGCGGGCGCATGAGCTCGAGCGCCGCGCCGGTGCCGTTGAAGGTTCCGAGCGCGTTGATCTCGAGCACTCGGCGGCGCGTCTCCTCGTCGTGGTCCCAGACGAACCCGGTGACCAGGATGCCGGCGTTGTTGACCCAGACGTCGAGCGACCCCGCCCGCTCGGCCGTCTCGCGGGCGACCGCCCGGCAGGCCTCGGCGTCGCGGACGTCGAGCTCGGTCGCCCAGGCGCCGCCGCCGATCTCCTCGGCCGCCGCGCCCGCCGCCTCGGCGTCGACGTCGGTGACGTTGACCTCCAGCCCGCGCGCGGCGAGGCGCCGCGCGATCTCGAAGCCGAGACCGCGCCCGGCGCCGGTGACGACTGCGCCGCCCATGCGGCGATGATCCCAGAGGTGGGGATCCGGCCGCGGGCGCTGTGCTCAGGCGGCGGCCGGTCGCCGTCTCGCGGACGCCGTCGAACCGCTCCAACCGAGCTCCGGCCGCTGCGGATCGCGGAGCGCGAGCCCAAAGCATGCCGCGATACCGAGACCCCTCGCGGTGGTCCGGTCGGCTGCCTTCGTCTTTGAGGGCGTCGAAGTCATGTGCCCTAGTGTCGGCAAGCGGACAGGACTGCGCTATACGGCCTGCCCGAGACTTCGGTGCGAGCAACCCGAGAGCCGGGTGAAGTAAGCCGTACCGGTTGAGTGGGGGTGGCCGCCTGACGCTCGAGGGTCAGGCGGCGGCCGGCAGGACGGCCGAGTTCTCCTGGTCCATGGGCAGGTCGGCGGCGTTGGCGATCATGCTCTGAAACTCGTTCATCGCCAGGTGGGCGACGGCCTCGAGCAGTTCCTCGTCGGACCAGCCCTCCTCGCGCGCTTCCTCGGCGAGGTGGGCCGTGGACGCCCGTCCGCGGCGATCACCGCCTCGAGGAAGGAGAGCATCGCGGCCTGCTTCGAGTCGGTGGAGGTGAAGGAGCGGGCGCGGGAGATCTCGTCGAGCCCGAGCCCGGCGGCGCGTGCTGAGCGCGCGTGCTGGGAGATCGAGTAGGAGTCGCCCCGGCGCTCGGCGACCGCGAGCGCGATTCGCTCCCTGGTCACCCGGGGGAGGACCCCGGCGCGAAGCTCGTGCCGCATGCGCGCGTAAGAGCGCAGCGCGGCAGGCGCGCCGGCGAGGACGCCGATGAACTTCGAGACCGCCGCGCCGGCGCCCTGAACCCCCTTGAGGATCTTGATGCTGCCCTCCGGAGCGGTGAGCTCATCGTGGATGTGGAAACGGCTTGCCTCGGTCTTGATCGTCATCTCCGGCTGCCTTTACTTTACCTTTAGGGGGAGTTACTTACTCAGAGTAAGCAGGGTATCGAATCGGGCGGAGTCGCGCTGTCTGCGCCTACCCGCAATTACGACTACGCACGGCGCCGCGTCACGGATAAGGTGCGGCCTCACCCGCCAGCCTCTCAGGGAGGCCATCGATGCCAGACAGCCCGCCGACCAGCGCCGACGAAGTCATCAAGCTTGGTCTCCGATCAGGGACGTGCGCTTCATCCGCCTCTGGTTCACCGACGTCCTCGGTCAGCTGAAGAAGCTTCTCGATCAACTCCTCGGAGCTCGAGGACGCGTTCGAGGGCGGGATGGGCTTCGACGGCTCGTCGATCACCGGCTTCAATCCGATCGAGGAGTCGGACATGATCGCGATGCCGGACCCGTCGACGTTCGCGATCCTCCCCGGCGCCCGGAGGAGAAGGCGACCGCCCGGATGTTCGCCGACGTCCAGGTGCCGGGCGGCGAGCCGTATGAGGGCGACCCGCGATGGATCATGCGCCGGGCGCTGAAGCGCGCGGAGGAGCTCGGCTTCGACACCTACAACATCGGCCCCGAGCTCGAGTACTTCTATTTCCGGCGACGCCAAGCCCGAGGACGGGGTCCCCGAGACCCTCGACGAGGGCGGCTACTTCGACCTCACCACCCTCGACGCGGCCTCCGACGTCCGTCGCGAGACGATCCTCGCGCTCGAGCAGCTCGGGATCCACGTCGAGTACGCCCATCACGAGGTCGGTCCCTCACAGCACGAGGTCGACATGCGCTACAAGGACGCGCTCGCGATGTCCGACGACTGCATGACCTACCGGATCACGGTCAAGGAGTACGCGATGAAGTACGGCTGGCACGCGACCTTCATGCCGAAGCCGCTGTTCGGGGAGAACGGCTCCGGGATGCACGTCCACCAGTCGCTCTCGAAGGGCGGAAAGAACGCGTTCTACGACCCCGACGACCAGTACTTCCTCTCCGGGACGGCGAAGGCGTTCATCGCCGGCCAGCTCCGGCACGCCCGCGAGATCTCGTCCCTGTTCGCCCAGTGGGTGAACTCCTACAAGCGCCTGGTGCCCGGGTATGAGGCGCCGGTGTACCTGGCCTGGTCGCGCCGGAACCGCTCGGCGCTGATCAGGGTCCCGCTCGATCACCCCGGCAAGGAGGGGGCGACGCGGGCCGAGCTTCGCTGTCCCGACCCGGCCTGCAACCCGTATCTCTGCTTCGCGGGGATGCTGCACGCCGGGCTCGAGGGGGTCGAGAAGGGCTACGAGCTGCCCGAGCCGATGGAGCAGAACCTCTACCACCTGACGCCGGAGGAGCGCCAGCAGCGCGGGATCGAGCAGCTGCCCGAGACGCTCGGCGAGGCGATCGAGATCGCCGCCGAGTCCGAGCTCGTGCTGCGAATCCTCGGCGAGCACACCTTCAAGCGCTTCATCGAGATCAAGCGCGAGGAGTGGGAGGAGTACCGGGTCCAGGTGACGCCCTGGGAGCTGGAGCGCTTCCTGCCGATCCTGTGAAACGCAGGAATCGAATCGCTAAAGCTTTCCGTCGGTACCGAGCCGATGAAATAGCGTCGATGGCGGACGTTCCTGTCTATCGGGGGCAACTTCGGTGCTCGGCAGGCCGAGCGCCTGCTGTGGCGCGCCGGCTTCGGGCCCAGGCCCGGCGAGGCGGCGAGGCTGGCGCGGCGCTTCAACCTAAACGGCGCGGTTCACTCGCTGACGCGGCCGAAGGGCAGGGCGCGCCTGCGCGGCCCCGAACCCGTCTTCGAGGACGGCCTGCCGATCGCCCCGTTCGACGCCCACGGGCACGACGTGCTCTGGTGGCTGGACCGAATGGTGCGCAGCACGCACCCGTTCGAAGAGCGGATGGCGCTGATCTGGCACGACTGGTTCGCGACCACCGACGTCGATTCGCCGCGCCTGACGATCGCCCAGATCGAGATGTTCCGGCGCCTCGGCCTCCGCTCGTTCCAGGACTCTGTTCGAGGCGGTCACCACGGACCCGGCGATGCTGATCTTTCAGTCGGGGATCGACAACACGAAGAGAGGCGCCCAACGAGAACTACGCCCGCGAGATGATGGAGCTGTTCTCGCTGGGGGCGTCCAACGCGAAGGGATACCCGTACTCCGAGCAGGACGTGCGCGAACAGGCCCGCGCGCTCACCGGCTGGGCGGCCGACTGGCAGAACGACGTCGGCTTCGTCAACTTCCGCTTCGACCCCGAGCGTCACGACCCCGGTCCGAAGCGGGTGTTCGGGAAGACGGGCCGCTGGAACTGGCGCGATTCCTGTCGGCTGTGCGTCACTCACTCGGCCCACGCGGGGTTCTTCGTCGATCGGCTGTGGAGCTACTTCATCCCCAAGCCGCCCTCGGCGCGGGACCGGAAGGCACTGATCCGCCTCTACAAGAGCCGCGATTACGCGATCCGCCCCGTGGTCGAGGCGATCCTCATGCATCCGGCGCTCTACCGCGGGCCGGCGATGGTGAAGCCGCCGATCGTCTACATCGCCGGCATGCTGCGGACGCGCCGCCAGGGGGTGAGGATCAACTGGACCTGGATCAGCGACCTCGCCGGCCAGCGCATCTTCAGCCCCCCGAATGTCGCCGGCTGGGACGAGGAGCGCTGGATGGATACGGCGACCTTGCGCGGCCGCTGGATTGCCGCGAACGCGGTCGCCGAGTTCGACGCGCTCGACCCCGAGGCCCCCTACGACGAGAGCGAGGGGCCCAACACGGCGGTCCGGCGCGCGCTTCGCTATGGGGGAGCCCGACGCTCTCGCCGGGCACGCGCAAGGCGCTCGAGCGCTACGCGTCCGCCGTCCAGAGCGTGGCGACCGAGGACTGGCAGCAAAGCCCTTACCGCGCCATCCGCCAGAACGCGCTGCGGATGCTCGTGGCGACCTCCCCCGACTTTCAGACCTGCTGACGATGAGCTGCAACCACTGCGAGGAATTCGGCCGGGCGAAGCTCCTTCGCCGGGCCGCCGCGCGAGCGGGCAGCGGGCTGCCCCGGGTCGACCCCGGAATGCCGATCCCGGCGGGCACGGGGCTCGACCGCCGCTCGTTCCTGCTTCGCTCGGGCGCGGCGATCCTCTCGGTCTACGGCGCCTCTCGACTGCGCCTCGGCGACCTGCAGGCGGGGATGGCGCAGGCGGCGGCAGCGAACGGGCGGGTCCTGGTCAGCGTCTTTCTGGACGGCGGTGCCGACTCGCTCTCGATCCTCGCGCCGGTCAACGACCCGAAATACCGGGCGTTGCGCCCGCGGCTCGCCCTGTCGCCGCAGGCGGGTACCCCGTTCACCGAGGACACGCGCCTGCGCTGGAATCCCGCCGCAGCAGCGTTCGACCGCCTGCATCGCGCCGGGAAGCTCTCGGTCGCCCCGGCGATCGGCTACTCGGACCCCGACCAGTCGCACTTCACGTCGCGCCACTACTACGAGGTCGGGGCGCTCGACCCGAAGGCGCGCACCGGGTGGATGGGGCGCCTGCTCGACCTGATCGGCACCCCCGACAACCCGCTACAGGGGCTGTCGCTCGACGGCTCGCTCTCGCCGGCGATGGCCACCGCGAAGGCTCCGGTGGCGGCGATCGACGGGCCCTCCTACGAACTCGGGGCCGACGGCGTCTGGGGCGAGCCCGGGCAGCTGATGTACCCGGCCATCGCGGAGATCGGTCGGGCGGCGAAGGGAGGCGCGGCGACGGTGGGAAAGGTCGCCGCGACAGGCGATGACCCTGAGATCGCAGCTCGAGCCGTTCTCGGGGGACGAGGTCACGGCCCCGGTGCCGTACCCGACCGGGCGCGACGAGTGGTTCCCGCGCAACCTCGCCGCGCTCGCGGCGATGCTCGCCGCGGGGCTTCCGATCACCTGCGCGTCGATCTCGGCGCCGGGCGCCTTCGACACGCACGACAACCAGGCCGAGAGCTTTGACCTCGACCTCCAGCTCGCCGCGGACACACTCGCGTCCTTTCAGGCCGACCTCGAGGCGCGCGGGATCGCCGACCGTGTGCTGACCCTGGTCTGGTCGGAGTTCGGCCGCCGGCCGGAGGAGAACGACTCGGGCACCGACCACGGGGCCGCCGGCCACGCGTTCGTGCTCGGAACCCGCGCGCGCGGCCAGATGATCGGCGAGTTCCCGGGACTCGACCAGCTCGACGTCGACGACAACCTCCGCAGCACCTCCGACTTCCGCGGGCTCTACTGCGGGCTGATCGAGCAGTGGTTCGGCCTGGACGCCGGCGCGGTCATCCCCAGCTCCGGCTCGTTCGCTCGCCCGGCGCTCGTGAAGTGAGAGAACGCCTCACTGCCGTCCTCGCCGGGGCGGCGCTCGCCGTCGGGTTTGCGCCGCCCGCCGCGGGGGCGCCCGACCGCGTCCTGGCGCGCGGGGCGGAATGGGAGATCACGCTTTCAAAGCGCCGGGTCGAACCCGGCCGGGTGATCGTCCAGTTCCTAAACGACGGCGAGGACCCACACGACCTACGCCTGCAGCGAAACGGCGGCGGGCCCGAGCTGGGCATCGGAGAGCTCGAGCCGGGCAACTACGCGAACCTCGACGTTCGCCTGAAGCGGGCCTCGAGCTATCAGCTCTGGTGTTCGCTGCCGAGCCACCGCGAACGGGGCATGGAGGCGACGCTGCGCGTCGCCAAGCACCGCCGCTGACGAGTCAGCGCTTGGGGTCGAGCCTGCGCAGCGCGCCTGGGCGCCGCGTCGTCTCCTTGCCGGTCTTGTCGGTTCGCAGCAGGTAGCGCGGATCGTCCTTGGAGGCCGCAACGGGCCGTCCGCCGACCTCCGTGCGCGAGGTGAGCTTGCGCCGGACGCGGCCGGTCACGCGCCGGCCGCGGAAGCTCCACTCGACGCGGTCACCGCGCCGAAACTCGTCGGACATCGGGCTCCTTAAGTCGGGGACACCCTCATCAAGCCCGGCGTCCGGTTCGTGCCCCCGGCGGCGAGCCTACTAGCGCTCGCGCAAGCGACGGAGCGCGCCGACCGCCGCGGTCTTCGCGTTGAACGCGCCGGTGACCGCCCGGTCGGCTGCCGATCCCTGCTTGGGGAGCAGCCCGAGCTGCTGGGCGATCTCGGCGCCGTTGGTGTAGGCGTGGTTGGAGACGATCTCGCCGTCCTCGACCTTGAGCATGTCGCAGCCCTCCATCACGATCCGGTCGCCGGTGGGCGCCAGGCCCTGGAACCTGCCGGGTCCGGTGAAGGTGCCGGTGATCCGCCAGCGGCAGCCGGCGTTCTGGCCGCTCGCCGCCAGGTCGAGGATCTCGAACTCGAAGTCGGGGAAGGCGTCCAAGAGCGCCGAGAACCACTGCTTGATCCCGTCCGGCGCCGTCAGCTCGGCGAGCCCGTGGAGGTTGTCGATGCAGCCGGGCTTCCACAGCGACACGGCCGTGTCGAGGTCGCGACTCTCGAAGGCCCCGAAGTAGGCCTTCGCCACCTGGGCGGTCGTCTTCGGCTTCTTGTCGGCCTTGGTCGACGCGGTCGCCACGGGGCAACCCTATCCGTCGAGGACAGCGGCTAGCTCCTCGGCCTCGGTCACGGGCCGCCGGCAGGCGAAGTTCTCGCACACGTAGGCCGCCGCCCTGCCCTCGACGGCGGTCCGCTCGCGCATCAGCTCCGGGCGGTCCGTTCCCTCGGGGCCGCCGGCGAGCACCAGGTGAGGGCGAAAGCCCGATCGCACCATCGGCGCCAACTGGTCGATCCCGTCGCCGTCGGCCGGCGCCACCAGGGCGACCTCCTTCACCGGCGCGAGGTCGAAGTCGATCGCCCGCAGCAGGTGCGGTACCGCCTCGGGGTGAGTGGTCGCGACCCTCCCCAGCAGCGCGAACACGGACTCGGCCCGCTCGACGTAGGCGTGCTCGCCGGTGAGCGCTGCGAGGCGCAGGAGCCCGAAGGCGGCGGACGAGTTGCCCGACGGGATCGGGTGATCGTCGATGTCCTTGCGCCGGGCGATCAGTTGCTCGTGGTCGTCCGAGGTGGTGAAGAACCCGCCGCGCTCGGGGTCGGCGAAGCGTTCGATCATCGCCTCCGCTGTCTCGCGGGCGGCTTCGAACCAGCGGACCTCGAAGGTCGACTCGTACAGCGTGAGCAGCGCCTCGACGAGGTAGGCGTGGTCCTCGAGGTAGGCGTTCAGCTTCGCCTCGCCGTCCTTCCAGGTGCGAAGCAGGCGGCCCTCGGGGTCGCGCATCCGCGTCCAGACGAACTCGGCCGCCGTGCGCGCCGCGTCCAGGTAGTCCTCGCGACCGAGGACCGCGCCGGCTTCGGCCAGGGCGGCGACCATGAGCGCGTTCCACGAGGCGATCCGCTTGTCGTCGAGCCCCGGCCAGACCCGCTGCGAGCGGGCCTCGTAGAGCTTCGCCCTCGCTTCGGCAAGCCCCGCGGGCGCCGGATCGCCGAAGCGCCCGATCAGGTTCGGGATGTTCCTGCCCTCGAAGTTGCCCGGCTCGCTGATCCCGTAATAGTCGGCTACGCCCTCGCCGGCGAGCTGGCGGAACTCGGCGTCGTCCCAGACGTAGAACCTGCCCTCCTCGCCCTCCGAGTCGGCGTCGAGCGCCGAGAAGAAGCCGCCCTCGCGCCCGCGCATCTCGCGCAGCGCCCAATCGAGTGTGCGCTCGACCACCTCGCGCCAGCGCTCGTGGCCGAGCGCCTGGTAGCCGTGCAGGTAGGCGCGAGCGAGCAGCGCGTTGTCGTAGAGCATCTTCTCGAAGTGGGGGACGAGCCAGACGTCGTCTACCGAGTAGCGGGCGAAGCCGCCGCCGATCTGATCGTGGATCCCCCCGGCGGCCATCGAGTCGAGCGTTCGCTCGACGACCTCGGTCTCGCCGCGGGTGAGCAGCAGCTCGAGCGCCGAGGCCGGCGGGAACTTCGGGGCGCCGCCGAAGCCGCCGTGGCGCTGGTCGGCCGCCATCCGCAGCTTCTTCACCGCGCCGTCGACCAGCTCGTCGCTCACCGACTGGTCGGACGGCTCGATCCGGCCGACGGCGCCGAGCTGCTCGCGGATGCGGCCGGTCGCCTCGCGGATCCGCTCGCGCTGCGTCGCCCACGACTGGACCACCGCCTCCATCACCATCGGAAAGCTCGGCATCCCCTGGCGGGGCTCGGGCGGGAAGTACGTGCCCCCGTAGAACGGCACCCCGCCCGGGTCGAGGAAGGCGGTCAGCGGCCAGCCGCCGTGGCCGGTCATCCCCTGGACCGCCTCCATGTAGATCGAGTCGACGTCGGGGCGCTCCTCGCGGTCGACCTTGACCGGCACGAAGTGCTCGTTCATGAAGCGCGCGATCTCCGGGTCCTCGAACGACTCGCGCTCCATCACGTGGCACCAGTGACACGACGAGTAGCCGATCGAAAGCAGGACCGGCCGGTCGAGCTCGCGGGCGCGCTCGAACGCGTCGTCGCCCCACGGATTCCAGTCGACCGGGTTGTCCTTGTGCTGCAGGAGGTAGGGACTGGTCTCGTTCGCGAGCCGGTTGGACATGTGGTTTGAGGCTACCCGGCGGCCGCTTCTTGACCCGCGGGCCCGAGTCGGGGAGGGTGGGAGCGCACGAAGGGAGTCCGCATGCGAACGGACCTACGCCGCCGAAGCGTCATTCCGGCCATTGTCATCGCCAGTTTGGGCATGTCCCTGCTGATCTTCTCGGTCGCCGTCTCCTGGGCCGCGAACTCGCGGATCGTCTTCTCCCAGATCGAGAAGAAGGGCGACAAGCAGCGGCTCGTCACCGTCAACCCGGATGGCCGCGACCAGCGCAAGCTGACCAACCCGCCGAACAAGCACGTCCACGACATCGACGCCCAGATCTCCCCGGACGGACGGCGGGTGATCTGGGAGCGCGACTTCGACGAGGACGAGAGCGAGATCCGCATCGCGGGCGCGGACGGGCAGAACGAGCGGCCGATCGATCTCGGCTGCGTCGATCCCTGCGCAGTCGATCTCTCGCCCACCTGGATACCGGGCACGAACCGTATCTTCTTCACCCCGGTGGTCGGGCCGTTCGATGGGCCGGGCCACTCGGCGCGCTCGGCGGTGCTGTTCACCGCAGCCCTGCCCGACGGCACCGACATCCTTCGGGCATCCGAGCCCGGGATCGACGGCGTCTTCGAGGACTACTACGCCCGTTATTCCCCCGACGGCAGCTACATCGTCTTCACCAGGATCAGGAACAAGCCGTTCAACAGCGCCGTGTTCCGCATGAACGCCGACGGAACCGACGTGCGCCAGCTCACTCCTTGGAAGCTCGACGGCGATCTGGCCGACCTATCGCCGGCGACGAGCGGCAAGACCAAGGACCTGGTCGTGTTTGAGACCTACGGCCACGGTGCGCCGGAGGGTAAGAGCCAGAACCTCGTCACGGTGCCGGGGACGTGTGCCTCGGTGAGCGACTGCCGTGATCAGCTCCGATACCTCACCGACTATGGAGCTGGGCCGACGGCCGCGTTCAATCCGTCCTGGTCGCCGAACGGCAAGCAGATCGCCTACACGAAGTTCAAGGGCGACGACGAGGAGTGCTGCGTGGGCGACATCTACACGATGCGCGCCGACGGCAGCCACCGCCGGGCGGTCGTCAAGTCGCCGTTGTTCGAGTACAGACCCGATTGGGGTCCGGCGCCGTAGGATCCGCCGAACGCGAAGTTAGTGGCGTAGATGGACAACAACTTCGCGTTCGGCTGGATCAGTAGGCCGTCGGCCGCTCGGACATCCGCGCGATCCAGGCGCTCAGGTTCGGATGCGAGTCGCCGAGCGGCTGGTGCTCTTCGAGGATCCGGTGGAAGAGCTCGTCGTCGGCGGGATCGCGGCCCGCCGCGTACTTGAGGAACGGGTAGGCGACGCAGTCGGCGGCCCCGAAGTCGCCGAACAGGTACTCGCGGCCTTCGAGCAGGCGCTCGAAGACCCCTAAGCGCTCGCGCATCTCGGCGCCCAGCTCCGCCACCCGCGCTTCATCGGGCGCCGGACGCTCGAGCTCCGCCTCGATCTCGTTCGGCGCGCGCTTGTAGACGCGCTCGAACCAGTCGATGAACACGTCGACCTCCGCGCGGCGGGCCGGGTCGGCCGGGAACAGGGGCGGCTCGGGCGTGCGGCGCTCGAGGTGGCGAATGATCGCGACCGAGTCGTTGATCACCTCGCCGGCGGCCTCGATCACCGGCACCAGGCCCTGGCCGCTGATCGCCTCCACCGGCGCGCGGTTGGAGTACTCGATCAGCACCGATTGCGCCTCGATTCCCTTGTGGGCGAGCGCGATCCCGACACGCTCGCAGTTGGTCGACCACTCGGCCCGGTAGAGCCTGACCGCGGGACCACCCGCCATCACTTCGGCGGAGCCGGCGGCTCGGTGACGCTCGCGGCGAGACGCTTCGGCGCCACCAGGCAGTAGCTGGTGGCGATCAGCTCGGCGGTCTCCTCCCAGTCCACGCGGGATCCATCACAGCGCACGCCCACCCAGCCCTTGTGACCGACGTAGGCGGGAACGTAGAAGCGCTCTTCGTCGGCAAGCAGAGCGTCGCGCTCGAGCGGGTCGGCCTTCAGCCGCACCGAAGAGCCATCATCGGCGGCGATACAGAACATCTTGCCGCGACCGGTGCCGACGCGGAAGGTGGGATGTCCCCACGCTTCGATCTCGAACGCCTCCGGCATCGCCATGCAGAGCGCGCGGATGCGCTCGAGCGGTGTCACCTCACGCGGAGGTCAGGTCCTTGGCGAACGCCTCGAGGGCGCCCGCGAACCGCTCCAGGTCCTCCTCGGAGTGGGCGATCGAGAGCGTCCACTCTTCCTCGACTCCAGGGGTCATGAACACGCCGTTGTTCATGTGGTACAGCCAGGCAAGGGCGGAGAGGTCCTCGTCGACCTTGGTCAGGTAGTCGCGGTACTCGCGCAGCGGCTCGCTGGAGAAGATCACGCAGCCCTTGGCGCCGAGGCCCTCGGTGTAGCAGGGCAGCCCGTAGCGCTCGATGATCTCGTCGCAGCGGTCCAGCAGCCACTCGTTCGACGACTCGAGCTTCGCGTAGGCGTCCGCGGTCAGCACCTCGGTGAGCGTCGCCTGCGCCGCCGACATCACCAGCGGGTTGCCGTTGAAGGTCCCGTATTGATGCACGCGACCATCGGCGATCGCGGCGGCGACCTCCTCGGTCATCCCGATCGCGCCGCCGGGGTAGCCGCCGCAGACCGCCTTGGCGAGCGTGATCACGTCCGGCTGCACGCCGAAGCGCTTGGTCGCACCGCCGCGCCCGATCGTCGCCCCGGTCTTCACCTCGTCGAAGATCAGCTTCACGCCGTGCGCGGTGCAGAGCTCGCGCACCCGCTCGAGGTAGCCCTCGACCGGCGGGATGATGTTGATGTTCATCATCGCCGGCTCCATGATCAGCCCGGCGACCCGGCCGTCCAGCTTCTGCAGCGCGGACTCGAGCGCGTCGGCGTCGTTGAAGGGAACCGCCCGGGTCAGCTCGGTGAGCGCCCGCGGGTAGCCCTCGCCGTACGGCACCGAGCGCGGGTCGTCGCGGTCGCCGAGCGCCTCCAGCGGCGGGTAGACCGAGACCATCACGGCGTCGTGGTGGCCGTGGTAGGAGCCCTCGATCTTCAGGATCATGTCGCGGCCGGTGACGCCGCGGGCGAGGTGGACGGCGTCCATCGTCGACTCGGTGCCCGAGTTGGTGAAGCGCCACTGCGGGAGGCCGAAGCGGTCTGAGAGCTCCTCGGCGACGACGATCGAGCCGTCGGTCGGGGCGGCGAAGTGCGTGCCCTGGTCGACCCGGGCCTTGACCGCGGCGCCGACGGTGGGGTTCGCGTGGCCGATGCACATCACCCCGAAGCCGTTGTGGAAGTCGACGTACTCGTGGCCGTCGACGTCCCAGACGCGCGCGCCCTGGCCGCGCTCGAGGTAGACGGGCCAGGGGTCGTTCTCCTGGAACGAGGACGGAACCCCGCCGGGCATCACCTTGAGCCCGCGCTCGTGGCGGCGTTTCGACTCCGGGGTACGCTCGACGAGCTTGGCCTGCTCGCGCTCGGTCAGCGCCGCGACCCGCTCCCGATCGATGGTGGCGGTGCTTGCGGGGGTCGTCATGCGTCCGAGGCTACTTGTCGCTTCTCGGCCTGTTCGTCCAAGGCTCCGAGCGGGCGTTGGCCTGCAAGGCGCTTCCAGATGCGGCTCAGGGCGTCGAGCTCGCTCGGGTCGAGCGGGTCGAGGAAGTGGCGCCGGACTCCGGCCAGGTGGTGGGGGCGAGCCGTGCCGAGCTTCTCGCGGCCGGCGTCGGTCAGCACCGCGTAGAAGCCGCGGCCGTCGTCCTCGCAGGGCTGGCGCTCGACCAGGCCCTGGCGCTCGAGCCTGTCGACCAGGCGGGTGATGCCGCTGCGGCTGAGCAGCAGGTGGTTGGCCAGCTCGCCCATTCGCAGCTTGCCGGCCTCCGAGTCGGCGAGGTACATGAGCACCTCGTAGGAGGTGAGCGGCAGACCATGGTCGCGCTCGAGCTCGGCATCGAGCCGGCCTACCAGGTCCTTGTGGGCCTCGAGCATCCCGCGCCAGGCGGCGAGCTCGAGGTCCGAAAGCTGTCCGTTCTGCCCGCTGGTTGCGCTCACCACACCGAGGGTAACAGGTGCTTGCGGCGTCAACTATTATCTGGTAAGTTAGTTGCATAGTCAAACACTTCCTATCACCGGGAGGACGAGATGAAGCTCGAGGGCATCCACCACATCACCGCGATCACCGCCGAGGCGCAGCCCAACGTCGACTTCTACGCCGGGACGCTCGGCCTGCGGATGGTCAAGAAGACCGTCAACCAGGACGACCCGAGCGTCTATCACCTGTTCTACGCCGACGAGCGGGGGAACCCGGGCTCCGACATCACCTTCTTCGAGTTCCCGGGCGTGCCCCGGGGCCGCGCAGGGGCCGGCATGGTCCACCGGATCGTCTGGCGCGTCGCGTCCACCGACGCCCTCGACTTCTGGGCCAAGCGGCTCGGCGACGCCGGGATCGCGACGGAGCGCGAGGGAGAGAGCCTGCGCTTCGCCGACCCGGAGGGCCTCGGCCACGAGCTGTTGGTCGCTCAGGTCCCCGACCAGCCGCTGATCGCCGAGCATCCGGAGGTTCCGTCCGAGGTGGCGCTGCAGGGCTTCCACGCCGCCCGCGCCTACTCGGTCGACCCGGAGCGCAGCGCGCCGCTGCTCGAGCGGCTCGAGTTCGAGCGGTCCGGCGACGGCTGGGAGGCGCGCGGCGAGCAGCGCGGCGGGCTCTGGCACTACGACGCGCCGCCGGCCGAGCCGGGGCTCCAGGGCGCCGGCACCGTCCACCACATCGCCTGGGCGTCGGAGATGGACGACCACATGGCCTGGCGCGAGCGCGCCATCGAGGGCGGCGCCCAGCCGACGCCGGAGATCGACCGCTTCTGGTTCAAGTCGATCTACTTCCGCGAGCCCAGTGGAGTGCTGTTCGAGGTCGCGACCCTCGGGCCGGGCTTCGGGATCGACGAGGACTCAGAGCACCTGGGCGAGAGCCTGATCCTCCCGCCGTTCCTCGAGGACCAGCGCGAGCAGATCGAGTCCGTGCTGACGCCGGTTAAGAACCCGCGCGCGGTCCGCGCCTAGCGCCGATGGCCGACGGCCTCGACCACCTGCTCCGCGAGCCGGCGTCCGAGCCGCAGGGCGCGCTGATCCTCAACCACGGCCGCGGCGCCGACGAGCACGACCTCTACGGCCTGCTCGACGCGCTCGACCCCGAGCGGCGGCTCCTCGGGGTCACGACCGGGGCGCCGCTCACCGGGATTCCGCCGGGCGGGCGCCACTGGTATCTGGTGCCCCGCGTGGGCTACCCCGACCCGTCGACGTTCGCATCGAGCTACGCGGCGCTGACCGGGTTTCTCGATCGGCTGCTCGCCGAGCGCGAGATCCCGTGGGACCGGACGGTGATCGGCGGCTTCTCGATGGGGACCGTGATGTCGTACGCCGTGGGTCTCGGCGAGGGACGCCCGTCGCCGGCGGCGATCCTCGCCAACAGCGGCTTCATCCCCACGGTCGAGGGGTGGCGTCCCGAGCTCGAGAGCCGCCGCGGCCTCCCGGTCCTGATCCACCACGGGCGCAACGATCCCGTGATCTCGGTCGAGTTCGCGCGCCGCGCGCGCGACCTGCTCGACGGAGCCGGGCTGGCCGTCGACTATCTCGAGACGGACGCCGGCCACTGGCTGCCGCCGGAGGCCGTCGAGCGCGCCCGCGACCTGGTCGCGGCCCGGCTCCCGGAGGGCTCTAACCTCTCGTAAGTGGCGACTCTGCGGCTGATCGACGGCGACTCCTCGGTCGAGCGGTTGCCCGAGTCCGCGTCGTCGCTGCCCGGCGAGGCCGAGGCGCTCGACGCCTACTCGCGGGCGGTCTCCGGGGTCGCCGAGCGGCTGGCGCCGTCGGTCGCCAGCCTCCGCGTCCAGCGCCAGACCCGGCGCGGCCGGGTCCAGGCCGGCGCCGGCTCCGGGGTTGTCGTCACCGCCGACGGCTTCCTCCTCACCTCCGCGCACGTCGTGGGCAGCCACGACGCGGTCGGTTCGGCGCGCTTCGTGGACGGCCGCGAGCTCAGGTTCACGGTCGCCGGCGCCGACCCGCTCTCGGACCTGGCCATCGTCCGAGCGGATGAAGGCGACCTGATCGCCGCCGAGCTCGGCGACGCCGAAGAGCTTCGCGTCGGCCAGCTCGTGGTCGCGCTCGGCAACCCGAACGGGTTCGAGGGCTCCGTCACCGCCGGAGTCGTCTCGGCGCTGGGGCGCGCGCTGCCGGCCCGCACCGGCCGCGCCGCGCGGGTCATCGACAACGTGATCCAGACCGACGCGGCGCTCAACCCCGGCAACTCCGGCGGCGCGCTGGCCGACGGGCGGGGCCGCGTGGTCGGCGTCAACACGGCGGTCGCCGGGGTCGGGCTCGGCCTGGCGGTGCCGATCAGCGAGACGACGCGGCGGATCATCGCCGCGCTGATCTCCGAGGGTCAGGTGCGCCGCGCCTACCTCGGGATCGCGGGCGGGCCGCGCCCGCTGCCGCCGCGCGCCCGCGCGGTCACCGGCGCCGAGCGCGGGGTGGAGGTGATCGAGGTCGTCGCCGGCAGCCCGGCCGATCGCGCCGGGGTCAGGGTCGGCGACGTGATCTTCGAGCTCGACGGCGAACGCATCGAGAGCGCCACCGACATGCAGCGGCTGATGGTCGCCGAGCTGATCGAGCGCGAGGTCAGCGCCCGTGTGGTGCGCGAGGGCTCGGTGCTCGAGCTCGGCGTGGTGCCGGCCGAGCTCGAGATCTAGGCATCTAGCCGCTTTCGCTCAACGCAAGCCAGTACGTAGTTGTCGCCCCTTGACCCCGCGCAGATCCGTGAGATTGTCCGTGCCATCGGGCACGCACACGGCGAGCCCTCCAGTTCTCGGGGGACAATTGCGATGATCGTGCAGTACCCCAGGCGGTGGCTGGGAATAGTCGCAGTGGCGGTTGCGACAGCCATGCTCGCCGGCCTGTTACTCGTCGGGACAGAAATTGCTGAGGGAAAGAAGCCGCGCCCACCTACTTTGAAGAAAGGGCAAGTTCAGAAGGCAGTCAACGGCGTGCTGTCCAATTGGGATAACCCTCTCTTTTCCAACGCCCCCGACCTCAACCTCATTAACTACGGCAGCTCAAACTGCAGGAAAATCTCCCGTACCAAAGGTACGTGTGATGCGTTCTTCACGCAATCCCTTGGCCACGATGGTCTGAACCAGCTGTCTCGGAGGTGTGATTTTCCCACGATCGTTAGTACGAAGAAGCTTCGCGGTGGGCAACTGTTCGTCTATCCACTGGTTGTGGACACTCCCGATGATCCGGTCTTCTACGTAAAAGTCCCGTTCGACGTCATTCCCTGCGGAGTTCCATTCAGCGACAACGACTTCAACGGCATCCCGGACTGACAACCGGGCGAACCTGGCGGGTTCTTCGTCGGATCGAGGAAGAACCCGCCCCATCCTTCCGCTCTACTCCGAAAGCCCGGCGGCTTCGAGGCCCTCAGCGTGGCTGCCGAAATCCCGGAAGCTGACGATCTTGCCGTCGCGGTCGGTCGCCAGCTGGGCGAGCTCTCCGCCGACGGGCAACCCGGCTGTGTGCCCGATTGCCTTGATCTCCCCGAGAGGCGAGGACGGATTCTCCGAGACCACGAATGTCATTGACGCTCGACCCGAGCCTTCTGAGCTCCGACTGAGCCGGAGCCGTCCGACGAATGTGCGAACATGTGTTCGTGCGTTGGGACAACCTCGAGAAGGGAGCAAGCACGCAGGGACTGCTGCCCGGGATCGGTGAGTCCGTGGTTCGCACCTTCGACGCGCCGGAGGCGCTCGGGATCCGTTTTCACGAGGTGCAGGCGCGCTCCGGCCTCAACCACGTGCCCAAGCAGTCGCGGATGCCGTTTCGGTGGACGATCAACCCTTACCGCGGCTGCACACATGCCTGCCTCTATTGCTTCGCCCGCCCGACCCACACATACCTCGACCTCAACGCGCGCGAGGATTTCGAGCGCGAGATCGTCGTCAAGGTCAACGTCCCCGAGCTGGTCCGGGCCGAGCTTCGCCGGCCGAGCTGGAAGGGCGAGCACGTGGCGCTGGGGACGAACACCGACCCCTACCAGTGGGTCGAGAGCCGCTACCGCCTGATGGAGGGGATCTGGGAGGCGATGCGCGACTTCGCCAACCCGTGCTCGGTCCTGACCAAGTCGCCGCTGCTGCTGCGCGACATCGAGCTGATGAAGGAGCTCTCCGAGCGAACCGAGTTCGTCGCCAACCTCTCGATCCCGACCCTGGAGGAGAAGGCCTGGCGGGCGACCGAGCCGCACACGCCGCACCCGCGCAAGCGGATCGAGGCCGTCGCCGAGCTCGCGCGGGCCGGAATCCCGACCGGGGTCCTGATCGCGCCGATCATCCCGGGCGTCAACGATTCGCCGGGTCAGATCGAGAAGTTGGCGGAGCTCTGCGGCGAGGCCGGCGCCGAGAGCGTCGGCGGGGTCGGCCTACACCTGCGCGGCGAGGTGCGCGAGATCTGGTTCGACTGGCTGCGCCAGTACCGCCCCGACCTGGTGTCGCGCTACGAGGAGCTCTACGCCCGCGGCGCCTACATGCCGTCGAAGGAGCGCGACCGGCTCGCGGCGCGGGCGCGGGGGAAGACGAAGCCGCGGCGGCTTTCGTGTGCAACGGGGCACCGAGGGGCGGCCGTCCGCGAGCGACACACCGGCGCGCAGCCGTCAGGAGAAGCTGTTCCGCTAGGCGACCCCGGGGTTTCCGTCGCTATGCGACGGTAACCCCCAGGTCACGGCGGCGCGGGGGCCGGGAGCGCGGCGAGCAGGCCGCGGAGCGAGAGCGCGACCGCCACCGTGCCAAGCGCGAACGCGGCGGCGATCAGGAACGCGGCCTCGTAGCCGCCGAGCGCGGCCGCGGCGCCCGCGATCGGGCTGCCGATGCCGACGCCGATGTCGAAGAAGGCGGTGAAGGTGCCCATCGCCGCGCCGCGGCGCTCCTCGGGGACGCGGTTCAAGACCACCACGGCGAGCGACGGGAACAGCAGCGAGAAGCCGGCGCCCATCGCGACGGCGCCCAGCAGCGCCGCGGCGAGGCTCTGCGCGAGCGCGATCGCCACCAGGCCCGCGGCCTCGAGCAGCGCGGCCGCGATCGCGCACGGCACCGAGCCGTAGCGGTCCGGCAGCCAGCCACCCCCGAGCCGCATCGCGACCACGCTGACCGCGAAGGCCGTGAACACCGCCGCCCCGTGCCCGATCCCGCGCTCGTCGAGGTGCAGGACGATGAACGCCGCCACGGTCGCGTAACCGACGATCCCGAGTGAGAGCCCGAGGCCCGGCCGCAGTGCCTCGTGCGAGATCAGCGTCCGCCTGCCCCGCCCCGGCAGCGGCCGCGGCTCGTAGCTCTCCGGGATCCGCAGCGCGATCAGCGCGCCGAGCAGCGGCGCTCCGGCGGCGAACGCCCAGACGCCCTCGAAGCTGGTCGCCTGGAGGATCAGCTCCCCGATCGGCGGCCCGAGCGAGAGGCCGCCCCAGATCGCGAGCCCGTAGAGGCCGATGATCCGGCCGCGGCGCTCTGGCGGCGCCAGGTCGACCACCCACGCCGATCCGGCGGTGTAGACCATGCCCTCGCCGGCGCCGAGGAACAGCCGCGCGACGATCAGGCCGCCGACGCCGGCGGGCACGAAATACAGAAGCCCCGCGATCGCCGTCGACACCGCCCCGGCGATCACCACCAGCTTCCGCCCCCGCAGATCGGCGAGATTTCCGGCCAGCGGCCGGCACGCGAGGCCCGTGATCGCGAATGCGCCGGTGACCACGCCGACGGCGACGTCGCCGGCCCCGATCGGCCCGCGGACATAGCGGGGAAGCACCGGCAGAGTCGCCCCAACCGAGACCAGGCCGAGGAGGGTGACGACGAAGATGCCGGCAAACGCCGCGCGAGCAGGGGAGATCCGCGCGGCGATGGATGGCATCCGGGTATAGATAGCGTGCCCAGTGCACACGACGCCACCGTTGCGGCCGGCGAGCTAGGAGGAGCGATGGAAGCCGAAACGAAGGTCAGCGGCCTCGAGCAGGAGCTGGGCGAGCTGCTCGATCGCGAGCTGTTCGAGCCGCCGCAGGACTTCCGCGAGCAGGCGCTGGTCAACGACGAGTCGCTGCACGAGGAAGCGAGGCGCGACCCCCAGGCGTGGTGGGCGAAGCTCGCCTCGGACCTCGACTGGTTCGAGCCCTGGGAAAGGGTGCTCGACGACTCCAACCCGCCCTTCTACAAGTGGTTCGAGGGCGGCAAGCTGAACGCCTCTCACAATTGCCTCGACCGCCACGTCGAGGCCGGGCTCGGGGGCCGGGTCGCCTTTCACTGGCGCGGCGAGGAGGGGGAGGAGCGCGAGGTCACCTACGCCGACCTGCTGCGCGACACCAAGCGCCTCGCCAACGTGCTCAAGGACCGGGGCATCGGGCCCGGCGACGTCGTCGGCATCTACCTGCCGATGATCCCGGAGGTCGCGGTGGCGATGCTCGCCTGCGCGCGGATCGGCGCGCCGCACAACGTCGTCTTCGGCGGCTTCTCGCCCGACGCGGTGCGTGACCGGATGCAGTTCTCCGAGGCGAAGGCGTTGATCACGGTCGACGCCGCTCGCCGCAAGGGCAAGGCGGCCGAGATCAAGCCGGCGGTCGACGCCTTCCTCGGCGACGTGCCCTCGATCGAGACGGTGATCGTGGTTCGCAACACCGGCGCCGAGGTCGAGATGACCGGCGGGCGCGACATCTTCTATGACGACGCGATCGAGGCCGCGTCCGAGGACTGCGACGCCGAGCCGCTGGACGCCGAGCATCCCCTCTACATCCTCTACACCTCGGGATCGACCGCGAAGCCGAAGGGGATCCTGCACACCACCGGCGGCTATCTCACCGGGGTCGCCGCGACCCACAGGCTGGTCTTCGACCTTAAGCCCGAGAGCGACGTCTACTGGTGCGGCGCCGACGTCGGCTGGGTCACCGGCCACTCCTACATCGTCTACGGCCCGCTGCTCAACGGGGCTACCTCGGTGATGTGGGAGGGCGGCCCCGACTACCCGGACAAGGACATCTGGTGGGAGATCATCGAGCGCTACGGGGTGACGATCTTCTACACGGCGCCCACGGCGATCCGAGCCTGCATCAAGTGGGGCGCCGAGTATCCGGCCAAGCACGACCTCTCCTCGCTGCGCCTCCTGGGCACCGTCGGCGAGCCGATCAACCCCAAGGCGTGGCTCTGGTACTGGAAGGTGATCGGCGGCGGGCGCTGTCCGATCGTGGACACCTGGTGGCAGACGGAGACCGGGCACATCATGATCACCACGCTCCCGGGCGCCCAGCCCTCGAAGCCGGGCTCTGCGGGCATGCCGCTGCCGGGTATCGATGCGGCCGTGCTGGATGAGCAGGGCAACGAGGTCGAGGGCGAGCAGGGGCTGCTGGCGCTGCGCCGGCCCTGGCCCGGGATGCTGCGCACGCTCTACAAGGACGACGATCGCTACGTCGAGACCTACTGGTCGAAGTGGGATCGGGAGACGTATTTCGTCGGCGATGCGGCGCGCAAGCATTCCGACGGCTACTTCTGGGTCATCGGCCGCGTGGACGACGTGATCAACGTCTCCGGGCACCGCCTCTCGACCGCCGAGGTCGAGTCGGCGATCGTCAGCCACGCAAAGGTCGCCGAGGCGGCGGTCATCGGGCAGTCCGACGAGCACACGGGCCAGGCGATCTGCGCCTTCGTCACCCTCGAGGGCGACCTCGAGGGCTCTGACGAGCTGGTCGACGAGATCCGCGAGCACGTTGCCCTGCGCATCGGCAAGCTCGCTCGCCCGAAGCGGATCGTCTGGGCCGACGACCTGCCGAAGACCCGCTCGGGGAAGATCATGCGCCGGCTGCTGCGCGACATCGCCGAGGGACGCGAGCTCGGCGACGTGACCACGCTCCGCGACCCGGCGGTGGTCGAGCAGCTCGACGAGGTGGTCAAGCGGCGCGCGAGCGAGGGCGAGGAGGAGTAGCCGCGAGCTCCTCGAGCGCGGCCGGGGCCTCTTCGACCGGCGCCAGTGCCCGGATCGACTCCGCGAGCCGTCCCGCGCCCCGTTCGAACGACGGCTCGCCCAGCACCCGCTCGAGGGCGGGTCGCAGCTGGGCGAGCGTGTCCGGGTGCGGCAGCGCCAGCACCCGCCGCGAACGGCGCTCGGCGTCCAGTGCCAGGCCCGCCGCGGCCTGCGTCACGGCCTCGGCGTTCGCCCATGGTCGGTGGAGAACAGCGGCAGGAAGACGAGCGGCCTCCCGTGGGTAAGGGCGTTGAGGGTGGTCCCATATCCGCCGTGGCAGATGATCGCGGCCGCGCGTGGCGAGACCGCGTCCTGTGAGACCCATTGCTCGACCCTGAGGTTCTCCGGCAGCTCCGTCCCGAGCTCGGCGGGATCACGGTCGTTTCCGATCGTCAACAGCAAGCGCACGGGGAGGTCGGCGAGCGCCTCGATCGCCGCACGGTAGAGGTCCGGGAAGAACGGCAGGTGGGCGCCGGCGGTGACCGAGCCGAAGGTCAGGTAGACGAGCGGGTTCCGGTTTCCGGGCCAGAGGTCGGGCAGCGCCGGCGCGCTCTCGGGCGCCTGGTCGCGAAACCGGTGGACGATCGGCGCCTGGCCGGCGAGCGCCGGGTCGATGCTTTCCGGGATCAGGGTGAAGAAGTGGCTCTGGCGGAGCCTGTCGCCCGCCGGGTCCGGCGCCAGCCCGTGGTCGCGGCGGATCCTGTCCAGCGTCGGTGCCGCGGCCTCGATCGACTGCTCCTCGACCGAGGTGAGCCCCAGGCCGACCCGCGCCAGCGGAATCCCGCGCTGCTCGGCGACGATCGTGGAGGCGAACTCCCAGCTCTCGCGCAGGACAAGGTCCGGCTTCCACTCCTCGACGATCGTGGTCAGGGCGGGAAGCGCCGCGCGGACGTCGATGCCGGCGAAGAACTCGCCCACCATCCGGTCGTTCGCGGCGTCGAGATCGAGCTCCCCGAACTCGTCGAGCAGCGGCATCCACTCCTCCGCCGGCGGGTCGCCAACCGGCGAGAAGGGCAGCCCGACCCGCTCGACGTTCGCGCGGTGCTGCTCCTGGGCGGCGACCAGCACCTCGTGCCCCGCGTCGACGCAGGCGTGGCCGATCGGCGCCAGGGGCAACAGATGGCCGGAGCTCCCGCGGGTGGTGATCAGCAGCTTCATCTCAACGCAGGGCAGCTCGTTTCACCTTGCCGCTCGCGGTCCGCGGCAGCGACTCGGCGAAGTCGACGATCCGGGGATATTTGTACGGGGCCGTGGTCGCCTTGACGTGCTCCTGGAGCTCCCGGGCGAGCTCGGGCGAGGGTTCCCGATCGCGGGGGACGACGACCGCGCGCACGACCGAGCCACGCTCCGGGTCCGGGGCCGCGACGGCCGCGGCCTCGGCGACGGCCGGATGGGTCAGCAGCGCCGACTCGACCTCGAACGGCCCGATCCGGTAGCCGGCCGACACGATGAGGTCGTCGTCGCGGCCCTGGTACCAGTAGTAGCCGGCTTCGTCGCGCTCGACGACGTCGCCGGTCGACCACCACTCGGCGTCGGTCGGCTCACCGTCGAGGTAGCGCGAAAAGAACGTCGGACAGCTCTCCACCCGGACCTCCAGGATGCCCTCGGTGATTCGAAGCTCGAAGCCCGGCAGGGCCCGGCCCATCGAGCCGTCGCGGACGGGTCTCTGAACCAGATTCCCCGTCAGGTGCCCGGTCTCGGTCTGTCCGTAGCCGTCGGCGATCTCGAGGCCGACGGCGTCGCGAAAGGCCTCGATCACCTCCGGGTTGAGCGCCTCGCCGGCGGAGACCATGCGGCGCAGCGCCGGCAGCGGGCGCAGCTCGGTGCGCTTGGCGAGCACCCGGTACTCGGTCGGCGCCTGGCACAGCACGTTGACCCCCTCGCGCTCGGCGAGCGCCAGGCGCTCATCCGGCTCGAAGCGCCCGTCGACGATCATCGCCGCGGCCCCGCACAGCCACGGCGCCAGGAACACGTTGCGGGCCGACTTCGACCACCCCGTCGCGGTCGTGCACCAGACGAGGTCGCCGCCCCGAGCGCCGAGCCAGTGCTCCGCCTGGACCCGGTGGCCGGGCAGGTACCGCTGGGCGTGAAGCGCGGCGCGCGGCTCGCCGGTGGTGCCGGAGGTAAAGACGATCAGCGCCGGATCGGAGGGCCCGAGGTCGGCCTTCTCGACCGGCGTCTCCTGCGGCCGGTCCTCGTCGAGCGTCGCGGCGACGTCGGCCATGGTCATGTACGGGACCCCGTCCGGGAGCTCGCCGAGGAGCTCCTCCTCGCCGACGCATAGCGCCGGGTTCGCCTCAGCCGTGCGGACCCGGAGGTCCGCGCGGCGAAGTTGCGTGTTGCAGGGCAGCGCCACGGCCCCCATTCGCCAGCAGGCGAGCATCGCCAGGATCCACTCGACCCGGGTTCCGGCCAGGGTCATGACCACGTCGCCGCGCCCCACGCCACGGGCGGTGAGGGCGCCCGAGAGCCCGGCCGACATCGCGATCAGCTCGCCGAAGTGCCAGACCCGGCGCCCGCCGTCGCGGTCGATCGCCAGCAGCGCCGGCTTCGAGGCCGGAAACGTCTCCAAGAGGTCCGAGATCACGTTCACGGGCTGCGCATTGTGCCCGCTGCATAATCCGTTCGTGGGCACGAGGACGAGCTACGAGTCGGGAACCTTCTGCTGGGTCGACCTCTCGACCCCGGACCCGGCGGCGGCGAAGGCGTTCTACGACGAGCTGCTCGGCTGGAGCCACGACGACCACCCGATCGTGCGAGTCGACGACCACGCCGTTGCGGCGGTGGTCGAGCAGAGCTCGGGCGAGCGCGAGCGCGGGGTGCCGCCGCACTGGAACAGCTACGTCAGCGTCGAGGATGCCGACGCCTCGCTCGTCCGGGCCGGCGAGCTCGGCGCGACGGTCCTCGGCGACGCGTTCGAGATCGGTGACGAGGGCCGGATCGGCGCGCTGATCGACCCCACCGGCGCGGCGGTGTTCATGTGGGAGGCCGGCTCGCACGTCGGGGCGGGGCTCGTCAACGCCCCGGGGGCGCTGACCTGGAACGAGCTCGGGACCACCGACCCGGCCGCCGCCGCGAGCTTCTACGGCGAGCTGTTCGGCTGGGACTTCGAGACGCTGGAGGGCCCGGACGCCAGCTACACCGTGATCAGGCTCGGAGAGCGATCGAACGGCGGCATCCGCGAGCTGAGCCCCAGGAGCGCGAGGGCGGCGTGCCCTCGAACTGGCTTCCCTACTTCGTGGTCGAGTCGGCCAACGCCGCGGTCGCCAAGGCCGGCGAGCTCGGCGCCGTGGTCCTCATGGGCCCGGTCGACATGCCCAACGAGGGCCGGATCGCCGCCGTCCGCGACCCGCAGGGCGCCGTCTTCGCCGTCTGGGAAGGCCCGCTTGACGACTGACCATCGGCGGCGTGGCCTGCTTTCAACCACATAGGTGCAATCGAGGCCAGGATCGCCGCGGGTGCAGGACCGCTAGCCGTCGCGGCAGTCCGCGGGCGTCGCCAGGCTGGCGTTCAGCTGCCCGCTCCCCTTGCCGACCTCGGCGGTGACCGCCAGGGTCGCGCCGTGGCAGCTCTTGATCGCGAAGTCGAGCACCTCGAGCTGGCGCTGGCTGAGCCCGAGATGGGCGACGCCGTCGTTGTCGCGCAGCTTGGTGGACTCGGGCCCGAGGCGAAAGACGAAGTCGTCGGGGTAACCGTCGACGACGAAGCGCGCGACGACCCTCGCCTCCTCGCCCCGCCTCGAGGTGACGCCCACCTTGATCTCCTCCCGGCGCAGGGCGCCCTGCTCGGTGCCGGTCAGCAGCTCGAGCTTCGGCTTCGGCGGCTTCGGGTGATCGGGCTTCGGCGGCTTCGCCGCGGCGCTGGTGGTGAGCGCGGCGGTTAGGAGCGCCGCAGCTCCGAGCCGTCGTAGAGCTTTCGCACGACGACGGTTCCGGGCGGTGAGGCTTCCAAACAGAGTTCGCATAACACGCATTCGTCCAGGTTCTCGCGAACGATCTCGACCCCTGCATCGCGGGCGGCGAAGATGTCCACCGGGCAGACCTCCTCGAGCTTCTTCGCGAGCTCGGCGTCGGAGGCGACATCGGGCGAGACCTCCACCTCGATGAACACGCCATCGCGCGTATCGATGCTCACGCCGGCACCCCCAACTCCTCCTTCACCCGGTCCGGGATCTCGTCGATCCGCTCGACCACGGGGATCCCGGCAGCCTCGAGGCGGGCGATCTTCTCGGTCGCCGAATCCTCCTTGCCCTCGACGATCGTTCCCGCGTGGCCAAAGCTCATGCCCTGCATCTCCTCGTCGTCCATGAACCGTCCGGCCATGAAGGCGACGATCGGAAGCCGCGAGTCGTTGGCCTCTCGCCAGTCGACCAGCTCGGCCTCCATCCGGCCGCCGGGCTCGGTGTAGATGACGATCGCCTCGGTCTGCTCGTCGGCCTCGAACAGGGGCATCAGCTCGGCGTAGGTAGAGCCGATGATCGCGTCGCCGCCGATCGAGATCGCCGTCGAGACGCCGAGACCGGCGGCGGTCAGCGTGGAGGAGATCTCGGTGGTCATCCCGCCAGAGCGCGACATCACCCCGACCGGGCCGGGGGAGTAGGCCTTGGCGGCGTCCTTCGCAGGGCCTCCGATGCCTCCCATCTTGGCCACGCCTGGCGAGATCAGGCCGAGGCAGTTCGGGCCGATGATCCGGGCCCCGCGCAGGCTGGCGAGCTCGACCATCTCGGCGACGTCCCGGCGTGGGATCCGTTCGGTGACGACGACGGTCAACCTGATGCCGTTCTCGATCGCCTCGAAGACCGCGTCCTTGGTGAACGCGGGCGGGACGGTGACCACGGCCCCGTCGGGCGCCGAGCCGTGGTGGTCGACCACCTGCTCAACGGTGTCGAACACCGGCACACCATGCACCTCGCGGCCCCTGCGGCCCGGGGTGACGCCGCCGACGATCTTCGAGCCGTAATCGAGGCACTCGCGGGTGAGGTTCACGGCCTCGCGGCCGGTGATCCCCTGGACGATGAAGGTGAAGTCCTCGTTCAGCAGCACGCTCATGCGGAACCTCCCTGGACCTTCGCCACCGCGCGCCCGGCCGCCTCCCACATCGAGACCGAGCGGTCCACGTACTCGACCCCGTACCGGTCGAGGATCCTGTAGCCCTCCTCCTCCCAGGCGCCGGGGATCCGGAAGATGACGATCGTCTCGGCGGGGTCCCTCCCGAGCTCGAGGCAGGCCTTGATCACGCCGCGGGCGACGATGTCGACACGGGTGTTGGAGACGATCGACATCATCACCGCGATCTTCTCGACACCCGGCTTCTTCATGACCTCCATCGCCAGGCCCTTTGACTTCGAGACGGACGGGTTGCCGCCGATCTCGGCGTAGTTGGCGGGCTGGCCGCCCTGCGAGCGGACCGCGTCGGTGAGGGTCAGCGAGCCGCCGCCCGCGCCGATCACCAGGCCGAGGTTGCCGCGGAAGCCGTGGTCCTTGCCCTGGATCACCCCGCGGTGGTCGGCGGCGTCGATGGCCTTGACGTTGCGCTCGAACTCGCTCGGCTCGTAGAGCTCGCGTGGCTCTGACAGGTCGACCCCGATCTCGGTGAGCAGCGCCTTCTGGCGGCCGACGGCCTCGTCCTCCATCTCCATGTGGGCGTCCAGGGCGACGAACGAGCCGTCGGAGAGCCGGGCCAGTGGGTTGATCTCGGCCAGGGTCATGTCGTAGTCGCGCTGCAGGCGGGCGAGCCTGGCGAGCACGGCCGTCGCCCGGTTCAGCTGCGAGCCGGTCATCCCGACCCGCGCCACCACCTGCTTGGCCTCGAAGTCGGAGATCGGGTGCAGGTTCGAGAGGTGCCCGCGGCCGACGTGGTCGGGGTGTTCGTCCGCGACCTGCTCGATGTCGATCCCGCCCATGTCGGAGAACAGCATCATCGGCCGCTTGGCGCGCCCGTCCCAGAGCGTCGCGGCGTAGTACTCCTGCTCCACCTCTGCCTTGGGGTCGACGAGCACGCCGACCGGCATGTGGCCGCCGATCTCGAGCTCGAGGATCTCGGCCGCGTGCGCCTCGGCCTCCTCGGGCGTGTCGGCGAACTTGACGCCGCCGGCCTTCATCCGACCGCCGGTCAGCACCTGTGACTTGATCACGGTCGAGCCGCCGATCCGCTCGGCGGCCTCGCGGGCCTCGGCGGCGGTCGTCGCGAACCCGTAATCGGTGACCGGGATGCCGGCCCGCTCGACGATCCGCCTTGATTCGTACTCGTAGAAGCGCATGCCTCGGGGGCGCGGAAGGCTACCCGGATAGGCTCGGGCGCGATGGATCGCCGACAGGCCGAGGTGGCCGTGATCGGGGCCGGGCTCGCGGGGCTCGCCGCGGCGCGGCAGCTGCGGGGCGCCGGGCGGGACGTGGTCGTGCTGGAGGCGCGCGACCGGGTCGGCGGGCGGACGCTGAACGCCGACGTCGGCGGCGGCAAGGTGGTCGAGCTCGGCGCCCAATGGGTCGGCCCGACCCAGGACCGCGTCCTGAAGCTGATCTCGGAGCTCGACCTCGAGACCTTCCCCACGTACACGGCGGGCAAGAGCGTCTTCGAGCGCAAGGGGAGCCTCGGCCGCTACGCCGGGACGATCCCGCGCGCGAATCCGGTCGGGCTCGCGGAGGTGGGGTTGCTGATGTGGCGGATCAATCGCATGGCGCGCGAGGTGCCGCTCGAGGCGCCGTGGAAGGCGCAAAAGGGGGAGCGCTGGGACTCGCAGACCTTCGAGACGTGGATGCGCCGCAACGCGCTCACGGGGGTCGCCCGCGACATCCTCCGGCTGGCGATCGTCGGCGTCTGGGCGGCCGAGCCGCGCGACGTCTCGCTGCTTCACGTCCTCTTCTACGTTCGGTCGGCCGGGTCACTCGAGATCCTCATCGATGCCGAGGGCGGCGCCCAGCAGGATCGGATCGTCGGCGGCAGCCAGCTGATCTCGCTGCGGATCGCCGAGCAGCTCGGCGACGGAGTGATCGAGCTGTCGGCGCCGGTGCGCTCAATCGCTCACGCCGGCGACGCCGTCACGGTCCGCGCGGACCGCCTCGAGGTCGAAGCGCGCCGGGCGATCATCGCCGTGCCGCCGGCCCTCGCCGCGCGCATCGCCTACGACCCGCCGCTGCCCGCGGTCCGGGACGGGCTCTCGCAACGGATGGCGCAGGGCAGCGTGGTCAAGTGCATGGCCGTCTACGAGCGGCCGTTCTGGCGCGAGCGCGGCCTGTCCGGCGCCGCTACGAGCGTGACGGGGCCGGTGTCGGTGGCCTTCGACAACTCCCCGCCGGACGGAGCTCCCGGCGTGCTGCTCGGCTTCCTCGAGGGGCAGGCGGCCCGCCGTTTCGCCGACCGGCCCCAGGACGAGCGTCGTCGTGCCGTCACCGAATGCTTCGCGCGGTTCTTCGGGCCCGAGGCGGCCGCGCCCGTCGACTACGTCGATCGCGCCTGGGGCGCCGACGAGTGGGCGCGGGGGTGCTACGGCGGCTTCATGGGCCCCGGTGCCTGGACCGACCACGGCCGCGCGCTCAGGGAGCCGATCGGGCCGCTCCACTGGGCGGGCGCGGAAACCGCGCTCGTCTGGAACGGCTACATGGACGGCGCGGTGGGCTCCGGTCAGGACGCCGCCCGGGCGGTTCTCGCGGCCCTTTCCTGAGCCGGCTTCAGCGCGGCGCCGTGCGGCTCGTGCCGCTCGGGCCACTGCCGATCCTGCGGTAGATCAACAGCGCGATCACGGCTCCGATCAGCGATCCGATGATGCCCGAGGGCTGGAGCGCGCCCTGGTCGAGGTCCTCGTTGAAGATCACGTAACCGAGCACCCCGCCCACGAAGCTGCCGATGACGCCGAGCGCCACCGTCGCCCAGAACCCCATCGGGTCGGCGCCTGGGACGAGCAGGCGCGCCAGGTAACCGGCGATCACGCCGACCACGAGCAGGTAGATGATCAATCCGAGCATGTCCCCGTACTGCCCCGCGGCCGGGTGGGTGAAACCGAGCGATGGCCGGGTACGGCACAATGCCCGACCTGTTCTCGCTCAAGGGGGGCGCGCGTCACAATCGACACTAAGGAGTTGAGCGCAAGTTGACTGAAACGACGGCGACGACCGAGCCGATCACGAAGAACCCCAAGTTGATCGCTTGGGTCGAGGAGATCGCCGAGCTGACACAGCCCGACTCGATCCACTGGTGTGACGGATCGGCCGAGGAGTACGACCGGCTCTGTCAGGAGCTCGTCGACGCCGGCACCTTCACGAAGCTCTCGGAGGCCAAGCGGCCCAACTCCTATCTCGCTCGCTCGGACCCGGGCGACGTCGCCCGGGTCGAGGACCGGACCTTCATCTGCAGCGAGCGCGCGGAGCAGGCGGGCCCGACCAACAATTGGCGGGACCCCGCGGAGATGCGCGACACGCTCAACGGGCTCTTCCGCGGCTCCATGAAGGGCCGCACCATGTACGTGGTCCCGTTCTCGATGGGCCCGCTGGGCTCGCCGATCTCCCACATCGGCGTCCAGCTCACCGACTCCGCCTACGTCGCCGTCTCGATGCGGATCATGACCCGGATGGGCGAGGCGGCGCTCGAGGCGCTCGGGGCCAACGGCGAGTTCGTCCCCTGCGTGCACTCGGTCGGTATGCCGCTCGCCGAGGGCGTCGAGGACGTGCCGTGGCCGTGCAACGCCGACAACAAGTACATCGTCCATTTCCCCGAGACCCGCGAGATCTGGTCGTACGGCTCGGGCTACGGCGGCAACGCCCTGCTCGGCAAGAAGTGCTTCGCGCTGCGGATCGCCTCGGCGATGGCCCGTGACGAGGGCTGGATGGCGGAGCACATGCTGATCCTCAAGCTCACCTCGCCCGAGGGCGACGTCAAGTACGTCACCGGCGCCTTCCCGTCGGCGTGCGGGAAGACCAACCTCGCGATGCTGATTCCGACGCTTCCCGACTGGACCGTGGAGACGGTCGGCGACGACATCGCCTGGATGAAGTTCGGCGAGGACGGGCGGCTGTACGCCGTCAACCCCGAGGCCGGCTTCTTCGGCGTCGCGCCCAACACCAGCCACAAGACCAACCCGAACGCGATGGACACGATCGAGCGCAACTCGATCTTCACCAACTGCGCGCTCACCGACGATGGCGACATCTGGTGGGAGGGGATGACCGGCGAGCCGCCGGCGCACGCGATCGACTGGAAGGGCAACGACTGGACCCCGGACTCCGAGGATCCCGCCGCCCACCCGAACGCGCGGTTCACCACCCCGGCGGCGCAGTGCCCCTCGATCGCGCCCGAGTGGGAGGACCCGAAGGGCGTGCCGATCGACGCCTTCCTGTTCGGCGGACGCCGGGCGACCGTCCAGCCGCTGGTCAGCGAGTCCTTCGACTGGGAGCACGGCGTCTTCCTCGGGGCGACGATGTCGTCGGAGACGACGGCCGCCGCGGCCGGCGAGGTCGGCCAGCTTCGCTTCGACCCGATGGCGATGCTGCCGTTCTGCGGCTACAACATGGCCGACTACTTCGGCCACTGGCTGGGGCTCGCGCGCGAGCATTCCGGCAGCATGCCGCGGATCTTCGTCGTCAACTGGTTCCGAAAGGACGCCGACGGCAAGTTCCTCTGGCCCGGCTATGGCGAGAACAGCCGCGTGCTCGAGTGGATCTTCCGCCGCTGCGACGCCGACGCCGAGGCGGTGGAAACCCCGATCGGCCTCGTGCCGGCCGAGGGCGAGATCAATCTCGACGGCCTGGAGGTCAGCGACGACGCGATGCGCGAGCTGCTGACCGTCGACGCCGTCAAGGTCCGCGAGCAGCTGCCCCAGGTCGAGGAGTTCCTGAGCCAGTTCGGCGACCGGCTGCCGGCCGAGATCGGCGAGCAGCTCGAGGCGCTAGGGCAGCGGCTCGGCTGAGGGCCTGAGGGACAGCTCCGGGCCGGGTGGCGGCGGGCGGTCCGGCAAAGGCGCCGGCTCGGCGAGCAGCAGCTCGCGGTCGAGCTCGGTGAACGCTGCGACCATCTCGGGGTCGAACTGGCTTCCGGCGCCCTTGGCGATCAGCGCCATCGCCTCGCCGATCGGCAGCGAGTCATGGTGGTACGGGCGGCTGTGCGTGAGGGCGTCGAAGACGTCGGCGATCGCGACCAGCCTGCCGCTGGGGGGGATCTCGTCCCCGACCAGCCCCCGCGGGTAGCCGCCGCCGTCCCATCGCTCGTGGTGGGTCAGCGCGATCTCCTCGGCGAGCTGGAGGACCGTGGAGCGGCTGCCCGAGAGGATCTTGGCGCCGACCAACGCGTGGCCGCGCATCAGCCCCCGCTCCCGCTGGTCGAGGCTTCCCTCCTTGAGCAGGATCGGGTCCGGGACGCCGATCTTGCCGATGTCGTGCAGCGGAGCCGCCCTGCGGATCAGGCCGACCTCCTGCTCCGACATCCCGATCGCCGCTGCCAACAGGGCCGCGACCCGCCCGACACGCTCGGTGTGCAGGTACGTCCCCTCGTCGCGGTACTCCGCCGCGAACGCGAGACGCTGGAGCGTCTCGACCCGCGCTTCCTCGAGCTCTCGGGTGCGCTCGCGGACGGTGCGCTCGAGGATCTCGTGCTGGTCGCGGACCGCATCCTCGGCGCGCTTCTGGACCGTGATGTCGTACATGACCCCGTGAAGGATCCGGCCGGAAGGCTCGTCGAGGACCACCGCCTCGTCGCGAACCCAGACGACGCGCCCGTCGCGGGCGTGGATCCGGTACTCGCATCGCAGCGGTGCGCCGCTCTGAAGCGCCCGCTCGTCCATCGCCAGCACCAGCTCGCGGTCGTCGGGATGGATGCGGTCGCGCCACAGCCGCGCGTTTCCCTGCCATTCCGAGGCGCTGTAGCCGAGCATCGGCTCGATCTGCGGGCTGACGTACTCCCAGCGGCCGTTGGCGCCGAACTCGGCCCGGTAGACGATCGCGGGCAGCCGCTCGACCAGCGTCCGGTAGCGACGTTCGGCGGCCTGGATCTCCTCGAGCAGACGCTCCCGGGTGCGGTTCGCCTCCGCGGACTCGAGCGCCTGGGCCAGGTGCGCGGCGATCGAGGAGAGCACCGAGAGGTCGTGCTCGGTCGGCCGCAGTCCGGTGACCGGATCGTCCACCGACAGCACCCCGAGCAGCTCGCCGTCGGAGTGGCGCAGCGGGAACAGCAGCACGTCCTCGGGCTGCCAGGCGTCGTGGTGGTCGCGGGGCTCGAGCGCCGGGATGAACGCCGCCTTCTCGTGGCTCTTCCAGTCGACCGAGCCGGCCGGCAGGAAATAGGCCCCCGCGACCTCGAAGCGGGAGTCGAGCAGCGACGCCCAGGTATCGCTGTTCGACGTCGTGCCGAGCAGGGCCTGCGCCGCGTCGTTGCTTCCGTGAACGGTGACCACCTCGAAATCCTCGCCGCCGGGGCGGCGCAGGTTGATGACCACGGTGCGGAACGCGAACGCCTCGGCAACCGTCTCGGCCACCGCGGCGCGCAGCTCCTCACCCTGGATGCCGGCGCTGACGAGCCGGGTTACGTGAAGCAGCCCGGCCAGGCGTTCGATCGGTCCGCGGTCTCGCTCGCTCACCTCTTCCCCCAGAGCCCGGAGCATAGACCGGGCGCCGGAGTCCGGGCGCAGGTCGCCTGCCGGGCCCAGATGGGTTAGAGCTCGTACGCCTTCGCCAGCTCAGGGTCCTTCTTGGCCAACATCTCGGCGAGGCTGACCATCACCTTGCACTGCTTCCAGGTGGCGTCGTCCTGCATCTTGCCGTCGATCATGTGCACCCCGCGGCCGTCGGGGATCGCCTCGAGCACCTTCTTGGCGAACTTGACCTCCTCGGGCGGCGGGCTGAAGACCTTCTTGGCGATCTCGATCTGCACCGGGTGAAGAGACCAGGCGCCGACACAGCCGAGCAGGAAGGCGGCGCGGAACTGGGTCTCGCAGCCCTGGACGTCCTTGATGTCCCCATAGGGGCCGTAGAAGGGCAGGATCCCGGCCGACGTGCAGGCGTCGACCATGCGGGCGATCGAGTAGTGCCACGGGTCCTGCTGGGCGGTCGCGCGCGGCGCCTCGGGGTCGTCGGGATCGGGGTCCTCGATCACTCGGTAGCCGGGGTGGCCGCCGCCGACCCGGGTGGTCTTCATCCGCCGCGAGGCGGCGAGGTCGGCCGGGCCGAAGCTCATCCCCTGCATCCGCGGCGAGGCGGTGGCGATCTCCTCGAGGTTGACGACCCCGAGCGAGGTCTCGAGGATCGCGTGCACGAGCAGTGGCCGCTCCAGGCCCGCCTTGGCCTCGAGCTGGGCGAGGAGCCGGTCGACGTAGTGGATGTCCCACGGCCCCTCGACCTTCGGGACCATGATCACCTCGAGCTTGTCGCCGATCTCGGTCACCAGTGTGGTCAGGTCGTCGAGCACCCACGGGCTCTCGAGCGAGTTGACCCGGGTCCACAGCGCCGTGTCGCCGAAGTCGGTCTCCTTGGCGACCCTCACCAGCCCCTCGCGCGCGGCGACCTTCTTGTCGGCGGGGATCGCGTCCTCGAGGTTGCCGAGCAGGATGTCGGCCTGGGTCGCCATCTCCGGGACCTTGGCGGCCATCTTCTCGTTCGATGCGTCGAAGAAGTGGATCATCCGCGAGGGCTTGAACGGCACCTCTCCGACCGGATCGGGCGCGCCGATCGCAAGCGGCTTGGCGAAATCGCGTGGGTTCCTCATGGGCGCGGCAAATCTAGATGATGGAGGCTCTCGCCCACCTGCGAGACTGCGGCGCGTGGCGTTCCTCTACCGTCTGCAGCCGCCGCGGCCGACTTTCGCCCAGGACATGAGCGAGCCCGAGACCGAGGTGATGGATGGCCATTTCGCGTACTGGCAGGACCTGATGCGGCGCGAGGTCGCGCTCGCCTACGGGCCGGTTCTCGACCCCGCCGACCCGTGGGGCCTGGGCCTGCTGGATCTCGACGAGGAACGGGCGGCGCGGGCCGTCGGTGAGGATGACCCCGCTGTGCAGGCGGGCATCTGCACGTTCGAGGTGTTTCCGATCGACCTCGTGCGTCCCGGCTAGCGCCGCATCGCTGCCGCCGATCGGTCCGGGGCTGATGGTAGATCGGCGGGTGGCACGGAGTGCCCTCGCCGCGGGGATCGCGGCCCTGCGTGTGCGTGGTCGGCGCGTGCCCTGCCGCAGGTAAGCAGGCGGGCCAGGGTCCTGAGGTCATCCGGGTCGGGGCGCTGATCAACGACATCCAGCAGCTCGACCTGCAGACGCACTCCTATGCGGTCGACATCTACCTCTGGTTCAAGTGGGACAACCCGGAGATCGATCCCTCGCGCACCTTCGAGTTCCTCAATCCGTTCGAGCTCTGGGGCCACATCCGCAGCTATGCCGGGGTCAAGCCCGAGGTGCTGCCCGGCAGGACGCTGTACTCGAGCGTCCACGTCCAGGGCAAGTTCAACGCCAAGCTGCCGCTCGAGCGCTATCCGTTCGACACCCAGGACCTGGTGGTCACGATCGAGGACAAGAGCAAGAGCGAGTCCGAGCTCGTCTACGTCCCCGACGACGACCCGATCTCGATCTCGAGCGACATCACGATCCCCGGCTGGGACCTCGGCGAGCCGACGATGGAGGTCGTGTCCAACCGGTACCCCACCGACTTCGGCGACCCGCGGGTCGGCGAGGACACGTACTCGCGCGCGACGTTCGCGCTGCCGGTGACGCGGCCCGCGGGCACGTACTCGCTGAAGCTCCTGTTTCCGATGCTGCTCGTGGCGCTGACCGCCGCGCTCGCGCTGTCGGTCCATCCGCGCTACGTCGAGGGCAGGATCGGGATCGGGATCACGGCGCTGCTGACGCTCGTCGCCCTGCAGCTGACCAGCAGCTCGGGCCTGCCCGACGTCAACTACCTGATCCTGCTCGACAAGCTCTACATCCTCAGCTACGGCTTCGTGGTCCTGACGATGGCCGTGATCGTGCGCAACTCGTGGGTCGACGCGACCGGTGACGTCTCCGCCGCGGCGCACGCCGACCGACGCGGCCTGCTCGTGCTCACCGTGGCCTACTTCGCCGCGGCCGCGCTGCTGCTGGTCCTGACCCTAACCTGACGGGCCATGAGCTTCGAGGTCCGCGCCGCCCGTCTCGAGGAGGCGGAGGAGATCGTGCCGCTCTACGAGTGGCTGTTCGCGCCGCCGGGATCGACGCCTGCGGCCTGGGACGAGCGGCGCGCCGAGGTCGCCCTGCGCCAGGCGATCGAGTCGCACGACTCGGTGGTGCTGGTGGCCGAGGACGGGGGCGAGCTGATCGGCTTCATCACCGGCTATCAGGACCTGCACTCGGTGCGCTTCGGCTATCGCGCCTGGGTCGAGGACTTCGCTGTCGCCCCCGAGCGGCGCTCGCAGGGAGTCGGCAAGGCGCTGCTCGACGCCGCCAAGGCGTGGGCCCAGGAGCGCGGGGCCACCCACCTGGAGCTCGACAGCGCCCTGGCGCGCACCGACGCCCACCGCTTCTACGAGCGCGAGGCCGCCGAGTACAAGTCCTACTCGTTCGGCTGGACGCTTTAGATGGTTGATTCGTGATCGATCCGCTCCGCCGCTGGCAGGAGGTGGGCGAGCGTCCGCAGTATGCGGGCCTTCCCAGCTGGGGCGCGTGCCCGTACACCGAGGAGCCTGCGGAGCTGGCGGGCGCCGACGTAGCGATCGTCGGCGCGCCGATGGACGATCTCGCCTCGGACGTCCCCGGCGCCCGATTCGGCCCGCGGGCGATCCGGGCCGCCAGCGTTGGGCTCGGGACGCGTGTCGGCTCGCCCGAGAATCCGTTCGAACGCCTGCGCGTCCTGGACTACGGCGACGCCGCGGTGCGTCCTGGCGACGTCGCCGCGTCGCACGAAGCGATTGGCGCTGTCATCGCGGAGGTGGTCGGCGCCGGCGCGCTTCCGATCGTCCTCGGCGGCGACCACGCCGTGACCGGGCCGGCGCTCCGGGCGGTGGCCGAGCGCCATGGGCGACTTGCGCTGCTGCACCTCGATGCCCACACCGACACCGCGGCGCACGTCTACGGGGTCGCGCCCTCGCACGGCAGCGTGATGCGCGAGCTGGTCGAGGATGGCAGTGTCGACCCAGACCGCTACGTCCAGCTCGGGCTGCGCGGCTACTGGCCGGAGCCCGACGTCTTCGCCTGGCAGCGCGAACGTGGGATCACCGCGATCACGATGGACGAGATCCACTCTGGCGGCCTCGAGGCCGCGCTTGCCAGGGCCCTCGAGGTGGTCGGTGACCGGCCGGCGTATCTGACGATCGACATCGACGTCGTCGATCCCGGCGCGGCGCCGGGCACCGGCACGCCCGAGCCAGGCGGCCTCTCGCCGGCAGACCTGCTGCGCGCCGCATCGGTGTTGGCCGGCGGCGCGCAGGTCACCGGTGCGGACGTGGTGGAGGTCGCACCGACGGCGGCCCACGGCGACCCGACCGCGGTGCTCGCAGATCGCGCCGTCAGGGAGGTCCTCGAGGGGATCGCCGTGGCCGATCGGTAGCGCCCGGACTATCCTCCGCGGCGCAAAGTGTTGTGTGAGGGGCCCGAGAAGGAGCCATGGCCGTAGCGACCGCGACCTACCAGGAGAAGACCGACGAGCAGCAGGCGATCACCGAGATGGTGCGCCAGTTCGCCGACAACGAGATCATCCCGCACGCCGAGGAGTACGACCACGAGGACAAGTTCCCGGAGCCGATCGTCGAGCAGATGAAGGAGCTCGGCCTCTTCGGGGTGACGATCCCCGAGGAGTACGGGGGCATGGGGCTCGACCTCACCACCTACGCGATGATCGTCGAGGAGCTCTCGCGCGGGTGGATCTCGATCTCGGGCGTGGTCAACACCCACTTCATCGGCTCGTACCTGCTGATGAAGTTCGGCACCGACGAGCAGAAGCAGAAGTACCTGCCGCGGATGGCGACGGGTGAGATCCGCGGAGCCTTCTCGCTCTCGGAGCCCGAGGTCGGCTCCGACGTCCAGGGCATCAAGTCCACCGCCAAGCAGGTCGACGGCGGCTGGGAGATCAACGGCCAGAAGATGTGGGTCACCAACGGCCTGCGCTCCGGCCTGGTGTTCGTGCTGGTCAAGACCGACCCGAAGGCCGAGCCGCGCCTACAAGGGCATGACCTGCTTCATCTGCGAGAAGGAGCCGGGAGCCGACGAGGTTCCCGGGCTGAAGATCCCGCCGAAGATCAAGAAGATGGGCTACAAGGGCGTCGAGTCCACCGAGCTCGTCTTCGACGGCTTCAAGGTCACCGACGACCACATCCTCGGCGGCACCGACGGGCTCGGCAAGGGCTTCGGCCAGATGATGGACGCGCTCGAGCTGGGACGCGTGAACGTCGCCGCGCGCGGCGTCGGCGTCGCCCAGCGGTCGCTCGAGTTGGCGCTGCGCTACAGCCAGGAGCGAAAGACGTTCGGCAAGCCCATCGCCCAGCATCAGGCGATCACCTTCAAGCTCGCCGAAATGGGCACGCGCACCGAGGCCGCGCGCCTGCTGACGATGAAGGCGGCGCGGATGAAGGACGCGGGCGAGCGCTCCGACATCGAGGCGGGGATGGCGAAGCTCTTCGCCTCCGAGTCCGCCAAGGAGAACGCCGAGGAAGCGCTTCGCATCCACGGCGGCTACGGGTACTCGCAGGAGTACGAGATCGAGCGGATCTACCGCGACGCGCCGCTGCTGCTCATCGGCGAGGGGACCTCCGAGATCCAGAAGATGGTGATCGGCAAGAAGCTCCTCGAGCGCAACAAGATCTAGATACCCCGCGATACCCCTCCCCCCCCCCCCCCCCCCCGAAGGCCGGCTCGGTGGCCGCGACTACCAGAGAGCTGATCGAGGCGGCGGTCGCCAACCTCCAGGGCGAGGTCCCGGCGCTCAACAAGCTCAAGCTCGTGTTCGGGCTCGAGCTCCGCGGCCGCGGCGACGTCCAGCTCTACCGGGTCGAGGTTCCGGGCCCGCGGATCTCCAAGGGCTTGGCCGACGACGAGCGCCTGCGGGTGTCGATCCCGCGCTCGCACTTCAACGAGCTCGCCGCCGACGGCAAGGTTCGCCAGTGGCACGAGGCCTACGACCACGGCCACATCAAGGTCGAGGGCGACCCGAACATCCAGAAGCTGATCGGTCAGGTGATCGAGCACAGTGAGGCGCGCGCCCGGCTGAAGAAGGCACGCTGACGACGGCGATGCCGACCTCCGCCCAGCAGATCGCGGCCGCCGTGACCCGGTTCCAGCGCCAGGTGCCGGCACTGGCGAAGCTGAAGCTCGTGTTCTGCCTGGAGCTCACCTCGCGCGGGCTGACCGGCGAGGGCGAGCCCGAGCGCTTCCGGGTCGAGGTCCCGGGGCCCAGGGTCACCGAGGGCGCCGCCGGCGACGAGCGACTGGTGATCTCGATCCCGGCGACGATGTTCAGGGTCCTGGCCGCCGACGGCGAGCTCGCCGACTGGCAGGAGGCGCTCCACTACCGCCATCTCCAGGTCGAGGGCGACCCGCGCGTAAAGCGTCTGCTCGGCCAGGCGATCGAGCCCGCGCTGGTCGCCAGATAGGGACCGCGACGTCCGCCTCACTGTCGCGCCGGCGCGCGGCCTCGCAGCGACTCCATCGCCCGGTTGCGGTCCGCGACCCCGTCGACGTCGTTCGCGAGGCCGGGCCGGTGCAGGCACAGGAGCCGCGCGCGGCGAAGCTCGCCTTCCGCGCCCGCGCCAGGTCGCTGACCGCGGCGGCGGTCGATCGGGCGCGTACCGAGGAGCGCTCGCTGTTGCGCGCGTGGGCGATGAGGAAGACGGTGCACCTGATCGCCAGCGAGGACGCCGGCTGGTTGCTGCCGCTCTTCGCCGACCCAATCGTGCGCTGGTCTCGGAAGCGGCTGGCCGACTTCGGCCTCGAGCGCTCCGCCCAGGATCGCGCCCTCGCCGTGCTCCACGAGGCGGTCACGCAGGACGGCCCGCTCACCCGGCCGGAGCTCGCGGCGCGCCTCGAGCGCGTCGGCTTCGACACCGCGAACGCGTTCACCTACCACCTCTGGCTGCTCGCGACCCTCGACGGCGAGCTCTGCCTCGGCCCGGACCGCGACGGCAACACCTGCTTGGTCAGGACCGCCGACTGGATCGGAGAGCTCGAGCGCCGGCCACGAGATCAGTCGCTGGCCGAGCTCGCGCGGCGCTACCTTCGCGGCTACGGGCCGGCGGGCGCCCGCGACCTGGCCCGTTGGGCCGGGCTGCCGCTGCGAGACGCCAGGGCCGCGATAGCGTTCATCGCCGCGGAGCTCGACCAGGTCCGGGCCTGCGGCGAGATCCTGCTACGGCCGAAGAGCGCCCGGCGCGTGCCGCCGAGCCCGGTGGTCCGGCTGCTTGGGCGCCTTCGACAACTACAACATGGGGTATGAGAGCCGCGAGTTCGCCGTCGACGACGCCCACCTCGAGCGGATGTTCCCGAGAGGCGGGATCGTGCGCCCCACGATCACCGTCGACGGCCGCTTCGTCGGCACCTGGTCGTCGCGGCGTAGCGGCCGGCGGCTCGCCGTGACCGTCGACTCCTTCACCGAGCTCGATCGGGCGACGGCCGCGGCGCTCGCCGATGAGGTCGCCGACATCGGGCGGTTCGAGGGCCTCGCGGCGGAGCTGGTCGCGTGAGGCTCACGGCCACCGCGCTCGCGGCGCTCTCCCTGATCGTGATCCCGCCCTCGGCGGCCCACGCCCAGGGTGACCTCTGCCTGGCGGCCGATCCGCCCGCCGCCACGACTCCGGCGCACCCGCTGCGGTTCGGGATCACACCGCAGCTCGCCGGAACCGTCGGCGGTACCCAGGGCGAGGTGATGCCGGAGAACCGGGACGCGCGTGACCGCGCGTTGAAGAGACTGCGGCCGCCGCGGCGCGAGCTGGTGATCCGGCTCAACCGGCTGTTCATGTCGGACGGAGACGCCGCGATCGACCTCTTCGCCCACCGGGTGCGCCGCTACGCGAGGCGCGGCTTCGCGGTCGAAGCGCAGATCAGATACCACCCGAGCCCCGAGCAGGACGGCGACCTCGCCGCCTGGCAGCGCTTCGTCCGGCGGGCGACGCGCTCGCTGGCGGAGAGCAGCGCGCTCGTGGCGCTCTCGATCACCAACGAGGTCAACCTGCCGATCTCGGCCAACACCTCGGACGGGGCCTTCGCGCGGGCGAACGAGGCCATCGTCGCCGGGATCACACAGGCCGACCGCACACTGGGGCGCATCGGGCGCCGCGACGTGGAGCTCGGGTTCACGTACGCCTACCGGTGGGTGCCGGCCGCGGACGCCCGCTTCTGGACCGACCTCGGGCAGCTCTCGACGCCTCGATTCCAAAGGGCGCTCGACTACGTCGGTGTCCAGCTCTACCCGGGCCTGTTCTGGCCGCCGACCCTCGCCACCGAGACCGCCGCCGAGGCGACGCTCGAGGCGCTGACGCTGGTCCGCGAGCTGCTTCATGCCCCAGGCGGGCCTCGGAGCCGAGACCGAGGTCTGGATCAGCGAGATCGGCTTCGCGACCAACCTCGGCCACACCGAGGCGCGCCAGCAGTCCGAGCTCGCCGACACCGCCGACGCGGTGCACGCGCTGTCGGGCACGCTCGGCGTCACCGACTTCCGCTACTTCAACCTGCGCGACAACCGCCCCGAGGGCACGGACCTGTTCGACGACGTCGGCCTGCTTCGAGCCGACTACTCGCCCAAGCCCGCGTTCGGGACCTACCGCGGCCTGATCGAGCGGCTCGGAACCCGGGCTGACGGTACGATCCCGCGCCCGGCGCGGTGAGTAAGGCGAAGCGCGATCCATTGATATGAGCGACACCACCGAACACACGCTTTCAACCGATCAGGCCGAGCGCGAGGCATCCGGGGCGCATCCGTACGGGCGCTACCTGGAGGAGTTCGAGGTCGGCGCGGTCTACAAGCACTGGCCCGCGAAGACCGTGACCGAGGCCGACGACCACCTCTTCTGCCTGATCACCATGAACCACCACCCGCTGCACTTAAACGACGTCTACGCCTCACAGTCCCAGCAGGGCCAGAACGTCGTCGTCGGGCCGCTGGTCTACTCGCTGGCGCTCGGGATGTCGGTCTCCGACGTCTCCGGCAAGGCGATCGCCAACCTCGCGACCGAGGAGCTCTCGCACCCCAACCCGGTGTTCCACGGCGACACCCTCTACTGCGAGTCCGAGGTCCTCGAGGTGCGGCCGTCGCAGTCGAAGCCCGACCGCGGGGTGGTCAAGGTCCACACCCGGGTCTACAAGCAGGACAACACCCTGGTCGCGGAGTTCAAGCGCGCGGTGCTGGTGCCCCGCAAGCCGAACGGGGAGGCGCCGGCCTCGGAGGGCAACGTCGACTGAGTCGACGGCTCCCGGAAGGCCCGCTAGCTAATTTCGGGGGCCAGCGGGTACAAGCCGCATAACCCCCGGCGGGGCCGGGCGATCGCCGGGGCCGCGAGAGAGGAGTCTTGGATGCCGGTTTCGGTGGATGCGCGGCGTGGCGCGGGGAGCTTGCCTGCCCCAACCGCCGCGGAGCAGGCGGTCGCCGACCAGCTGCCGATCTCGGCGCCGCCCGAGGTCGCGACGGCTGCCGTGCGGGCGGTCCCGCTCTGGTTTCACACCTTCAAGCTCGACGGCTCGGGCGTCTACACCCCCGGCGTCGCCCGCGACCATCGGTACAGGCTGCCGTTCTTCCCCGACGACCTGCGCGGCCGGTCGGTCCTCGACGTCGGCACCTTCGACGGCTTCTACGCCTTCCTCGCGGAGGCGCGCGGCGCCTCGCGCGTGGTCGCCGTCGACAACGAGCAGTACCGCGAGTGGGTCCGTGCCCGGTGGGGCGTCGAGCTCGAGGGCGGCGAGGGATTTCGGACGATCGCCGAGCTGATCGGGTCGGCCGTCGAGTACCGCGTCCTCGACGCGTTCGACCTCGACGCCCTCGGCGAGCGCTTCGACTTCATCCTCTGCTTCGGGATCCTGCACCGGGTCGAGAACCCGCTCGGCCTTCTCTCCGTCCTCCGTCGCAGACTCGCGCCCCGCGGACACGTGCTCCTCGAGACCCTCGGCGTCGCCGACACGGCGCTCGAGGCCGGAGCGGCGATCCACGTCTGCCGGGCCGGGGAGGTGTACGCCCATGACGACTTCGTCTACTGGGCATTCACCGGCGAGAGCCTTCACCGGCTCGCTCGTCATGCCGGCTTGCGCGGGGCGACCGTCCTCGACGCGCCGACCGTCGACGGCCACCGGCGGATCATCTGCCGCCTCGAGGCCGGTGACCAGTCTGACTGAGGCCGTTCACGCAAAGGTCACATCGGGGTGACGCGGAACTGGTGCCATTTTCACCGTGGCGACCCCGGCGCTCTTCGCGCACCGGCTCGGTCGAGCGTATGGGCCCGATTCGTCGGCCGCCGCGCTCGAGGGCGCCTTGAGGTCGGGCGCCGACGGACTCGAGACGGACGTGTGTCTGACGGCGGACGGCGAGCTGGTTCTCCTCCACGATCCCCGGCTCGAGGCCGGAACCACGCTCAGCGGCTGGGCGCACGAGCGCACCGCCGCAGAGATACTGCGCGGGCGCCTGCGCGATCGCAATGGCGATCCGACCGACTCCAGGCCGCTGCTGCTCGAAGAGCTGCTCGCGTCCATCCCCGCCGATCTGCCGGTCCAGGTCGAGGTCAAGGCGCACGCCGATCCGCTTCTCGCCCGACGGACGGCCGACCGGCTCTGCGAGCGACTCGCGGGGGTCCCGACGAGCTCGAGAATCGAGTTGATCAGCTTCCACTCGGCCGCCTGCGCGGCGGCGTCCGGGCGCGGCCTGCGCACGCGCCTGGTGATCTGGGCCGATTACGCTCCGGAGGCGCTCGCGGCATGGGCGGTGAGCCATGGCGTCGGCGGAGTCGCGGTCGAGCACTTCCTGCTCACCGAGCGGCTGGCGGCAATCCTTCGGATGGCCGGGCTGAGCGTCAGTACCGGGACCATCAACGATCCCGAGGTTCTGAGCCGGGCGCTCGAGATCGCAGCGCCCGACGCGGTCTGCACCGACCGACCCGGGGAGCTTCGGCGTGAGGCCGAGCTGAGCGCGGCGGCACCGCCGCCGACCGATCGCGTTCGAGCGGCCTGATCTGAGCGCGTCCGGTCGATACGCTGGTCGCGAGGCGATCGAAGGAGGCGAGCGGTGCAGACGACGACGATCACGGAGCCGAGGATCGGCGAGGGCGCGCAGCCGATCGAGGGGATCGACTGGTTGCGCGAGTTCGGTGAGCGCTACCTCGAGGCCTGGAACTCGCACGATCCGGCGGCCGTCGCCGCCTGCGCGACCGAGGACGTGGTCTGGGTCGACCCGGCTCTCGAAACGCCCGCGGTCGGCCGCGAGGCGCTCGCGGATTTCGTCCGCCAATCGGTGGCCGCGTTTCCCGACCTCGGGTTCGGCGAGCCGGGCGAGCCGGCGATCTCGGCCGACGGCCTGGCCGCCTACGTCCCGTGGCGGATGGCCGGCACGAACACGGGCCCGATCGACCCGCCCGGGTTCGCCGCGACCGGCAAGGGGATCGAGATCAAGGGCTTCGACATCTGGCAGTTTCGCGACGGCCTGATCTGGCGTTACGAGGCGATCTACGACTTCAGCGAGCTCGGCCGGCAGCTGGGGCTGATGCCGCCGCGCGGCGGCTTCGCCGAGCGGGCGATGGTCGGTGCGCAGAGGCTGCGCGCACGGCTGCCGCTAGGCTGAGAGCCATGTGCCGAAACATCCGCACCCTCCACAACTTCGAGCCCCCCGCGACCGCGGACGAGGTCCATGAGGCGTCGCTTCAGTACGTGCGCAAGATCAGCGGCTCCAACAAGCCGTCGCAGGCGAACGCCGAGATCTTCGAGCGCGCGGTCGAGGAAGTGACGCTGGCGACCCGCCGGCTGCTCGACGGCCTGGTCACCTCGGCGCCGCCGAAGGACCGCGAGGTCGAGGCGGCCAAGCGCCGAGCACGCGCCGCAGAGCGCTTCGCGACCGCGGCCTAGCCGATCAGCTCGGCGACCGCCTCGAGCCCGGCGTCGAAGTCGGTGCCTGGGAGCCCGCCGACGCATGGGGAGACCGCGCCGGCCGCCCGGTAGCGCTTGACCGCCGCTCGCACCGCGTCGGCGTCGCCGATCCCCGCGAGCTCGTCGAGCATCCGGTCGGAGAGGCCCGCCTTCGCCTTCTCGATGTCTCCGGCCGCCATGCCGGCGTCGAACGCGGCGAGCTCCTCGCCGAAGCCCGATGCCTCCAGCATCGCCCGGTAAAACGGCAGGGAGGCATAGGGGATCAGGTCATGGCGGAAGGTCGCCCGCGCCGCCTCGACGTCGTCGGTGAGGGCGATCGGGACCGCGGCGACGACGTCGAAGCCGTCGGCCGAGCGGCCGGCCTTCTCCAGCCCCTCGCGAACGGTCGGAACGACCGTGTCGCGGATGTAGGCGGGCGAGCAGAGCCAGAGCATCACTCCGTCGGCGAGCTCACCCGTCAGCCGGAGCATGTTCGGCGCCAGCGCGGCGACGTAGATCGGCAGGTCTGCGCGTGCCTCGTAACCCATGAACGCGAACCGGGTCGGGAAGTACTCCGACTCCGGCGGCGACTCCCCGCGCAGGATCGCGCGAACGCCGTTTAGGTACTCGCGCATCTGGGTGACCGGCTTGGAGATCTTCTGGCCGTGCCAGTTCTCGACCGTCACCCGATGCGAGACGCCGAGGCCGAGCACCATGCGCCCGTTCGAGTGCTCGTCGATCGTCGCCGCGGTCTGTGCCATCGTCGCCGGGGTGCGGCAGAAGATCGGCACGACGCCGGTCCCGAGCCGGATCCGCTCGCTGGCGACCGCGTATGCCATCAGCACCGTCAGCGAGTCGCGGCCGGCGATGTGGGTGACGTAGGCCGCGTCGAAGCCGAGCCGGTCGGCGAGCCCGACGCGATCGAGTGCTCGCGGCAGCGAGCGGCCGGGGGAGATGAACGCGCCGATGCCGGGCACGAATGATTCATATACGAATCCCGGCTGTGCGGATCGTCGAGCAGTCCTCGATAGTCGCCCGCCCCGCCGCCGAGGTCTGGGGACGGGCGGTCACCGAGGAGGGAATCAACCACGAGCTGGCGCCGATCCTGCGAATGACGATGCCGCGCGAACTGCGCGGCAGGACGATCGAAGACGCCGAGGTGGGGGCGCCGCTAGGGCGCAGCTGGATTCTCCTCGGGCGCGTGCTCCCGGTCGACTACGACGACCTCTGCCTCGCCGAGCTGGAGCCCGGCCGCCGGTTCCTCGAGCGCTCCCGCACGCTCAGCTTCAGCGTCTGGCAGCACGAGCGGATCGTCGAGCCGGAGGGGGAGGGGAGCTGCCGGGTGACCGACCGACTCGGGTTCGAGCTCAAGCGCCGGATCGCCTGGATCCCGGGATCGGACCGCCTCGCCGCGGCGATCGTCGGCTTCCTCTTCCGCCACCGCCACCGGCGGCTGGCGCACTGGGCGGCCGAGTTCTAGTGCGCCTCGTCGGCGGCGTGCGCCGGCGGCCGCGACTCCTCGGCCAGTGAGGTGATCTCCAGGACCCCCCGGGAGGCGTCCTCGAGCACCTCGCTGGCCTCCTCGCCGGAGCGGGCGTAGAGCTCGACCAGCAGGTGGACGATGATCCGCTCGTCGTCGTGCTTGTGGAAACGCACGTGGGTGAAGAACTCGCGGGTGCCGGCCTCGCCGAAGGCCGCGTAGGTGAGGCTGTCGGCGGCGTCCGGACCGGAACAGGTCTCGACCAGGTCCTGATCGACGGTGACCGTGCACGACGCGACCCACGGGGTCCCGGCGACCATCCGCTCCCAGCGCTCGCCGATCGGCATCACCCGGCCCTCCTCGATCGTCAGGTGGGGCTGGTCGTGCATGCAGTCGAGGCACTGGACGACCGCCTCCTGCACCTCCTCGACCCGTTCGGCGGTCTCGCCGGAATCGGGATCGACCCTGATGATCGCGTCGTAGTGGACCTGCGCCTCGAGGCGCGTCGACCAGCAGCGATAGCAGCGAAGCCAGGCGCTGCGGTCGCCGTTCAGCTCACTCATCGGTACCAGCGTAGCTAGCCCGGCTGCAGCCGTCCATCAGCCGAGATCGTCGGGCAAGAGGGAGTACATCAGCATGTCCCTGCGCCGTCCCTGGACCGGCATGAACGAGCGCATCAGGCCCTCGCGCTTGAAGCCCACGGCCTCGGCGACCCGCTGCGACGCGCGGTTCCCGGGCTCGATCCAGAGCTCGATCCGGTCGACGCCGAGCTCACGGGCCGCGTAGCGGCAGAGCAGCGACATCCCGCGCGCGGCGACGCCGCGGCCGCGAGCGTCGGGCGCAACCCAGTACCCGCCCGCACAGCGGCCGGTAGCCGGGTCGATCCCGTGCAGCCCGACCGAGCCGAGCAGCCGGTCGCTCGCGGCGTCGGCGACTATCGCGCCGATCTCGGTACCGGCGCTCATCCCGGCGGCTGCCCGCTGCTGCCACTCGCGGGCGTGATGCTGCTCGTACGGGGAGGGGACGGTCGTGTACCGCGCGATCTCGGGGTCGCCGCACGCCTCGGTGATCGCCGGCAGGTCGGCCTCGGCGATCATCCGCACGCGGACGATGCCATCGCTCAGTCCCTCGATCGGAAACACGATCCGGCGCATCGAACGCCGGATGCTAGATAGGCCCTACCGCGCGGTCTGTTTGCCCACGGAAACGCTGGCCCGCCCGCGGGCGATCGTGCCGGAATCGGGCTCATAGCCCGGGTGGCGCGCGCGTGCGATCAGGGTCCGGCTCTTCGCGAGCGAGACCATGATCGTCGCCATACCGAGGCGGTTTGTGTGCACCTGCTCGCCGCCGAGCGTCACCTCCGCGTTGGGCACCGGCTGCCTCGGGCCCCGGCCGAGCGATCCGTAGTTGGGCCTCGCGGTGACCCGAATGCGGACCTCGACGCCGTTCCCGTGGTCCACCCAGCTGATCCCGATGACCCGCATCCGCAACTGCGGATCCCCTGGCAGGCCTGCCTTGCGGAGCCGCCTGACGCTCTTCTCCAGGCAGCGGTAGAGGTCCGTGTGGGTGCCGTCGAGGTTCACGACCCAGAGGCGCCCCTGGACGTTCTGAAGCTCGTGCGGCTCACGCAGCCGGAAGAAGAGGATCCCCTTGGCTCCCTTGGCCTTCAGGTACGAGAAGGCCTGCTTGATCTGGTTGCAGCGTCGCCGCCTGGGCGAGTAGATGCCGGGGGTGATCTCCGTGACCCAGGTCTTGCGCCCGGACGCCCTCGCCGTGCGCCACCCCTTCTTCACCTGCCTGAAGGCCCGAACCCTCCCGGGACCGGGGTAGATGTTGGTGGCGGCGTCGAGGTAGTCCAGGTCGGCCGGGAGCAGCCCGTAAACGGCCCGTGTGTAGGCGTAGCCACGTCCCTGGTCTGGCGAGGCCGCCGGCCCGATCACCCTCGCCTGTGGCGCCACGGCGTGAACGGCGCGCGCCGCGGTGACCACGGCCTCGACCGTCTGCTCGACGGTGAACGAGCGGAACGCCGGCCAGGTTCGGCTCGTTGAGGAGCTGAATCTTGGCCCAGGGATAGCGCTGCGCGATGTACGCGGCCTGGGCTGCGTACTCCTGTGGCCTGAAGGTCTCGACGTCCGGCACAAACGGGGCGGGCGGCAGATTCACCGGCTGCGGGGCGGGCGGGGGCGTCGGCGGGAGCACCGGCGGTGGCACCACCGGAATCGTCGGTCCGCCTGGCCCGGGCGCCGGTGTCACGGCGAGCGTGATGATCGGCCGGACCTGGTTCGCGTAGAAGACGTCGTAGATCTCGTCGAGCTGGTCCCAGCCGGTGTAGTACCAGGGGATGGTGATCCGCCCGAGGTTCGCCCCGATGTCGACGGCTGCGTCCATCGCGAACACGTGCTGCTCGGGGTCGTCCATGAAGCCGAAGCGGGGGGCCGGGACCGCTTTGCGCTCAACCTCCTGTTCGCCCGCCGCGGAAGCGTGGGTCGGCCACGACGCCAGCGCGATCAGCGCCAGCGCGATGGTGGCGGCTATCGGCCCTCCGAGACTGTTCCGCAGCTTTGTCTGTAACCCCCAGGATGGCACGCCTCCAGTCGCGCACATTGGGCGAAAAAATCTATACGACCACGTGCGTGTTCCGTGCTTTTTGTAACCCCCAGGATCGCGCGCCTCCATTCACGCGCATTGGGCGGGGAATCTATACGACCGCGTGCGTGGGCGTGTCGGTGACCGCCCTCGCGGCTCAGGCAGGGGCGGGCGAGCCCGTCTCGCTGCGCTCGCCGACCAGGTCGACGATCTCGCTCATGATCCGGTTGACGTCGAAATCCTTGGGGGTGTAGACGCCGGCGACCCCCGCCTCGCGCAGCTTGGCCGCGTCGGCGGCGGGGATGATCCCGCCGACGACCACCGGCACGTCGACGCCCTGCTCGTGAAGCAGGCGCACGGTCTCCGGGACCAGCTCGAGGTGCGAGCCGGAGAGGATCGAGAGGCCGACGACGTCGACGTCCTCCTGCACCGCTGAGGCGGCGATCTGCTCGGGCGTCAGGCGGATCCCCTGGTAGATCACCTCCATGCCGACGTCGCGTGCGCGGACGGCGATCTGCTCGGCGCCGTTGGAGTGGCCGTCGAGCCCTGGCTTCCCGACCAGGATCCGCGGCCGGTGCCCGATCCGGTCGGAGACCTCGTCGACGCGGGCGCGGATCTCCGCCAGCAGCTCCTCGTCGCCGCCTGCCGCCGTGCCCGAGACACCCGTCGGCGCCCGGTAGTCGCCGAAGACGTCGCGCAGCACCCCGGCCCACTCGCCGGTGGTCGCCCCCGCCTTTGCCGTCGCGATCGTCGCCGGCATGATGTTCGCGGTCTCGTCCCGGGCGGCCGCGGCGAGCTGCTCGAGCGCCCGGTCCACCGCCGCCTGGTCGCGCTCCGACTTCCAGCGCCCGAGCGCCTCGCGACACTCACGCTCGACCTCTGGGTCAGGCGTGAGGATGCCGCCGTCCGCGCCCGCGGTCAGCGGCGAGTCCTCGGTCTCGCTGAAGCTGTTCTGGCCGATGACCTTGATCTCGCCACGCTCGATCTTGGCGATCCGCTCGCGGTGCGACTCGACCAGGCGCGCCTTCATGTAGCCGACGGCCTCGACCGCGCCGCCCTGGTCGGCGACGATCTTCATCTCGTCTTTGGCGCCCTCGACGAGCTCGGCGACGAGCCCGTCCATCACCTTCGAGCCCTCGAAGATGTCGGGGTACTCGAGGACGTCGGTCTCGAACGCCAGCACCTGCTGGATTCGCAGGCTCCACTGCTGGTCCCATGGGCGCGGGAGGCCGAGCGCCTCGTTCCAGGCCGGAAGCTGGATCGCCCGCGCGCGGGCGTTGCGGCCCATCGTCACCGCCAGCGCCTCGAGCACGATCCGCTGGACGTTGTTCTCCGGCTGGGCCTCGGTGAGCCCGAGCGAGTTGACCTGGACGCCGTAGCGCATGCGCAGGAACTTCGGGTCGGTGACGCCGTAGCGGTTCCGCCCGATCCACTCCCACATCTCGCCCATCGCTCGGAGCTTCGCGTGCTCCTCGACGAAGCGGACACCGGCGTTGACGAAGAAGGAGATCCGGCCGAAGACCTTGGGGAAGTCCGCTTCGGCGACCTGGCCCCGCTTCCTGACCTCGTCGAGCACCGCGATCGCGGTCGAGAGGGCGTAGGCGATCTCCTGGACAGGGGTGGCGCCGGCCTCCTGCAGGTGGTAGCTGCAGACGTTGGTGGGGTTCCACTTCGGGATCTCGTTGACCGCGAAGGCGACCGTGTCGGCGATCAGCCGCATCGACGGCCCGGGCGGGAACGCGTACGTGCCGCGGGACAGGTACTCCTTGATGATGTCGTTCTGGGTGGTGCCTGTGAGCTTCGCCCGATCGATCCCGTTCTCGTCGGCGACGGTGACGTAGAGGCCCAACAGCCAGGCCGCGGTCGCGTTGATCGTCATCGACGTGTTCATCTCGTCGAGCGGGATGCCGTCGAACAGCGTGTGCATGTCGCCCTTGTGGGCGATCGAGACGCCGACCTTGCCGACCTCGCCGCGGGCCAGGACGTGGTCGGGGTCATAGCCGGTCTGGGTCGGCAGGTCGAAGGCGACCGAGAGCCCGGTCTGGCCCTTGGCGAGGTTGCGCCGGTAGAGCTCGTTCGAGCGCCGGGCGTCGGAGTGCCCCGCGTAGGTGCGCATCACCCAAGGGCGGTCGGCTTCGGGCAGCCGGTGATCAGTCATGCCCTCATTCTCCCAGGCCACGCCGGTAGGTTGCCGGGATCGTCGAGCTGATCGACACCATGCACCTCGGCCACGACCGGGTGATCGCCGCCCACCTGGTCCGCGACGGGCTGATCGTCGACCCGGGGCCCGCGTCAGCGCTCGACAACTGGATCGAACGGCTGCCCGAGCCCCCGCGGGCGCTGATGCTGACCCACATCCACCTCGACCACGCGGGCGCGGCCGGGGTGCTGGCGCGGCGGTTCGGAGACCTGCGTGTATACGTGCACGAAGTCGGCGCCCCGCACATGATCGATCCCGGAAAGCTGCTCGCGAGCGCCTCGCGGCTCTACGGGCCCGAGAACCTGGACCGGCTCTGGGGCGAGGTGGCGCCGGTTCCGGCCGAGCGGGTGACCGCGCTGACCGGCGGCGAGGAGGTCGAGGGCTTCCGGGTCGTGCACACCCCGGGGCACGCGAGCCACCACGTCACCTACCTGGACCTCGATTCCGGCGACGCGTTCGTCGGCGACATGGCCGGGGTCCGGATCCCGCCCTACGAGCTGACGCTGCCGCCGACGCCGCCGCCGGAGGTCGACGTCGAGGCCTGGCTCGACTCGCTGTCACGGATCTCCGAACTCGAACCGGAGCGGCTGCGCCTGACCCACTTCGACGTCGCCTCGGACCCCGGGAGCCAGCTCGACGCAGTCCGCGAGGCGCTGCAGCGAAACGCCGCGCTGGCGCGCCGCGGCGATCGCGAGGCGTTCCTGACAGCGATCGAGCGCGAGATCGACGCGGTCGCCGACCCCGAGACCGCGGTGCGCATGCGCCAGGCGTGGCCGCCGGATCATCAGTGGCTCGGGCTCGAGCGCTACTGGCGGAAGCAGGACGAGCGGGAGGGTCAATAGCCGCTGCAAGCGAGCGACCGCTACCCCACCGGGGCGCCGGTGTTGGTGGTAGGTCAGCGGCTACGCTGCGACGACCAATCATCGGCATGACTGGCTCACGCACACGACGGATCACCGGTGCCGCGCTGGCGAGCGCCGTCGCAGCGATCCTGCTCGCGGCCGGCGCCGCCGCGACGACCGTCTACACGAACGACTTCTCCAGCGAGGCCGAGTTCGACCAGATCGTGCGCACCGGCGGCGGCAAGAAATGCGATCGCCGCTACCGCGCCAAGTCGGAGACGATGCACGTCTCGGTCCACGGCGGCCCGGCTGCCTGCGCCTTCCGGCCCCCGGTGTTCGGCGACTCCGAGCTTCCCGATCACATCGCCCGGGTCGAGGCCAAGGTGCTGAAGAAGACCCCGAGCTCGGCCAGGGGCGGAGCGTTCATCGAGCTCGAGCTCCGGGCCGGCGGCGGCGGCGTCGCCTACAGCCTGCTCGTGTACCCGGAGAAGCGAAAGTGGGAGCTGCTCCGCGGGCCCGAGGGCGGGGGCGACTTCCCGGCACGGGGCAAGAGCAACGCGATCAAGCCGGTGAACAAGCGGAACTCGATCCAGCTCTCGGCGGTGGGCGCCAGGCTCGTGGTCACGATCAACGGCAAGGAGGTGGCCGCGGTCACCGACAACGACCCGGGGCAGGTCACCGGCCGCAAGATCCGATTCGGGGTCGGGAGCGCGAAGAACACGGGCAAGGACGTGATCGCGGTCATCAAGCGCGCCTCCGTGGCCGTGCCGACGCCGTAGCGGCGGGCGCCCGGGAATGACCACCGAGACCCTCGAGCGCCCGCGCACGGGTGGGCCCGGCTCGGGCCTGGGCGGCTGGCGGGTGATAGTCCTGAACGACGACCACAACACCTTCGACCACGTCGCCAAGACGCTCGCGAGCGTGATCCCGGGCGTCAGCGTCGACCGGGGGCACCGGTTGGCCGACGAGATCCACAACACCGGCCAGGCGATCGTCTGGTCGGGCGCGCGCGAGCCGGCCGAGCTCTACTGGCAGCAGCTCAAGGACGCCGGGCTCACGATGGCGCCGCTCGAGCAGGACTGACGCGCCGGTCCATTCAGCGCGGTTTCATCTAGGAGAGCCGCAGCAGCCGGCCGCCGGCGCCGGGAGGCGAGCCGGCGAGCGCCGCCCGCGCCCGGCCGCGGGCGCGGCGGCGCTCCCGCCGGCGCGGCTCGAGGCGGTGAAGCTGTGCCGCCCGCAGCTCGAGCAGCAGACGCAGCTCGTCGGTGCGGGCGAAGGGGTCGGCGAGCACCTCGCGGGTCGTCAGCGAGATCGCCGCCAGCGGCCGCCCCTCGACCTCGGCGACCAGCGCCGGACCGTCGAACGGCGGGCGGGAGTCGCGCTCGGCGAGCTCGCGCAGCAGGCCGCGGTCGGCCAGGCTGCTCTCGAGCCGGCGAATCGTGACGGCGTCGTCCGTGGATCTCATGGGACCAGGATCGCCGAGGCAAGCCATTAGCGCAAGCTCATTGTCCACTCGTCTTGATAAGTTGCACTTATGCTCGACGTGAAGCGGCTACGGATCCTTCGCGAGGTCGCGACGGCCGGATCGTTCTCCGCGGCGGCCGAGTCGCTTTATCTCTCGCAGTCGGCGGTCAGCCAGCAGGTCGCGACCCTCGAGCGCGAGGTGGGAATGCGCCTGCTCGACCGCACGCGCGAGGGGCCGAAGCTGACGGAGGCGGGCCGCGTGCTGGTCACCCACGCCGACGCCGCCATCGCTCGGCTCGAGGACGCGGAGCGCGAGCTGGCGGCAATCGCCGGCCTCGAGGGGGGCGAGCTGCGGCTGGCCAGCTTTCCGACCGCCAGCGCGACGGTGCTCACGGAGGCGGTATCGAGCTTCCATCGTCGCCACCCCAAGGTTCGCCTCGGGGTCACCGACGCCGAGCCCGAGCACTCGCTGCCTCAGCTTCGCCGCGGCGAGATCGACATCGCGCTGACCTTCGACTACCCCTCGATCCCGTCGATCGACGACCGCGACGTCGCCCACACCCTGCTGCTGACCGAGTCGATGTACCTCTGCCTGCCCGAGGGCCACCCGCTGGCCGCGCGCGACGTCGTCCCGCTCGCCGAGCTCGCCGACGAGGTCTGGCTCTGCGGCTCGCTTCCGAGCACCTGCGGCGAGGTCGTCCTCGGCGCCTGCCGGGCGGCCGGATTCGAGCCCCGCGTCGGATTCGAGTCGGACGACTACCACGTCATGCAGGGCTTCATCGCCGCCGGCCTCGGGTTCACGCTGCTCCCGGAGCTGGCGCTGCCGACGCTCCGCTACGGCCTCGTCGTCCGCGCCACCGACCCGCCGGCGCCTCAGCGCCGGGTCTGGGCGGCGACCCGCGCCGAGGGTGCCGGCTCAGCCGCGAGCGAGGCAATGCTGAAGATCCTCGCCGACGTCGGCGGGCAGCTCTCCGAGCGAAGCGCCCAGCGGCTCAAGCTCGTCGCCTAGCCCAGCGGCTGGCGACGGCTCGCCGACGTCGGCTGATGATCATGCGTCGGACTCCCGCGGGAACGAGCGCGGAGACCCGGACCATGACGCGCTCACGCAGCGTCTGTTGGTGACTGACAGCCAGGCGCTCTCGCTCCGCCCACGGCTGGTCAGGTTGCGCCGCGCCCGGTGAGACCAGGTCGGTGGGCTCGGCGGGCACGCCCTTGAGTGCGGCGAGGCAGACGCGATCCTTGAGGTAAGTGAGCCGCGGGAGTCGCACTTCGACGGTCGATGAGAAGCCGACGGCGGCGAGAAGGTTGAACAACGATGGAAGCGTCAGCCAGGCGCTGTCGAGATTTCCAACCGCCGAACCGAAGGAACGATCGCGGTCTGCTTCGGTGTCGCTTGGATCGTGTTCTCGCACGACCAACCCGCTGTAGCGCCGGCCTCGGTGGACCCAGTGCGACCGCGACCGAAGCGCGTAGTGCGTGTCGAACAACGCGAGGCGCCGGGTGACGTCGCTCACGGCCTCCGTGAAGCGAAAGGCCGCGGGCGCATCAAGGTGATAGAGGATCCCGAGGGCCAGGACGATGTCGAACTCGCCATACGTCTCGCGACTGAGGTTGCGAACGTCGTCGAGACGAAACTCCACGTTGTCGAGCCCCAGGGCATCGCGCGCGAACTCGGCCCGAGCCACGTGGCCAGAGCGCGCCTCGATGCCGATCACCTCAGCCCCGAGGCGGCCAAACTCAAGGGCAAAGATGCCCTCCATGCAGCCGAGGTCGAGAACCCTGAGTCCGTCAAACGGTCCGACCAGGTCGCGCACCGCGTGAACCGTTGCCTCGAGGCGCTGTTCCTGCTTCCGGGCCTCCGTCCCCATGGTGTAGACGCCCTGGCCCAGGTGGATGTTGAAGAAGTTCCACGGACCGACGGCGTCGATTACCTCAGCTAGCCGCCGCTCGAGCTCAGCCTTGGTGATCGCTGCATCGGACAAGGAGATGATTCCCAATGGACTGCGACTGGGCCCCAGGCATCCTCCCAGATGGCGCCCTGTCGATGTCCGATCAGTCACTACCGGAACAGATCCGACATCCAGATCTCGAGGTCGGCGGCGAGGGCCTCGAGATCCGGGGAATCCTCGGCGTCGAGTGCATCGGAGGCCAGCTGGCGCGCGGCGTAGACGGCGCCGATGAAGGCGCTCAGCGGGACCTCGCGGGCGCCCGGTGAGACGCGGTCGCCGAGCTCGCGGAAGTAGGCCGCGAAGGCGTTGAGCGCGTTGCGGCGCCGCTCGCGGGCCGGTGGTCCGAGCGCGTCGATTTCGACCTGGTAGGCCCGGGCGACGACCGGGTCGCTGCCGAGCGTCTCGAGGTAGGTCCCGACGATCTCCTTGGTGAGGGTCGCCCGCTCCTTGCCCGTCTCGTCCAGGGCAGCCATGCGCGTCAGCAGCACCTCGATGAACCGGTCGTAACCGGCGAAGACGCAGGCCTCCTTGTTCTCGAACAGCTCGTAGAGCGCCGCCAGGGAAACCCCGGCTCGGGTGGCGATCTCCCCGGGGCCGAAGCCGCGGTATCCGTGCGCGGCGAGTAGCTCCGTGGCGGCGATCAGCAACCGCTCGCGCTGGCCCTCCTGGACCTGCTCGCGCGACATGCCGTGGCGGCCGCGGGGCAACGGACCCGGGTCCGAGAAGAAGACGCCGTCGGTGACGGCCGGAGCGGACTCGGTGAGGGTCGGAGCGATCAACGTAAGAAAGTTTACGCTATAGTCCCGGCGTGGCGTTGGAGAGGCGAATGGCACGGGTGAGGGTCCGCCGGGTGCTCATCGGGTTGGTCGCTGGACTGGGGCTGGCGTTCGTCGCGGCGCCGGCCGCGAGCGCGGCGGTCTGCCCCGGCACCGTCGACGAGGCCGACTTCGCGACCAAGGCCGAGCTGAGAGAGCTCGTCACGCAGGAGAACAGCTTCGGCCAGCGGTTTCTCGGCAGCCATGCGCACGACCGCACCATCGACTGGATCAAGGACGAGATCCGGTCGATCGACGACGACTTCGAGGTTCGTACCGGGCCGTACGAGATCTACAGCTGGCTGCCGCGCACGAAGGCGAGCGACAGGCCCGGCCTCGACCTCTCTCGTGCCGGCGGGCTGAGCGTGATCGGCGCGGACGGCTCGGAGACCAAGCTGCCGGACGCGGGCGCGGTCCGGTTCTCGCAGCCGACGGGGAAGACGGGGCAGACGGGCGAGCTCGTCTACCTGCCGCGCGAGCAGGAGATCACGGCGGCGAACTCCGCGGGCAAGGTGATCGTCCGCGATTTCCCCGCGAACTCGATTCCGCTCGTCGGGTTCCAGCTCATCGGCGAGTACATCACCCCCGACCTCGCAAGCCAGACCGGCAGCTACGAGCGCCCGTTCAACCATTCCCTGCATCAGGAGCTGCTCGCCGCAAGCCGGGCAGGCGCCGCCGGGGTCATCTACGCCTTCGACCTGCCGCGCGAGCAGATCGCCGGCTACGGCGATCCTCATGAGGGCACGATCTTCAAGGTGCCGGCCGTCTACGTCGACGGTGACGTGGCCGCGCAGCTGAAGGCGCTGGCGGCGCAGGGCGGCAACTCGGCGCGCGTCGCCGTTCGCGCCAAGGTCGAGCGCGACAGGACTCGGAACGTGATCGCGACCCTGCCCGGCAAGAGCCCGGAGAAGACGGCCTTCATCGCCAACACCGACGGCCAGTCCTGGGTCCAGGAGGACGGGGTCTCGGGCCTCATCGCCTTCGCGCGCTACTACGCCGAGCTGCCGCTGCGCTGTCGTCCGAGGACCCTGCAGATCGCGTTCACCAGCGCCCACGACGCCGTCGTCGTCGACGGCGCCGCGCGCTACGCCCAGCGGCTCGACGACCAGTACGACGGTGGCGGCGTCGCCTACGCGTTCGCCGTGGAGCACCTGGGCACGCGCGAGATCGTGCCGGCGCCCGATCCCGACGGGTCGGGGCAGCGGCTCGAGTTCACCGGGCTGGGCGAGCCGTTCCTGTTCGCCGCCGGCGACAGCCCCGTGCTGCGCCAGACCGCGGTCGAGGTCACCAAGCGGCGAAACCTCGACCGGACCGCCGTCCTGCGGGGCCTCGCTCTGCCCGAGCCGAACCGCGTTCCACCGATCTGCTCGATGGGCGGCCTCGGCACGTTCACGCAGGGGCACCTGGTCCCGACCCTGGCGATGATCTCCGGGCCGTGGTCGCTCTACGCGCCGTCGTTCGAGCGCAGGGCGATCGACTTCAGGCGGATGCGCTCCCAGCTGCTCGCCATCGGCGACACCGTGTTGGCGCTCGACAAGATTCCGAGCGAGCAGATCGCCGGCGACTACCCGTCCTACCGCGAGCAGCGGGCACAGGGCGCGGCCGGCTGCCCGCCGCCGGAGAACCTCCCGCAGTTCGCGCCGGGTCCCGGTGAGTGAGGTGCGCGTGTCACGGGTCGCAATCGCCGCGGCGCTGGTCGCCGCCGCGCTCGCCCTGACGCCCGCGCTCGGGGCCCAGGCCCAGATCACCCAACCGGCCCAGCCGAAGCACGGCCCCGGCGGCAGCGACTACACCCACAAGGGCGTCCGAGTGAGCTCGGGCGGCACCGGGGCCGACGCCTGGTACGTCTTCGAGCCGGTCAAGCCGCGGCCGGAGAAGGCGCCGCTCGCCGTCGTCATGCACGGCTACGGCCAGTTCGCCGGCTACGCCTCGATGGAGGCATTCATTCACCACACGGTCAGTAGCGGGACCGTCGTCATCTACCCGCGCTGGCAGACAGGCATCGCGACGCCGTGCCCGGGGCCGTTCAACATCGAGCCGTGCATCGCCTCGACGGTCAACGGGATCAACGGCGCCCTCGAGTACCTGCGATCAGACCCGAAGCGAGTCCAGCCGCAGCTGCGAAAGACCAGCTACTTCGGCTTTTCCTTCGGCGGCATCATCACCGCGAACATGACCAACCGCTACCAGTCGCTCGGCCTGCCGAAGCCGCGCGTGATCTTCCTCGACGACCCTCACGACGGGGGGTTCGAGCAGCTCGGCCTCGACGAGCCAGCGCTCGACGATTCGCTCGCCGGCATCCCCCCGAAGACGCTGTTCCAGTGCCACTCGGGCGCTGACGGCGTGCTGGCCGAGCCCGGCAACGCCGGCGCCTCGTGCAACGCCGTGTTTCCGAAGCTGACGAGCATCCCGCCGAAGAACAGGGACCTCGTGCTCACCCACACCGATGGCCACGGCGAGCCGCCGGTGCCCTCGGCGCACGGGGTGTGCGTGGGCGGCCCGCACTCGCGCCCGCCCGACGCCTACGACTGGAACTTCTGCTGGAAGGTCTGGGATGCCCTGCGCAGCTGCGCCCTCGAGGACATCGACTGCCGGTACGCCCTCGGCAACACGCCCAAGCACCGCTCGATGGGGAGATGGAGCGACGGGGTGCCGATCACGCCCCTGAAGATCCAGGACGCGGCACCGATCGCGCCGTAGCTAGGGCGCCCCGTTGGCCGCCTGCACGGCGGCGTCGGCGACCTTGTCGTGCCAGTGCGAGTCGATCGGCTTGATGTAGAGCTTGAACGCCTCGTCGCGCAGCGCCGAGAGCTCGTCCGAGGCCCACCAGCGCTCGTGGTCGGCGCGGTCGTCCCACAACGTCACCTGGCGGAAGTGCAGCGGGTCGTCCTCGTCGCGGGTGATGAAGGCGGCACGGGCGTTGTAGGCCAGCGCGCGGTCGAGGGCCGGCCGCCAGATCGCAAACCAGCGGTCGGCGCGGAAGGGGACGATGTGCCACTCGACGTAGTGGACCTGCATCAGGCGCCGACCTCCGCCCAGATCGCGCCCTCGCCCTCCTCGTGCTTGCCCTCGTCGTTGTCGGTGGCGCCGACCCGGATCGCGATCTTCCCGGCGTGCCGGTTCTCGTGCAGCATCTGGTGCGCCTCGGGGACTCCGTCGAAGTCCATCACCTCCGAGAGGACGGGCCGGATCTTGCCCTCGGCCATCAGCTGGTTCGCCCGCGTGCACTCATAGGCGTTGGCGAAGTGCGAGCCGATGATCTCCTTCTGCTTCATCCACAGGTAGCGGACGTCGAAGTCGAGGTTGTAGCCCGAGGTCGCGCCGCAGATCACCACCTTGCCGAACGGCTTCACCGTGAACACGGAGGTCGGGAAGGTCGCCTGGCCGACGTGCTCGAAGACGATGTCGGGGGCGTCGCCGAGGATCTCCTTCACCCGCTTGGCGAAGCCACGGGACGCCTTGAAGCGCTCCCTGTCGGCGGCGGGGTCGGCGGCCGGGTGGTTGGCGTCGGACCGCATCATCTCGCCGAACTCGCCGCGGTTGATGTAGTCGACGGCGCCGAGCTCCTTGACCAGCCGGCCCTTCTCGTCCGAGGAGACGACCCCCACCGCGTTCGCGCCCGCCGCCCTGCAGAGCTGGTTCGCGAACACGCCGAGGCCGCCGGCGGCGCCCCAGATCAGCACGTTGTGGCCGGCCTGCAGCTTGCAGCGGTCGATCAGCATCCGGTAGGCGGTGAAGTAGGTGAGGCCGTAGGCCGACGACTCCACCCAGGAGAGGCTGCGGGGCTTCGGCAAGAGCTGCTGGGCCTGGACCTTGGTGAACTGGGCGAACGACCCCCAGGTCGTCTCATAGCCCCAGATCTTCTGGCTGGGGGCGGCCAGCGGGTCGAGCCCGTGGACCTCGACGTCCTCGTAGGACGCCTGGTTGCAGTGGATTACGACCTCGTCGCCGGGCTTCCACTTCGTGACGCCCTCGCCGACCTTCCAGACGATCCCCGAGGCGTCGGAGCCGCCGATGTGGTGCCCGTACTCGGGATGGTCGCCGTAGCCGAAGACCGAGACCGGCTTGCCCAGCGCCGCCCAGACGTTGTTGAAGTTGACGCCGGCGGACATCACCCTGACGATGACCTCGAACGCGCCCGGCTCCGGGACCTCGATCTGCTCGACCTGGAACGCGTCCTTCGGCTCGCCCTCGCGCTCCTGTCGGATCACCCAGGCCGCCATCGTCTCGGGCAGCGTTCCCGGCTCCACGTCGAGCTTCGAGACTTCGGATACGTCTACGGCCACGTTTCTCCCTCTGGTCGGCTTACCGGCGCCGGGATCGTAGACGATGAATTACGCGATAAGAATCGGGTGCGATGGACGTTCACGAGCTCAGCGACGGTGGCCAGAGCGCCGAGGAGGTCGCGGCCTGGGTCGTCGGCTTCCTGGGCGGGGCACAGCGCACGCTCGAGCTGGCGCTGTACGACCTGCGGCTCCCCGGCCCGGCCGGCGACACGATCGCCGGCGCGCTGCGCGACGCGGCCGGCCGCGGGGTCGAGGTGCGGCTGCTCTACAACGTCGAGAGCTCCCGGCCGCCGGCGATCGAGCCGCCGCCGAGCACCCGGCCCGAGCTGCTCGCCGAGCTGCCGATCTCCTCTCGCGCCGTGCCCGGGATCCCAGACCTGATGCATCACAAATACGTGGTCCGCGACCGGAAGGCGGTCTGGACGGGGTCGGCGAACTGGACCACGGACTCCTGGACCCGCCAGGAGAACGTGCTGATCGCGATCGACTCCGAACCGCTCGCGCGGGCCTACGGAGAGAACTTCGAGGAGCTCTGGACCCGGCCGGACGTCGAAAAGAGCGGCCGGGTCGAGCCGTCGCGGGTCGAGCTCGGCGAAGGGAAGACGGCGCGCGCCTGGTTCACCCCCGGCAACGGCACCGAGCTCTCCCAGGCGATCGCGACCGCGATCGCCTGCGCCCGTCGCCGTGTCCGGATCGCGTCGCCCGTGATCACGTCGGCGCCGATCCTCGGCACCCTGGCCGAGCTCGGGGCCGGCGGCAAGGTCGACGTCGCCGGGGTCATCGACGAGCCGCAGTCCGATGCGGTCTTCGGCCAGTGGGCGCTCGGCGGGTCGGACTGGAAGATCCCGCTGCTGGCGACGGCGCTCTCGATGCTGCCCTTCTCCGGCAAGCCCTCGACGCCGTGGGCGCCCGGCACGGTCCACGACTTCATGCACGCCAAGGTCACGGTCGCCGACGACACCGTCTTCGTCGGCTCGTTCAACCTCTCGCGCTCGGGCGAGGCCAACGCCGAGAACGTGCTCGAGCTACGCGACCCCGACCTCGCCGAGCGGATGGCGGCGTTCGTCGACCGCGTCCGGGCGCTCTACCCGCCGACCTCGGTGCCGGCGCGCGCGATGGCGACGATCTCCGCCGGATCGTCGGCGACGCGGGCGAGCTCGAAGTCGTCGGCCGAGATCCGCCCTGGCGCCAGCAGCTGATCGCGGATCCAGGCGAGCAGCCCGGCCCAGTACCCGCTTCCGACCAGGACCACCGGATGGCGGACCGCCTCGCCGGTCTGGGTCAGGGTCAGCAGCTCGAAGGTCTCGTCGAGGGTGCCGAACCCGCCGGGAAAGACGACGAACGCCTGCGAGTAACGGACGAACATCAGCTTGCGGGTGAAGAAGTAGTCGAAGGTGAGCCCGACGTCCACGTACGGGTTCATGCCCTGTTCGAGCGGCAGCTGGATGTTCAGCCCGATCGAGAGCGCTCCCGCGTCGCGGGCGCCGCGGTTGGCGGCCTCCATCGTCCCCGGCCCGCCGCCCGTGATCACCGCAAGGCCCGCCTCGCCGAGCGCCCTCCCGACCGTCCGCGCGTGCTCGTACTCGGGGCTTCCTCGCTCGGTGCGCGCCGAGCCGAAGGCGCACACCGCCGGGCCGATGGGGCCCAGGGTCGCGAACCCTAGGCGCAGCTCGGCCTCGATCAGCTCCAGCCGCTCGGCGTCGGTGCGGGTCGAGATCACGTCGCGCTGCTCGGCGGCGACGATCTCCTGGCCCGGGCTTGCGGGCGGCTGCGCGGGTGTCAGGTTCGCGTCCGGGGCCACGACTACCTTCGTGAGTCCACATGGAAGCATCTGAGAGGCCACAGCTCCCGTTCGACGACGGCCCCGGCGAGGGCTCGGTGCGCGCGCTCGACGACCGGCTGGTGATCGAGCGGCTCGAGGTCGAGGACGCGCGGGCCGCGCGACTGGTCCGCGAGCGCGCGTCAACCGGCTGCCGGGCGACCGAGACGGTTCGAAAGGCGATCGAGATCGGCAGCCGCGTGCTCGACAGCGAGGCGACCGCGGCCAACGTCGACTACGTCCGCCGCGAGCTCGAGGAGGGCCTCGGCGAGCTCGACAAGAGGCTCGGCGGGACCCTGGAGGAGAGCGCCGAGCAGATCGCCGAGCAACTCGCGACCGCCTTCGGGGCCGAGCGAAACGACTCGGTGCAGGCGCAGATCAGGGAGATCGTCACCGCCGAGACCCGTCGGCACCGCGACGAGCTGTACCGGACCCTGACCGCCGAGGACGGGTCCAATCCGCTGCTGGCGATCCAGGCGCGGCTGGGCAAGGCGATGCTCGAGGCCGAGGAGCGCCACCGGGCCGAGGTCGAGCGGCTGCGCGAGTCAAACTCAAAGGAGGCGCGCGCGATGCAGGGCCAGGTGGGCGAGCTTCGCAAGGAGATCGCGCGCTATCTCGAGCGCGAGGAGGCCGACCAGCGGGTCGCCGAGGAGGCGGAGCGGGGGACGGCCAAGGGGCGCAGCTTCGAGGAGCTGGTCCACGCGATGATCGAGGAGATCGCGGCCGGCCAGGGCGACGCCGCCCATCACACCGGCGACGAGGCCTCGGACGCCGGCGGCAAGATGGGCGACACGGTGGTCGAGGTCGGCGGCGCGGTCGGCGGCGCCCTGGCGACCGTCGTCTTCGAGGCGAAGAACAAGAGGCTGTCGAAGAACGACGCCTGGACCGAGCTCAACGGCGCCATGGGCGAGCGAGACGCGACCTATGCCGTCCTGGTGGTCGCCGGCGACGACAAGGTTCCCTCCGGCCTCGAAGAGCTGACCGAGTACCAGGGCAACAAGATCATCGCGGTGCTCGACCGCGAGCACCCCGATCCGGTCGCCCTGCGGCTCGTCTACCGCTACGTCCGGGCGCGCGTCCTGCTTGCCGGCAGCGCCGAGCTCGAGGTCGACGCGGCGGGGGTGCGCGACGCCGCCGAGGAGGCGACCGCGCGTCTGAAGCGGGCGAACCGCGTGCGCAAGTCGCTGACCAACGTCACCAGCAGCGCCACCGCCGCCCGCGAGGAGTTCGACGAGATGGTCACGGACGTCGAGCGCTGCCTCGCCCGGATCGAGGACCTGGTCCGCGCCGCCGCATTGAGCGCTGAGTCCGAGCCGGCCTAGCCGCCTAGGGCAGCAGCAGGTCGTTCTGCGAGCTGGGACGCTCGGGGCCGACCGTCAGCGTCTGGCTGCGGGCGGCCGACTCGTCCCCGGCCGTGACCTCGTAATCGCCTTCCCGCAGCTCGCCCTTCACCGAGGCCGTGTTGCCGGGCTGGATCTGGCCGGTGCTGATGTCGTTGGGCCCGGCCAGCGTCAAGGTCGCCGGATCGGCCGACTGGTTGGAGACGACGATCGTCGCCAGGCCGGCGCCGACGTCCGACGGGCTGACGACCACCGACTCGTCGCTGATCAGCGCGCTGAGGGCGATCGGCGCCGGGGGCCGAGGCTCGTTCTCGAAGTCCTCTTCGCCGCAGGCCGCGAGAACGAACGTCGCGGCGAGCGCAGCGGTGACGCCGAGGCTCCTCCTCACCCTCATGCTCCGCGCAATCTAGTACACGGGCCAGCGCGCAGCCCGCACTTGAGCGGCTGCGAGCCTGCGCTGGAGCGGCGAAGAGGCGGCGCGAGGCCCGACGCGGTTGAACGTCCCTGAGTGCGCCCCTGGGGAGGGACTCAGGGACGTTCGCTGCCCCGCCGGCCCTGCGTCGTGTTCATGGGTGGGCCTGAGCAGACCGGATACCACCGAAGGGGAGCTCGACCAGCTCCGCTTCGATCCCGTCGCCGACGGTGACGGCCGCGCCGGGCTCGGCCTCGCGGCGCAGGATCGCGAGCGCGATCGGGCCGTGGGCGGGGGAGAGGACGGCGGTGCCGATGAAACCGAGCTCGCGGTCGCCGAGCCTGACCGGGTCGCCTGGCGCCGCCGGGCCCGAGAGGCGCAGGCCGCGGAGGTGTCGATTCGGCTTGCCCCTGTAGTGCAGGCGCGCGACGGTCTCCTGGCCGATGTAGCAGCCCTTGGTGAAGCTGACCGCGCGGTCGTTGAGCCCGGCCTCCTCGGGAATCGTCGCGGTGGTCATCTCGGCGCCGAACCGGGGCCGCCCGCTCTCGACTCGGACGATCTCGGCGGCCGCCTCGCTCACCTCCTCCGCGCCGGAGCGAGCGAGCCCGCCGCGCACCGAGTCGACGCGCTCGGCGGGCACGACCAGGTCGACGCCCAGGTCGGTGGCGATGGCCCGGGCGTCGACGCCCCCGAGCGAGTGCGGACGGCTGGCGTGCTCGGGACCCAGCGGCCCGGTGCCCGCGACCTCGTGCGCCGCGGGACCGATCAGAGACAGCGTCCGTGTCCGGTCGCTGACCTCCTCGACGTCGACCTCGCGGCCGATCTTGTACATCGACAGGTGCCGCAGGACCGCATCGCCGGCGACCGCCTCGGTCTCGATCTCGAACTCCCCGCCGGCGAGGCGGAGCACCCGCATGTCGCCCTGCATGCGCCCCTTGCGGTCGAGCAGGGCGGCGTAGCAGCCCTCGCCCGTCGCCAGCGCCTCGACGTCGTTGGTGACCTGCCCCTGCAGATAGTCGGCGGACTCGGCGCCGGCGACCGAGATCCGCCGCCGCCCCGCGCGCTCGAGCAACCCCGCGCCCTCGCGCAGGACCCGGTACTGGGCGTCGAGCTCGATCTCGGTGACGGTCACGGACCGATTCTGACGATCGCTTGCGGCGACTGGTTTGGATATGCCAAAATCTTGGTGTGGACAAGCAAAAAAACCGGGGGATGAGTCGCCGCAAGCTGCTCGCGGGCACGGCCGTCGCGGCGCCGACGCTCGCGCTCCTGCACGAGACCGTGCCCCACCAGGGCATTCACCACGCTCTCGACGGCGGCGAGGCGTCGGCTGCCACCTCCGAGCAGACGCCGCACGGGGGGCACACGGCGACCGCGGGCCACGCCGGGTTCACCCCCGGGCGGGTCGTCGACCACGCCGCCAACGGCTTCGACCCGACCGATCTCCTGCGCGACTTCGATTACGGCCGTACCCGGCGGCTGGCGAGCGGCCGCGTGCTGCGCGAGTGGGACATACACGCGGTCGACAAGGAGATCGAGGTCATGCCCGGCGTGAAGTACGAGGCCTGGACCTACAACGGGCGCGTCCCCGGGCCGACGCTTCGCTGCCACGAGGGCGAGGCGCTGAGGATCAACTTCACCAACGGCTCAGAGCATCCGCACACGATGCACTTCCACGGCATCCACCCGGCGTTCATGGACGGGATGCCGGGCATCGGCGAGGAGCGGGGCGGGGGCGCGATCGGCCCGGGGGAGTCGTTCACCTACGAGTTCGACGCGAGCCCGTTCGGCGTCCACCTCTACCACTGCCACGTCTCGCCGCTTGCCTCGCACATCTCGCGCGGGCTCTACGGGGCCTTCGTCGTCGATCCCAAGCGAGGCCGGCCGGACGCCGACGAGCTGGTGATGGTGATGAACGGCTTCGACACGAACTTCGACGCCTCCAACGAGGTCTACGCCGTCAACACGGTCGGCTTCCACCACGTCGCCGACCCGGTTCGCGTCAAGCGCGGCGAGCTGGTGCGGATCTACCTCGTCAACGTGCTCGAGTTCGACTTCCTGAACTCGTTCCACGTCCACGCCAACTTCTTCGACTACTACCCCACCGGGACCCGGCTCGAGCCGACCGAGCTCACCGACACCGTCATCCTCGGCCAGGGCCAGCGGGGGATCCTCGAACTGCGCTTCCCGTATCCCGGCCAGTACATGTTCCACGCCCACGTCTCGGAGTTCGCCGAGCTCGGCTGGACCGGCTTCTTCGAGGTCCGGTGATCGGCTGATGGAGGCGCGAGGCGCCACCGCGGACGGAGCCCTCAGTCGCGCGCCCGGCTGGCTGCTCGGGCTCGCGCCGCTGCTGTTGATCGCGGCCGCGATCACGATCTTCGCCGCGCTCGGCGGCCCCGGCCTGGGCGAGCGCAGCGGGCCGCCGGTCGAGGATCTCGCGGTCGAGAAGACCGAGCTTCATCCCGGCGAGATCGAGCTGACGCTCAGAAACGACGGGCCCGACCCGGTCGAGATCGCGCAGGTCGCGGTCAACGACGGGTTCGCGGCGTTCGAGGCCGGCGACGGCCAGACGATCGGGCGTCTCGGCTCGACGACCCTGAGCATCGACTACCCGTGGATCGAGGGCGAGGCGTACACGATCGCGGTCCTCACCTCCACCGGCGGCACGATCGAGCACGAGATCCCGGTCGCTGCCGAGACCCCCGAGGCCGACGCCCATTTCTTCGGCCTGATGGCGCTGCTCGGCGTGTACGTCGGGGTGATCCCGGTCACCCTCGGGATGCTGTGGCTGCCGTTCATGCGCCGCATCGGCGTCGATTGGCTGCGGGTGCTGATCGCCTTCACCATCGGCCTGCTCGCGTTCCTCGCCATCGACGCCGCCCTCGAGGGGCTCGAGATCGCCGGCGAGGCGCCGACCGCCTTCGGCGACACGGCGCTGGTCTTCCTGGGCGCGATCGTCGCCTACCTGGTGCTGACGGCCGTCGACGGATGGCTGCGCGCGAGGCGCGCCGCCGCCGGCGGCACCGCCGGTGGGTACCTGGCGCTGATGGTCGCCATCGGGATCGGCCTCCACAACCTCGGCGAGGGGCTGGCGATCGGCTCGGCCTACGCGGCAGGGGCCCTCGCTCTCGGCGCGTTCCTGGTGGTCGGATTCGCGATCCACAACACGACCGAGGGGCTGGCCATCGTCGCCCCGCTCTCGAAGGAAAGGCCGCCAGTGGGGCGCCTGCTCGCCCTCGGCCTCATCGCCGGGGCCCCGGCGATCCTCGGCACCTGGGTCGGCGCGGCGGCGTTCAACCCGAGCCTGGCGGCGCTGCTGTTCGGGGTCGGTGTGGGGGCGATCTGCCAGGTGATCGTCCAGCTGGTGCCGGCGATGCGCGACGGTGACGGGCGAGCGCTGCATCCCCGCGCCGTCTACGGGCTGCTGGCGGGCATCGGCGCCCTGTACGTGACCGGGCTGCTGGTCAGCGTATGAATCGGCCCGCGCATTCGGGGTTCCGGCGCGATCCCGGGGCCACCAACACGGAGGCGGTCGAGGACTACGCCAAGGCGATCTACACGCTCGCGCGCCGCGAGCCGGGTCCGGTGGGCACCTCGGCGCTCGCCGAGCGGCTGGGGGTCTCGCCGGGCACGGTGACCGCGATGTTGAAGCGAATGGCGGATCTCGGCCTGATCGAATACGAGCCGTACCACGGCGTCAGCCTGACCGAGGCGGGCGACCGCGTCGCGCTCGAGGTCATCCGGCATCACCGGCTGATCGAGACCTTCCTCGCCGACTCGCTGGACATGCCCTGGGACCGCGTCCACGACGAGGCCGAGGTACTCGAGCACTACATCTCCGAGGACCTCGAGCGGCTGATCGCCGACAAGCTCGGCGACCCGCACGTCGACCCTCACGGCGACCCGATTCCGAGCGCCGACCTCGACCTCGACGAGGACCGCACCATCAGCCTCGCCGACCTCGAGGAGGGTGCCACCGGAACCTTCACGCGCGTCTCGGACAGCGACCCGGAGATGCTGCGCTACCTGGCCGAGCTCGGCATCGCGCCGGGGGTTGCGCTGCGCGTCACCGGGCGCCAGCCGTTCGGCGGGCCGCTGCTCGTGGCCGCGGGCGGCGCGGAGCACGCGCTCGGCGACGCGCTCTCCGCCGCGATGCGCGTGACGCTGCCCGATTGAACCCGGTCCGGCGCTTCATCGAGGCAACGGCGCCGCGCGTCCCTGAGCAGGACGCGGAGCTCGCGCTGCCCGGCGAGGCCGCAGTAGCCCGGGCGGCGCGCGCGTCGCTCGAGGGCCGGGCACGCGGGATCGGGAAGGTGTGGCCGTTCCTCGGCCCGGCCTTCATCGCCGCCGTCGCCTACATCGATCCCGGCAACTTCGCCACCAATATCAGCGCCGGCGCGCGGTACGGATACCTGCTGCTGTGGGTGGTGGTCGCGGCCAACCTGATCGCGATGCTGATCCAGACCCAGTCGGCGAAGCTCGGGATCGCCACCGGGAAGAACCTCCCCGAGGCTTGCCGGGAGAACTTCTCCCGCCCGACCTCGATCGGTCTCTGGATCCAGGCCGAGATCGTCGCGATGTCGACCGACATCGCCGAGATCGTCGGCGCGGCGCTGGGGCTCAACCTGCTGTTCGGGATCCCGCTCTTCGAGGCGGCGCTGATCTCGGGCGCCGGCGCGTTTGCGATCCTCGGCCTGCAGCAGCTCGGCTTTCGCCCGCTCGAGGCCGGGATCGCGGCGCTCGCCGGGGTGGTGCTGGTCTGCTTCGGGCTCGAGATCTTCTGGGCGAAGCCCGACGCCGGGGCGGTCGGCTCGCACCTGCTGGTGCCCGGCTTCGGCGACACCGAGAGCATCCTGCTCGCCACCGGGATCATCGGCGCGACGGTGATGCCGCACGTCGTCTACCTCCACTCGGCGCTGACCCAGAAGCGGGTCGTGGGGCGAAACGACGCCGAGAAGCGCAAGATCCTCGGCTTCGAGAAGGTCGACATCGTGGTCGCGATGGCGATCGCCGGGATCGTCAACCTGTCGATGATGGTGATGGCCGCGGCCCTGTTCCACGGTGGCGCCCTGGCGGGGATCGACACCATCGAGGGCGCCTTCGAGGGCCTGAAGTCGGCGGTCTCCCACAACGCGGCGACCGTATTCGGGATCGCCCTGCTGGCGTCGGGGTTCGCCTCCTCCTCCGTGGGGACGATGTCCGGCCAGGTCGTAATGCAGGGGTTCATCCGCCGCCGGATCCCGATCTTCGCGCGCCGCGCGATCACCCTCGCCCCGGCGCTGATCGTGATCGCGATCGGAGTGAACCCGACCAACGCGCTGGTGATCAGCCAGGTGGTGCTCTCGTTCGGGATCCCGTTCGCGCTCATCCCGCTCCTGCTGATCGCCCGAGAGCGCGACGTCATGGGGGCGCTCGCAAACCCGCGTTGGCTGACGGCGGTTGCGAGCGTGCTCGCGGGGCTGATCATCGCCCTGAACGTGTTCCTGCTCGAGCAGGTGTTCATCGGCTGAGCGATACCCTCCGCGCATGGCGCTCGCCGACGATTTCCAGGGCATCCTCGACTCGCTGCCCGCCGACTGGACCGACATCGTCTGCGACCTGAGGATCGACGACGAGTCGCTCTACGTCGACGCCGCCGTGTTGATGTGCCAGATCAACGCCCAGCCGTACTCGAAGGCCGACTGGCACTGGCGCATCAACGTCGCCCACAGCTTCGGCCACGCGGCTGCCGCCGAGACGGTCAAGGGCACCCTGGCCCTGCTGGACGAGCAGGGGATCGGTGGCGAGCTGATCGTCCGCGCCGTCAACGAGGGCCGCGCCGAGGTGGTGCAGATGTGGGGGCGGCCCGAGTCCGTGCGGCGCGAGTTTCGCGCCCGGCGCTCGCTCTAGTAGCGCCGGTCGTTCCCGTTCTCGTTGCCGGCGCCGACGTAGGAACCGATGACCGGGCCGAACTGGTTCGCGATCACCCTCGCGCGGTTGACGTCGGCCCGGCTCCACGGGCGCTCGTCGACCCTGAACACCTCGAGCATCCCGAGGCTGCGGCCGGCGGCGACCACGGGCACCATCAGCAGCGAGCGCTGGCCCAGGCGCAGCAGCAGCTCGACCTCCCTGGCGTCCGCGCTCGGATCGCCGACGAAGACCTGCACCGCCTCCTGGTCGCGGAGCACCCGGGCAGTGAGCGGGTAGTCGCGCACGCCGAACACCCGCTCGCCCGTGCCCTCGGTGTTCTCGGCCAGGGTCTCGATCTCGCCGCGATCCGAGCGCCAGGTCGAAACGCAGGCGCTCGACGCGTCGAGCTCGTCGGCCATCAGCCCCAGCGCCTCCTCGAGGTGCTCGTGGTTGGTGGCGCCGGCCAGGGTGGCGCTCAGGTGGACGAGCCGGCGGTCGCGGGCGCCGATCGGATGATCCGCATCGGGCAGCGACCGGAATGCCTCGGCCATCGACGCCCGGCAGACCTCGGCGGCGACCGGCGAGACGCTCGGCCAGGGTCGCCCGGGCCGCGCCAGCACGTAGCCCTGGCCCCATTGGACGTCGAGATCCGCCACAGCGGCGAGCTCGTCCAGGCTCTCAATGCCCTCAGCGCAGACGACCGCGTCGACCTCGCGGGCGAAGCGCACGAACGAGTCCACCAGTGCCATCCGCGCCCGGTCGGTGTGGATCTCGCGGGTCAGCGCCCGGTCGAACTTGACGATGTCGGGGGCGACGCGAAGCAGGCGGTTGAGGCCGGCGTGTCCCGCGCCGGCGTCGTCGATCGCGATCAGCGCGCCGCGGTCGCGCAGCTCGGCGATCGCCGCCGCGACCTCCTCGTCGTCGGCGATCAGATCGTGCTCGGTGATCTCCACCACGATCCCGGTCAGATCGCCCGCGAGGGCTTCGAACACTGCAGCGGAGGGGAGTGCCAGCGGGCTGACGTTGACAGCCAGATGGGTCTCCAGCGGGCGGCCGACCGCCTCCAGCGCGGTGTGGATCGCAACCGCCTCGAGCTCGGCCCCGAGCCCGCAGCCGTGCGCCTGCGCGAACCAGGCGGCCGGCGGACGCTCGGGGGCGATCGCAAACCGAGCCAGCGCCTCGAAGCCGACGACGCGGCCGGTGCCGAGGCTGACCACCGGCTGGAACACGGGCTCGATCGGCCGCTCGAGCTCGAGCAGCCTGCGCACCTCGTCACGCTGGCGGGTCGTCCACGAGGCGGGGATGTGCTCGGCGTCGAACCGGCGGGCCCGGTCACGCCCGGCGCGCTTGGCCCAGTAGAGCGCGCTGTCGGCGTGCTCGACCAGGGGCGGGGCCTCCTCGGCGTCGTTCGGATAGACGGCGATCCCGGCCGAGCCGGTAAGCGGCACGCCGCCGACGTCGATCGCCCCCACCGCCGCGCGCGCCCGCTCGGCGATCGACAGGGCCTCGTGCCCGCCCACCCCGGACAGGATGAGGCTGAACTCGTCGCCCCCGGTGCGTGCGGCGACGTCGCCGGGCCGGATGGCCCTCCGCAGCGCGCTTCCGACCGCCCGCAGGACCTCGTCGCCGAACGGATGCCCGTGGGCGTCGTTGATCTCCTTGAAGCCGTCGAGGTCGATCATCACCAGCGCGACCGGGGCTTCGACGGCCCGTGCGCGACCGAGCCGGCGCGCGAGCGCCTCGTGGAAGGCGCGGTGGTTGCGCAGGCCCGTCAGCGCGTCCGTCGCGGCGATCCTCGCCAGCCGCGCGTGCTGAACGTGGATCGCTCCCAGCACGCCGATCGTCGTCGCCGCAGCGAGCCCGGCGAGCGCCACCAGGGCGCTCGGCGCGATCTCGAACACGGCGCCGGCGATCGTGGCCAGCACCAGCAGGCCGGAGCCGATCGTCGCGGCCAGCAGCGCGCGTCGCCGCCCCCGCGTAGACACGAAGATCTGGGCGGATGAGAGGAGCATCCGTATCACTGCACCCATCGGCGCCGCGGCGACGCGGCTTGAGCGCGGTTCAGCCCACTGCGCCGTGGAGCGCGAACGCCCGCTCAACGTCGATCGGCCGCTCGACGAGACCGTGCTCGAGGTCCCACCGCGCCCAGCGCTCGAGCGCCCCCCGCCGCAGGAGGCCGGGCGGGTCGAACGCGTCGGCCTGGGTCAGCGCCTCGAGCTGGGCGCGCTGCTCGTCGGGGTCGAGCTCGGGGACCGCGGCGAGCAGGTCCGCCAGGGCGCCGTCGGGGTCATCGATCACGGTCCGGTAGCCGTCGGCGAGCGCCGCGGTGACCGCGTCGACGAGCTCGGGGTCGTCCCGCAGGGTCGACGCCGAAGTGGCGACGACGAGCTCGGGGTAGCGGGGGGCGCCGTAGTCGTCGACCCGGAACTCCCGGGTAGGGACGCCGAGCCGCCGCAGGGCGACGCCCTCGGCGTTCCAGAAGGCGGTCGCGGCGTCGAGCCGGCCGGCCGCCAGCGCGGCGACGGCGTCGAAGCCGATCGTCACCCGTCGCACGGCGGACCCCGGCACGCCGGCCGACTCGAGGACGGCGTCGAGGACCGCGTCGTCGGAGGGAAGGCCTGTGACCCCGACCTCGCCGCCCGCGAGGTCGGCCGGCGAGCGGGTGGCCTCTCGGTCGGCCCCGATCACCGACGCCAGCGGGCGCTGGACGATCGGAGCGACGCCGACGATGTCGAGGCCGCGCTCGCGGGCGAGCCCGAGGTCGTGGATGTCGAGAATGGCGAACTCGGCCCTGCCGGCCTCGAGGAGCTTCGGGGCATCGGTAGACGACGAGGGCTCGCGCACGGCCAGGGCGACGCCGCGCTCGTCGAAGGCGCCCTTGGCGAGCGCAGCGTAGATCCCCGCGTGGACCGCGTTCGGCTGGAAGTCGAGTACCAGGGTCGCCTCGTCCGAGGCGCCCGGTTCAGCACCGTCCCCGCCGCAGGCGCCGAGAGCGAGGGCGGCGAGGACGGCCGCCAGCGGCGCGGCGACCCATCGCATTGCCCGCGGCAGGTTACTTCCATGAGCGCGGAGCGTCGAACAAAGAGCATGATCTCGCGCGAAGCGCGATCATTTGATGGCGGAGCTGCTCACCGAGGAACACCCGGTCACCGGCGAGCTGCTGGCGTTCATCGAGATCCCGAAGGGAAGCCGCAACAAGTACGAGTTCGACCAGGGGATCGGCCGCGTGGTCCTCGACCGCTTTCTCTCCTCGTCGATGGTCTACCCGACTGACTATGGCTTCCTCATGGGCCATCGGGGTCGCGACGGCGATCCGCTCGACGCCATGGTCTGCGTCTCGGAGCCGACCTTCCCGGGCTGCGTGATCCCGGTGAAGCCGATCGCCCTGTTCAGGATGCGCGACGAGAAGGGCGAGGACGACAAGGTCGTCTGCGTTCCCACCCACGACCCGGGCTGGAACACGGCCCAGACGCTCGACGACATCCCCTCGGCGATGCAGCAGGAGATCACCCACTTCTTCTCGGTCTACAAGCAGCTCGAGGGCAAGGTCGTCGAGGTCGATGGCTGGCGCTCGCGAGAGGAGGCGCTCGAGGTGATCGCCGACGGGCGGCGCCTGCAGGTCGACTACGACACCCCGCGGCTCAATCGCTAGTAGGACGCCCCACTAGCTAGACTGCCGCGCGCATCCAACCCCGGAGGTTTTCACGTGCAGGATCGAGGGCTCGCCGCCTACATCGCGGAACTGGTCGGAACGCTGTTCCTGGTCTTCGTCATCGGAGTGGTGGTGTGCCTCTACGTGCAGACCGACCCCGCGGCCCAGACCGGGTCTGACTTCGCGGTCATCGGCCTCGTTCACGCGTTCGTCCTCTTCGGGTTGATCATCGCCTTCGGCGCGGTCAGCGGCGGGCACTTCAACCCGGCGGTCACGATCGCGGCGGCGACGATGCGCCGCATCAACCCGGTCGACGCGGTCGTCTACATCCTCGCCCAGCTCTCGGGCGCCGTGCTCGGCGCCCTGCTGGTGAAGGCGATTCTGCTCGACGAGGGCCGCGCCGCCAACTACGGCGCCGCCGCGATCAGCCCCCTGATCAGCGGCTCGTTCGCCGCGGCGTGCGTCGAGGCCCTCGGGACCTTCCTGCTGGTGCTCGTGATCTGCACGGTGGCGATGAACCCCCGCGCCCGCCAGGAGTGGGCGCCGTACGCGATCGGGACCACCCTCGGGTTCGCGGTGATGATCTTCGGCCCGCTGACCGGCGGCTCGTTCAACCCGGCGCGCTGGTTCGGGCCGGCGCTGATCGGCGACGCGTTCAACGGCTTCTCCGACTCCTGGCCCTACGTCGTCGGCCCGCTCGTCGGCGCGATCGTGGCGGTGCTATCTACCGCTTCGTGATCGCCGGGCCGCAGTACGCCGAGGGGCCCGAGCCGCCGACGTCCGACGTCAGGGCGGTAGCGCAGTCGGTCAAGGACGCCGAGACCCGCGCCCGCAACGAGTAGGAGCACGCGACACCCCTTTCGGTAGCTTGAGCGCGTGAGGCGCGTCACCTTCTCGCGCAACTACACGCTCTCGCTCTCGCGCACCTGTCGCTGCTACTGCAAGTACTGCGCCTTCGCCACCCACCGCGCGCACCTCTACGCGCCCGAGGAGGTCGAGCAGCGCCTCGACGAGGCGGTCCGCCGGAACGCCAAGGAGCTCCTGGTGCTCACCGGCGAGGCCCCCGAGGTAAACGCGGAGGTCGCCGAGCGGCTCGCCTCCTACGGTCACGCCGATTTCGTCTCCTACGTGGTCTGGTCATGCGAGCGCGCGCTCGAGCGCGGCCTGCTCCCGCACACCAACCTCGGCGTGCTCGACCGCGAGCAGCTCGCTCGGCTGCGCGAGGTGACGGCTTCGCAGGGCTTGATGCTCGAGTCCACCAATCCCGACCTGGTCGTTCACCAGGGCTCGCCGACCAAGCACCCGGCCCGCCGCCTGGAGACGATCCGGGCCGCGGGCGAGCTCCGGATCCCGTTCACGAGCGGGATCCTGGTCGGCATCGGCGAGTCGGAGACCGATCGCGTCGCCGCCCTCGAGGCGCTGGCCGAGGTGCAGGCCGAGTACGGGCACCTCCAGGAGGTGATCCTGCAGAACTTCGTCCCGCATCCCCGCTACTACGGCCGCGAGGTCGCGGAGATCGCCGACGAAGCGGCCGACGCGCGATGGAGGGACGAACAGCAAGCACCGAGGGAGGGCGAGCCGTTGCCGGAGTGGGCCTCCGAGATAACGATCGAGGAGATGAAGCGGCTCATCCGCCAGACTCGCCGGCTGATGCCGGACGTGGGCATCCAGGTGCCGCCGAACCTGGCCGACTGGTGGGACGAGCTGGTGGAGGCGGGCGCCACGGACCTCGGCGGCCTGTCGGCCAACGGCGATCACATCTCGCCCGAGCACGCGTTCCCGAGCCCGCACCAGGTGAGAAAGCGCCTGGCGCCTCGGGGCACGCGCTCACCGAGCGCCTCTGCGCCTACCCGCAGTACCTGGACCCGGAATGGATGGAGCAGGGCGTCCTCGACCTGGTCAAGCTCAAGTACTGGAGCTTCATCCCGCGCAAGGGCTCCGGGCGGCGCTCGGACCGCGCGATCGATCCGGAGCTTGCGCCGGAGGCGATCTCGAGGGGCAGGGCCGGGAAGGCGCTTACGGAGGAGGAGCTGACGGCGCTGTTCGGCGAGACCCGGCCGGAGGTGATCGAGGCGATGCGGGTCGCCGCCGACGAGCTGCGGGCCGAGTTGGCGGGCGAGGTCGCGACCTTCGTCGTCAACCGCAACATCAACTTCACCAACGTCTGCGTCGTCGGCTGCGCCTTCTGCGGCTTCGGGCAGGGCAAGCGCTCGCCCGACGCCTACCACGTCGCCGAGGACGACTTCCAGGCCCGGATCGGCGAGGCCGTGGACTTCGGGGCGACGGAGATCTGCATGCAGGGCGGCATCCACCCCGATTACACGCTCGAGCACTACGGCCGCTGGCTGCGGCTGGCGAAGGAGGCAGCTCCGCAGCTCCACCTGCACGCCTACTCGCCGATGGAGGTCCATTTCATGTGCGAGCGCTCCGGCAAGACCCCCGAGGCCGTGTTCGACTACCTGCTCGAGTGCGGGCTGGGCTCGACCCCCGGGACGGCGGCCGAGGTGCTCCACGACGGCGTCCGCGCCCGGATCTCGCCGAACAAGCTGCCGGTCGCGCGCTGGGTGGAGATCATCGAGGCCTGCCACCGCTCCGGCCTGCGCTCGACCTCGACGGTGATGTTCGGGCACATCGAGGAGCCATCGGAGCTGGCGCGCCACATGCGGGTGGTCCGCGAGCTCCAGGAGCGCACCGGTGGGATCACGGAGTTCGTGCCGCTCTCGTTCATCCCGTTCAATACCCTGCTCGGCCGGACCCACGGGGTCGAGGAGATCTCGCGCTCGGAGAACCTCAAGCACACTGCCGCCTTCCGGCTGGCGCTGGGTAAGACGGTCCGCAACCTGCAGGCGAGCTGGGTGAAGATGGGGCTCGACGCCGCCACCGAGAGCCTGCGCTGGGGCGTCAACGACCTCGGCGGGACGCTGATGGAGGAGAACATCTCCCGCATGGCGGGCTCGCACCACGGCACTCGGCTCGAGCCGGAAGACCTGATCGCCGCGGCCCGCCGGGCCGGCCGCACCCCCGCCCAGCGCACGACCCTCTACGAGATCATCGAGACGTACTGAGGGGGCGCACCCACTGAATGTGGGCTTGTGCCGGATATACCGGCACAACCGCACATCGACCGCCTGATCGCCCGGATCGCGGCCCGTCAGCACGGGGTCGTGGCGCGCTGGCAGCTCTTAGCCGCCGGTGTCACTCGCCACCAGATCGGCGAGCGCCTCCGGACCGGACGCCTGCACGAGCTTCACCGCGGCGTCTACCTCGTCGGCCACGCGGTCCCGCCGCGCTACGCCCCCGAGGTGGCGGCCCTGCTCGCCTGCGGCCCGACCGCCGTCCTCTCTCACCGAAGCGCGGCCTCGCTCTGGGCCCTGCTCCACTACCCAGCCCCCGGCCCCGTCTGCGTCACGATCCCGCCCGAGCGGAGCGCCGGGCGCCCCAAGCTCGAGATCCACCGAGCCCGCATCGACCGACGGGACATCCGCCATCGCCACGGTCTCGCTCTCACGAGCCCGCCCCGAAGCGTGCTCGACCTCGCGGGAACCCTCGATCACGCCGAGCTCGAATCCCTGGTCGCCGAGGCCCACTACCGAAACCTCGCCCGCGAGCCGGAGCTCAGGGCGCAGCTCGCGCGCTATCCCCACAAGCCCGGCGCTCGAGCGCTGAGGAGAACACTCGACCTTTCCGGCGGCCCGCAACGCACGCGGTCACCCGCCGAGCGCGAGCTGCTCGCCCTGCTGCGCCGAGCCGGCATCACCGGTTTTCAGTGCAACGCCCGAATCGCCGGTTACGAGGTCGATGTCCTTTGGCGGGAGCGCAACCTCGCGGTCGAGGTCGACGGCTACGACGCGCACTCGGGCCGCATCGCCTTCGAGCGTGACCGTCTGAAGGCAGCGACGCTCAACGCCAACGGCATCGCCGTGATGCCGGTCACCGGCCGTCAGGTCCGGGAGGACCCGCGGGGAGTGATCGCACGGCTGCTCGCCGCGCTCGCTCAGTGATGTGGCTGCGGCTGCTCGGCGTCGCGGATCCGGCTGGCGACGGCGGCGAAGACGTTGCGGCGGACGCTCTTGACGTCGTCCATCAGGGTTGCGAACTCGCGCGAGTTGAGGACCACCAGGCGCATGGCGGTCTCCGCGGTGACGGTCGCCGAACGCGGCGCCTGGTCGAGCAGCGCCAGCTCGCCGACCACCTCGCCCTCGGACATCGTCTGGGTCTGGCCGCTGGGCAGTTCGGCCTTCGCCGATCCAGCCTCGATCACGAAGGCCTCGTGGGCCGGGTCCCCGGCTCGGATCAGCACCCTGCCGGCGGGGACGTCGATCTCGGTCGTCAGCGCCGCGATCCGCTTGAGGTCCGCCGTGCTGCAGGCGGAGAACAGCTGCACCTTCGAGAGGCGGTCCAGCTTCGGATCGCGTCTCCTCATCGGGGCGAGTATGCCAATCGGGCAACATGGTTGGCATGCGCGCGATGGTTCTCGAGCGCCCGGGCACCCCGCTCGTCGAGCGCGAGCTGCCGGAGCCGGAGCCGGGAGCCGGCGAGGTGGCTGTGCGCGTCGACGCCTGCGGCGTCTGCCGCACCGACCTTCACATCGTCGACGGCGAGCTCACCGAGCCCAAGCTGCCGCTGGTCTGCGGGCACCAGGTCGTCGGCGAAGTGGTGGCGCGCGGGCCGGGTGCCGAGCGCTTCGCGCTCGGGGCTAGGGTGGGCATCCCCTGGCTCGGCTGGACCGACAACGAGTGTCGCTACTGCAGCTCCGGTCGCGAGAACCTGTGCCCGAACGCGAAGTTCACCGGCTACGACATCGAGGGCGGCTACACCGAGCGCACGGTCGCCGACGAGCGCTACTGCCTGGCGCTGCCCGCCGAGCCCGACGACCTCGAGCTGGCGCCGCTGCTCTGCGCGGGCCTGATCGGCTACCGCGCCCTCAGGATGTGTGGGGAGGCCGAGCGGCTCGGCCTCTACGGCTTCGGCGCCTCGGCCCACATCATCAGCCAGGTCGCCGCCCATCAGGGCCGCAGGGTCTTCGCGATCACCAAGCCGGGAGACTCCGAGAAGCAGGCGTTCGCGCGCGGCCTCGGCGCCGAGTGGGCGGGCGGCGCCGACGAGCTCGAAGAAGAGCTCGACGCGGCGATCATCTTCGCGCCGGTGGGTGAGCTGGTCCCGGTGGCGCTTCATGCGCTGGCGCCCGGCGGCGTCGTCGTCTGCGCCGGCATCCACATGACCGACATCCCCGGGTTTCCGTACGCCGACCTCTGGAAGGAGCGCCAACTGCGCTCGGTGGCCAACCTCACCCGACGCGATGGCGAGGAGTTCATCGACCTCGCGCCGCGGATCCCGGTTCGCACCCAGGTCACGGGCTACGCGCTCGAGGGCGCCAACGAGGCGCTCCACGATCTGCGCTCCGGACGACTCGTCGGCTCGGCCGTGCTGATGGTCCATGAGTGACGTTGGTCACGAAACCTGCGTTCGCGGGCACCCGGCGGCGTTAGGGTTCGGGCAGTGCCAGATGTCACGATCAAGCGACTCGATGAGTTCGAGGCAATTTTCGGCGGCGGCTTCAAGCGCGTGCGAGCCGGCCTCGGGGTGAGCTCGTTCGGGATCGCGGTGCTCGACTTCCCAGCGAACTTCACCGACTACCCCAGCCACAACCAGACCCACGACCATCAGGAAGAGGTCTACACCGTGCTCGAGGGCCGGGTCACGCTTCGCGTCGGCAGCGACGAGGACGCGGTCGAGTACGACCTCGAGCCGGGGGTCTGGGCGCGGGTCGGGCCCGCCGAGACGCGCAAGCTGACCACCGGCGACGAGCACGCCAGGGTGGTGGCACTCGGAGGGATGCCCGGCGAGGTCTACGACGCCCCCGAGTTCACCGAGGAGGGCGCGCCGGACCCGATGAAGGCGAAGTGGGCCGCCCACTCGCATTAAGTGAGTGACGTCGGCGGCTCAGCGAAAGAGATCGTCGGCCGCCGGGCGCTGCAGCGCAGCGGCGGCGCCGGGCCCGTCGTCTGACGTGCGCCAGCGACCGGCGCCGCGGATCAGCACCGCCGGCGCGCGCGAGGTCTTGTCGCGCGCGAGGTCGGCGGCGGCGGCGAGCTGATCGGCGACCGCTGTCGCGGTCGCGGCCAGCCGGTGCCCGCGGGAGTCGGCGCGCCCGCGCCAGTCGTCGACCGCGACCAGCCCGGCGCACCCGATCGCGACCTCGGCCTGGCCATGCCGCCACGGGCGGCCGAAGCTGTCGCAGATCAGGACCGCGGGGCGCGCGCCCGAGGCCTCGGCGATGTCGGCTCGCAGCCGGCGGGCGGAGGTGTCGGGGTCGGCGGGGAGGAGCGTGACCACGCCCTCGCCAGCGGCGTTGGAGGAATCGATGCCGGCGTTGGCGCAAACCCATCCCGACGCGGTCTCGGTGATCAGCACACCCCGCTCCGCGCGGACCACTCGCCGCGATTCGCCGAGCACGAGCTCGACCAGCCGCGAATCCTTGCCGAGGGCCTCGGCGAGCTCGCGCGCGCGGGCGGAGGGCTCGACGCTCGCCAGCTCGCGAACCCGCCCCTCGGCCTTCGAGACCACCTTCTGCGAGACGGCGACGACGACGTCGTCGGCTAGCGATTCGTCGGCGGCGTCGGCGATCAACCGCCCGAGCGGGTCGCCGGCTGCGATCTCGGGCAGGCCCTCGATCGCCAGGATCTCCAGCCGAGCGCTCACGCGGCGCCGATCCTCAGCCGCTGCAGCTCTGCGGCGGTTGCCGGCGCCCGGTTCGGGCCGGCGGCCAGCGCCTCGGCGAGCGCGCGCAGATCGTCCGCGGTGTCCAGGTCGAGGCCGAGCGACTCGAGCGGCTCGACCGCGAGCTGGTGGCCGGCGCGCTCCACCCTTTCGGAGTGACGGGCGGCGCTTCCCTCGCCGAAGGCGGGGCCGATCGCGTCGGCGGGACAGAGCAACAGGGCGTTGGTGCCGGTCCCGTGACGGTCGGGGACAACGGTGACGCGGCCTGGGGTCATCCGCTCCAGCGCCGCGTCGAGCTCTTCCGGGTCGAGCAACGGGCAGTCGCCGGGCAGCAGGGCCGAGGCCTCCGCGCCCAGCGACAGGGCGCGGATGATGCCCAGCGTCGCCGCCTCGGAGTGGCCGCGTTCGTCGGGATCGCGCAGCACCTCGAGCGGGGTGCTGGAACGCTGGGCGTGGCGCAGGGCGAGGCGCTCGGCGCGCCCCTCGCCCGTGACCAGGATCACCCGCTCGATCGCGGTGCGCCGCCTCGGTTGCCGACAGCACGTCGGCCAGCATCGCCTTGAGCAGGGCGGCGCGCTGTGGGCGGTCAAGCGAGTCGAGCAGCCGCCGCTTCGCGTGCCCGAAGCGCTTCACCGGGATGATCGCGGTCGCCTTCACAACGCCCGCGCGAACTCGAGCGTGCCCTCGGCGAGCGCGCGCCGTTCCCGCGCGCCCGACATCACGGTCGGACGGCGCAGTAGCTCGACGTGATCCGGCGGCTCGGGCTCGTCGGGGTCGATCACCATCCCGTCGAGCACGCCCGCGTAGAGCGACGCCACTCCGGCGGCGCTAACCGGCCGGCCGAGGCCGCGGAGGAAGGCCTCGGTCGGCCCCTTCAGTGACCGCCCACCGACCAACGGGCTGACCGCGACAACGGGGGCCTCGGAGGCCACGATCGCGTCGCGCACCCCCGGCAGCGCCAGGATCGGGCCGATCGAGATCACCGGGTTGGACGGCGCGATCAGGATCAGCTCAGCGTCGCCGATCGCCTCGAACGCCTGCGGGGTGGCGGCCGCCGACTCGATGCCGTCGAGCCGCACGCCCCGGACCTCGCCCTCGCCGTGGTCGAGGATCAGGAACTCCTGCAGGCCGCGCCAGCCGGCCGCCGTGTCGACGAAGGTCCGCACGGCCTGGTCGGACATCGGCAGCACCGCGGCCTCGGCTCCCAGCGACCGCGCGATCTGCGCCTGCGCCGCGGTCAGGGTTCCGCCCTCGGCGAGGAAGTGGGTGCGGTAGAGCGAGGTGGCCAGGTCACGATCGGAGAGGCCGAACCAGCCCGGAGCCCCGAGACGCTGTAGGTGTTCGTGCACGACGAACGCGTCGTCCGCGAACCCGTAGCCGCGCTGCTCGTCGATCACCCCCGCGAGCCAGAAGGTGACCAGGTCGGGGTCGACGCTGACGTACAGGCCGTGAAGCTCGACGTCGTCGGCGGTGTTGACGATCACCGCCAGCTCGGAGCCGAGGACGTCCTGAAGTCCGGCGGCGAGCTTGCCGCCGCCGGTGCCCCCGGCCAGCAGCGCGACCGTCATTCCCAGTCTGAGGCTTCGGGAAGCCCGGTGATCCTGATCCCCGCGCGGGTCTTGTAGCGGGCGTTGATCGAGATCAACAGCGGCGTCAACTGCTCGACGATTCGCGCCATCTCCAGCAGCCCGGCGTTGATCGCGCGGAGCCCGGGGATCGCCTCGACCAGCTCGGCGACGCGCGCCTTGCTCGCCCGGCGGTCACCGCAGATGAGCACGTCCTCGCCGAGCTCGGTGGCCAGGTTGGACAGCGTCGGGGCGCTAAGCGTGTGCAGCGCGGCGATCACCTCGACCCCGTCGGGGACCATCTCCTGGGCCTGCTGGGCGGCCGACCCCTGCCATACGCCGAGCGTCCGAGTCGCCTTTCCTCCGACGGCCGCGGCGAGCGGGTTCGTAGCATCGACCAAGAGCTGGCCCGGCTCGAGCGCGTCGCGGAGGTTGTTGAGGTTCTCCGACTGGGCGCGGAAGGGCACGGTCAGGAAGACGATCGGCCCCTGCTTGGCCGCGACCTCGTTCGGGAGGCCCTCGATCTCGGCGTCCGGGAGGGTCTCGGACAGCTTCCGCGCCGCCTCGGCCGCCCGCTCGGCGCTGCGCGAGCCGATCACCACCGCGTGGCCGGCCGCGGCCCAGCGGAGCGCGAGCCCGTAGCCGAGCGCGCCGGTGCCGCCGATGATCGGGATCGCGTCGCCGCGGGATGCCATCGGCGGCGCAGTGTATGGACACGGCCACATAAGCTCCGCCGTCGATGAGGCTCGAGGGCCAGACCGCGCTCGTCACCGGCGGCGCCGGCGGAATCGGCGCCGCCACCTGCGCGCGGCTGGCGGCCGAGGGCGCCCAGGTGGTGATCGGCGACGTCAATGTCGAGGGCGCCGAGGAGCTCGCGAGCGAGCTCAGCGCGACCGCGGCCAGGCTCGACGTCACCGACCCCGAGTCGGCAGCCGAGGTGGTCGCCGCGCACGGGCCGTTCTCGATCCTGGTCAACAACGCGGGCACCGACGAGTTCGGCTTCTTCGCCGACACCGACCCCGGTCAGTGGCAGCGGGTGCTGGCGGTGAACCTGGTCGGCGTCTTTGCCTGCACCCACGCGGTGCTGCCGGGGATGCAGGGGGCCGGCTACGGGCGGATCGTCAGCATCGCCTCTGAGGCCGGACGCGTCGGCTCGAAGGGCTCGGCGGTCTACTCGGCGGCCAAGGGCGGGGTGATCGCGTTCATGAAGGTCATCGCCCGGGAGGGGGCCCGCTTCGGGATCACGGCCAACTCGATCGCCCCAGGGCCGATCGAGACCCCGCTGCTGATGGGAGCGCTCGAGTTCGGCGACCTGGGCGAGAAGGTGATCGAGACGATGAAGCGCGGCACTCAGCTTCGCCGCCTCGGAAAGCCTGAGGAGGTCGCCGCCGCCGTCGCCTTCCTCGCCTCGGACGACTCCTCCTACGTCACCGGGGAGACGCTCGGGGTCTCGGGCGGTCTGGGGATGGTTTAGTGGGCCGGTGAGCGGGTCCTGGGCATCCCGGTCGGTCGGCGAGATCCTCGCCGGACACCAGCGGCCCGACGAGCCGACGCTCGAGCCGGGCATCGAGTCGGTCGAGGAGTTCGAGGTCGCGGACAGGCTGGTCACCGACGTCGGCGGCACGATCGGCGTCAGGGTGCTGTCGACTCCGGGGATGATCGCGATGATGGAGCGCTGCTCGTCGATCCTCGCGTACCGCAACCTTCCCGAGGGCAAGGCGACGGTCGGGTTTGAGGTCTGCGTCAAGCACGTCGCCGCCGCCGCCGAGGGCGCGACCTGCCGGGTGCGCTCGCTCCTTGCCGAGATCGTCGACGGCCGCAAACTGCGGTTCGAGGTCGAGGTCACCGAGGGGGAGAGGGCGATCGGCGTCGGCACGCACGAGCGCCGGGTGATCGACGTCGGCGGCGTCAGGAGCGCCTAGGCGCATTCGTTTCCCCCTGTGGAAACAAAGGCGCCATCGCAATAGCTCCGGGCGTCGTCTGTCGGCCAATAGCCTTGAGTTATGGCCGAATTTCCGCAGAGCGTCCGCATCCGCGAGGTCGGGCCGCGGGACGGGTTTCAGAACGAGCCGGAGACGATCCCCACGCCGGACAAGGTGCGGTTGATCGACCTCCTCGCCGCCACTGGGCTGCGGCGGATGGAGGTGACCTCGTTCGTGCGCCCGGACGTGATTCCGCAGCTCGCCGACGCCGAAGAGGTGCTGGGCTCGATCTCGAGGCCGGACGGCGTCGCGTACTCGGTCCTGATCCCGAACCTGCGCGGCCTCGAGCGCGCGCTCGCACACCGCGACCGCTTCGAGGAGGTGAACCTGTTCCTCTCGGCGTCGGAGACCCACAACCGCAAGAACGTCAACCGCTCGATCTCCGAATCGCTGGACGGGATCGGCGCCGCGGTCGCCCGCGCGCGGGCGGAGGGGCTTCGCTGCGAGGGTGTGATCTCGACCTCGTTTGGGTGTCCGTACGAGGGGGAGGTCCCGCCCGACCGGGTGTTCGAGATCGCCGAGCGCCTGGCCGAGCTCGGCTGCGAGGAGGTCGGCTTCGGCGACACGACGGGGATGGCGAACCCCCGCCAGGTCGCCGAGTTCTTCGCCGCCGCGCTCGTGCGGCTCGACGGGATCGAGCTCACCGCCCATTTCCACAACACCCGCGGCCAGGGGCTCGCCAACGTGCTGGCCGCGCTCGAGCAGGGGATCGATTCGTTCGAGTCCTCCTTCGGCGAGCTCGGCGGCTGTCCCGGTGCCGCCGGGCTCGACCGGCAACATCTCGACCGAGGACCTGGTCTCGATGGTCGAGGAGATGGGGGTCGCGACCGGGATCGACCTGCCGAAGCTGATCGACGCCTCGCGCGCCGCCCAGGAGGTCCTGGGCCGCCCGCTCGGCGCCCACGTGCTGCGGGCCGGGCCGGTCGACTGGGGCGCTTAACCGACAAATAACCCGCTCATAGCGCTCCGGTTGCGGGCGGATGTTTCGACGGCGGCGTAGCGTCAAGGGAGAGAAGCTGGTCCACCGAGGAGAGTGACGATGGCTTCCGCGCGCCTCTCAGCGCTCGACGCGTCCTTCCTGCAGGTTGAGACGCCGACCGCACACATGCACGTTGGTTGGGCGGCGATCTTCGAGCCGCCGCATGAGCTGCCACGACCGAGCTTCGACGAGCTGCGGGCTCACATCGGCGGTCGGCTGCCGCGAGCGCCGCGCTATCGCCAGCGCCTTCGGCAGGTGCCGCTCGGCCTCAGTGACCCGGTCTGGGTCGACGACCCGGACTTCGACCTTTCCCGTCACGTGGTCGAGGCGGGGTCGCCGCGGCTCAGCGAGGCTGTCGACAGCTGCATGTCCGAGCCCCTGTCGAGGGGCCGGCCACTTTGGCAGCTGCATCTCGCGCCGCGGCTCGACGACGGTCGGATCGCGGTGATCGGCAAGGCGCACCACTGCATGGTCGACGGGATCGCCGCCGTGCAGCTCGGCTCGCTGCTTCTCGATCCGACTCCCGAGGCTCCGACGCCCGAGCCGAGCGACTGGCGGGCGGAGGACGTGCCCGGGTGGGCGGGTCTGACGCTCGGCGGAGCCAGGGACCTGCTGCGCTCACAGCTCGCGCTCGGCTCGCTTCCAGCGCGCATCGCGACCTCGCCCTCACGAGCCATGGAGCTGGCCGGACGGGCGGCCAGAGCGGTCGGGGCCCTCGTCGATTCGGCCCGTCCCGCCCCGCTCAGCCGCTCCCTCAACCGGCCGATCTCAGGCCGTCGCCATCTCGCGTATCTGTCGCGGCCGCTCGAGGACCTGCGCGAGATCAAGTCGACGCTCGGGGTGAAGCTGAACGACGTCGTGCTCGCCGTCGCGGCGAGTGGATACCGCAGCTTCGCCGCCGACCGCGGCGAGAGCCCAGGGCGGGTGAAGGCGATGGTGCCGGTCAACGTGCGCGCCGGCGAGGGCGAGGAGCTCGGCAACCGGATCTCGTTCATGTTCATCGATCTGCCCTGCCAGGAGCCGGACGCCGTCCGCAGGCTGCGCGAGATCCACTCGGCGAGCGATCGCCGCAAGCGTGCCGGGACCCCGGAAGGCGGCGACGACGTCCTCGGGCTGCTCGCCTACGCTCCCCCGCCTCTGCGGCGCCTGTTCTCACGCCTGGTCGCCAGCCCGCGGACCTTCAACCTGGTGGTCTCGAACATCCCGGGCCCGCCTGGCGAGACCTACCTGCGCGGCTGCCGCCTGCGCGAGGCGTACCCGGTCGTCCCGCTGGCCGACAAGCACACGCTGTCGATCGGGTTCACCACCGTCGATGACCGCGCCTGCTTCGGGCTCTACGCCGACCGCGAGGCGCTTCCCGACGTGGACCACCTCGCCAGTTGCATCGATACCGCGATCGACGAGCTGGCGACGGTCGGCTCGCGCGCAGAGTCGCCGGCGCCGGCGTTCGGTTGATACAACCAGCCGACCGACCGAAGCGAGGAGGCGACGATGGCAAAGCGAACCGCGAGCGCTCGTTGGAACGGCGGCCTGATGGACGGCGACGGGACGATGGAGTTCGGCAGCGGAGCGTTCAGCGGGCAGTACTCGTTCAAGTCTCGGTTCGAGGAGGGGGAAGGCACCAACCCCGAGGAGTTGATCGGGGCGGCTCAGGCCGGGTGCTATTCCATGCAGCTCTCGGCGAACCTCGAGCAGGCCGGCCACACACCTGAGTCCGTCGAAACGACCGCCGACGTGCACCTGACCAAGAAAGACGGCGGCGGCTTCGAGATCAGCCGGATCGACCTACACGCCCGCGGGCGGGTACCGGGCATCGACGGCGACGAATTCGGTCGGATCGCGAAGGAGGCCAAGGAGGCGTGTCTGGTCTCCGCGGCACTCGGAGGCGTTCGCGAGATCACCGTCGACGCGCAGCTCGAGGGCTGACGATGAAGAGCGACACATTCCGCGCCGCTGTCGAGTCGAAGCGGCTCGAGGCGATCGAGGAGGTCTTCGCCGAGGACGCCAGGTTCCGCAGCCCGGTCGTCTTCAAGCCCTATGAGGGCCGCGACCAGATCGCCGTCGTCCTCGGCGCGGCGCTGCGGGTGTTCGAGGACTTCTCCTACGTCGAGCAGGTCGAGACGGGCGACACCGCGGTGCTGATGTTCGAGGCGCGGGTGGGCGACAAGCACCTGCAGGGGGTCGACATCCTGCGCTTCGCCGACGACGGTCGCGTCGCCGAGCTGATCGTGATGGTGCGGCCGATGAGCGGCATGCACGCGCTGGCGGAGCGGATGCGAGAGATGCTGGAGGCGGTCAGCGGCACCGGTTAGGGTTCAACCATCAGGGGGGATGCGCCGATCAACACGGGCAGAATGCCGAAGCGGTTCTTCACCGCCACGCTGGCTGCCGCGCTCGTCCTGCCCGCCCTCGCTCACGGCCATGACTTGAGCCCGGCCCCCGATCGCGACCGGATGGTCGCCAGCGACCAGGTTCCGACTCGCGTCGAGCGGGCGCTCGGCGGCGAGGTGACCGCGCTGCCGACCGGCCTCTACGAGGTCGAGAGCCCGCGCGGTTACACCTACACGACCCATGGGCCCGACCCGAAGACCGAGGAGCTGGAGTCGCCGCTGACTCAGGGCGCCCCCGAGCGCCCACCCGCCTGCGTCTCGGATCCGGCCACCGACTACTACCAGCGGGTGCTCTACGGGTATCCGGCCAGCGGCGCGAACGACCTCGCGGCCCGCGAGGCGAGCATCCAGGCCCAGATACGCAGGAACAACTGGCTGATCAATGAGTCCTCGCTCGCCAGCGGCGGCCCGGAGGCCGATTTCAAGGTTCTCTGCGACGGCGGCGGCGAGATCAGCGTCACCGCCTTTCCCGTCACGCCGGATCTGGCCGGGACGAACGCCAGCTTCACGCGGATCGTCAACGGCGCCCAGAACGCCGGATTCACGAACGCTCGCGTCGACTACACGATCTTCTACGACAGCAACGGCCCCGCCTGTGGCGTCGGCAACTTCTTCGGCGACGAGTCACCGGGCGCCGGCAACCTCAACAACAACCCCGGCTTCACCGGGGCCGGCTACGGCGTTACCTACGAGGCCTGCTGGTTCGGGCGGACGTCGATCCACGAGAACGCCCACAACCAGGGGGCGGCCCAGTACAGCGCCCCGAACTCGACCGGCAGCGGCGCCCACTGCAACGAGTTCAACGACATCCTCTGCTACGTCGACGGCGGCGACCTCAATCAGGCGATGATCGAGTGTCCGCTCGGGCCACCGGCCGTCGGCGGCTATCACTACGACTGCAGCTGGAACACGTACTTCGACGCCGCGCCGGAGTCCGGCGAGTGGCTCAGCGACCACTGGAACATCGGCTCGCCGGTCAACCGGTTCATCCGCTTCGGGAGCGACACATGGGATCCCGACACGACGATCCTCACCGGACCGGGCGAGTCGACGACCGAGGCGACGTTCACGTTCACGTCCTCTGAGGAGCCGGCGACGTTCGGGTGCAGCCTCGTCGCCGCCGGGATCGCCGCCCAGCTTCTCGCCGTGCGCGTCGCCGAAGTCCTACACGGCGATCCCCGACGGGACCTACGAGTTCAGCGTCCGGGCGACCGACAGCAGCGGGAACACCGACCCGACACCGGCGACGAGCACGTTCACGTTCGATGCCCCCGAGGTCGTGAATCCCGAGGTCGTGGTTTCCGACGATGTGTCGCCACCGCAGACGACGATCTCCGCGCATCCGGCCCGGGTCCTGCGGACGAAGCGAGGCAAGGCGACGGTCAGGTTCGCTTTCGCGTCGAGCGAGCCCGGGTCGCGGTTGCAGTGTCGTCTCGATGGCGTCCCGTTCTCGCGGTGTACCTCGCCTCACGTCCTCAAGCATGTGGGCCGCGGCAAGCACCTGTTCGCGGTCCGGGCGAAGGATGCCTCCGGAAACGTCGACCCGACTCCGGCCACGTACTCGTTCAAGGTCAGGCGCAAGCACAGGCGCCGCTGAGCTTTCCGACCCACTAGGCTGCGCGGCCCGCCAACCCGAACGGAGGAGCCGCTCAGCAGATGGAGATCGCGAAAGTAGGAGTCGTCGGATGCGGCCTGATGGGCCATGGCATCGCGCAGATCTGCGCTCAGGCCGGGTGGGACGTGGTCGTCCGAGAGGCCGACGAGGGAGCGCTCGAGCGGGGGATCGCGAAGATCGACAAGCAGCTCTCACGCGCGGTCGAGAAGGGCAAGCTCGAGCAGGGCGACGCCGAGGCGATTCGCGGCCGCATCACCCCGACGCTCGACTACGCGGAGCTCGCCGACTGCGACCTGGTGATCGAGGCGATCACCGAGGACCTCGACCGCAAGCTCGAGATGTGGCGCGAGGTCGACGGGATCGTCAAGGGGGAGGGCTACTTCGCGTCGAACACGTCCTCGCTCGCGGTCGCCGACCAGGCCGCCGCCACGGGCCGGCCGGAGCGGTTCCTGGGGCTTCACTTCTTCAACCCGGCGCAGGTGATGCCGCTGCTCGAGGTCGTCAAGGCCGAGCGGACCGGGGACGACGCCTATCAGCTTGGCTTCGAGGTCGGCGAGCGGCTGAAGAAGACCACGGTCGCCGCCAACGACAACCGCGGCTTCATCGTCAACCGGCTGCTGGTGCCGTACATGCTCGATGCGATCCGAGCATACGAGCAGGGCGTCGGGTCGATCGAGGACATCGACACCGGCATGAGGGCCGGCGCGAGCCACCCGATGGGGCCGCTCACGCTCGCCGACTTCGTCGGGCTCGACACGCTGGCGTCGATCGCCGATGTCATGGTCGACGCCTACGGTGAGGACCGCTTCGCCCAGCCAGAAACACTGCGCAAGCTGGTTGCGGCGGGTAACTACGGGCGCAAGTCCGGTCGCGGGTTCTACGAGTACTCGGGTGAGAAGCCCGTCGCAGCCGAGCCGCCGGCCTAGCGACTCGCGACTGGATCGCGGTACGCTCGCCGACGGACCGAAATCGGGGGGCAGGATTCGCGGCCCGAGGAGGAACCACCGTGGACAAGGACTCCGTAGACCGAATTCGCAGCGCGACGTTCCCGGTCGCCCGGCGGGGCTATGACAAGCAAGAGGTCGAGCGCTTCCTGAACGAGCTCGCCGACTGGCTCGAGACCGGCGGCAGCGAGGAGGCTCGCGCCGATCTCGTCGCCCCCGAGCTCGAGCGGATCGGAAAGCAGGTGTCGAACATCCTCAACGAGGCGAACGACGCGGCGCGGACGATGCGCGCCGACGCCGAGCGCGAGCTGCGCCAACAGCTCGCCGACGCGAACCGCAAGGCCGAGGGGATTCGCGAGAACGCCGAGCAGTACAACGCGGAAGCCCGCGAGCAGGCGGACGCGTACGCGATCAAGACGCGCTCGGAGGCGAACGCGCTGGCCGACCAGGTGCGGGCCGACGCCGACGGCTACTCGGATGAGACCCGAGGGGAGGCGGACACCGCCGTGCGGGAGCTGCGGACGAACGCCGAGAGGACCGCCCGCGAGACGACGGACAAGGCGCGGGCGGAGGCCCGGAAGATCGTCGACGAGGCGAATCGCAAGCGGTCGGAGATCGAGAAGGTGATCGCCGATCTGGAGAAACGTCGTCAGTCCGTCGTCAACGAGCTGCGCCGCCTCGCCAGCGACGTCGCCGGAGCGGCCGGGGCACCGATTCCCGGGCGCGAGCAGCCGCCGGAGGCCACGCCGAGCTCGGAGAACGGCGGCGACAAGACCGCCGAAGCGAAGCCGACGGCGAACACGGGCGCGTCGCAGGCGCGGGAGGGCTCCAACTCTAAGTGAGCACCCGAGAGGGAACCGGCTTCCAGCGCGCGGTCGAGGCCGCGCTGGCGGGCGGGCCCGAGCGTCACCACACCAAGACGGCCGAACAGGGCAAGCTCCCGGTCAGGGAGCGGGTCGCGCGGCTGGTCGACCCAGAGTCGTTCGCCGAGGAGGCGTTGCTCGCCAACTGGGACCAGGAGGGGCTGGGGGCCGACGGCGTAGTCACGGGGCTGGCTTTGATCGGCGGCCGCAAGGTGTGCCTGATGGCCAACGACCCGACCGTGAAGGCGGGCTCGTGGGGCCCGAAGACCGTCGAGAAGATCCTCCGCATCCAGGAGCGGGCGCTCAAGCTCGAGCTGCCGATGATCTACCTGGTCGACTCGGCCGGGGCGCGAATCACCGAGCAGGTGCAGATGTTCCCCGGGCGGCGCGGGGCGGGGCGGATCTTCTACAACGAGGTCCGGCTCTCGGGCAAGGTGCCGCAGGTCTGCCTGCTGTTCGGCCCGTCGGCCGCCGGCGGCGCCTACATCCCGGCGTTCTGCGACGTGGTGATCATGCGCGACGGCAACGCCTCGATGTATCTCGGGTCGCCGCGGATGGCCGAGATGGTGATCGGCGAGAAGGTGACCCTCGAGGAGATGGGCGGGGCCAGGATGCACACCGGTGTCTCGGGGTGCGGGCATTTCCTGGTCAAGTCCGACGAAGAGGCGATCGACCTCGCCAAGCGGTACCTGTCGTACATGCCCACCAACTGGCGGGAGGGGCCGCCCTCGGCGCCGCCGACCGATCCCGGCGCGGAGCGGCGCCCCTCGGAGATCGTCCCCGCCGACGAGAAGACGGCCTTCGACGTCAAGGAGCTCATCGAGGCGCTGGTGGACGCCGATTCGTTCTGCGAGGTGCACGCCCGCTGGGCGAAGGAGCTGGTGGTCGGCTACGCCCGCCTGGAAGGACGCGCCATCGGTGTCGTCGCCAACCAGCCGCGCCAGAAGGGCGGGGTGCTCTTCGTCGATTCCGCCGACAAGGCGGCCCGCTTCATCGCCACCTGCAATGCGTTCAACGTGCCGCTGCTCTTCCTCGCGGACGTCCCGGGCTTCATGATCGGCACCGACGTCGAGCGCCAGGGGATCATTCGCCACGGCGCGAAGATGATCAGCGCGGTCTCCGAGGCGACGGTTCCGAAGCTGTCGGTGATCGTCCGCAAGGCGTACGGCGCCGGGCTCTACGCGATGGCCGGCCCGGCGTTCGACCCCGACTGCTGCATCGCGCTACCCGGCGCCTCGATCGCGGTCATGGGCCCGGAGGCGGCGGTCAACGCGGTCTTCTTCAACCAGATCCAGGCGATCACCGACGAGGCCGAGCGCGAGCGGTTCGTCCACGCCAAGCGCGATGAGTACGCGACCGACATCGACCTCCTGCACCTCGCCTCCGAGATCGTCGTCGACGCCGTCGTCGACCCCGACGACCTGCGCGCCGAGCTCGTCCGCAGGTTTGCGCTCGCCGAATCCAAGGACCGGCGCTTCTCCGAGCGCCGGAACCCGATCACGCCGGCCTAGGGACCTACGTCAGGGTCAGCCGGGCGATCGCGACCAGGCCGACGACGACGATCGCGGCGCGCAGGACGGCCGGGTCCAGCCGGCGCCCATAGTGGGAGCCGACGAGGCCGCCGACGATCGACCCGGAGGCGATCAATCCCACCACCGCCCAGTCGACGTCCGCCGCGAAGACGAAGATCGCCCCCGCGGTCGCGTTGACCAGCCCGGCGAGGACGTTCTTGAGCCCGTTGAGGCGCTGCAGGCGATCGCGGATCGCGATCCCGAGGATGCCGATCAGGAGGATTCCCTGGCCGGCGCCGAAGTAGCCGCCGTAGACGCCGCTGGCGGTGACCGCGGAACGCAGGGCCAGACCGTGCTCTTCCGTCGGCGCCGGGCGGGCGGCGAGCGCGCGATCGATCCGAGGCTGGGCGACGACGAGCACCAGGGCAACGGCGATCAACACCGGCACGACGGCGTCGAACGCCGAGGCGGGAAGCACCAACAGCAGGGTCGCGCCGAGCACGCCGCCGGCGACCGAGAAGATCCCGAGCAGCACGGCCCGCCGGCGCTGGCCCTCGAGCTCCCGGCGATAACCGAACACTCCCGCCGCGGCGCCGGGCACCAGGCCGATGTTGTTGGAGACGTTGGCCACCAGCGGTTGCCAGCCGAGCGCGACCAGGACGGGGAACGTGATCAGGGTGCCGCTGCCGACGACGGCGTTCACCGCGCCGGCGGCGACGCCGGCGGCCGCGATCGCGAGCGCCTCGAGCGGATCCATGGATCGGTCACCCCGCCAGGCGGGGCAGGACGTCCGTGAGGAGCGTCGCCAGGCGGTCTGCGAATCTGGCCCGGTTGGCGACGATCTCCTCGAGGGTCAGCTCCGTCTCGCCGACCCCGTTGGCGAGGTTGTCGACCACGCACACGGATGCGTAGCGCAGGCCGAGCTCGCCGGCGACCACGCATTCGGACGCGATCGTCATCCCGATCACGTCCGCGTGCCGGGCCACGAGGCGGATCTCGGCCGGGGTCTCCAGCCGGGGGCCGGACGCCTGCCAGTAGACGCCGCCGTCGCGCACCTCGCCTCCCGCGGCGGCGAACGCCCCGAGCACCTGGGCGCGCCACCCGCGGTCGAAGCCGGGCACGCGGTGGGCGTCCGAGCCCTCCAGCGCGGTCACGGGCGCGGCGTCGAGGGCGATGAAGTCGTCCGGGCAGAGCAGCGTCCCCGGCCGGAGCTCGGGCCGCAGGCCGCCGACCGAGCCGAGCGAGAGCACCCGATCGCACCCCGCGTCGGCGAGCGCCCGGAGGTTGGCGACGTGGTCGATCCGGTGGGGCAGCACGTACGCCGTCGCCTCGCCGTGGCGCTGGAGCAGCTCCCAGTCGCCCTCGGGAAGGCCGGCGCCGCGCAGCGAGCTGCCGGCGATCAGGGCGAGTCGGGGCACGGGCCGAGCCTACCCACGGCGTGAGATTTGGATCCGCGCCGGGTCGGGCGTATGGTCGGCGTGGGGCGGGGCGGAAACCCACCCAGAGGAGGAGTCACATGCCGGAAGATCAAGTCGCCGCTGCGAAGCGCGTGATCGAGGAGGCATTCAGCAAAGGCAACCTGGACGTCATCGATGAGGTCTGCGCCGAGAACTTCGTCGGCCACGATCCGTTGACCGGCGACGAGGACCGTGAGGCGTCGAAGGCGTCGATGGCCACGTACCGCAACGCGTTCCCCGATCTGCACTTCACCGTCGAGGACGCGTTCGAGGCCGGCGACAAGGTCGTTCTCCGCTGGACCGGCCAGGGCACGTTCGAGAACGAGCTCATGGGCCTGCAGCCGACCCACGACCGCGGTCAACCCGTCAGGGGTATCAGCATCGATCGCTTCGAGGGCGGCAAGATCGTCGAGTCGTGGACGCAGTGGGACACGCTGACGTTCATGCGCGACATCGGGGCGGTGCCCGCCGGGGCGGCCGCCTAAGCGATTGGGGTGCTGGGGACGCCCCGGCGTCCCCGGCGTCCCAAATCCCGCTCTGGGCCTACCAGGTGTCGACGAAGCGCGGGCGCTCGGACGTCGGCCTGCGGGCGGTGGCCGCGGAGAGGGTGGAGGAGATCAGGCGCCGGGTCTCGGCGGGGTCGATGACGTCGTCGAGCTCGAACAGGGTGGCGGCGTTGAGGGCCTTGGCGTGCTCGTGGGCGTGGGCGACCATCTCCTCGAGCCGGCTCGCGCGCTCGTCCTCGTCGGCGATCGCCTCGAGCTCACGGCGAAAGCCGAGCTTCACCGCTCCCTCGAGGCCCATCGCTCCGAGCTCCGCCGTCGGCCAGCCGACCGTGAGCTCGGGCTCGTGCAGACTGCCGCCCGCCATCGCCTGGGCGCCGAGGCCGTAGGCCCGGCGGAGGATCACGGCGCAGAGCGGCACCCGAAGCGAGGCGCCGGCGACGAACAGGCGCGAGCAATGGCGCACGAGCCCCGTCGCCTCGGCCTCGGGCCCGACCATCATCCCCGGCGTGTCGATCAGTGACACGACCGGGATCTCGAAGGCGTCGCAGAGCTGGAGGAGGCGCGCCGCCTTGTCCGCCGCCCCGCTCGTGATCGCCCCGGCCAGGTGCATCGGGTTGTTGGCGATCACGCCCACGGCGCGGCCCTCGATTCGCGCCAGGGCCGTCAGCATCTCGGGCGCGAAACGGGGGCGAAGGACGGTGAGCGAGTCGCGGTCCACGAGCAGCTCGACCGCGCGCCCGACGTCATAGGCGCGCCGGCGGCGCTCCGGCACCAGATCGCGCAGCGTCGACTGGTCGGGCGCCTCGCCCGACGGCAGCGGGCCCTGAAAGATGGAAAGCAGCCTCTTGGCGGCGGCGACCGCCTCGGCCTCGTCGGTGACCTCGACGTCGACGACGCCGTTCGGCCCCTGCACCTCCAGCGGGCCGATCTGCTCGGGCTCGAAGCTTCCGAGGCCGCCGCCCTCGACCATCGCGGGGCCGCCCATACCGAGCGCGATGTTGCCGGTGGCGACGATCAGGTCCGAGGCGCCGGCGAGCACCGCGTTGCCGGCGAAGCAGCGCCCGGCGACGATCGCGATCCGGGGGACGATCCCGGACAACGAGCTCCAGAGCGCGAACGCCCGCGTGTCGAGTCCCGAGACGATCGCGTAGTCGGTGTCGCCCGGCCGCCCGCCTCCGCCCTCGGCGAAGATCACCGTGGGCACCCGCATGCGCTCGATCAGCTCGAACAGGCGGTCCTTCTTGCGGTGCCCGATCGCGCCCTGGGTGCCGGCGAGCACGGTGTAGTCGTAGGAGAGCACGGCGCACGCGGCGCGGTCGCCGTGCAGGTCGCCGTTGACCCTGCCGATGCCGGCGATCAGGCCGTCGGCCGGCGTCCGCTCGATCAGCTCTGACTGATCGCGGCGCATGCGCTGCGCGGCGATCGCCAGGCCTCCGTACTCGACGAACGTCCCCGGGTCGACCAGGTCGGCGAGGTTCTCGCGCGCCGTTCGGCCGCCGGCGGTGCGCCGGCGCTCGAGGGCGTCGGGGCGGGCCTCGTCGCGGGTCAGCCGGCGGCGCTCGAGCGCCTCGGCGAGGTCGTCTCGAACGCCGTCCTCTGCCACGCGCGAAGACTCGCATACGCTGACGGGGTGGGATTCGTAGTCGCCAACGCCACGCTGAACGGGGCGGCGGTGGGGCTGCGGTGTGAGGCGGGGCGAATCGCCGAGGTCGGTCCCGAGGTGTCGCCGGGCGAGGGTGACCGATCGATCGACGCCGCGGGGCTCGCGCTGGTGCCGGGCCTCGTCAACGCGCACACCCACGCCGCGATGACCCTGTTTCGCGGCTACGCCGACGACCTCCCCCTGATGGAGTGGCTCTCCGACCACATCTGGCCGGTTGAAAAGCGGATGGACGACGCCGACGTCTACTGGGGCACTCGGCTCGCGTGCCTGGAGATGGTTCGCACCGGCACCACGACCTTCTGGGACATGTACTGGCACGCGGACGCGGCCGCTCGGGCGGTCGAGGACGCAGGGTTGCGCGCGATCACCGCCGCACCGCTGATCGACGACGCTGACGAGTCGAAGTCGGAGCGCGCTTGCGCCGACGCCCAGCGCAGCCTGGACGCGATCGCCGAGGCGGGCGGGGAGCGGGCACTCCCGGGCTTCGCGCCCCACGCGATCTACTCGGTCAGCGAGCGCTCGCTGCGCTGGGTGGCCGAGCGCTCCGAGGAGCTCGGGATCCCGGTGCAGATCCACCTGTCGGAGACCGAGGAGGAGGTCGAGCGCTGCGTCGCCGAGCGCGGCGAGCGGCCGGCCTTCTACCTCGACCGGGTCGGTCTGCTCGGCCCGCGCACCGTGCTCGCCCATGGAACCTGGCTCGACCGGGACGAGCTTTCGCTGATCGCCGAACGCGGCGCGACCGTCGTCACCAACCCGGTCGCCAACCTGAAGCTCGCCGTCGGACGGGTGTTCCCGTACCGCGACGCCCGCGGCGCCGCAGTCGACCTCGGCCTCGGCACGGACGGGCCGGGCTCGAACAACTCGCTCGATCTGCTCGCCGACGCGAAGTTCTTCGCGCTGCTGCAGAAGAACGAGGCAAGCGACCCGGCTGCGGTGACCGCCGGCGAGACGCTCGAGCTCGCCACGGGGCGCCGGTCGCAGCTCCTCGGCGGCCGCGGGCTCGGGGCCGGCGCGCCCGCCGATTTTCTGCTCGTGCGGACCGACGATCCGGCGCTCGCCCTGGGCGAGCTCGACGCCGGGCTGGTCTACGCGGCCTCCGGGTCGGTGGTCGACACCGCCGTCGTCGCGGGGCGGGTGCTGATGCGAGGCGGGGTGGTCGAGGGGGCCGAGGAGATCGTCGCCCGGGCGCGAGAGCGCGCAGCGCGCCTCGGGCTGAGGCGGTGAACCGCCCCCGGATTCGCTGGTAAACCGCACCCTCGCTGCGCCTCCGGGGTGCCACCATCAATTCATGGACGACCAAGCACCAACGATCAGGACCGCTGGGCCGGAGGACGCAGAGGCGCTGCGCCGGCTCGCCGGGCTCGACAGCACCCCGCCGCTCACCGGCCGCGTGCTGCTCGCCGAGGTCGACGGTGACCCGATCGCCGCCGTTTCGCTGAAGACGGGCGCCGCGGTCGCCGACCCGTTTCGCCGCAGCGGCGACGCGCTGGCGCTGCTGATCGAGCGCCGCAATCGGATCGTGGGGCAGCACTCCGAAGATCGCCCCGCGCGATCCGTGCTACGGCGGCTGGCGCCGCATCATTCGGAATGACCCGGTCTGCGGCGCCCGTGAGCCAGGCGCACCTCGAGTCGGCCGAGCTCTGGGCCTATCTGGAGCGCTGGCTTCCGACGCCGCCCGCGAGCGTCGTCGACATCGGGTGCGGAGCGGGGGAGAGCACCTGGCGGCTCGCCGACTCCGGTTACGCCACCCTCGGGATCGACCCCGACGCGCCGCCCGGGGCGCCGGGGTTTCGCCGCATCGGCCTGGAGCAGCTCGAGTCGCACTGCGCCTTCGATGCCGCGGTCGCGATCCGCAGCCTCCATCACGTCCACGACCTGCACGCGGGCCTCGACGCGCTGGCCGCGGCGCTGCGGCCCGGCGCGCGGCTGGTCGTGTTCGAGTTCGCAGTGGAGGCGGTGGACGAGCGGGCCGAGCGCTGGTGCGCCGAACACGGCCTGGCGCGACCGACGACCGCGGCCTCCGCACCGGAGGTGAAGCCGCTCGCCGAGGTCCGGGCCGCGCTCGAGCGGCGCTTTCGCGAGCTCGACGCCGAGCGGGTTCCCTACCTGGCCAAGGAGGCCGGCCGGCCCGATCTCGAGGCCGCCGAGCTCGAGGAGATCTCGTCCGGGCGGCTCGCTGCCGCGGGCGCCAGGCTCGCCTACGAGCTGGGCTGAGCCCCGTTGCCGCTCGCGTGCTGGGCGAGGCGGAGCGTCATCGCCTCCTCCTCGTGGCGCTCGACCGGGGTGGTCGCCGGCATCACGTCGACCCGGCCCGCTTCCGAATCGCGCCAGTGCGCCGGCGCCGGCGCGGTGATGCGGCGGATTGGGGCGGGAGAGACGCCGGCCCATCCGGGCCGTTCGGCGACGCGCCGCTCGGCGGCGGCGAGGTAGCCGTCGATCAGCGTCAGGCCCTCGAGCCCCGGGACGGCTGCGATCGTCTCGTCGATCCCGCGGGCGTGCTCGCGTCCCTCCGGCGAATCGCCGAACAGGTAGAGGGCGAGCGCGTCGACCTCCTCCTCTGACTTGACCCCGGCGCCCACCGGCGTCCACAGGTTCTCGAGCACCCAGCGCACCAGGCGGCGGGCCGTGCGCGATCGCTGCATGCGCGCCTTCGCCTGGGCGCGGTAGAAGGCGAAGTGCCGGCGCTCATCCTGGATCACCCTGCGCAGCAGCTGGTGGAGCACGGGGTGTTCTGAGCGGCGGATGAGCGCGTAGTAACCGGTCAGGGTGGTGAGCTCGTTGACCGCACCCCACATCATGTGGATGGCGGCGAACTCGCGGGTCGCCATCGAGCCGAGCAGCGTCGGCACGATCCCGAGGCCGTTACCGACGCCGAGCGAGACGCGCAGCTCGCGCCAGCGGTTGGCGCGGCTCGGGAGCGGCGTGCGGCCGTCGGGAAGCCGCGGCTCGATCGGCTCCTCGATCCCGTAGACGCGCAGGAAGTCCGAGAACGCCTCTCCGTGCCAGAGCTCCTCGTAGACCCAGCAGGAGAGGAAGGCGGTGATCTGCGGGTCGGCCGCGGCGCGGGTGGCGAGCAGGTCGCGCAGGTAGATCACCGTGTGCGCCTCGATGTCCATCATGTAGTGCAGGCACATCACGTCCCCGTCCGAGAGCGGATGGTCGGGGACGCGGTCCCAGTCGATCTCCGAGAGATCGACCTTCTTCGAGTTGCGCAGGTAGCGGTCGAGGTCGAAGTCGACCAGTGCGGGCTGGCTCATTTCAGGCGGTCCTACGCCGGCGGCCGGGGTTTGGATCAACCCTTGGCGAGGCGCCCGGCCAGCTCGACGAAGTAGTCGAGCGACGCGGGGTTTGCGAGCGAGTCGCGCGACGCGGCGCGCTCGACCGGGGTGCCCGTGAGGATCCTCTTCACCGGGACCTCGAGCACCTTGCCCGAGAGCGTGCGCGGGACCTCGTCGATCTCGAGCACCTCGTCCGGGACGTGGCGCGGCGAGCAGCTCTGGCGGATGCGCCGCTTGATCTCGGCGATCAGCTCGTCGTCGAGCTCGGCGCCCTCGGCGAGGACGACGAACAGCGGCATCCAGCCCTCGGTCCCGGGCTTCGGGATGTCGACGACCAGCGCGTCGACGACCTCCTCGACGCTTGCCACCGCCCGGTAGATCTCGCTCGTCCCCATGCGGATCCCGGAGCGGTTGATCGTCGAGTCCGAGCGGCCGTAGATGATCGCGGTGCCGCGCGAGGTGATCTCGATCCAGTCGCCGTGGCGCCAGACGCCCGGGTACATCTCGAAGTAGCTGGCCCGGTATCGAGAGCCGTCATCGTCGCCCCACAGGTAGAGCGGCATCGACGGCATCGGCTCGGTGATCACAAGCTCGCCGACCTCGTCGACGAGCGGGTTTCCGTCTTCGTCGAAGGCGTCGACCGCGCAGCCGAGAGAGCGGGCCTGCAGCTCGCCCCTGTAGACGGGCAGGGTGGGGACTCCGCCCACGAAGGCGGTGCAGACGTCGGTGCCGCCCGACGTGGAGAAGAGCCAGGTGTCGGCGCCGACTTGGTCGTAGATCCACTGGAAGCCCTCGGGGGCGAGCGGCGAGCCGGTCGAGCCGACGGCGCGCAGGGAGGAGAGGTCCCGGTCGCGCCCCGGCTCGGCGCCGGCCTTCATGCAGGCGGCGACGAAGCTCGCCGAGGTGCCGAAGGTGGTCATCTCGGTCTCGGCGGCGAGCCGCCAGAGGGCCTCCATGTCGGGGTGGCCGGGGTTGCCGTCGTAGAGGACGATCGACGCCTCGGTGAGCAGGATCCCGATGAGGAAGTTCCACATCATCCAGCCGGTGGTCGTGAACCAGAAGACGCGGTCGCCGGGCTGCGCGTCGACGTGGAGGTGGAGCTTCTTCAACTGCTCGAGCAGGATCCCGCCGTGGCCCTGGACGATCGCCTTCGGCAGGCCGGTGGTGCCGGAGGAGTAGAGGATCCAGAGGGGGTGGTCGAAGGGGACGCGGTCGAACTCCAGCTCGGCGCCCGCGCCCATCGCCTCGACCTCCCGCCATCCGACGCCGTGATCGAGGCGACCGGGGTCCGCGTCGGCGTCGAGGTATCCGACGAGGACGGTGTGCTCGAGCGACGGCATCGAGCGCTCGAGCTCGGCGACCACGTCCATGCGGTCGAACGCTCGGCCGCCGTAGGTGTAGCCGTCCACGGCGAGCAGGATCTTGGGCTCGACCTGGGCGAAGCGGTCGACGACGCTGCCGACCCCGAAGTCGGGAGAGCACGACGACCAGACGGCGCCGATCGAGGCGGTGGCGAGGAAGCCGATCAGCGCGGCGGGCGAGTTCGGCAGGTAGGCGACGACGCGGTCGCCGCGCTCGACCCCGAGCGAGCGCAGGCCGGCCGCGAAGCTGCCGACGCGCGAGCGCAGGTCGCCCCACGTGATTTCGCCGGGCTCGCCGCCCTCCGCCGCGTGGCGGACGGCGACGGCGGCCGGGTCCCTGTCGCGGAAGATGTGCTCGGCGTAGTTGAGGTGGGTGCCCTCGAACCAGCGCGCGCCGGGCATCGAGCGCTCCGCCAGCACCGCGCTCGGCTCGCCGGCGTGCCGGACGTCGAAGTAGTCCCAGATCGACTGCCAGAAATCCTCGAGCTGATCGACCGACCAGCGCCAGAGGGCGTGGTAGTCGCCGTCGAAGCGAAGGCCGCGCTCGGCCTCGACCCAGCGCATGTAGGCGGTCAGGTTCGAGCGCTCGATCGCCTCCGCGGACGGCGTCCAGAGCAGCTCGCCGGTGGCGGCCTCGGTCGTCATTCGCGCCTGCGGCCGACGTCCCGGTCGAGCTGGCGGGCGAGCTCGAGCGCGAACTCGTGGGCGCGGTCGACGGACTCGGAGTCGACGGCGTCCGGGCGGTCTTCGGCGAGGTGATGGTTGGCGGCGACGACCGCTCCCTCCGGGAGGGTGGTGATGGTGGTCGCCTCGAAGCGGGCGAGGCGGATCGGGACCGCGTCGCTGGCAAACCCGGAGGCGAGCGGCTGCGGCCGGTCGCCGTTGCGGCTCGCGCCGGCCTCGGCGATCGCCTCGCAGAGCTCGTTCATGCGCTTGCCCATGTCGTAGCTGACCGCGAGCCCCTCGCTCGCGGTGAAGCGGACTTGGCCGCCTCCGACCGAGTCGAGGTTGAGGAAGTAGGCGGGCCGGTCCGAGAGCCGCTTTCGGTGGCTGCGGACGAACGAGCGCATGCCCTGCATCAGGCACTCCTCGCCGCCGGTGAGCACCACCCAGACGTCGAGGTTCTCCGGCGCCTTGGCGGCGAGCTCGTCGGCGAGCGAGATCGCGGCTGCGACCCCGGAGGCGTTGTCGTTGGCGCCGGGGACGACATCGGAGAGCTCGATGTCGACGAAGGCGAAGACGCCGATCAGTAGGACCAGCGTGGGGAAGAGCTGGGCGATCGAGATCGCGTTCGAGTCGACGCCGGCCATGCGAACGCCGACGAGGGGGACGAGCAGGGCGAGCGACCAGAAGAGGAGGCGGGGCGGGCTGAAGACGAAGGGAAGCCGGTTGGCGATCCCGGCGAGCAGGCGCATGCGGCCGGCGAGTAGGCGGCGCCGGTGCGGGCGGCGTCGACGTGGGCCGTGATGAACAGGCGCGCGGGCGCGTAGGCGTCGTTGCCGCGGGCGACGACGTTCTGGGAGGCGCGCCGGAAGAAGATGCGCCGCAGGAGGTAGAAGCGCGCGTTCAGGTCTAGGTACATGGAGGTCGCCGCCAGCAGGACGAGCGCGAACCCGAGCGCCGGCACCGCCACCGAGACGAGGCTGCCCGCGAACCCGACCGCACAGTGAAGCGCGTAGACGAGCCCGAGCTGGGGGTGGACGTGGGTGGGCTCAACCGCGACCCTCCGACCCTGCTCACGCAGACGCTCGGCAAGCCGGTTCGCGGCTCGCCGCTCGGCGTCCGTGCCTGCGAGCCTGCCCTCGAACGAGCACAGCTCCCTGATGATCTCCATGCGCCCGGCCGAGTCCACGGGCGGTGATTATCCCCGCTTGGCAGCTCTATCGTTTGGCCTGCGCCGGAGTGGAGGAACGGCAGACTCGCGGCCCTCAAAAGGTCGTGCCCGAAAGGGCGTGTGGGTTCGAATCCCACCTCCGGCATCCGATGTGCGGTCGCTACACACTCTCCAACCCCGACCCGATGCGGATTCGGGCCCGATTCGACATCCTCGAGTCGTCGAAGATCGAGGCCGAGCCGCGCTTCAACATCGCGCCCACCGATCCGGTGATCGCGGTTCGGCGCCGCGACGACGGCGCGCGGGAGGCGGGCCAGCTGCGCTGGGGGCTCGTCCCCGGTCGCTGGGCGGAGAAGAAGGGCGGGCGACCGCTGATCAACGCGAGGGCGGAGGGGATCGAGAGGCAGCCTGCGTTCGCGGAGTCGTTTCGCGAGCGGCGTTGCCTGATGCCGGCTGACGGGTTCTACGAGTGGCTAACCGACGAGCGCGGCAAGCGACCGCTCTGGTTCAGCCGGCCCGACGGCGACCTGTTCGCCTTCGCGGGCATCTGGGCGGAGTTGCCGCAGAAGGGCTCCGACGAGGTGCTCCACAGCTGCGCGTTGGTGACCACGGAGCCGAACGGGCTCATGCGCCCGATCCACGACCGGATGCCGGTGGTCCTCGATCCGGCGCTGGAGGCGGCGTGGCTCGACCCGGACGCGGAGCCGGAGGAGCTGCTCGCTTTGCTCGCTCCGCCGCCCGATGATCTCCTGGTCGCGCGCGAGGTGCCGGATCTGGTCAACGACGTGCGCAACGACGGGCCCGAGCTGATCGAGCCGCGGAGCGAGGAGCAGGAAGCGCTGTTCTAGGCGGGCGCGGGGCTCGAGCCGGCCGGCTCGTCCTCGCCGTGAAGCGGCCGACCGCCGATCGGCCGCTCCTCCTCGACGTGCCAGTTCTGGTTGAAGCCGATCAACGCGACGACGACCAGGATCAGCTGCACCGGGATCAGGATCACGGTCAGCAGGCCGAGCAGATCCTCGGGAAGGGCGGGTGAGGTGAGGCCTTCCTTGTCGCGCGCGAACCAGTCGGGCGCGGCGATCGCGGCGAAGATGGCGAGGATGATGGCCAGCGCGGCAGCGACCGGCAGGACGCCGCGCTGCCACCGGCCGGCGATCAGGAACGCGAACAAGATGTAGATCGCCGCCCAGAGCAGGCTCGTCACCGCGACGCTGGCGCCCTGCAGTCGCTCCCAGCCGCCGATCGTGATCAGAATCAGCAGTCCCGCCGAGACCAGCAGGACGAAGGCGATGATCGCCTTCATCGACTTCGACGCTGCCTTCTCCCGGTTGGGCCTCCAGAGCTCGTACCCGGGACGGACGCTAGTCGCCTCCATCGCGAGCAAGTCTATGACCTGAAACGGTCCGACGCGACGATCGATGCGGGCGGAGGGAATCGAACCCCCACGCTCTTTCGAGCACCAGGTTCTAGGCCTGGCCTGTCTGCCAGTTCCAGCACGCCCGCAGACGAAACCGGATTCTACGTCCGGGGATGCTGTCCGTCGGAGGCGCCATCATGCGAACAGGTGTTCGACTATGCGCAGCGACGAAGAACGAAGGCGCGTCCGCTCATTTCATCGAGCGGGGCTCAACGACTCCGAGGTTTCGCGTCGCACCGGGATCCCGCGATCGACGGTCCGCGAGTGGCGAACCAAGGGCTTCGGGACCGTTGCCAAACAACGTGAGCGGAGGCGGCGTCGCAGCTGCGCGGGCTGCTCCGGAGGTATCCCGGACCCGCCGGCGTCGCCGTACGCCTACCTGCTCGGAATGTATCTCGGAGACGGATGCATCTCAGCTGGCCCTCGGGCGTGCCAGGCTCCGAATCACGCTCGATGCCGGCTACCCGGGCATCGTCACCGAATGTGCCGCCGCGATCCAAGCGATCCGGCCCGACAACCCTGTGCGGATTGGTCGACACGGATACGAGCGGTGTGTCGAAGTTTCGGCGTATTGGCAGCACTGGCCTTGCCTGATCCCGCAGCACGGCCCCGGCCGCAAGCATTTGAGGACGATTGAGTTGGTCGCCTGGCAGCAGGCGATTATCGATGAGCAACGAGAGCAGTTTGTACGCGGCCTGATCCACAGCGATGGCTGCCGCATCGTGGCCAACGATCGCGGTCGATCGTCACCGCGTTACCACTTCTCGAACCTGTCGGAAGACATCAAGCGCCTGTACTGCGAGTCGCTTGACGCGCTCGGAGTGCGCTGGACCAGGCCATGCGACCGCCAGATCGCTGTCTACCGCAAGGATTCGGTCGCGATTCTGGACACGTTCATCGGCCCGAAGTTCTGAATTCGGGGTTCTAGACTCGACGGCCCCGGGGGAGTGGGTTAACGGTATGCGGACGGTCTCCAAAACCGTCAATCCGGGTTCGATTCCCGGCTCCCCCGCTCACTCGATCCGCAACTCGCGCGCGTCGTGCAGGGTTCCCTGATCACCGGGAAGCCCGTGGCAGGGCGGTAGCTTCCCGGGGATCTTGATTCGGATGGACAGGCACGGACGCAGACGGTTGTCGGGGGTCGCGGTGGTCGTCGCCGCGGCCGCCGCCGTGCTCGCTTCGCTCGCGCTCGCTGCGGGTCAGGGTGGTGGTGGCGGCGGGACAACGAGACCGGTTGCGATCACGCGACCGGCGCGGTCCGCGAGCTGCCCAGCGGCCAGCTTCGCAAGGCGTTCGTCTGCCTGATCAACAAGGAGCGCAGCCGCCACGCTAGACAGCGGCTCAAGCCCTCGCTTCGCCTCCAGGAGGCGGCGCAGTTACACACCGACAAGATGGTTGAGACGGACTGCCTCTCGCACGTGTGCGCGGACGAGCCCGACCTTCAGACGCGGTTGCGCCGGTCCGGCTATCTGAAGGGCGCGCGCAAGTGGGAGTTCGCCGAGAACACCGGTTGCGGCACGACCGCCGAGGCGATGGTCACCAACTGGATGGCCAGCACGTACCACCGGCTGAACATCCTCGGCAAGGAGTTCCGCGACCTCGGGGTCGGCGTCTCTGACGGCAACGTCAAGCGCCGCTGCAAGCCGGGCTACGGCACGTTCACGGCCGTATTCGCGTTCCGCGTCCCGAACCACTAGCCGGCAAGCCGGACTCGGGCTGGACGAACGTCCGAAGGTCTCGGGCGTCGCGTTCAGCGTGCGCCGGTGGCGTCGATGGCAAGGCCGATGGTCCTCCGGCATCGGCAGATCACGGTCCTCGCGCTGGTCGCGTTCGGGCTCGCCACTTTGGCGCTCGTCGCCGGCCCGACGGCGCCCGTCGCCTCCGCGAGCGCCTGCTCGGAGTGGGGCAACGTCCATCCCGACGCTCTACGTCCGGGCGAGGCGCGCAAGGCGATCGTCTGCCTCCTCAACGCCGAGCGCCGGAAGGCCGGCGCGCGACCGCTCGATGCGCACAAGAAGCTCCAGCGCGCCGCCCAGAAGCACACCGACGAAATGGACGGCACCGGCTGCTTCGCCCACGAGTGCCCGGGCGAGTCGGCGCTCGGATCTCGCCTCGAGAGCGTGGACTACCTGGCCGGGGGCCTGAGCCGCTGGGCCGCCGGCGAGACCATCGCCTGGGGCTCCGCGAGCCGCGGGACGCCGAAGGCGATCGTCCAGGTCTGGATGAACAGCCCGCCGCACCGCTCGACGCTTCTCAACGGCTCCTTCAGGGACGTCGGCGTCGGATTCGCCGCCGGCACGCCAAACGATGGCGGCGATCCAGGCGGGATCTACACGGCCGATTTCGGTCTGCGCGTCGGCTGATCCGGGCTTATCATCAGCTCACGCGGGCGAGGTGTAACTGGTTGCACGTCACCCTTCCAAGGTGAAAGAAGCGGGTTCGAGCCCCGTCGCCCGCTTGCTAGTCGGATGGGGCTGGCAAGTCCGTCAAGAGCACACGCAGTGCACCCATGCGTCGTGATTCTCGACGCCGGTGGCAGTTGCGGCAGACGACCTCGCACTTCGCAATCTCGTCGAGGATGCTCTGCCAGTTCCGGTACGGGAGCGCTTGACCGATGTCGAATTCCTTGCCGGCCAGGTGGTCGAACTCGAGGACGACCGGGTCCGCTTCGCAGCAGTCGACGCATGGGTGGCTGGCGAAGTACTCGATCAGGTACTTCGTGCGCTCGAGGTAGAGGACGCGCTTGCGAGCCTGAGCCTGATCGATATAGCGCTGCTTGTGTGCCTCGTAGTGCTCTCGCTTGTACTCGGCGCGACAGGGACGGCACATGTTGTCGCGCTGGCCGCGCTCCTTGCGTCGCCAGTTGAACTCCTCTACCGGCTTCAGCTCTCCGCAGCGTCCACAGCGCCTCATCGTCATGCCACCGAACCACTGCTGGCGGACAGCGAAATGATCGGTCAGGCACGAGCGTCGCGCCCGTTTGAGCCTTGGCACAGAAGCGGCATGCTTCCGTAACATCTGGCCGAGTCACGGGGCGTGGCGCAGTCTGGTAGCGCACCCGGCTGGGGGCCGGGCGGTCGCTGGTTCAAATCCAGTCGCCCCGATTACCACACGCTTCGTCGCGCGGGCGGTCGCTCTGCGGAGCTTGACCGGTGCCTTGGCTTCGGGGAGGATCGCCGCTAGGCGGTCGAGAAATCGGCCGTTTCATCCTCGTCATCGCCGCAGCCTCCCACGCCCAGGACGAGAAATGCGGCGCCGATGGCTAGCGGCACGGCGAGTTGATTTCGCATGGGGGGTCCTCTCTGACTTGGTCTGCGGACTCGTTCACACTGATCCGTTGCACGGGCATCGCCGTTGGTGCGATCAAGATCGCCCGCGCACCCGTCGACAGTGGGCCGGCGAAGGGACCGGGGCCCTGGTTCCCGAGGACGAGCATGCACCGACCCTGGACCCAGAAGACGTTGCCGACGCGCGGCCGGGCTCGCCGGGCAGGGACGCGGTCCAGCCGCGTGCGCCAGGAATGCCTGGGACGGAAAAGAATCGGAGGTCTTCGACGGGGCCGAAACCGCGGATGACGTCCGGGCGCAACTCGTGCGCCAGGCTGTGCTGGGCGCCTTCCGGGGTCTCGTACAGCGGCGACGTTCGTGATCCCGGCGCTCCGCGGGCCGCGGATCGGCTGGACGGTGAACGAGACGAACCCTTCGCGGCGAAGTCGCTCCGCGTCGGCCGGCGTCAGGTGCATCTCCGTCGCGAAGGCGTCGACGCCCGTGATGGTCTCGCCCGATGAAGGCGTCGCTCCGGGACGCCGCCTCCGGACGGAACCCGGGCTCCTCGTCATTTCGCATGAGGAACCGGTCGAGGTTCTCGGCGCCCGAGGGCGCCTCCACGTTCGCCGCTTCATGCGCCGTGGTCTCGTCACCGTCATCGCCGCCGCAGGCAGCGAGGCCGATCGCGAGTGACCGCCAGGGCCACTGCGCCAAGTCTCGCCCCGGCCAACCCCATCTCGGAACTCCTGTGGATCGCTCATGTCCGAAGCATCCGCTCGGGTGAGCGCGCGCGCCATGGGCGCTCAGGGGCCAGCGCCCTGACCGCGAGGGAAGGTCAATCTTGCCCGCGGGCCATTGTGTAAACGGGCGCCAGCGCAGATGATGTCGCCATGGGCTTGGGCGAAGACGTCGCGACGTCCTCGGCACCGCTGATCAAGGGGCGGTACGAGCCGCTGGGGACGCTGGGGGTCGGCGGCGAGGGGCGCGTCGTCAAGGCGCTCGACCGCCAGCACGACCGAGTCGTCGCGCTGAAGATTCGCGAGGTCCGCGACGACCGCGTGCGAGAGGAGCTGCTCAACGAGGCGCGGACCCTGCTTGCGATTCCGCCCCATCCGGCGCTTCCGCTGGTGCGGGAGGACTTCTTCGACGACGAGCGGTACGTGATGGCGATGGATTGGGTGGACGGCACCGACCTCGCCACGCTGCTGCGCGAGCGGGGCCGACCCGGTCTGGCGCCGTCGAGCGTGCTCGCCTACCTGGCCCAGGCGGCCGAGGCCCTCACGCACCTGCACTCCCAGGACCCGCCGGTCATCCACGGCGACGTCAAGCCGGCGAACCTGATCCTGACCAAGGGTGGGCGCGTGAAGCTCGTGGACTTCGGCATGTCCTCGGCCCCCGGTGCGGCGCGCCCCCGCATCGGCACGCCTGGCTTTCGCGCGCCCGAGCTCGCCGCCGATGGGGTGCCGTCGCGCGCCAGCGACGTGTATTCGCTTGCGGCCACCGCGTTCGCGCTGCTGAGCGGGTCGGCCCCGTCGGGCGTACTGCCGTCGTGGGCCGGCATCGAATCCGCGCAAGCCGAACAGCTCGAGGCCGCGCTGCGCGTTGGCCTGGCGACCGATCCCGCGCGCCGCCCGGCGACGCCGGGCGAGCTCGTGCAGAGCCTCCGGAGCGGCTGGGGCGCCGTACTTGCCGACCGGCGCGATGACGTTCTGCCTATCCGACATCGAGGGCTCGACGGCGCTGTGGGAGAGCGATCCCGCGGCGATGGCCGAGGCGCTCGTCCGCCACGACGAGATCATCGCCGAGCACGTGGAGGCGCGCGGCGGTCGGTTCCTCAAGTCCATGGGCGAAGGCGACTCGACGGTCTCGGTGTTCGAGTCGGCGCCTCAGGCGCTCGACGCTGCGGTTGCTGCCACCCACGCCCTGCAAGAAGAGCAGTGGCCCGCCGGGCTACGTCTCGCGGTCCGCTTCGGGCTGCACACGGGCGAGGCCGAGCGCCGCGACGCCGACTACTTCGGGCCGACCCTCAACCTCGCGGCCCGGCTGCGCGGGCAGGCGGACGGCGGCCAGGTCTTCGTCTCCGCCGCGACGGCCGCGCTCGTGGCCCGACACCTCCCGGCCGGCTGCGAGCTGGTCGACCTCGGTCCGCACCGCTTGCGCGGACTCGGCGCGCCGGAGAGGATCCACGCTCTCAAGGGACCGGGGATCAGCGCGCCGCTGCCCGCCAGCGAGTCCCCGTATCGCGGTCTGCTCGCCTTCGAGCCCGACGACAGGCGGTTCTTCTTCGGGCGCGAGGACGTCGTCGAGGAGATCCTCGCGCGCCTGGCGCCCGGCCGGCTGCTGGCCGTGACCGGCGCCTCGGGGAGCGGCAAGTCCTCGGTGCTGCGCGCCGGCGTGGTCGGCGCCGTGCTGGCGGGCGAGATCGGTGGCGTTGAGCGGGCCCGGATCCTGACGCCCGACGCCGAGGCGCGGCTCGAGGTGGCCGACGACCCGCGCGAGCTGGTCATCGTCGATCAGTTCGAGGAGCTCTACACGCTGTGTGAGGACCCGGCGCGCCGCGACGCCTTCATCGACGGCCTGCTCGCGCTCTCGTCTCCGGTCGTGATCGGCGTCCGCGCCGACCTGTACGGAAGCTTGGGGGACCACCCGGAGCTCGCGCGAGCGGTCGCAGACAACCAGGTCCTGCTCGGGGCGATGGGCGACGATGAGCTCGAGCGCGCGATCACCGAGCCCGCGCGGGTGGCCGGCCTGCGACTCGAGCCGGGCCTCGTGGAGCTGATCCTGCGCGACGTGGCGCGCGAGCCCGGCGCCCTGCCGCTGCTCTCCCATGCGCTGCGCGTGACCTGGGAACAGCGCGACGGACGGACCCTCACGGTCGAGGGATACCGCGCCAGCGGCGGCGTCGCATCGGCGCTCGCGCAGACCGCCGACTCGGTCGTGGAGGCGGTGCCGCCCGATCGCCAGGCGCTCATGCGCAATCTCTTCCTGCGCCTGACGGAGATGGGCGAGGGGATCGAGGACACGCGGCGCCGCGTCGCGGTCGAGGAGCTGGTTCCCGAGGGAGCCTCCCCGGAGGAGGTCCAGGCTTTGCTCGACCGGCTGGCGGAGGCGAGGCTCGTGACGCTCGGCGAGGGAACGGCGGAGGTCGCCCACGAGGTGCTGATCCGCGAGTGGCCGAGGCTGCGCGCCTGGCTGGAGGAGGATCGCGCCGGTATCCGCCTGCACCGCGAGCTGGGCGACGCGGCCCGCCGCTGGGAGGCGGGGAGCCGGGAGGCCGGCGATCTCTATCGCGGCACGAGGCTCGATGCGGCGGTGGAATGGGCGCAGGCGCACCGCGGACGCGCTGAATGCCACCGAGCGCGCGTTCCTGGACGCGAGCGTCGCGGAGTCAGAGCGCGAGCGCCGCGCGCAGCTGCGCGCCAACCGGCGGTTGCGGGTGCTGCTCGGCGGCGTCGGCCTCCTACTCGTCGCCGCCGTGATCGCGGGGGTGCTCGCGCTGCGCGAAAGCGACCAGGCGCGCGACTCCGCCCGCGCCGCCGACGCGCAGCGCCTCGGCGCCCAAGCGCTCCTCGACGAACGCTTGGAGCGCAGCCTCCTGCTCGCACAGGCGGGGCGCACGCTCGATGACTCCGTTGCCACCCGCGGCTACCTGCTCTCGGCGTTGGTCCGGCGCCCTGCCGCGATCGGGGTGATCCAAGGAGACTTCGCCGGGCTCGGGATCCTGGCGCTCAGCCCCGACGACGAGGTTCTCGCCGCCGGCGGCTTCAACGGAGCGGTCACCCTCTTCGACACCCGAACGCGCGACCCGATCGGCGCCCCGCTGCAGGTCGGGGACCTGCGCAGCCTCGATTTCTCGCCGGACGGAAGCCTGCTCGCGGTCGCCGACGGGCAGAGCGTGACGTTGGTCGACCCCGACACCGGCGAGACGGTCCGAGAGATCGATTACGCGCCGTACCCCGGCGACCCGAAGATCGAGGTGTTCCCCGACGCCCGCTTCACCGAGGACGGGCGGACCCTGGTCGTGATCCTCCAATCGAGCGGCGTCGAACCGGCACCGCCTTATTCGAGGCGCTACGACACGAGCACCGGCAGGCCAGTTGGCCCCGCCGTTCGCGTCGGTAACTCCGGGCTCGCGGTCCCCGTGGTCCCCTCACAGCGCGACCGCCTGGTCTTCGTCTGGGACCGACGCCACCTTCGTGGTCGACGCGGCGACGCTGCAGGTGCTGCGGGAGATCCCGGTCGGCGGTTACACGGCCGGACTGTCTGCCGGACGGGCGCATGGTCGCTCTCGGCGCCCCGAACGGCGGCGTCTCCATCCTCGATCTCCGCTCGGGCGAGCTGCGGACGCTGAAGGGCCGTCACGAGGACCGGGTTCACGGCCTCGTGTTCACGCCTGACGGCCGCACCCTGATGACCCGCAGCGACGACGGCAAGGTGCTGGTCTGGGACGTCGAGTCGGGGCGGGTCCGGGAGACCCTGACGGGCCATAACGGCCCCGTTCCCACTTTCACGCTCGACGACGGACGGGCGCACGCTCTACACCGGTGGGTTGGACGACCGGATCATCGTCTGGGATATCGCCGGCGATCGTCGCCTCGCACGTCCGTTCGCGGAGCCGTTCCAGAAATCCGGGCTGTTGCTCGATTACCCGCCGCCGCTCGCGGTCAGCCCGTCCGGCGAGACGGTTGCCGCCGGGCTCCCGGATGGCGGCATACGCCTGCACGACGCCCGCACGCTGCGTCGCGCTGCCCGACCTGCCGGGGCTCGAGGATGAGCCCGTTTGGGTGGTCGAGTTCAGCCCCGACGGTGAGACGATCGCCGTCACCGGCGAGAGCGGCACCATGGAGCTGCGCGACGCGGAGAGCGGCCGGCGGGTGCGGCCGCCGCTGCCCGGCCTCGACGCGCCCGCGCAGGCGATGGCGTTCTCACCCGACGGCGGTCGCCTCGGCGTTGCGGATCTCGACCGCAACCTGCGGGTGCTGGATCTGGAAACCGGCGATGTCGAGCGGACGGAGCTGCCCGGCTTCCCGATCAGCATGTCCTTCAGCCCCGACGGCGCGCTGCTGGCGATCGGGCTCAGGGACGCCGACACTGAGCTGCGCGAAGCTGATTCGCTGGAGGTCGTGGACCGCCTCGAGAACCCCACAGGCGACGTCGATCGCTGGGTCCGGTTCTCGCCCGACGGCAGCTTGCTCGCCGTCAGCAGCGATGCGGGCTACACGCAGCTGTGGGACGTGTCCAGCCGCGAGCCGATCGGCGCTCCGCTGGCGGGCCACGAGGGCTGGGTGCTCAACGCGGAGTTCTCGCCCGACGGACGGATGCTCGCGACGAGCGGCGACGACGGCACGGTGATCCTCTGGGACGTCGAGTCGCGTCGCGCGCTTGGAACCCTCCCCGGGCGCTTCGGCGCCGGTGTCCGCCCGCTTCTCCCCCGACGGCCGCCGGCTCTTCGTGCTGCACGACAACGGTGAGGCGGAGCGCTGGGAGGTGAGCCCGGACGTGTGGTCGCAGTACGCGTGCAGCGTCGCTGGGCGGGAGCTGACCGGAAGCGGAGTGGGAGGAGCTGGTCCCGGACCAGGACTACCAGCCGGTCTGCTCCCCTAGCCCTCTTCGGACTCGCTCGCTCGCAGTTGCGTCAGCGACACGGCGCCGCGCCGCAGCGCCTCGTTGGCGAGCCGGGCACGGCGGTGCGAGTCGCCGGCCGGAATGCCGAACTTGTCGTAGAGGTTGGCGAGGTGCTGCTTGACGGCGGCCTGGGTGATCACGAGCTCGTCGGCGATCGCGCGCGTCGAGGCGGGCTCGGTGAACATGTCGCGGTCGAGCAGCGGGCGACAGAGGGCGACCAGGACGTCGACTTCGCGCGCCGTGAGCCCGGGAGGGGCGTCCTCGGCCTCGGTCGCGGTGCCGCCGGCGCTCAGGGGATCCCGGAAGATGAGGCGGGTCTCGCCCAGCCGGATCTCGTCACCGTGGCGCAGCCGATGCGAGGACCAGATGCGCTCGCCGTTGACCCGCGTGCCGTTCGAGGAGCCGAGGTCGGTAACACACCAGCCCGCCGGGAACCGCTCGAGGACGGCGTGGAGGTGACTGGCGGTGGGATCGTGCTCGAGCGCGACGTCGTTCTCGGCCGCCTTGCCGACGGTCGTCCGGTCGGCCTCCAACGAGAAGCGCCAGCTGCTGGGCGCCGGACATGACCTCGATCTGCGGGTGCACGCGCCAAAGCCTAAGCCCGTCCAGCCACGCGTAGCTCGCGAGCCCCGTTTACACAATGGCCCCGGGGCAAGGTTGACCTTCCCCGCAGTCAGGGTGCTGGCCCCTGACCGCCCATGGCGCGCGCGCTCACCCGGGCGGATGCTTCGGACATCACCTACGCAAGGAGGCACGATGCCCATCACCACCAAGACAACAGCAAGCTCGTTCCGGCTGGGGGCCGTCGCGTCAGTCGCGGCGCTGGCGTTGAGTGCCGGGTCCACCGCGTCGGCGGGGGCGGATCAGCCGCGCTGCTTCGGCAAGAAGGCGACGATCACGGGCTCGGGCACGATCAACGGCACCGCGGGCGCCGACGTGATCGTCGGCTCGGCCGCCGACGACGTCGTCGGCGGTCAGGGCGGCAACGACCTCATCTGCGGCCTTGCAGGAGCCGATCAACTCGTCGGCGGGCTGGGCAACGACCAGGTGGACGCCGGCGCTGACGATGATCTTGTCGTCGGTGACGTCTTCGCAGAAAGCGGGGACGTTGTTGGCGGCGGTAACGACCGGCTTTTCGGCGGCGACGGCGCGGACAACCTCACCGGCGACTCGCGCACCCATTCCGGGAACGCCACGGGTGGCGGGAACGACGAGATCTTCGGCGGCGACGGCGACGACGAGCGGATGCAGGGTGACAGCATCACCCTCGGCGGCGGCGACGCCACGGGCGGCGGAAACGACTATCTGAACGGCGGCGACGGCGACGACGGTCCGATCGGGGATTCGGTCGCTCCCTTCGAAGGCACTGCCACGGGCGCGGGCAACGACGTGATCTTGGGCGGTCCGGGTCGCTTCGACTTCCTCATCGGCGACAGCGAGGGCGTTGCAGGTGCAAGTGGAAGCGGCAACGACGTTCTCGACATGGGCGCCGACGGCGGAATCGTGGCGATCGGAGACCACAACATCAATGCTGAAGATGGTGGGCCTGCCATCGGCGCAGGCAACGACACGATCATCGGCGGCGACAACCCGTTCGAATTCCTCTACGGCGATAGCTCCGTGCCGGACGCCAGCGTCACGTTCGCCGGGAACGACTCCATCCGCGGCCACGGCGGCGACGACACGATCTTCGGGGACAACGTGAATTTCAACGGTGATGCCAGTGTCGGGACGGCAGGGGGCAACGACTCGCTCGACGCCGGGGACGGTGCCGACTTCGTGAGGGGCGGACCCAGGAACGACTCTCTCGATGGGGGGGCCGGTAGCCCTGACGACTGCGACGGCGAGGCCGGGAACGACCACGCGTCAGGGTGCGAGATCCTCGCCGGCGTCCCGTAGTCGCCAGGGTCCCATTCGAGGGCCCAATCTGCACGTAACTCAGCGGCACTCGGCTGAACTCCACACGCCTGCGACAGGCGTCGAACCAACCCGGCGACACCGCTACTCACGGGTAGCGCACCCGGCTGGGGGCCGGGCGGTCGCTGGTTCAAATCCAGTCGCCCCGACTCTCAAGCTCGTGCGTGGCGCGCCTAGATCAGGCACGCAATGCCACGCCAGATCACGGTCGAGTGGTCGATGGGTTGGACGCGCCGGCCGCGCCGTCCACCACGCAGATCACTGCCCGCTGGCGCTCAGCGCCTCAACGCGCCATCGCCGTAGATGTCAGCCAACGGTTGAGCTTGGCCCCTCCGCGGCCTCGCCCTTGTCCTCGTCATGACCGCGGAAAGAGCGCTCTCGCTTCGGGCTTTTGAAGTGAATTTGCTGGGCGATCGTGCCGAAGAGCAACGAAACCACGGCAATCGATATGAAATCGGTTGCCACAGCCAGAACGCGTCCTTCGGTCGTGATCGGGTTCCGCAACGATGAGGAGACGGTGGTGATCTGCGAGCTTGTCCAGAAGAGTGCGTCACCGTAGTTCGTGATCTCCGTGCCGGCCGCATCACGCTCCAGGAGATAGAAGGCGAATGCCACTAACAGGTCGATCGCCACGGTGGCGAGCGCCAAGGCCATCAGTCGAGCTACCAAGAGCTCGTTGGCGGACCGGGGGTGACGCAGGCTTGGGAGCAAATTGTGATGTCTGGACATGCGCCGAACGCTATCTCCAATCGTTGGACGGTCGAGCCGCTGTTAGCCGCCGGGACCGCACCCGAGGAGATCACCATCGAGGAGGCCGAGGAGGTCATGCGGGAGGCTGACTTTGTGAGCGTCCTCCTCGGGCTACCGACGATGATGGCGGCGTGGCCTTCACCAAAAAATCACGCCAGCGGGCCTGGATATATGGGGGCCGGGTGTATGGTCGGCGTACCGAGGGTCGTTCGCGAGCTGAGTCTCGGGTCGGGGGCGAAGGATCCGCAGTCACGACCTGTTGAAGGGGGCTGATATGGCTCTATCGGATGATCTGACCAAGCTGGCCGCACGCGCCAAGGATGCGGAAGGCAACGCGGCCACGGCGCAGAGCAAGGCCAAGGCCGACCTCGAGGCCGACGTCGAGAACGCCCGAGCAGTCGGCTCAGGCCCAGGCCGACAGGCTGCACGAATCGGCCGACGCGAATCGGGCCAGAATCTCCGCCTGGTGGCACGACGTGCAGCGCTCATGGAGCCAGCACGTGGCGGCATTGAAGGAGGACATGACCGACCGCAGGGCCGAGCACGACCTCGACCGGGCGAACAAGAGGGCGGAGAACGCCGAGGGTGACGCCGCCTTCGCGATCGACTACGCCGTCGCGGCGATCGATGAAGCAGAGTACGCGGTGCTCGACGCGGCGCTAGCAAGGAAGGAGGCCGACGAGCTCGCCGGGGCCAGCGCCTAACGGCGGGCGTTCTGAAACAGGCATAGCCAGTGGCCTCACGTGAGGTGCGGCTGGTGGCGCGTTCCCGACAAGACTGACGCCCTTGCGGGAGACGATTCGCTGCCGGGTCCGCCGCCACCGCCTACCCCGCGATCGAGGCAGCCTGCACTCGGCGCAGCGGCGTACTGATCCGGTCCTCCTGACCCTCGCTCGATCACACATTCGGCTGCTCTGAAGAGCTCGCGTTCGCCTTCGGGATGGCGGTGACCGGGACGATCGTGATCACGACGATCCTCTTCTTCGTCATCGTCCGTCGCCACTGGCGACGGCCCCTCTGGCTCGCGTTTTTGGGCGCCGGGCTGTTCCTCACCGTGGAGCTCGCGTTCTTGGCGGCGAACCTGACCAAGTTCGTCCACGGTGCCTGGGTCCCGCTGCTGATCGGGGTGGTCCTCTTCACCGTCATGACCACCTGGTTCCGTGGGCGCGAGCTGGTCACCGCCGAGCGCTACGAGGTCGAGGGGCCGCTGCAGGCCTTCGTCGACGACCTCCGGACGATGGACCCGCCGGTGATCAGAACCCCAGGGACGGGAGTGTTCTTGAACCGGGGAAAGGAGACCGCGCCGCTGGCGATGCGCGCCTGCGCCGATCGCCTGCACGCGCTGCCCGAGCACGCGATCATCCTTTCGCTCGAGACGCTGCCCACCCCGCGGATCAGGCCATCGGACCGGCTCGAGATAGACGATCTGCGCTACAAGGACGACGGCATCACTTTCGTGCGCGCCAAACACGGCTACGCCGAGCACTACGACGTGCCGGCCCTGGTCGGGCAGATCGCCGAGGCTGGCGTGGAGAGCCCCGTCGACGCACGAGACACCTCCTTCTACCTCTCCAGGATGGAGCTGAGGCCCAGCGACCATCCTGGAATGAGCCGCTGGCGCAAAACGCCTCTTCCTCGAGACCCGGGTCATCTCAGCCGAGCCCGCTCAGTACTTCCGGCTGCCTCGCGACCGGACGATCACGGTCGGTGGGGAGATCGAGTTCTGAGGGACTTGCCCGAGTGGGCGCCACACGGGTGGAGCGGTTGGGGTGTCAGGCGCACGGGTCAAAAAAAACGGCGCTGCAGCGACCGGCTCGAGGAGTGTAGGTCAGGGGCGTACGGTACGCTTCGACGCATCGCGCTGATCAGGACCGTCGCTAACTCGGTCGTCGGCGAGTTGCGAGAGTGGTCCGCCACGACTCGCCCCGCAGCGGCGCTTGCGCGGCCCGACACCCGCACGAGCGCCTGAGGTCCCGGTCAGGAGACGATGTCTCGGGTGCGGAACACCGCGAGCGACACGGTGGCGGCGACGACGCCGTAGAGCACGACGAGCCCAAGTGCCGCGCCCCAGGCGAGTTGGTCGTTTCCGCCGGCGGCGAGGGTGCTGAGCGTGCCTCCCGGGAGGTAGGGGCCGGCGTCGGGAGCGACGATTGTGATGAGGCCTTCCACGACCAGCAGAAAGCCGATCCCGATGCCGATGGCCATGGCCGAGCTGCGGGTGAGCACGGCGAGCGCGAGACCGATCAGCCCCCAGACCAGCCCCGCGATCGTGAAGTTGAGGTAGCCCTCCAGGAGGTCCGAGGGGAAGTCGGTCTTCCACGCTTCGATCTCGATGCCCTCGAGTCGCGCGAGAGGCCTCGCGCAGAAGACCACGACCAAGGTTGTCACCGTGGTGGCGAGCAGTGTGAAGACGCTGAGGGCGGCGATCTTGCTGGCCAGGAGCGTGACCCTGTTCGGGTGCGCCTGGACGAGGATGCGGATCAGACCGGTGCCGTAGTCGGTCGCCGCCGCGATGGCCCAGAACGCGAGCAGTATCACTCCCGCGAGGGTGCTCATCGCCTCCAGGGCAGATAGGAAGCCGCCCGGGCTTGCGAGCTCGGCGACCGTGAAGGAGGGAGAGCCCTGTCCCGCCGAGGGCGGAGCAGCCGTCGGCTCCTCGGCCGACGTGAAGATGAAGATCGAGACCAGGGCCGCGGAGACCGCCATCAGCCCGATGCCGGCGTGAAACGCGGGCCGCCAGATACGAATGAGCTCCGAGCGGAGGGTGTGCATCAGGCGCCGTCTCCCTGCCGCTGGCTGCGGCGCTCCTCGGACTGCTCGTCGTCCGCCTTTGCGGTCAGCCGCAGGAACACCGTCTCGAGCGTGTCCTCCTCGGGTTTCAGCATCCGCAGGTTGAGACCTGCCACGGCCGCCGCGCGAAAGAGCTCGGCCGACCGCTCAGCCGGCATGTCGACGATCACCTGACCGCCTGCGACCTCGCTCGTCCAACCGTTGGCGGCGACGATCTCCAGCAGACGGGGAACGTCGGCGCCGGACTCGGGCGTCGCGACCACCCGCTCGCTCGCTCTCCCCATGAGGCCTTCGAGGCTGCCCGAGTAGACGAGCTCGCCGAAGCGAATCACCACCAGGAAGTCCGCCATGGCCTCGATCTCGCTGAGAAGATGGGACGAGACGACGACGGTCCGCCCGCCAGTGGCCCGAGATCTGAGCAGGTCGCGGATCTCTACGATGCCCGCCGGATCAAGCCCGTTCGTCGGCTCGTCGAGCACCAGCATCTCCGGATCCGGTAAGAGCGCCGCCGCGATGCCCAGCCGCTGCTTCATCCCCAGCGAATAGGTCGAGGCCTTGTCATCCTCCCGTCCGATCAGGCCCACGATCTCGAGGACCTCGTCGATGCGCTCGCGCGGCAAGCCGCGCAGCGCGGCCAGGCTTCGGAGATTGTCTCGGCCGCTCAAGGAGCCCACTAGCGCCGGGTTCTCGATCAGGGCGCCCACCCGGTCGGCGAACCGCTCCGGATGCTCGATCGGCTCGCCCAGAACCGTCCCCGTTCCGCCGCTCGCGTCGATCAGACCCAGGAGAACGCGGATCGTCGTCGACTTCCCCGATCCATTCGGACCGACGAACCCGACCACAACACCGTCAGGAACCTCGAACGTGAGGTTGTTCACCGCAACGAGATCCCCGAAGCGCCGGGTCAGCCCATCTGCGGTCAGCGCGCTCATGGCTCCGTCGGGGCGGTCGACGTCATCTCCGCCGTACCAGTCATGAACGGCATCGTGAGAGACGAATGGGTGAGCCGGCATCACGCATTTCTGGTGATCACGAGTTCGACTCCGCCGACGATGAAAATCCTCGCGCTGTGGCGCGGGAGTCTTCGCTCCAGGGCGCGGACGGCATACAGGCCGGCGAAGCCGCCCCCGGCGACGACGGTGTTCCAGGCCATCGGTCAGCGCGGCGCCCGCGTCGGCCCTGCCGCGGCCTCGCCCTCCGCCGACGGGGCTGGCTCGAGCTCGTGCAGGATCTTCTCCCCCTCGATGTCGAGGTTCGGCATCCGCCGGTCGAGCCAGCGTGGAAGCCACCACGCACGCCGGTCGAGCAGGGCCATCACGGCGGGCACGAGCGTCATCCTGACGAGGAAGGCGTCGACGAGCACGCCGAACGCCAGCGCGAAGCCGATCGACTTGACGGTGAGCGCGTCGTCGATGATGAAGCTGGAGAACACGGCGATCATGATGAGCGCTGCCGCGGTGACCACCCGAGCGCTCGCCGCGAAGCCGTTGATCGTCGCTTCGCGCGCCCTCCCCGTGTGGACATAGCCCTCTCGCATGCGCGAGACGAGGAAGACCTCGTAGTCCATGGCGAGGCCGAACAGGATGGCGATCATCAGCACCGGCAGGAAGCTGACGATCGGTCCGGTGGAGGCCACTCCGAGCAGGTCGGCCAAGTTCCCCTCTTGGAAGATCCAGACGACCGCGCCGAGCGAGGCGGCGATCGTGAGCAGGAACCCCGCGGCGGCCGTGACCGGGACCGCGATCGAGCGGAACACCGTGGCCAGGAGGAGCAGCGCCAATCCGACGACGAGAACGAGGAACACCGGCAGCGCGGCGGTGAGCTTGTCGGACGTGTCGATGTTGATCGCCGTCGTGCCGGTGACCATCGCGTTGATGCCCGACTCCTGACGGATCTCGGCGGCCTCGTCGCGCATCCGATCGACGAGGTCCTTGGTGGTCTGTGAGGCTGGGCTGCCGCTCGGGGTGACGATGATGATCGCGACCTCGCCGTTCTCGTTGAAGAGCGGCTCGGAGGCGGCCGCGACGCCGGGGAACTCGGCCAGCGCCCTCGCCGCGTCCTCGGCGATCGCCCTCGGGCTCTCCTCGCCCTGGAAGCTCTCGAAGTCGATTACGGTCGTCAGCGGCCCGGTGAAGCCCGGGCCGAAGCCCTTGGTCAGGAGATCGTAGGACTTGCGCTCGGTCGTGTCCGTCGGCTGCGTGCCGTCGTCCGGCAGGCCCTGGCGCATGTCGAGTGCCGGCAACGCCACCACGACGATTACGGCAATCACCGCTCCTATCGCGACCCACGGCCTCCGCGTCACGAGCTGCGCCCAGCGCCGCCCCGCGGTGGGACCCTCCTTCTGTCGCCGACCGCGGCCGGCGCGCTGGCCGGCGATGCCGAGCAGCGCCGGCAGCAGCGTTACGGCAATCAGCACGGCGATCGCCACCGTCCCGGCCGCCGCCAGCCCCATCACCGACAGGAACGGGATGCCGACCACGACCAAGCCGACGAGCGCGATCAGCACGGTCACTCCGGCGAACACGACCGCGCTGCCGGCCGTGGCGGTCGCGCGCGCGACCGACTCGGCGGGATCCAGCCCGTCGGCAAGCTGCTGGCGGTGGCGCGAGACGATGAACAGCGCGTAGTCGATCCCCACCGCCAGGCCCAGCATGGTCGCCAGTGTGGGAGCCACCGAGTTGATCTCAGTGACTGCGGTCAGCGCGGAGATCGCCGACAGCCCGATCGCCACGCCGAGAATCGCGGTCACCAGCGGCAGCCCCGCAAGGAGCAGCGTGCCGAAGGAGATGAACAGCACGACGAAGGAGGCGACCACGCCGATCACCTCAGCGCTCGACTGCTCGCCCTCGCTCGTGCTGACAACGCCGCCCGAGAACTCGACCTGCAGACCCGCCTCGCGCGCCGGCTCCGCGACCCGCTCGAGCGCCTCCTTCGTCGAATCGCTCAGATCCTCGACCGGGACAGCGAAATGGAGATCGGCGAAGCCGATCGTCCGGTCGCGCGACGGCGTGAAGCCCTCGACGAACTGCTCGCCCGTGGTGACGGCCTGCGGCACCGCCCGGGCGCGCTCGACCGTCGGATCGACGACCTTCTCGTACCGCGGCTCGTCGAGCGTGTGTCCCTTCGGGGCGGCGAACACGAGCCTCGCCGTCGCGCCGCCGCTCCCGGGGAACTTCTCGTCCAACAGGTCGAGCGCACGCTGCGCCTCAGTGCCCGGGACGTTGAACGCGTCGTTTGTGTCCTTCTTGACCGCCTGCGACGTCACCACCACCGCGACGAGCAGCGAGAGCCAGAAAGTAAGGACGATCCACCGGCGCCGAAACGCCCAGTGCCCGAGGCGATACAGGTAAGTAGACATCTAGCCCCTCACCTGCGCCGTGCTCGAGCAGTCCTCACGCAGTCCTCGCGGAATCGACCGCGCTGAGCCAGCGGTCGACGAACGCGCCCAGCGCATCGAGCGCGTCGACGCCTTCGTCGAGCATGCTCGCGAAGCTCTGAAAGACATGCGGCACATCGGGCCAGACGTCGAGCCCGACGCGACCGTCGCACTCCGCCACGCGTCGAGCCAGACCCATGGCATCGCCCAGAAGGATGTCGTGCGAGCCAGCCTGGACGAGCATCGGGGCGAGCCCGGAGAGGTCGGCGAACAGCGGGCTCGCCGCCCGGGCATCCGCCGGCGTCACGTACTCGTCAGCACGACGTCGCAGCGCCTGCACCGACAGGAGCGGATCGACGTCGGCCTTGCTGTCCAACGTCGCACTCGTGAGCGTCAAGTCCACCCACGGGGACATCAGGCCCGTGCACGCCGGCTGGGGCAGCCCAGCCGCCTTTGCTCTCACGAGCGTCGCGGCTACCAGCCCCGCTCCGGCCGATTCGCCAACGATCGCGATCTGCCGCGCGTCGACGCCGCTGTCGAGCAGGCCGCGATACGCGGCAACGGTATCGTCGACGCCGGCCGGGTAGGGATGCTCGGGCGCCAAGCGGTAGTCGATCGAGTAGGCACGCGCCCTCGCACGCCGAGCGACCTCGGAGGCCAGCCCAACGCCGACCCCCGCCGATCCGAGCGCGTACGCGCCCCCATGCAGGTACAGGACCACACGATCGGAGCTCGTCTCGGGAGTCTCGACGAGGATTGCTTCGATTCCGCCGAGTGTCGCGTCGCTCGTCGTGACGTCGTCGGCCAGCGGGGTCGAGGCCATCATCTCCTCGATGATCACTCGCTGCTCGGCCACCTCCCCGCCGAGATCCAGGGGCGCCTTGCGCAGGAGCGCGTCGAGCTCCTCGCGCTGCTCGCGACTCATAGCAACTCCTTCCGGTTGGGTACGGAAAACGATCCTCCGTGCCGGCTGGGTGAGCGATCATCAGCCAAAGTGGATGATTCGCGGTGGGTTCGTCCCCTGATCCCTGGCGCTCTCCCAGATGGCGAGACCCTTCGATGGCCGCCCACGCTTCCCGGCCGGACGACAGGCAGGCGCGATCCGTGCGCTCCTGGGCGCGCCCGCGCTCGTGCGAACAGGCAACATTGGGCACCGAAGCGCGCTCGACCCGGAGCCGAGAGGGCCGGGTGAACGAAACCAGGGACGCACCTTGCCCTAACGGTTTCAAGGCCATGCGGCTCGCGCCAAACCGCCTGCAAATCGGCCGTTCGGCCGGGCCGTTGAGAGCGAACGAAATCTTCGGGCCGGTCCAGTCAGGCAGGTCGCTGCTGACCAGCGTCGGCGGCGGCGATCTGAGCTCTTCTCGCGGCGGTGACCTCCTCCAAGACGATCTGAATCGCGGCGGCGATCGGCACGCCGATGATGGCGCCGATCACGCCGAAGAGTGACCCGAACACCAGGACGCTTACGATCACGGTGAATCCGGATACGCGCGCCGCCCTGCCGATGATCGTCGGCTGCAGGACGTAGTTCTCGATCTGCTGGTAGACGACGATCACGATCACGAAGGCGATCAGCGCCCCGAGGCTTACCGAGAGGGCGACGATTCCGATGACGATCCCGGCGAGAAGGGCCCCGATGTTCGGAATCAGATCGAGGATTCCGGCGATCACGGCGAGAGCGAACGCGTGGGGAAGCCCGAGGATCACGGCAGTGATGCCATAGACCGTCCCGCAGATCACCGAGATCGCGAGATTGCCGAGCATGTAGCGGGACGTCGTCTTGATGATGCGGTCCGTCAGGCGCTCATAGCGCTCGCGGCTGTCTCGATAGAGCATGCTCCCGATGGCGCCCCGAACGCGGGGCTCGTCGACAAGCCCGAAGAGCGTCAAGAAGGTGACCGAGAAAACGAGCGTGACGACACCAAAGGCCGACACCCCCACGTCCGCCAGGCCGCCTGATGCCTTGCCAAGGCCGCTGGTTATCTCGCCGGTGTGCTGCTTCAGGACGTCGAGCGCGTCGCTTTGGCCATTGATCAGACCACCGAGGTCGCTGTGGCGGGCCTTGTCCACCAGCTCCGGCAGGGCTTCGCTGAAGTTCCGAACTCCGTCGACGATCGCCCCCAGCAAAACAACCACGAAGCCGATGCCGACGATGGCTATTCCCGCCACCAGCACCGTCGCGCAGAGCGCCCGGCTCCATGGCAGCCGCCGCTCCATCGCGTCCACCACGGGCGAGAGAACGGCGACGCTGAAGGTCGAGACGACGATCACCAGCAGAACCTCGCCGATCGAAGCGAGTGCAAGGGCAACGGCTACAACTGCCGCGACGACCAGGATCGTCCGGATCGAGATGGAGACTTCGACTTCGCGCCGACCCGTATTCCCGGTTGCCGAGCCTGCGTCTGGGCCGATCATCTCAGCCCTTCATCTCAGCTAGCTCTCGTCCCCCGCTCAGGCACCCCACGGCAGCTCCTTCTTGCGGCGCTTGATCTCGTGCGCCATCGCGTCGAGGCCTGTGAGGTGCGCTGCGCGCGCATGACCTCCATGCCGAGCTCCACGCGAACCTCGTCGCTGGCCTCCTCGAGCTCTCGCTGCCACTTCCACGTCTGCTCCTTGTGCTGGGTGCGCAATTCCTGAGCGCGCCCCGTCACGTCTCCCTTCAGGTCGTGAAGCAGCTCACGGGTCCGCTCAGCCGCCGACCCGATCGCCGCCCGCATCTCGGCTTGCGCGCCCTGACGCGCTGGGGTTCAAGTTGAGCGCGTGCTCCATGTAGTCAGCAGCTGTCTGATCGATTGCCTCGGTCTGCCTTCCCATCTTCCGTCCTCTCTGTAGTCGGCAGGTGCTGTCTCGCCGCATGCTGGACCGTCGTGGGGTGAGCCGTCGTCACACGTTCTTGGTGATCCGCGCGGTCAAGGGGGCCCGCGGGGGGAATCGTTCGGACTGAGCGACGACGAATCACCACCTCGCCGCTCACGCTGGGTGCCATCCGAAGAAGTCGTCCGAAACCGCGCTCCTCCGCCCGGCGCGTAGCCGATGAGCCGGCCAGCAGGTCGAGGATCTCGGAAGCCAGCGGTGAGCGTGGTCTGGACGGTTTGCGCCGAGAAGCCGACGAGTTGACACCCGACCGATCCGGCGGTCACAGCATCCCGATTCCGGCGGTCACGGCATCCCGATATTCGAGGACCAGGCCGCTTACGTCGACTCCGACGAGCTCGAGTACGACGACGAGCAAGGCGATCTCGACGCTGGTGATACCGTCGCACCGGATTGGATCAAGACTCGCCGCGCTCTCCGGTGCGCCGGGCGTTGCGAGAGCTGGTCGGGCTGTATTGGGAGTCTGGCATCGCCGCGGACATCCCGGCGCTCGCCTGGTACCTGCTCGCATCCCTGGTGCCGCTCGCGCTGGGCCTTACCGCGCTGGCTGCCGTCGTGCTCGGCGACTATGCAGAGGCTCAGGCGCTGGCGGCGCGTGTGTCCGACGTCCTCCCAGAGGACGCGCATGACCAGATCGTCGCACTGGTGCTGAGGACAGAGAGAGACTCACCGTTTCTGATCGCCGGCGCCATCGTGGGGATGGTGTGGACGAGCTCGGGGTCCGTGGGAGTTATCGATCGCTGTCTCAGCCGAATGCTCTCGATCAAGGGCCCGAGCCTCCTGGTGGGCAAGCTGCGGAACCTGGCCGTGGCCTTCGCCGTGGCCGTGCTGGTGGTCGTGATGGTGGTGCTGGCGACTGCCGGGACCGGGTTGGTCGAACGCCTTCACGTGAACGCCACGCTGCTGCGCATCGCCTTGCCGCTCCTCCTGCTCACCGTGATCGTGCTGATCTGCGCGAGCGTGTTTCGCGTGCTGGGGGGCGAAAGGGTCAGCTGGCGTGCCGCGCTGGCGGGAGGTGGAGTCAGCGGGGTGATCCTGATGGTCACGCCAACCCTCGCCGGCTATTACACCTACTGGGTTGCCAGCAACGCCCCGGTAAGGCTGTTCCTGGTCCTCGCGGGCGTGCTGGTCACCTGCTACATCGTGGCTTTCGGGGTACTGCTCGGAACGGGAGTGGCGGCGCGCCTGGAACTCGGGCAGAGGGTCCGAGCGGCCTGAACTCGCTCGCCGGAGTGGCCGCAGGCCGGGTTCCATCGTCCGGTGGAGGTGACGGTCGTCGACCGCACGAACCATCACTTGTTCCCAGCCGCTGCTCTAACAGGTAGCGACGGGCGTGCTCTCCGAGGGAGACATCGCGCCGCCGATCCGCGGGGCCCTGCGCAGGCAGCGCAACGCCCGCGTCTCCGGCCCGCGGAGCAGAACATCGAGCAGCGCATCGGGGTATCGCATGCTGGAGCGGCCCGCAGTGGCCGCAATCATCCAATTCGCGTGATGCCAGCTCACATCGCGCACCTTCATGCTCAGGATCGGCTCGACTTCCCCACCAACACGAGGAGCGCTTTCAATGCTCAACGAGAACCTCATCAGCGACGAGATCCGAGCGAACTACGGTCGCGACCCCCGCATCCCGCACCCGGGCGAGGTAGCCGTGTCAGAGCGAGCAGGCGCGGTGACGCTCCGAGGCACTGTCGGCACACCGCAGCAGCGCCACGCGGCGGTTGAGATCGCAAAGTCGGTGCGCGGCGTCCGCGACGTGTATGACGAACTCTCTGTCGACCCGCGCGATCACTGGGAGGACGCCGAGATCCGAGGTGCCGCGCTGCAGGCGCTGATGTCAAGCCCCGGCGTGCGCGCCGACCAGATCGAGGTCAAAGTGGACGCTGCCTGGCTGACCATGAAGGGGGAGGTCAAGAGCCAGCACGAGAGCGATGCGGCGTTCGAGGCGGTATCTCAGGTCCCGGGCGTCGGTGGAATCACGAACAGGATCACGGTCATCACGGCGGGCGGCCACTGACCGATCGCGCCATCCCGGACGCTGCCGTCCCCTCGGTCCGATGGCCGATGACGCGCGCAGCCGGAAGGCGATCCGCAGCCACACCTGAACGAGGCGCCCAGGCAGAAAGAGCGTCGAGCCGTGGAAACGGAATCTGGCCTCGTTCATGCCCCCGGCCGGCCGCGCCGACATCCTGTGACGGGGTCACCGCCGTCGACCACGTCCCAGGCGACGCTCGGAAGATCACCAAGAATGGATGACGCCCGCTCACTCGGCCATCACTCATCCTCGGCTCAGTCAACGAACAGGAGGTTGAAGATGGCCGTATCGGAAGATCTCACCAAGCTCTCGGACGAGCTGCGCAAGCTGTCGGCTCGCGCGGAGGAGGCCGAGAAGCGCGTCGCCGCGGCGAGGGATAAGACCAAGTCCGACATCGAGGCCGACCGTGATGCGGCGCGCGCCGTCGGTGAGCAACAGGCCCAGGCAGCTGCGCGAGAAGGCCGACGAGGGTCGCGACCGGATCTCGTCCGGGTGGTCCGATGTCCAGCGAAGCTGGGACAAGGCGGTCGCCAAGATTCGCGCCGACATCGACTCCCGCAAAGCGGAGCACGACGTGCACAAGGCCCAGCACCGCGCAGACCGGGCCGAGGAAGAGGCGCGGTTCGCGATCGACTTCGCCTATTCGGCTGTGGTCGAGGCCGAGTACGCCGTGCTCGACGCGGCGCTCGCGCGGATGGAGGCCGACGACCTGTCCAAGTAAGCGGCTCCGGCCGCCTAGACGGCGCAGTTCCTGCCGGCGCGGGGGACCCAGTCGATGGGTCCTCCGCGCACCCAATCTCTGCCGACCGTTGCGCCGACGGCGCTCGACGGAGATACTGGCTTGCGATGGATCGCAATGGGGACCGCGGCAGGGTCCCGCTCGCACGGGTGCGAGGGCCGTCCAGCCACGGGCGTCTCGTGCGTCGCGAGGCGCTGTTCGAGCAACTGTCGCGGGCCCGAAACGACTGTGTGGTTCTCGTCTGCGCTCCCGCAGGCAGCGGCAAGACGATGCTCGTGCGCTCGTGGCTCGAGGACAGCGGGGTCTCTGAGCACACGGCGTGGGTCGCGGTCGAGCAGCGCGAACGAGACGCGCAGCACTTCTGGCTTGCGGTGACCAACGCGCTCGCGGCGGCTCTCGGCGGCTCCGTCGAGGCGCTCGGCCCGACTCCCGGGTTTCGTGGCGAGGCGGTGGTCGAACGGCTGCTGGAGGACCTTCATTCACTCGAAGAGCCGCTGGTGCTCGTGATCGACGACCTGCACGAGCTGCAGTCGCCTGAGGCGCTGACGTGGCTGGAGCTGTTCATCACGCGGCGGCCGGCCGGCCTGCGGATCGTGCTGACGAGCCGCTCTGAGCCGCACCTGAACGTGCACCGCGTGCGCCTCGCCGGCGAGCTGACCGAGATCCGAGAAGCGGAGCTGCGCTTCTCTGCTCACGAGGCCGCCGAGTTGCTGCGGGCTAGCGACATAGAGCTCTCCGACGAGGCGGTGGCGCTGCTTCACGAGCGCACGGAAGGTTGGGCCGCGGGCCTCCGCCTGGCGGCGATCTCACTCGCCGGGCATCCGGACCCGGAGCGCTTCGTGCGCGACTTCTCCGGCAGCGAGCGCAGCGTCGCGGGATATCTGATGGCGGAGGTGCTGGAGCGCCAGCCGCCGGAGGTGCGGGAGCTGCTGCTGCGCACGTCGATCCTGGACCGGGTCACCGGGCGCCTGGCCGACGCGATGACCGGCCACTCGGACTCAGAGCGGATCCTGCTCGAGCTCGAGGAGGCAAACGCGTTCGTCACCTCGCTCGACGTCGACCGCACCTGGTTTCGCTACCACCATCTGTTCGCCGACTTCCTGCGGCTCGAGCTGCGCCGCACCGACCCCGCCAGCATCGACGCTCTGCACGGCGTGGCAGCTCGCTGGTACGAGGAGCACGGACATCCGGCCGAGGCGATCCGACACGCGCAGGCGGCAGCGGACTGGACGTACGCGACGCGCCTGCTTGCCGACAGCTACATCAGCCTGATCCTCGACGGACGGCTCGAAACGGTCGGCGGGCTGCTGGCGAGATTTCCTGCGGAGGCGGCGGGAGAGGACGCTGAGCTTGCGATCGTGCTCGCCGCCGCGCGCCTGTTTGCGGGGCGACCCGACGAGACCGAGGCGTACATCGAGGTGGCCGAGCGGCTCGCGGAGACCGTTCCCCCGGAGCGACGCCGGCGCTTCGACCTGCGGGTAGCCAGCACGAAGCTGTGGCTGGCGCGCCGCAGCGTCGACCTCGCGAGCGCGCTCGAGGCAAAGCGCGAGGTGGAGGCGGCGCTGGCGGCCCAATCGGCAAGCGACATCGCTCGCGTAGCCGACCACCGCGCCGCGGCCGTAATGAACGTCGGCATCACCGAGCTGTGGTCGCTGCGAACCACCGAGGCGCGCCGCCACCTCGAGGAGGCTCTGTCCCTGGCGCAGCAGGCGGAACGCCCTTACCTCGAGATCAGCTGCCTCGCCCATCTCGGGATCGCCGGGCCGGACGCGGGAGGCTCGGTCCTCGACGGGGTCCACTACGCCGAGCAGGCGATCGCGCGGGCCGAAGCGCTCGGATGGGGCGAGGAGGCGATCATCACGCCGGCGCTTGCGATCAGCGGGGTCGCGCTCATGTGGCTGGGCCGGTTCGACGAGGCCGAGCGTCGGCTGGATCGTGCCGACCGTGGCGCTGCGGCCCGAGGAGGACCCGATGACCACGCTCATCGTCCGCTGGGCGACCGGTCTGCTGCGGCTGACCCAGGGTCGGCTAGAGGAGGCGCTGGCGGGACTTGCCGAGGCGCAGCGGCTCAGCTCGCTTTTGGGCAAGGAGGTACGGACGATCGAGCCGCGAGGTGTGATGCTTCAGACCCAGGTGCGCATGGGCAGGGCCGCCGAAGCGAGCGCCGCCCTCGCAGAGCTCGACGAAGACGAGCGCGACCGCGCTCTCATCCGGATCGCCGCCGCCGAGATCCACCTGGCGCGGGACGATCCCGAAGCGGCGCTCGAAGTGCTGGCCCCCGTGATCGAAGGGTCCAGGCGGGCGGCTCACTCGACGACGTCGCTGATCGACGCGCTGCTGTTCGTCGCGCTGGCCCGGGCCAGGCTCGGCGACGCGCGCGCGACCGAGGAGGCGATCGAGCGGGCGCTCGAGCTTGCAGAGCGCGAGGGGATCATCGTCCCCTTCGCGGTCGCGCCGGTCGGCGAGCTGTTGGAGCGCCATCCACGGCATCGCACGGCCCATGCCGCGCTGCTCTCGGAGATCCTCGACGTTCTCAGCGGTGCATCGCCGAGGCCGTCCGGCGGCGCGCGGCCCGCGGCTGAGGATCTGAGCGAGGCCGAGCTGCGGGTGGTCAGGTTCCTGCCGAGCAATCTGAAGGCGCCGGAGATCGCGGCCGAGCTCTTCGTCTCGCCGAACACGGTGCGGACGCACCTGCGCCACATCTACGCGAAGCTCGACGCGCACAGTCGCGCCGAGGCGGTCGAGCGCGCCCGCGAGCTCGGCCTGCTGGCGCCCTCGCGGATCGCTTAGGTCGCCGATTTCGCGGTCGACCAGCTGAGCTCGAGCTCGAGCTGGATGCGGTCGCCGTTTGCCGTCCCGCTGCGCTTCAGCACGATCTCGTCGGCGATCGGCACCGTCACCTGCCGTTCGCCGTTGAACGTCAGCGGGCCGCCCGTCATCAGCGCGTATGCGACATCGGTCAGGTGCTCCGCGGCTTGCTGGCGCGAGAGCCGTTCGCTGTTCTCATGCGTCGACTCGTTCAAGGCGAGCAGTGTCTCCGCGACATGGGTGAGCGGTCATCACGCGATTCGGGTGATTCGTGCTCGATCCGACCCGGTGCGCCGAATCGCTCACTTTGGGTGATGACCGGTCACCCAGGCGCCTTTGAGACTGCGGCGTGACAGGAAACGACGCGGCATCGAAAGGAGACACCATGGCCACGTCACAGACGATCGATGAGAGCGCCTGCGCCGAGCATGACACCCTCGCGGCGGATCGAGTGGAAGGGGGTCGATCCGCCGCGCCGGCCAACGCTGTTCGTCAACCCGAGGTCCGGCCGTGGGGCCGGGCCTCGGATCGCGCAGGAGGCCAGAGACCGCGGGATAGCCGTCGCCGAGTTCGGTCCGGATCGCAGCCTCGCGCCGGAGGTTGACGAGGCCGTAGCGGCCGGCGCCGACGCGCTGGCGGTGGCGGGCGGCGACGGGTCGCTGGCGGCGGTGGCGCAGGCTGCCCTCGCCCACGATCTGCCGTTCGTCTGCATCCCGGCCGGAACGCGTAACCACTTCGCCCGTGACCTGGGTCTCGATCCGGCCGATCCGATCGCCGCGCTTGACGCTCTCAGCGATGGCGTCGAGGGGCTGATCGACGTCGGCGAGGTGAACGGCCGCGTCTTTCTCAACAACGTCTCGCTCGGGATCTATGCCGAGGCGATCCGTCACGCGGGGTATCGCGACGCCAAGGTCCGCACATTGCTCGAGACTGCGCGCCGCGTCCTCGGTCCGGCGACCGGAGATCTCCGCGCTGAAGGTCGTCGACGACCTCGGTGTCGACCACAGGGGCCCGGCGATCGTGCTGGTGTCGAACAACCCGTACGCGCTCGGGGGGCCGCTCACTCGCGGCGGGCGTCCGACGTTGAGCGGCGGCCAGCTCGGGGTCATCGTGATCGACAGACCGGCTGCCGGACGCCGGCCGTCAGGCCGCGCATGGAGCTCCGCCTCGCTGCGGATAGACGGGTCCGCCGTGGTCCACGCCGGGATCGATGGCGAGGCGGTGGAGCTGTCGCCGCCGCTCGAGTTCGCGGTTCGGCCGGCGGCGCTGCGGGTCAGAACGCCGCGCCGTTCTCGCGCGGCTCGCGGGCGGTCAGTGGATAAGCACCTTGAGAAGGACGATCGAGATTCCCAGCGCTAGGGCGATCATGGCCGAGGCGAGTGCCCCGGCCCGGCTGGCACCGTGGTTGATCGCGGCGTAGGCCCCTGTTGCGGCCAACTCCACCAGCGCCAGGGCGGTCGCGACGCCGAGCGCTGCGCCGGTTCGGAATCACGCCGATCGCGCCCAGCGCGAGGACGAGCACCAGCGGGATGGCGACCTCAACGAGGGACCAGTGCTCGCGCATCGCCCCGACGACCGCCCCTCGGGACCAACTCCAGTCGCGGGAGACTGCTCGCCCGAGTAAGCGCGCGTACACGTGGGCCAGCCAGAAGACGAGTGCGGTCACCAGCACGCTGAGAGCGGCTCGCCCTGCGTCGGACGAATCGAGCTCTCGGGAGATAGTGATCACCGCGGTCGCGAGGATCAGCCCGTAGACCCCGTGTGTCGCGCTGCCGCTCGTACGGAGAACGAGTGGGCGCCAGTCCCGCGCGGATCTGGAGGAGCGCTCGCGCACAACCGCCGTCTTGGCCGCCTCGGGCGGGTCAGGGCCCCGCGCGGTTCCCGCTCGCCTCGCGGCAGCGCTCGAGCGCGCCTACGGCCAGCGGCGCGAGCGCGCCACCGGTGACCGATCCAACCACCGCATCGACCGGGTAGTGCACGCCGGTGTGAACGCGCGAGTACGCGACGAGTGCCGCGAGCGCGCTGAGCGGGATGCCCGCCGCCGGTGACAGCCGAGGCAACGCCTGTGGCGAACGCGAACGCGGATGCCGAGTGGCCGGATGGAAACGAGGTCGATCTCGGCATTTCGACCTGACGGGCGACGGGCACGCGATGCAGGTCTCGGTCGGGGCGGCGGCGGCGGCCGAGTGGCTTCAAGACCAGGTTCACCACCGCCGACGTGAGCCCGGTCGCCGCCAGGCCGTTGACCGCGGCTCGCCGGCCGCCTGCTCCGCCGGTCGCGGCGAGCAGTGCGGCGCTGGCGAGCCACAGCTTCGAGTGATCAGCCGCCCGCGACAGCCGCCGAAACGCGCGGTCCAGCGTCGGCGTCGGAGTGGCGGCGATCGCCGCATAGACGGCGAGGTCGAGCCGATTGACCTCGCTCCACCAACCTGCGGGTTCCGTCTCGGATGCGGGGTCGGGAAGCGAGGTCATGCAGGCTCTACTACTGATGCGCGGGCTTCTACAGCTCCTGATGCGCGCGGAGCATGACGAAGGCGCGCACGATGTCGTTGATCACGAACCCGACACGCCCCAGGCGATCCCGGCGAGAAGCCGAAAGCCACCCAGTGGTGACCTCCTTCCCCGTCTCGCCCAGAGCCCGTTCGGCTCCCAACGCCCGAGGTGGTGCTCTTCACCGTCATGACCACCTGGTTCCGTGGGCGCGAGCTGGCCACCGCCGAACGCTACGAGGTCGAGGGGCCCCTACAGGCCTTCGTCGACGACCTCCGGACGATGGACCCGCCGGTGATCAGAACTCCCGGCACGGGAGTGTTCATGAACCGGGGAAAGGACACCGCGCCGCTGGCGATGCGCGCCTGCGCCGATCGCCTGCACGCGCTGCCCGAGCACGCGATCATCCTTTCGCTCGAGACGCTGCCCACCCCGCGGATCGAGCCATCGGACCGGCTCGAGATCGACGATCTGCGCTACAAGGATGACGGCATCACTTTCGTTCGCGCCAAGCACGGCTACGCCGAGCACTACGACGTGCCGGCCCTGGTCAGGCAGAAATCGCCGAGGCTGGCGTGGAGAGCCCCGTCGACGCACGAGACACCTCCTTCTACCTCTCCAGGATGGAGCTGAGGCCCAGCGACCGGCCTGGAATGAGCCGCTGGCGCAAGCGCCTCTTCCTCGAGACCCGGGTCATCTCAGCCGAGCCGGCTCAGTACTTCCGGCTGCCTCGCGACCGGACGATCACGGTCGGTGGGGATATCGAGTTCTCGAGGGACTTGCCGAGTTGGCGCCACACGGGCTCAACGACTGGCTCGAGGCGTGTCACGTGCACACGGTGGTCACGCATCGCGCTCAGGATCGTCGGTTGCCTGCGTCGTACGTGTCCTCTACCGGCGGCAACCTGCGGATCATTAGGCCTCCGTCGACCACTGAACGGGGACTGTTGTGGTCGTTCCAGGAAGGCCCGGCTGTCGCTTCCACGCGCGCAAGCTTCAATCCCTCGATCAACGCTCGGTACTCCGCGAGTCGTGGGTGGCAGACGGATCGCCTTCGAGATCTGAGCCACGGTGACCAGACGGGGCGTTCGCAAGAGCGCACCAATCGCCGCGCCGCCCAATGGGGCTCCGGAGCGGCGGCGCCCGTGGATGCCATGCCCCCATCAGTGTTGAGAAGGTAGTACCCACGCCTCAGGCTGCTCGGCTCAGTCACTGGCGGTCATCCCACCGGCCGCGCTGGTGGCCGTACGCCGCGAGCTCCGCCTGGCCGGCCGCTCATTGACGAGGTGAATCATCCGAAATAGGTGACGACCGGTCACCTGCCTCGCCACCACCCTCAGGGACCACTGCAAAGGAGTTGAGATGGCATATCAGACGGGTTCACGAGGGGTCGCGACGCGTGCCAACGAGGCCGCCGAGCGTGCCGGAGCACTGACGTTGCATAGTGAGGGGGACTCGTGAGTCGCGAGCAGCGCGAGGCGCTCGACGCGCAACTGCGCGAGGCGCCCCTGGATCTCGGCGGGGAGGTGGCCGAGCAGCGAGTGGTCATCGAGGAGATGATGGCCTCGACCCCGCTGGCCGACGACGCCACGACGAGCGACGCGACACTCGGCGGGATCGAAGCAATCCTCGTCGAGACGCCCGAGATGCGCTCTGATCGTGTGGTCCTGTACCTGCATGGGGGCGCGTACGCGCTCGGATCGGCGGGGATCGGCGTTGGGCTGGCCTCCGAGGTCGCTCGGCGTGCGAGGGCGCGTGCCTACTCGATCGACTACCGCTTGTCGCCCGAGCATCCCTACCCGGCCGGCGTCGACGATACCGTTGCCGCGTATCGCGGCCTGCTCGACAGCGGCCTCGACGCGCGGCAGATCGCGATCGTTGGCGAATCGGCCGGAGCGGGGCTGGTAGCCGCGACGCTCGTGAGAGCAAAGGCGGGTGGGCTGCCCCAGCCGGTGTGCACGGGCCTGATGTCCCCGTGGTGGATTTGACGCTCACCGGTGCGACGTTGGACAGCAAGGCCGACGTCGATCCGCTCCTGTCGGTGGAGGCGCTGCGACGTCGTGCTGACGAGTACGTGACGCCGGCGGATGCCCGGGCGGCGAGCCCGCTGTTCGCCGACCTCTCCGGGCTCGCCCCGATGCTCGTCCAGGCTGGCTCGCACGACATCCTTCTGGGCGATGCCATGGGTCTGGCTCGCCGCGTGGCGGAGTGCGACGGTCGCGTAGGGCTCGACGTCTGGCCCGATGTGCCGCATGTCTTTCAGAGCTTCGCGAGCATGCTCGACGAAGGCGTCGATGCGCTGGATGCGCTCGGCGAGTTCGTCGACCGCTGGCTCAGCGCGGTGGATTCCGCGAGGACTGCGTGAGGAGGGCCAAGGGGCTAGATGTCTTCTTACCTGTATCGCCTCGCGCGCTGGGCGTCTCGGCGCCGGTGGATCGTCCTTACTTCTGGCTCTCGCTGCTCGTCGCGGTGGTTGTGACGTCGCAGGCGGTCAAGAAGGACACAAACGACGCGTTCAACGTTCCGGGCACTGAGGCGCAGCGTGCGCTCGACCTGTTGGACGAGAAGTTCCCCGGGAGCGGCGGCGCGACGGCGAGGCTCGTCTTCGCAGCCCCGAAGGGACACACGCTCGACGAGCCGCGGTACGAGAAGGTCGTCGATCCGACGGTGGAGCGCGCCCGGGCGGTGCCGCAGACCGTCACCACGGGCGAGCAGTTCGTCGAGGGCTTCACGCTGTCGCGCGACCGGACGATCGGCTTCGCCGATCTCCACTTCGCTGTCCCGGTCGAGGATCTGAGCGATTCGACGAAGGAGGCGCTCGAGCGGGTCGCGGAGCCGGCGCGCGAGGCGGGTCTGCAGGTCGAGTTCTCGGGCGGCGTTGTCAGCACGAGCGAGGGCGAGCAGTCGAGCGCTGAGGTGATCGGCGTGGTCGCCTCCTTCGTCGTGCTGTTCATCTCTTTCGGCACGCTGCTCCTTGCGGGGCTGCCGCTGGTGACCGCGATTCTCGGCGTGGCGATCGGGCTGTCGGCGATCTCCGCGCTGACCGCAGTCACTGAGATCAACTCGGTGGCTCCCACACTGGCGACCATGCTGGGCCTGGCGGTGGGGATCGACTATGCGCTGTTCATCGTGTCGCGCCACCGCCAGCAGCTCGCCGACGGGCTGGATCCCGTCGAGTCGGTCGCGCGCGCGACCGCCACGGCGGCAGCGCGGTCGTGTTCGCCGGAGTGACCGTGCTGATCGCGCTCGTCGGCTTGGTCGTGGTCGGCATTCCGTTCCTGTCGGTGATGGGGCTGGCGGCGGCCGGGACGGTGGCGATCGCCGTGCTGATTGCCGTAACGCTGCTGCCGGCGCTGCTCGGCTTCGCCGGCCAGCGCGCCGGCCGCGGTCGGCGGCAGAAGGAGGGTCCCACCGCGGGGCGGCGCTGGGCGCAGCTCGTGACGCGGAGGCCGTGGGTCGCGATAGGAGCGGTGATTGCCGTAATCGTCGTGGTGGCGTTGCCGGCACTCGACATGCGCCAGGGCCTGCCGGACGACGGCACGCAGCCGACGGACACGACGAGGAAGTCCTACGATCTCCTGACTAAGGGCTTCGGCCCGGGCTTCACCGGGCCGCTGACGACCGTAATCGACTTCGAGAGCTTCCGGGGCGAGGACAGCCCGAGGGCGATCGCCGAGGACGCGGCGAGGGCGCTGGCCGAGTTCCCCGGCGTCGCGGCCGCCTCCGAGCCGCTCTTCAACGAGAACGGCGAGGTCGCGATTATCATCGTCACCCCGAGCGGCAGCCCAGCCGCACAGACCACCAAGGACCTCGTCGATCGGATGCGCGACGAGGCCGCCGAGATCCGTCAGGAGTCGGGCATCAACGCGATGGTCACCTGCACGACGGCGATCAACATTGACACGTCCGACAAGCTCACCGCCGCGCTGCCGGTGTTCCTCGTTCTCGTCGTCGGATTGGCGCTGCTCCTCCTGGCCGCGGTGTTCCGCTCGATCGCGGTCCCGGTCACGGCCGCCGCGG
>CAWCBM010000015.1:0-7852 GCA_963793775.1 uncultured Solirubrobacterales bacterium
CGGCCCGGACATACGTCCTGAATCAAGATGTTGCGCGCACCCTCAAGGGCCGAGGTCGGATGCTTACCGCCTTGTGGCTGCACGGTCTCGTCGGAAAGCGAACGCACCGTCGTATACGACACGTCGCCTGGTGTCTCGTCCGGCTGGGCGTTGATCGCGTCAAGGAGATTCGAGTGCCTGCCCTGTTGCCAGTTCGCTGGGGCGCACGGTGATGTGGCAGAGCAGCCACGGGACACCGTGGTGCCGTGCTGAGTCCCTGCCGCCGCGAGCACGTCACTGACCTTCCGGCGCAGGCCCGGCCAATAGGTGAGCGCGAAGCGCGGCAGCAAGCCGCCCTGGCTGACGCCAAAGACTGCCACCTTGCGCCCGGCCATCTTGAACTCCTGGCGCAGGCCGTAGACGAGGTACTGGACCGAGACCTGGATGTCGGCGGTCGTGAAGTCCGGGAAGTTCACGTAACAGACCGGATGCCCGTAGGCCTCGAACGCGTCTTGGCCAATCAAGTAGCCCTGGTCGCCGGTGGCGCCGGTCCCCGTGACGAACATGAGCGCGGTCTGGGTCGCGTTCGTCGGGTCGACAGGGCACTTGAATGCAGCTTCGAGGTCTGCCTTGGGCACCGTCAGCTTCGGCCCGCTCGCCGACACTGAGGCCGGATGCACGAGCGCCAGCACCGAAAGGGCCGTGAGTATGCCGATCCAATGCCTCGCACGTGCCAGGTCCATCCTGTCCCTCTCTTTCCTGCCGGCGGTCGGAGGGGGATACTCGCACTTGGCTGGGGTGCTCTGAGTTCAGCTCAGTTCGCTCCGGTGCGCTCACTTTGGTACCCACGTGGTACCTGTGGGTTCCGCGTGGACGACGTGTCTGATGATCGCGTGGCCGATGATCGTGGCGGCACGATCGACGACGATCCTCGCGCCGCGAACCGACGCACGGTCGTTGGTGTTCAGGTGACCTCGTTGAGCCGACCGGTCTTCACGTCGTAGATGAAGCCCCGCACCTCATCCTTCCTGGGGATGAAGGGGCTTTCCCTGATGCGCTGGATCGACTCGCGGACACTACCTTCCAGGTCGGGAAATGATCGCGGGCGCCACTCCGGCCGCCGGCCGGCCTCCTTCGCGAGCATCTGCTCGAACTCGGAGTCGCTGAAGGTGAGCATCCCACAGTCGGTGTGATGGATCAGCATGATCTCCTCCGTCCCGAGCAGGTGCTGGGAGATCGCCAGGGAGCGGATCTCGTCATCGGTGATCACGCCGCCCGCGTTGCGGATTACGTGCGCGTCCCCGATCGAGAGCCCGAGGATCGGATACGGATTCAGCCGCGCGTCCATACAGGCGACGATCGCGACCTTCCTGGCGGGCGGCAGCGGCAGGTCGCCCTTGTCGAATCCCTCGGCAAATTCCTCGTTGTTCTTCAGAAACTGGTCGATGACGCTCATTCGGCCCCCTTCGGACTTGGTTCCAACGAACATCGTAAAGGCGATCAAGTTTGGTCTTTTTTCGCACCGAGATCCGGCCACCGGGATCTCGTGGTCGCCAGCTCGTGGGTAGCAAGAAGGTGCCGTTGGAATCGACGACGGCTCCTGCTCGGGTAACGAGAAGCTGAGACGGCTAGCCAACGGGGATAAGCGCGAACAAATAACGCCTGGGCGAAGTCTCAGGCACCTGAGCGCAGACCCCGCTCGTCGCGCGTTGCGGAAGCGCCGACGCGTGGGGTCGCGGTTCTGGTGCTCGTCCTTGGCGGGCGTTTGCGCAGGGTGCACGAGACGCTCCCGGACATGCGCGTCGCGTTCGCTGAACCGCCCGAGGCCGCGAGCGCATCGCCTCGATCGGCCGGACGCGCGGCTTCTCGTAGGGCAGCGACGCTGCGCTGACTCAGAGCTGAACCAAGCCTAGGCTCGCCTGAAGGTCTGCAGCCCCTGGTGCGAGGGCACGAGCACACCCTCCTCGTGCAGCTCGCTGACCTCCGTGAAGCGGTCGACCGCGTCCGCCGCGTCGAGGCCCTCGACGAGATACGGGCAGAGCGTGACCACCGGCCGACCCTTGAACCGCTCCTCCCATGCGCGCTCGATCGCGATCGCGAGCTGGAACGAATCCGGCCCGGGACCGACCGGCGAGTGAGAGGACCAGAGGCCGGTCAGGCCCCGGTCGAGGGCCGCGTCGAAGCCCGCTTCGAGCCGCCGCGGCAAGGCGTCGGGAGGTTCGTCGAGGTTGAGCGCCTCGATCACGAGCCGGTCGTCCGACTCCAACCCGGCCACATCGAGGCCGGCGTCGTTGAGCGCCCTGCGGTCGTCCTCAACCTCCGCCGCGCGGTGGGCCAGCCATGCCCCGCGCTTCGCTCCCAGTGCATAGAACGACGCGACCACCGGAGCGAACTCAGCCTCGCTGCGCAGGACGACCGCGAGGTGCGGGCAAGCTCCGCTCTCGAGCGCAGACCCGAGCGCGTTGTCGAGCATCGGAGCAACCATATCGGCCGGAGACTAGGCCACCGGGACCTGCAGGCTCACCCGGGCGCCTTCTCCGACGGCCGACCGCACGCTCAGGCTGCCGCCCACGCTGCGCGCGCGCTCTCGCATCAGCGTCAACCCGAAGTGGCCCTCACCCGGACCGCCGGCATCGTCGACGGCGAAGCCCGCACCGTCGTCCGCGATTACCAGGCTCAGGCGATCGTCCTCGAGCTGCAACCGGACCGCGATTCGGCGCGCGGCAGCGTGCCGCTCGGCGTTTGCGAGCGCTTCCGTGAGCACGCGGACGACGACGGCCATGGTCTCCGGCGAGACGTCGACGGCCGGCCCGGAGGTCTGTAGGTCGAGCGGAAGCTCACGGCCGCGCCGCTCGCAGATCTCCTCGACCGCGGCCTGGACCCCACCGAGAGGGACAGACACCAACATGTCCTCGAGCCGGGCGCGGACCACGCGGTGCGCGGAAGCGACCGCCTCTCGCAGCCGCTCGGCGCTGGCGCCCGCCAGTTCCGTGGCGGGCCGCGACTCGAGCAGCGACAGCTCGCGCATCGCGAGCGCGAGGTCCTGGGCCAGGCCGTCGTGGATCTCCGCCGCCAGCCGCAGGCGCTCGCGCTCGATCGCCCTGCCCTGAAGCTCCTGGCGCAGGTGGGCGGTCGAGATCCCGGCGGCGAGCAGGTCGCCGAGCAGGCGCAGCAGGGTGGCCGCGGCGGGGTCGAGCGACAGCGGTCGTGCCGCTGCGGCGACCGTTACCCCGATCAACCTTCGCTCGGAGACGAGCGGGAGCACCAGCCACGAGTCGGCCGGGGGCTCGAACGGATTCGCCACCAGCCAGCTCGCCTCCTCCCTGAAGACGAGCGGCACGCCACTGGCGACCGCCAGGCGCCAGGCCTCGTCGTCGAACGAGACCTGATCGCGGGCTCGGGCGCTTGCGGTTTCGGCAGCAGACGCCACGTAGCGCTGCAGATTGGGCGGCGGCCCCGACCTCGGCAGATAGAGGACCGCGAGTTCGAGCGCGAGCGCCGCGCGGATCTCGGCAAGCGCCCGCTCGGCGAGCTCGGTGAGGTTGCCGGACCCGACCAGCGCTCTGGCGACACGGGTCAGCGCTTCCAGGCCGGCGAGCGCCTCAGGCGGCAAGCGCTGACCCGGTGGCCCGATTTCGCCGCTCAGGTCGTGGTCAGCCTCCACGGTGACTTGCGACGATAATCCGTTCCAGCGATGTCCGAAACGCCAATCAGGGTGCTCATCGCAGACGACCACCGGCTGATGCGCGAGGGCACCGCCGCGCTGCTCGGCGCCGACGACCGGCTCGAGATCGTGGGCCTCGCGCGCGACGGCCGCGAGGCGGTCGCGCTGGCCGAGAAGCGCAGCCCCGACGTCGTCCTGCTCGACCTCAACATGCCGGTCATGGCCGGGATCGAGGCGTGTGCGGCAATCCGCTCGCGCGCGCCGGGCTCCCAGGTGCTGATGCTGACCGTGTCCGAACAGGAGCCCGACCTCTACGCCTCGCTGCGCGTCGGCGCGGCGGGCTACCTGATCAAGGACATGGCGCCCGCCGAGCTGGTCGAGGCGGTGCTCGAGGCGGGTCACGGCGAGCCGCGGATCGCCCCGGCGATCGCATCGAGGCTGTTGAGCGACCTCGTCGGGGGCTCGGCCGAGGAAGCCGTCGATCCGCTCGAGCAGCTGAGCGAGCGCGAACGCGAGGTCCTCGCGCTGCTCGCCGAGGGCCTGCGCAACCGCGAGATCGGCGAGCGGCTGTTCATCAGCGAATCGACGGTCAAGACCCACGTTCGCCACGTGCTCGAAAAGCTTCAGACCCGGAACCGTGCCGAGGCGGCCGCGTTCGCGGCGCGCTACCTCGACTGAACGGCCTGCTCGCACGAGCTAGATCGGGGCGGGCTGCGGGGTTGCAGAGATCTCCGCCGCGACGCTGAGCAGGCCGCGCGACATTCGTCGCTTCACCTCCCCGGCGCTGGTTTCGAGCGCACGGGCGATCTCGGCCACCGAGTAGCCGCCCAGGCGCGCGAGCGCGATCGCCTCGCGGTCCCGCTCGTCGATCGCCGCAAAGCCCTCCGCCGGACACGACCCTCACCCCGAGGCGGATCGCGCGCTCAACCAGGCGGCGGCGATCGATCGGCTGCCCTGGGGCATGACGGCGAGCCGCGTCGCAGAGAACTCGCTCGGTGACGCGCGCCGCGCTCTCCGGGTCTCTTGACGCAGCAACCGCCGCGCCGTGGACCTGCGGCGCAAGCCTCATCAACTCGGCGACGAGGCCCTCGAGGTCCATGCGGGCGACCGTAGGCGACAACTGATGGGGCGGCCATCGCCCAAAGGACTCAACCCGTATCCACCGAAAGGTGGATTTCGGACCCGTACGACCCCTCCCGTCTCGGACGATTCGGGAAACGGCTCGCGACGCCGGCCGATCTGTGGGCAGTCGTCAGTTACTCGCGAAGAAGGAAGCGAGCGCCTCGACCACCGGTCCGGGTTGGTCCTCGGGGAGGAAGTGACCACCGTTGGCCACGGGCACGAGGCGTGCGTCGGGGATCGCTTCGGCCAGTCGCCAGCCGAACTCGGGGGCAAGCCAGCCGTCCTGCTCGCCCCAGAGCACGAGCGTGGGTGTGCGGATCTCCCCGTAGCGCGGCTCGATCTCGCGCGTGTAGCGCTCGTCGAACTGCGCCACCTGGCGGTAGTAGGCCGCCTGGCCGATGGGCCCGAGCCACGGCAGCAGGTAGGGCTCGAGCTCGGAGTCGGCCATGTCGCGGGCGATCGCGGTGCGCAGATGCGCGGCGATCATCTGGCGATGGATGTGCTCGGGCACGGTCTGAAACGCCTTGAGGTGGCGCTGCACGTGGCGGGAGAACGGGGTGATCCACGGCGCGATCGCGACCGCGTCGCAAAGCGCCACCCGACTGAAGCGCCGTCCCTCGAGCAGCATCAGCCGCAGCGTGATCGCGCCGCCGACGTCGTGACCGGCGATGCACGGCTCCTCCAGCTCCCAGTGCTCGAGCAGCTCAACGAGCATCCGTGTCTGCGCGCCGATCGAGACGTCTTGGCCCTCGCGCTTCTCCGAGGTCCCGGAGCCGAGCAGATCGCAGACGTAGACCGTGAACCGCTCGGCGAGCTCATTGGCCACGTTGCGCCACAGGTACGACCAGCTTGGCGTCCCGTGCACGAGCACGACCGCGGGACCGTCCCCAAGCACCTCGTAGGCGACCGTGCCGCCGGCGGAGTCGTAGGTCCTGCTCAACCGCCAATCGGCTGTCACGCTCATCGCGGCTCCCCAGTCTCTAACAGGCAGGTTGCGCCGCGGAAACCGTTACCGCGGCTGAGATGCCGAGGGCCTCCCACCGACGACGAAAGCCTGTCCCGAGCGCGGCTTTCTTCGAGATGGAGCTAGCGGGACTCGAACCCGCGACCTCCTGGCGCGATACGTAGAGCTTGCCATCAGGTTGGTTCGTTCGGGCAGGCTCAGGACCGGACAGATCGGCTGAAGTCAGCTCAGTTTCGCTCAGTTGGTTACCCCGGTTGCTACCTCGACAGGCGACGAGCGACTCCGCTCCGCCACAAGAAACGATCCGAGACCCGGCGCCGAGTCAGCTATTGACCCCGGGCTTCTCAACAAGCGCATAAGGGGGGCCCTTGACACCTGTTCCACGGATCAATTGAATCGTCGCCACACTGGCGGCTTAACGACCCCGCGGTTCCGGGGATATTGAAGCAAGGAGGATGCCATCGCAGCCGAGAAGCGATCCTCACGTTCACGCCAACGGGCGAAGGGCGAGACGGCTAGAGGGGCAGGCGAGAGACGCTCGGTGATCGTCACCTTCAAGCCGAAGGACAAGCGCCCGGACGGGGAAAAGGACAAGCTCGAGGTCCTATCGCAGGTCATCACCTCCGAGGTGAAATTCCTCAACGCCGGAGCGGTCGAGCGTGGAGCAATGATCGGGATTCCGCCCGAGACGACGGCATATGACGTCGACGAGTACGAGGCGCCGATCGTGACGCTCTCCCCTCTGACAAGGAGATCAAGAAGCTCGCGAAGAACACCAACGTTGCTGCGGTCGAAGACGACGGCGAGATGTACGCGCTGGAGGCAGTGCCGCCTGTCCAGCCCGGAGGGACCCAGCTCGCCGTCGAGGATCAGCCCTCTCCGCTCGCGGAGACCATTCCCGTAGGCGTGAACCAGATAAGGGCTCCTCTGGGATGGGATTGCTCGCGCGGAAAAGGCATCGCGGTCGCGGTCCTCGACACCGGGATCGACGGCAGCCATCCGGACCTCTCACCGAACTACCGGGGCGGCACGAGCTTCGTCCCCGGTGAGCCGAGTCCGGACGACGGGAACAGTCACGGAACCCACTGCGCGGGGACGATCGCTGCAGCGATCAACGGTTCGGGCGTCGTCGGGGTCGCTCCGGCCGCGTCGCTGTACGCGGTCAAGGTGCTCAGCGCGGAGGGTCTCGGGAGCTGGAGCTGGCTGATCTCCGCGATCGACTGGTGCATCAAGCACAGGATCAGGGTCCTGAGCATGAGCCTGGGTGGACCGAGCGCGCCCGGCGCGCTGGAGACGATGTGCAATGCCGCCTGGAACAAAGGGCTCCTGCTGATCGCGGCCGCTGGGAACACGGGCCAAACTTCAGATCCGGGCGTTGGTTTTCCCGCCAAGTACGCAAAAGTGGTTGCGGTGTCCGCGATCAACAACTCGAACGCGATCGCGCCGTTCAGCAGCCGGGGCCCGGACGTCGAGCTGTGCGCACCGGGCGTGCAGGTCCTCTCCACAGTCCCGGGCGGAGGTCACGGAAAGCTGAGCGGCACGAGCATGGCATGCCCACATGTGAGCGGGGCCGCGGCGCTCGCCTGGGGCGGTCACCGATTCGCGAGCAACGTCTCGATCCGGCGGCGCTCGCCAAGACGTCGGATAACCTCGGCGTCCCGGGGCGAGACGAGCTTCGGGTACGGCCGGGTGGACGCGAGGCAGGCGTCTTGCAAGCTAACCCCGCCGGGAGAGGTTCCCGGCATCCCCTAGATCACAGGCGTACATCTCACCGTCGTACTCGACGCGCTCGACCTCCCTAGTCGGCGAGGTCGTGACGTCCGCGCCGGCCACCGTGCCCGCGACCAGGGGGGCGTTCTCCATGACCCGACGGATCGTATCCCTTCGGCTCGAGAAACGGCCGGGTCAGCACCTGGGGCGGGCGTGACGATGACCAGGATCTCGCTCGACTCGTCCGTCGCGCTCTCGACCCTCGCCATCACCTCGGGACTGACCTTGTGGCCCACGTCACCTTTCCGTTTCACATCAATCGCAAATTTCCAACATAGCGCCGCAGTTCCACGCTCCCGCGATGCTACTGCGCATCCGGCCGTACGCCAGTGAGCGCCAGGGTGGTGGATAGG
>CAWCBM010000016.1:0-7020 GCA_963793775.1 uncultured Solirubrobacterales bacterium
CAGTTACTCGCGAAGAAGGAAGTGAGCGCCTCGACCACCGGTCCGGGCTCGTCCTCGGGAAGGAAGTGACCACCGTTGGGCACGGGCTGAGGCACCCGTCGGGGATCGCCTCGGCCAGTCGCCGGCCGAACTCGGGGGCAAGCCAGCCGTCTTGCTCGCCCCAGAGCACGAGCGTGGGCGTGCGGATCTCCCCGTAGCGCGGCTCGCTCGCGGGTGTAGCGCTCGTCGAACTGCGCCACCTGGCGGTAGTAGGCCGCCTGGCCGATGGGCCCGAGCCAGGGCTGCAGGTCAGGGCTCGAGCTCGGCGTCGGCCATGTCGCGGGCGATCGCGGTGCGAAGATGCGCGGCGATCATCTGGCGGTGGATGTGCTCGGGGACGGTCTGAAACGCCTCGAGGTGGCGCCCCACATGCCGGGAGAACGGGGTGATCCACGGCGCGATCGCGACCGCGTCGCAAACGCCACCCGACTGAAGCGCCGTCCCTCGAGCAGCATCAGCCGCAGCGTGATCGCGCCGCCGACGTCGTGACCGGCGATGCACGGCTCCTCCAGCTCCCAAAGCTCGAGCAGCTCGACGAGCATCCGGGTCTGCGCGCCGATGGAGACGTCTTGACCCTCGCGCTTCTCCGAAGTCCCGTAGCCGAGCAGATCGCAGACGTAGACCGTGAATCGCTCGGCGAGCTCGTTGGCCACGTTGCGCCACAAGTACGACCAGCTCGGCGTCCCATGCACGAGCACGACCGGGGGACCGTCCCCAAGCACCTCGTAGGCGACCGTGCCGCCCACAGAGTCGTAGGTCCTGCTCAACCGCCAATCGGCTGTCACGCTCATCGCGGCTCCCTAGTCTCTAACAAGCAGGTTGCGCAGCGGAAAGCGTTACCACGGGCTGAGATGCCGAGGGTCTCCCACCGACGACGAAAGCCTGTCCCGAGCGCGGCTTTCTTGAGATGGAGCTAGCGGGACTCGAACCCGCGACCTCCTGGGTGCGATACGTAGAGATTGCCGTCAAGTGGGTTCGTTCGGGCACGCTCAGGACCGGACAGATCGGCTGAAGTCAGCTCAGTTTCGCTCAGTTGGTTACCCCGGTTGCTACCTCGACAGGCGACGAGCGACTCCGCTCCGCCACAAGAAACGATCGGAGACCCGGCGCCGAGTCAGCTATTGACCCCGGGCTTCTCAACAAGCGCATGAGGGGGCCTTGACACCTGTTCCACGGATCAATTGAATCGTCGCCACACTGGCGGCTTAACGACCCCGCGGTTCCGGGGATATTGAAGCAAGGAGGATGCCATGGCAGCCGAGAAGCGATCCTCACGTTCACGCCAACGGGCGAAGGGCGAGACGGCTAGAGGGGCAGGCGAGAGACGCTCGGTGATCGTCACCTTCAAGCCGAAGGACAAGCGCCCGGACGGGGAAAAGGACAAGCTCGAGGTCCTATCGCAGGTCATCACCTCCGAGGTGAACTTCCTCAACGCCGGAGCGGTCGAGCGTGGAGCGATGATCGGGATTCCGCCCGAGACGACGGCATATGACGTCGACGAGTACGAGGCGCCGATCGTGACGCTCTCCCTCTCTGACAAGGAGATCAAGAAGCTCGCGAAGAACACCAACGTTGCTGCGGTCGAAGACGACGGCGAGATGTACGCGCTGGAGGCAGTGCCGCCTGTCCAGCCCGGAGGGACCCAGCTCGCCGTCGAGGATCAGCCGTCACCGCTCGCGGAGACCATTCCCGTAGGCGTGAACCAGATAAGGGCTCCTCTGGGATGGGATTGCTCGCGCGGAAAAGGCATCGCGGTCGCGGTCCTCGACACCGGGATCGACGGCAGCCATCCGGACCTCTCACCGAACTACCGGGGCGGCACGAGCTTCGTCCCCGGTGAGCCGAGTCCGGACGACGGGAACAGTCACGGAACCCACTGCGCGGGGACGATCGCTGCAGCGATCAACGGTTCGGGCGTCGTCGGGGTCGCTCCGGCCGCGTCGCTGTACGCGGTCAAGGTGCTCAGCGCGGAGGGTCTCGGGAGCTGGAGCTGGCTGATCTCCGCGATCGACTGGTGCATCAAGCACGGGATCAGGGTCCTGAGCATGAGCCTGGGTGGACCGAGCGCGCCCGGCGCGCTGGAGACGATGTGCAATGCCGCCTGGAACAAAGGGCTCCTGCTGATCGCGGCCGCTGGGAACACGGGCCAAACTTCAGATCCGGGCGTTGGTTTTCCCGCCAAGTACGCAAAAGTGGTTGCGGTGTCCGCGATCAACAACTCGAACACGATCGCGCCGTTCAGCAGCCGGGGCCCGGACGTCGAGCTGTGCGCACCGGGCGTGCAGGTCCTCTCCACAGTCCCGGGCGGAGGTCACGGAAAGCTGAGCGGCACGAGCATGGCATGCCCCCATGTGAGCGGGGCCGCGGCGCTCGCCTGGGGCGGTCACCGATTCGCGAGCAACGTCTCGATCCGGCGGGTGCTCGCCAAGACGTCGGATAACCTCGGCGTCCCGGGGCGAGACGAGCTCTACGGGTACGGCCGGGTGGACGCGAGGCAGGCGGCTTGCAAGCTAACCCCGCCGGGTGAGGTTCCCGGCATCCCCTAGATCACAGGGCGTACATCTCACCGTCGTACTCGACGCGCTCGACCTCCCTGAGCTCGGCGAGGTCGGTGACGTCCGCGCCGGCCACCGTGCCCGCGACCAGGGGGGCGTTCTCCATGACCCGACGGATCGTTATCCCCTTCGGCTCGAGAACGGCGGGGTCAGCACCTGGGGCGAGCGTGACGATGACCGGGATCTCGCTCGACTCCTCCGTCGCGCTCGCGACCCTCGCCATCACCTCGGGACTGACCTTGTGGCTCACGTCACCTTTCCCTTTCACATCAATCGCCAATTTCCAACATAGCGCCGCAGTTCCACGCTCCCGCGATGCGACTGCGCATCCGGCCGTACGCCAGTGAGCGCCAGGGTGGTGGATAGGACTAATACAGGTCGTCCGTGATTCGCGACGCGTTCTGGTCGAGCCGGCGTTCCAGCTCAGCGACGGGGACCAGATGCATCCGTCCCGCCGGACGACGCGCAGATCGGGCTGTACGTCGCGCTCCAAGGACTCGACGCTCATCCCGAGCGCTTCCGCAGCCTCTCTGCGGCGCAGCGCGAGGCGCGGCACCCGGCCGGGTTCGAGATCGGGGTTGTCGGGCGGCACGGCGGGATCGCAAGCGAGTCCGCGAGCGTCGTTTGCTACCTCGGGGTGCCTCAGCCGGCGGGGTCCAACCGAAGTCCCGACGCGAGAAACCGCTCCTCAGAGCGGTTCCCGACTAATGGAGCTAGCCGGGCTCGAACCGGCGACCTCCTGGGTGCGATATCGCGTTCGCGAGCCGAATCGAGGCGATCTGAGTTCGCTGGGGTGCTCTAAGTTCAGCTCAGTTCGCTCCGCTGCGCTCAGTTTGGTACCCCACGTGGTACCTCGGCGTGCGCGAGGAGGCCGAGCGCGAGGCGGAGAGCCGCCACCCTGCTCACGGCGGTTCGGGCGATGCGACGGCGTGAGGCTCGTCAGCGCGAGGCGCTGCGGCAAGCGATCGCGGCCGGACTGAAGGGAAGGCCGACGACGAGGAGGCCGAGCGCCAGCGGGGGAGGGCCAGTGACCACCTAAAGGATCCCGCCGCTGCCTAGACGAGCTCGCTCGACAGCGACTTCTGCACAGCGGCGACCTCGCGGAACGCATCGCGCAGATACCGCCGCGTGAGCTCGGAAAGCTCGTGCGGGTCGACGTAGTCATCTGGCTCGTCTCCCCGCTCGAGCTGCTGAATCTGGTGCTCGAGCCGGAGCGCACTGAAGAGGTCGTAGGCCTCCTCGAGCGTCCTCGCATCTGCCCCCTCGATCGCACCGAGCTCGGACGCCGCCCGGAGCCGCTCGATCGTCGCCGTGACCGTGGCGCCGGCCTTCAGTGCTGCGAAGCGGGCGATATCGACGACGGGAAGCAGGCCGCCGTGCTTGATGTCGAAGGTGCCGCTGTGCTCGCCGGAGCTCTCTACGACGATGTTGCCCCTGAATCCGGTCGGAACCCTCGGCGCCAGGGCAAGACGGAGCATCGATGGGAGCAGCCTGGCGCGGTTTTCCGGCTCCAGCAGGATCGCCCGCGGGTCCATCTCCGAGGGCCCGTAAAGCGTGCGGCCGTCGAGCAGGATCGAGCTCGCGATGAGGACCTTCTCATCGCCAGGGTTCTGCAGCCAATGTCCAATCGACCGGTGCCATGCCGCCATCGAGCTGGCTGAGAACTCACTGGACGCCGTCACGCCGTGTGGATCAAGGCGCCAGCCAACGACCCGGATGCAGTCCTCCACGTCGGCGGCAAGCGCCCGCATGTAGCCCACAACCCCGTCTGAACCCTGTCGCGGGTCTGATCGGCTGGGTTCGTGCTCGGACTCGTCCTCCCAGGCCATCCCCGAGTCGACGTCGGAAGAAGGCACGGTCTCCCGTCTGCCGTGGCTGCCCAGGGCGAGCCAGGCGAACTCCGCCGGAGCCGTGCCCTCGGACTCGATCGCCAGCTCGATCATGCGCCGGATCAGCGCGTCGCCGACGACCGAGATCACGTGGCCGATCTGCTGGGGAGGGAGCTTGGTCGCCTGCAGCGCCACCACCGTGGAGCGCAGCCGCTGCGCCGCCTCAGTCAGCTCCTCCTTGTCCTGGGCCTGCGCGATCTCGCGCCGAAGCGCAAAGGGCGTGCGTGCCTCGGCCGCCACCAGGTCGATGCCGCCGAGCACGCCGATCAACTCGTCCCTCGGAGAGAGGACGCCGACGTGGCGGACGTCATTGTCCAGCATCGCCAGCATCACGTCGGCGCCGGCAGCGTCCGCGCCGACCGTGGTCAGGCGTTCCGACACGACCTCTCCCACTGGGGTGTCAACCGATACCCCCTCGGCCACAACCCGATCGAGCAGGTCACCGTCCGTGACGATTCCCAGCTCTCCGTTCTCCGCCCGTACGACCATCGAGTTGACGTTCTCCTCCGACATCAGCCGGGCCACCTCGCGAAGGGGGCGATCCGCCGCGCAGGTCACCGGCCCGCGACGGATCAGGGCCCTCGCCGGCTGCTGTGCCATTTCGGCGCTGGGCACATCGGCCTTGACGGCCGCGGCCCCCGGCTGGCGACGCCGGAGCAACGACTTTGTCGGATGCGACAGGCCTGATCGCCGCGCCAGCAGCGGGTTCACATCGGAAGCCGCGATCGAATAGCAGAGGCTGTCCTCCTGGGCGCGCGCCTCGAACCCCGGCGGCAGACCCGACAGCATCGCGGGGTGTCCGATCAGCTCCCCCTCCCCGAGCACGTCGAGGACCCGGCTGCCGTCGACCAGCTCGATCGTTCCTCGTCGCACCACCAGCACCCTGTCCTGAGACCGCTCGCCCTGCTCGAAGATGGTGGCCCCCGCCTCGAAGACCTCCTCCTCCACCCGCTCGGCAAGCCGCTCCAAGGTCTCATCGTCGAGCCCGCTGAACGGGTCGTGGGTTCTCAGGAACTCCGCGATGTCCTGCATGCGGCGCCTACCTCACGGTCGGGACCGTCATCCAGAACCTAAAGGCCATCGACTGCACTTACAAGCCCGCGCACTCGACTGGCTGACCGTTTCTGTTCGGCCGCGAGATAGGTATCGAGTAGACCAGTGGCCTTCGCTTCCGAACCTGGCATCAGGTGTCCGTAGCGGTCTGCCCCGGACGCACCCGCGCCACCCACCGATCTCGCCGATCGCTTGCTCGGGTGCTACCACCCGCGTCCATCCGATCTTCGCGATCGCGATCTCCGAGCTTGGCGACCTGGTCAAGCGTTTGCGTCGCGTCCGGTTCCGGCGCGGGCGTGGGTCGAGAGCTCGCTGGGACGCTGGCGCGCCGCCGCCGGCCGTGCCGGCTCGCCGGTCGCGCTGCGCTGGCGAGTCGAGATGCCGGAGTCCCCGATTGACCACGAGAGCTCCGCCTGAGCAGGACTTCTTCGAAATGGAGCTAGCCGGGCTCGAACCGGCGACCTCCTGGGTGCGATATCGCGTACGAGAGCCGAATCGAGGTGATCTAAGTTCGCTGGGGTGCTCTAAGTTCAGCTGAGTTCGCTCGGCTGTGCTCAGTTTGGTACCTCACGTGGTACCTCGGTGGGGCGCGAGGAGGCGAAGCGCGAGGCGGAAGGCACCATCCGGATCAAGGCTCGACGAGTCGAGTCCTAGTGCGTACAGCCCAAGCCGTCGAGATTCCAGTCCCCATGCCAATCGCCTATTCGGGTTCCAACGTCCGCCGAGGCGGGAATGCTTCGCAGGGGATGCCCGAGCCACGCAATCAGGCCCCCAACCCTGAGGCCGTCGAGGAACTGCTCGGGCTCGTTCGAGGCCTAATGGACGACGAACGTACCCGGGGCCAGTTGTTGGACACGAAAACATCCACGCTTGCGGGATTCTCGGGAGCGATTCTTGCTCTAACAGCGACGTTCGGGGCGGGGCTATTCGAGCGCGACCTGGGCGATATCGGCCCTGCCGTGCAGGCACTGTTCGTGATCGCAGTAATCACGCTCGCGGGTGGAGCGGTGCTGAGCATTGGCGGCGTGCTCCGACCTCAACCGCACCTCGGTTTGTCGATGGAAGAGATACGGCAGTTCCGGCAGTTTCCGGTCCTCGCGACGCAACGGATTGAAATTCAAGGCCAGATGCTGGCCACGCTCGTCGAGGCGCTTTCGGTCGAGCGTGAGATCAATGAGCGGAAAGCGCGGCTGACGCAATACGCTGCGCGAACCCTCGTAGGAGGCTATGCCGCAGTGGCCGCGATGGCCGTGACCTTTGCAGTTGCGTGATGCTCAGCTCACTCGCCAGCGACAGTCTCCGCGCAAACTCACGCTGATCGCGTCGGCCGAAGCAGGAGCGGAGGGAACGCTAGTCCGGCTGGAAGGTCGCCGTCACGGAGCGCGCCCTGTTCACGTTTACCGTGCACTGTCCCGTGCCGGAGCAGTCGCCGGAGATCCCGCGAAGACCGATCCCTTGCTTGGTGAAGGCCTTCAACCGCACGA
>CAWCBM010000017.1:0-109979 GCA_963793775.1 uncultured Solirubrobacterales bacterium
ACGCCCAGGCGCAGGCCGACCAGTTCGAGGACGTCGACTTCGAGTTGCTGGAGGCGGCCGACTCGGATTCGCAGGCTCAGCAGATCGAACAGGTGATCTCCGACAAGCCCGACGCGCTCGTGGTCTTGCCGCAGGACGGCGAGGCGCTGACGCCCGTTGCCCAGAAGGCCGAGGAAGCGGGGATCCCGGTCGTCAACGTGGACCGGCTCTTCTCCGAGCCCGACGCCGCGACCGCGACGATCCTCGGCGACAACTACCAGATCGGGGTGCTCGCCGCCGACTACATCAGCGAGGAGCTCAACTGCGAGGGCAACGTGGTCGAGATTCAGGGGCTCGCCGGGATCTCGGTCACCGAGGACCGCACGCAGGGGTTCGCCGACGAGCTCAAGAAGAAGTGCCCGGACGGCGGGATCGAGATCATCGCCCAGCAGCCGGGTGACTTCAATCCCGACACCGGCCTCAAGGTGATGGAGAACATCCTCACCGCCGAGGACGACATCGACGCCGTCTACACGCACGACGACGACATGGCCCAGGGCGTCGTCCAGGCGATCCGAAACGCCGGCCGTGAGGACGACATGTTCCTCACCGGCGTCGGAGGCTCGCAGGACGCGATGGACCAGATCAAGGAGGGCGGCCTCTACCGGGCGACGTTCCTCTACAACCCGAACATGGCGGCGTCGGCCGTCACCATGGCGCGCCTGATCGCCCTCGGCGAGGGCTTCCCGGAGCTGGTGCCCCCGGAGGTCCCGCGGCAGATCGTCGTGCCCGCCGCCGTGGTCACTCAGGACAACGTGGACCAGTACGAGCAGTACGCCTTCAACTAGGCGAACCGTCCTCACTCGCACGAGCCCGCCGGGCGCCACGCGCGCTCGGCGGGTTCGTTGCCTGAGCACGTCACACTCGGGGGGTGGACTTAGCGCTCCTCGAACGCAGTCTCGCCGCCCTCGGCGAGCCCTCGTACCGCGCCGGTCAGGTCTGGGACTGGACCGCCCGGGGCGCCTCCTCGTACGAGGAGATGACCAACCTGCCGCGCCCGCTGCGCGAGCGGCTGGCCGCCGAGGTGCCGTTCTCGTCGCTCGTCTGCGAGCGCACGGCGAAGTCGGTCGACGGGACCGAAAAGGCGCTGTTCGAGACGGCCGACGGCCGCCCGGTCGAGGCGGTGCTGATGCGCTACCGCGACGGCCGTCGCTCGCTCTGCCTCTCGAGCCAATCCGGCTGCCCGCTCGAGTGCACCTTCTGCGCCACCGGCTCGATGCGCTTCGGGCGCAACCTGAGCGGCTCGGAGATCCTCGACCAGGCGCTTCACTTCCGCCGCTCGGAGCCCGTCAACCAGGCCGTGTTCATGGGCATGGGCGAGCCGATGCTGAACCTCGACGCGGTGCTGCAGGCGTGTAGCGGCTGCCGGCGCTGGGGGTCGCCGCCTCGCACACCACCGTCTCGACCGTCGGCTGGGTGCCGGGGATCCAGCGCCTCGCCCGCGAGGGCCCGCGCGTGCGCCTGGCGCTCTCGCTGCACGCCGCCGAGGACGGCCTGCGCTCGGAGCTCATGCCGGTCAACGACCGCTATCCGATCGCCGAGGTGATCGAGGCCTGCCGCGGCTGGCGGGCGGCGCGGCGAAAGCGCGTCTACGTCGAATACCTGATGCTCGCCGGTGTGAACGACGACCCGGGTCAGGCCCGCGAGCTGGCGGCCGTGCTGACCCCGCACAACGCCTTCAAGGTCAACCTCATCCCCTACAACCCGACCGGCGGGGACTTTGCCGTCTCGAGCCGCGAGTCCATCGACGCCTTCCGCGACGAGCTCGTGCGCCGCGGCGTCCCCGCCACGGTCCGGCTCACGCGGGGCCGCGACATCGACGCCGCCTGCGGCCAACTGGCCGCGAAGGCGGCCTGAGCGTCAGCCCGAAGCCTCGTCGGCCGGCAGGCCTGCCGCCGCGAGCCCCTCGCGATGGGAGGCAAACCAGCGGAAGCGCACCGCCTTGCCGTCTCGGACCGTCCAGATGTAGCTCTGCTCACCGGAGACGGGCACGCCGCTGCTGTCGCCCGATCCGCGGTAGTGGGCGAGGACGACGACATCGTCTCCACCGGCGTCGATGAAGCGGACCGGCTCGATCGTGAAATCGCCGTATGTCTCACGGACGAGGGCGAAGCTCCGGCGGCCGTAACGCACGCCGGGCTCGACCGCGTAGCTGGGATTGACGTACTCCACGTTGTCGGCGATGTAGTCCCGGGCCGACTCTTCACGGCCCCACGCGTCGTAGATCAGTCGGATCAGCTCGACGTTCCTCGCCGACACGCCTACCAGTATCCGCCCTCGCTTACGGCTTCACGGGCGCCGAGGTCGCCTGGGTGCAGAAGCCGGCGCGGCGCTCGAGGTGCTTGGGCGTGCGGACCTTGTAGGTGGCGCCCTTCTCGAGCTTGAACTTGAACTCGCCGCGCGGTGACTTCACCGTGTCGACCGCCCGGTCCCGGCCGCCCGTGTTGCGGATCAGGGTGATCTTCTGGCCGAGCTCGCAGTCGACGGCCAGCGACGCGAGCTCGCCGACCAGCTTGCCCTTCTCCGAGTGGACCTGGATGAAGGAGCGTTTGACGACGCCGCAGCCCCGGCTCTTGCGGGGGCCGAACGCCTCCGGGCAGCGGTCGCGCTTGTCGAGCACGCCGTCGGCGTCAGCGTCGTGCTTGCCCGGCGCGCTCAGGTAGCGGGCGAGCGAGAAGTTGCCGTTGGTGAACCGGCCGCGGACGTACGAGTACTGGCAGGAGCCGCCGACCACCAGCCGCCCATCGGGCGCCAGGGCGACCGAGCGCGCCTCGTCGACCTGGTCGCAGAGGTAGTCGGTCGTCGCGCGGCCGTCCTTGCCGAACGCGCGGTCCAGGGACCCGTCGGCTTGCAGCTGGGCGATTGCGTAGTCGTCCTCGCTGTTCTTCGCCGTGTGGCGCGCGCCGCCGACGGCGACCACGCCGCCGTCCGGGAGCGCGACGACGGCGTTCGAGAACGACGGCTGGCCGCCGAACCGCACCTCCTGGAGGCCGTCGCCGGAGAACTCCGGGTCCGGCTCTCCGCCGGGCGTGAAGCGGGTGATCGAGAATGCCTTCGCGGCGAGGTTGCTGGTCACGATCCGCCCGGACCCGTCGAGCGCCAAGCCGGTCACGGCCGAGCCGGCGTCGCCGCTGAGCTGGCCGTCGGACGAGAACGAGTTGTCGAGCCCGCCGTCCGGCATGAAGCGGGCGATCGCCATGCGGTCGCCGGAGTACCCGCCGGCCACGACGCGCCCGTCGGCCTGCAGCGCGAGGCTTGAGATCTCGCCCTCGCCCGGGAACTCCGTGGTCACCACACCGTCGCCGGAGAACCCGGCGTCGAGCGCCCCGGCCGCCGTGTAGCGGGCCAGCGTCCACTTGCGTGCGCCGCCGTCCTTGGCGCTGCCGCCGACGAGGATCCGCCCGTCGGCGAGCAGCAGCATCGCCCCCGACCTCTCGTCGGTGAGACCCGGCAGGTCGGTGACCTCGAAACCGTCGCCCGAGAACGAGGTGTCGGGCGAGCCGTTGGTGTTCAGGCGGGCGAGCGCGAAGCCGGCGTCGCTGGAGAGCACGATCTTGCCGTCGGCCTGCACTCCGAGCCCGGTCTCGTGGTCGAGGGAGTCCGGGAAGTTGAAGCTGACGCGCCCGTCGCCCCCGAACGACTCGTCGAACCTGCCGTTGGGCTGCAGCCGCGTGACGGCGATCTCCGGGAAGAAGTCCTCGCCGATGTCGGTGGTCGTGCCGGCGACGACCATCCCGCCGTCGGCGAGCACGACGATGTCCTCGGCCGACTCCTCGCCGCCGGCGAACGAGAGCTCGAGCTTGCCGTTCTTGCCGAACTTCGGGTCGAGGTCGCCCGGCGCGGCCAGCGCGGCGCCGCCGATCGCGGCCGTGGCGACGGTCGCGGCCGCGGCCGCGGTGAGCTTGCGTCCGCGACTCCGTCTGCGCATCACTTCCCTCCCGGTTTCGACGCCGCGATTCTCCGCGCGGTCCCTGGCGATGTCAAGCCGCCTTTGACTTCCGCCGGGCCCGCTGGGAGGATCCCGCCGTGTCTCGGGTGGCCATGGCGATCTGCGCCTCCGCGGCGATCGCGGCGGCGGCGCTCGTCGCTGGGCCCGCGAGCGCCGGGTTCGTCCAGCCCGAGATCGCCTGCATCTACGACCCCGCGACCAGGGTCGTGACCGTCAACTACGGCGATCCCGCGGCTCCCGACCCCTCCAGCCAGCTGCCCTCGCTGCTGCTCGTGCGCGACGGCAAGGAGCTCCTGTTCCGCGAGGTGACCGGCGGCGAGATCGACACGCGGCCTTGCACCGGCGGCACGCCGACGGTGAACAACACGGACCGCATCGACCTGCGCCGGGTCGCCGACCCGCTGCTCGGCACCCTCACCTTCATCGACGTCACCGGCGGCCCGATCGGGCCCGGCGCCACCCCGGAGAAGGGCGGCTCGGAGATCGAGATCGACGCCGACCTCGGCGAGGAGCCCTCCTTCGACATCACCGGGACCAAGCGGGCTGACTACTGGGTCTTCGGGTCGAAGGGGGATCGCCACCAGGTGAACCTCAACCCCGCCGAGAAGTCTCCGGACGCCGACCTCGTCGTCCACGGCGCGCCGGAGGACTTCTTCATGAGCGGCTCGTCCGGCGACGACCGATGGCTCGCCTCGGGCGGCAAGGGGACCGGCGGGCCGCTGGCCGTCCACATCGGCGCCGCCGGCGGCGCCGGCGACGACGCGCTCGCCGGCGGGCGCGCCGACGACTACTTCCAGGGCGACCACGGCGCCGACGTGATCAGGGGCGGCGCCGGCGACGACCGGATCGACCTCTACGGCAGCGAGGGCTCGGACCGCCTCTTCTGCGGGCCCGGCAAGGACCGCGCGGGCGTCCACAAGCGCGACGTGGCTCGCGACTGCGAGCGGACCTAGCGCCGCTGATCCCGGCTAGCGGTTCCTGACGCCCTCGCGGGCGAACGGCGCCCGCCGCTGTCCGGTGACGATCACGTCGCCCAGCGCCTCGTCGATCGCCGCCAGGGTGTCGCCCGAGAGCCTCGACCCCCGAGGCGGCGGCGTTCGCGTGCACCTGCTCGGGGCGCGAGGCGCCGATGATCGCCGAGGCGAGCTCATCGCGGCGCAGCACCCAGGCCAGCGCCAGCTGGACCATCGTCAGGCCCGGCGGCCTCGGCGATCGGCCTCAGCCGCTGGACCGCCTCGAGCACCGAGTCGTCCATGTAGCGCTCGATCGCGAAGCCCATCTCGTCGCTGGCGGCGCGCGAGTCCGCGGGGGGCGCCTGCCCGGGCTCGTACTTGCCGGTCAGCACGCCCTGGGCGAGCGGCGACCAGACGATCTGCGAGATCCCGTTCTCGGCGCAGAGCGCGAACACCTCCGCCTCGGGCGCCCGCCAGATCATGTTGTACTGCGGCTGGGAGGAGACCGGCTTCGCCGCTCCCTCCACCTCGAGCGCGGCCCGGATCTGCTCCGGCGTCCACTCGCAGAAGCCGATGCAGCGGGCCTTGCCCGACTCGACGACCTCGGTGAGCGCCTCCATCGTCTCCTCGATCGGCGTCTCGACGTCGAAGCGGTGGCACTGGTAGAGGTCGACGTAGTCGGTCCGAAGGCGCTTCAGCGAGGCGTCGATCTGCTTTGCGATCTGCTCGGCCGAGAGCCCGCTGTCGGTCTCCGACATCGGGAAGTAGACCTTGGTCGCGAGGATGTACGAGTCGCGGTCATAGCCGGAGAGGATCTCGCCCCAGGCCTCCTCGGCGGCGCCGACGCCGTAGACGTTGGCGGTGTCGAAGAAGTTGATCCCGGCGTCGAACGCCGCGCGGGTGCAGGCCTCGGTCTGGTCGCGCTCGACCCCGCCCGAGTAGGTGAGCCAGGAGCCGAGCGAGATCTCCGAGACCTCGAGCTCCGAGTCGCCGAGCCGCCTGAATTTCATCTCGCCTCCTACTCGACCGATTCAGTTGACGAACCTGTAGTCGCAGACCTGGCAGCGGCCCTTGCCGAGCTCGACCTGGGCGCCGCAGAGGTGGCACTTGCGGGTCGGCAGCGTGCCGCCAGATGCCGACCGCGAACGAGATCAGCGAGCAGGATGACGACCGCCGTTACGTAGATCGAGAGCGGGCCGATCGCGCGGCCCAGCCCGCGCCACGGCCGCGCCGTGGGTCTCCTTGGCCGCCTCGATCAGGTCGAGCAGCTCGCGCTCGCGACCCTCGCGCACGCAGCTCGACCGGGTCGGGGTCGCCGTTGACGATCCCCTCGAAGAACTCCTTGCGGTCCTGGTAGGTCGGCAGCGTCGCCTTCGCCCAGCCGCGGGCGTCGTTGAGGATCACCGCCAGCCGCGCGTAGTGGTCGCCGAACTGCTCGGCGATCTCGCGCTTGATCCGCTTCGCCAGCGCGGGCGAGGCGCCCGCGGTCGAGATCGCGATCGCCAGCGGGCCGGTGCGGACGATCGCCGGCAGGATGAAGTTGCAGAGCGGCGGCACGTCGACGACGTTGACCAGCATCGCCCGCCGCTCGGCCTCCTCGTAGACGGCGATGTTGACGTCGGTGTCGTCGGTCGCCGCGATCGCCAGGAAGCTTGCCCTCGAGGTCGGCGTCGCTCGAACTCGCGCCGCTCCCAGGCGATCGAGCCCTCGGCGGCGTAGCTCGCGCAGCTCGGCGTCGACCTCGGGGGCGACCAGGGTGACCGCGCCGTCGCAGGCGAGCAGGCCCTCGACCTTCTCGAGCCCGACCTCGCCGCCGCCGACGACCAGGCAGCCGCGCCCGTCGAGCCGCAGGCAGGCGATGTAGAGCGGGGTCTCGAGCATGCCCCGCACGCAGGACTGATCGCAGATCCCCCTGCGGAACTGGCAGACGCATTCCTTGCCGGCAAAGGCCTGGGCGGGCATGCCGACAGGCTAGTCGCAGCGCTCGCGCGCGCCGGCGCGGCGGCTGCAAAGCGGAATTCGGCGTACAGACCCCCTGCTACTCTCGCGCCGCGATGAGGCTGATCATCACCGAGAAGAACAACTCGGCGAAGAAGATCGCCGACATCCTGTCCGGCGGCGAGGCGAAGGCCGACGCCACCTACAAGGTGCCGTTCTATACATGGAGCGACGCCGAGGGCGACCAGATGGCCGTCGGGCTCAAGGGTCACGTGATGGGCGTCGCCTTCCCGGAGGGCTACTCGAACTGGCAGGAGACCGACCTCCACGAGCTGATCGACGCCGAGCTGGTGCCCGAGCCGACCGACAAGAACGTGGTCAAGGCGGTGCGCAAGCTGGCCAAGGACGCCGACTCGATGGTGATCGCCACCGACTACGACCGCGAGGGCGAGCTGATCGGCCTCGAGGCGCTCCAGCAGGTGCTCGACGTCAATCCCGAGGTGGCGCGACGGCGAGCTCGCCGCAGCGGCCCGCCGGTCAAGCGCGCCCGCTACTCGGCGCTGACCAAGGAGGAGATCGAGCGCGCCTTCTCCAATCTCGACGAGCTCTCCTACGACCTCGCCTACGCCGGCTCCGCCCGCCAGGACATCGACCTGATCTGGGGCGCGACGCTGACCCGCGCCGTCTCGCTGGCGACCCGCCGCTTCGGCTCCAACTTCCTCTCGGTCGGCCGCGTTCAGAGCCCGACCCTGGCGCTGATCGTCGAGCGCGAGCTCGAGCGCCGCGCCCACGTCGCGAAGCCCTACTGGGAGCTGTTCGCGAAGTTCGCCCACCCCGACGGCTCGTTCGAGGCCCACCACACGACCGACAAGTTCTGGGACCGGGCCGAGGCCGACGCGGCGCTCGGCGGCACCAAGAGCCCCGGCGTGGTCAAGGAGGTGAGCTCGCAAGAGGAACACCCGCAGGCCACCGACGCCCTACAACACCACCGCCTTCACCACCGACGCCTCCAGCCGGCTCGGGATCACCCCGGCGGCCGCGATGCGGATCGCCGAGGACCTCTACATGGACGGGTTCATCTCCTATCCGCGCACCGACAACACCGTCTATCCGAGCTCGCTGAACACCCGCGAGCTGGTCTCCTCGCTGGTCGCGCGATCCCGACTTCTCCGCGGCCGCCGGCCTGCTCGACGAGCCGCAGCTGCACCGCGACCCGGGGCAAGAAGGAGACCACCGACCACCCGCCGATCTACCCCACCCAGGCGGTCTATCCGAACGCGCTCGAGGGCCCGAAGCGCCGCGTCTACGAGCTCGTCGTTCGCCGCTTCCTCGCCACCTTCTCGCCGCCGATGATCACCGAGTCCACCCGCGCCGACATCGAGGCGGGCTCGGAGACCTACTTCGTCCGCGGCTCGGTGGTGGTCGACCCGGGCTACGCCGCGATCTACACCTACGCCCGCTCGGCCGACGAGGAGATCCCGAAGCTCGAGGAGGGCCAGGAGCTGACACTCGACGGCGAGCCGTGGATCGTCGACAAGGAGACCCAGCCGCCCTCGCGGATCAGCCAGGGCAAGCTGATCGAGCTGATGGAGGAGCGCGGCCTGGGCACCAAGGCGACCCGCGCCGACATCATCCAGAAGCTCTACGACCGCGGCTACGTGTTCTCCAACCCGCCCGAGCCGTCGGAGACCGGGATCGCGATGTACAAGGCCTTCCACGAGTACGTGCCGCGGATGGCGACCCCCGAGATGACCGCCGAGCTCGAGCGCGACATGGACCAGATCGCGGCCGGCGAGATCTCCAAGGAAGAGGTCGTGAGGATCAGCCGCGAGATGCTGCACGGCACCACCAGCGAGCTCAGGAGCAGCGCGAGGAGTTCGCCAAGCAGATCTGGGCCGGGATGGACGAGGACAAGTTCCTCGGCCCCTGCAAGGTCTGCGAGGAGGCGGGGCGCGAGCACGAGGACGGCGCGACCGAACCGGCTGCGGATCATCGACATGCGCGGCGGCAAGCGCTTCTGGGGCTGCGAGGGATACGAACCGCGACGACCCCGACGTCGCCGGACTCGTGCCAGATCAGCGGCCCGCTCCCGGGCCGCGGCTATGAGCTCTGGCGGCTCGAGGAGCGCTGCTCGGTCTGCGGGGAGCGCCCCGGCTGACCGTCAAGGGCTTCCGCGGCCGGCCATGGAAGCTGTGCCTGAACGACGACTGCCCGACGATGGTCGAGATGCGCGAGAAGCGCGCCGAGCGCCAGGCGGCGCAGGAGGCGCGTGAGGCGGCGAAGGCCGCGGCCGGCGACGGCGCCGAGTCGGGCGCCGAGGACGCGGAGGCGCTCGAGGCCAAGCCCGGAGCGCCGAACGGCGGCCGGCGCCGGGCGCCGCGCAAGAAGCCGTCTCCGCAGACGGCGCGCACCAAGCGGCGCGCTCCTCGACCAAGCGTAGACGGCCGCGCGGCCGGTGTTCATCACCCTCGAGGGCATCGACCGCTCGGGCAAGACGACGCAGGCGGCGCACCTCGCCGAGGCGCTCGGCCCGGCGACGCTGCTGCTCCGCGAGCCCGGCGGCACCCCGGCGGGTGAGCGGATCCGGGACTGTTCAAGGACCCCGAGGTCGAGCTCGGCCCGGGCGCCGAGCTGCTGCTGTTCAACGCGGCCCGCTCGCAGCTCGTCGACGAGGTCGTCGCACCCGCGCTCGAGGCCGGCCGCGATGTCGTCTGCGACCGCTTCATCGACTCCACGGTCGCGTACCAGGGGGTGGCGCGAGGGCTCGGGATCGAGATCGTCGAGAAGCTGAACCGGCTGGTCGTCGGAAGCTGCGTGCCGGACCTGACGGTGCTGCTGCGGATCGAGCCGGATCGGGCGTACGCGCGCGAGGGCGACGCCGGCGACCGGTTCGAGGACGAGGGGCTCGAGTTTCAGCGCCGGGTGGCGGACGCCTACGACGAGCTCGCCGCCCGCCACCCGGAGCGGTTCGTGGTCATCGACGCCGAGGGCGAGCCGCGCGCCGTCCACGCGGAGATCGTGCGCGCGGTGGTCGAGAGACGATGACCGCGTCGCCGAAGCGCCCGAGACGATCGCCGCCGCGACGGCCGACCAGCCGGCGGCGCGGATGGCGCTCGCGGCCGCTGTGGGCCGCCCGCGCACGCCTACCTGCTCGCCGGCCCGCCCGGCTCGGGCAAGCGGGCGGCGGCTCGGGCTCTGGCCGCCGAGCTGCTCGTGGACGGAGCGCCCGACCCGGACGACGCGCGCCGCCGGGCGCTCGCCGACCCGTCGCCGCACCCCGACCTCGTCTGGCTGCGCCCGCCGGGGATCCAGCACCTGGTCGAGGAGGTGCGCGAGCGGGTGATCGCGGCCGCCGCCTACCGGCCCGTTCGAGGGCGAGCGACGCGTGTTCGTGATCGAGGCGGCCGAGGCGATGGCCGAGGAGAGCCAGAACGCGCTGTTGAAGACGCTCGAGGAGCCGCCCCCGTTCGCGCACCTGCTGCTGGTCACCTCCGAGCCCGAGGAGCTGCTCGAGACGGTGCGCTCGCGCTGCCGGCCGGTGCGCTTCGAGCGCCTCTCGCCGGAGGTCGTCGAGGCGGCTCTGGCGGATGGCGAGGGAGACGCCGACGAGCGCCGGGCGGCGGCGCGGCTCTCGAGCGGCGACGTGGACCAGGCGCGCTTCCTGCTCTCCGACGACGGCCGGGCGCTGCGCGAGGCAGCCGAGCGCACCGTGGTCGCCGCGCGCGACGGGCGGCTCGGCGAGACCCCCTGGTCGGGGCTGCTCGACGCCGCCGAGGCGGCGGGCGAACACGCTGCGGCCGAGGTTCGCGAGCGTGCGCAGGCGGCCGAAGAGGACGCGGCGGAGACGACCGGCCCAGCGGCCCGCCGGCGGGCGCGCGAGGCGGAGGAGGAGGCGAAGCGGGCGTCGCGGCGCGCCCGCACGGCCAGCCTCGACCTCGGCCTGTCGCTGATCGCCGCCTGGCTGCGCGATCTGGCGGCCACCGCCGACGGCGCGGACGAGCTGGCGCTGAACGCGGACCGGGCGGCGGAGCTCACCCGGCTCGCCGACGGGCTCGACGCCCGGCGGGCGCGCCGCGGCGCCGAGCTGGCGATGGACACCCGCCGGCGCCTGACGGTGAACGTCAACGAGCAGCTCGCGCTCGAGGCGTTGGCCTACCGGCTGGAGTTCCTGCTGCGATGAGCCGCCGCGGCTTGCTCTGCGCGGCGCTCGCCCTCGCGCTCACCGCCCCTACCGCACCCGCAGAGAGCGCGATCGTCCACCGCGACCTCGTCTACGACCTCGGCTCACCGCCCGCCGAGGCGCGCTTCAACGCCCTCGACCTCTACCTGCCGGACGGCACGCAGCCGGACGCCTCGCTACCGGTCGTCGTGTACGTCCACGGCGGCGCCTGGCGCGCCGGCGACAAGGGCAACCAGATCGCCGACAAGGTGAGGCTGTTCACGGGCGCCGGCTACGCGTTCGCGAGCGTCAACTACCGGCTCTCGCCGGCCGACCCGACCGTGCTCGACCCCGCGCGGATCAGGTTCCCCGACCATCCGCACGACGTCGGCGAGGCGATCGGGTGGCTGAAGAGCCACCTCGGCGACTACGGCGCCGATCCGGGCCGGATGCTGCTGATCGGTCACTCGGCGGGCGCTCACCTGGTCTCCCTGGTCTCGACCGATCCCGCGTACACGGGCGCCTATGGCATCGAGCCGTGGCGCCTGATCGGCACGGTTTCGCTGGACACCGACGCGTTCGACATCGCCTCGGAGGCCGATCCGCTCAGTCCGACCGCGAACAACCCGGTGCTGTTCCAGAACGCCTTCGGCACGCCGGCCGAGAACGCCGCCGCCGCGTCGTGGCGGGCCGCGGCGCCGCTCGCCTGGGCGGATCCGGGCGATCCCGAGTTCCTCTTCGTCACCAGCCGGATCCCGCGCCGGGTCGCCGACAACCAGGCGATGGCCACCGCCCTCGGACAGGGCCCGTCCGCGGTCCTGTCGCTGCCCTACGACCACGAGCAGATCAACGACGCTGTCGGCGGCCCCGCCGACCCTGCAGGCGAGACCCAGGCGATCATGTCTTTCCTCGCCGCGCGGGTCGCCGAGGCGCTTGCGCCGGCGAAGCCGCGCCTTCGGGATCGCCCGCCCAGGCGCATCGAGACGAGGCGTCGCAAGGCCGGCGTCAGGCTGCGATTCGGCGCCGACCGGGCCGCGGGCTTCGAGTGCCGCCTCGACGGCAAGCCATACCGCGCCTGCGACTCACCGCGGGTCTTCCGGGTCGGTCAGGGCCGCCACCGGCTGCGCGTCCGGGGGCTCTCGGAATCCGGGCGGCCGGGACCCGCCACCACGTGCCGGTTCCGGGTTTTCCGGCTCAGAGGCTGAATCCCCGCCGATTTGGCCGATAATCCCGCCATGCCATTGGTGGGGACGCGGTCGGTGAGGCGACGCCCCTTCGGCGTCCGCCTCTACCTGGCGCTCGCGTTCGCCGCGGTCGCCCTGATCACCGCCGGCCTCGCGTACCTGCTGGTCGGCCAGACCGGCACCGGTGCCGCGGGGCACGAGCTCGCCGAGCTCGCCGTCGCCCGCACCGTTCGCGCGGCCGACTCGATTGGCAGCCGGCCGCGAAAGCAGACCGCGCCGACCCTCGACGGGGTGGTCGAGACCGGCTATTCCGCCTGGGTCTTCGACGCCCGCGGCGGCCGGATCAGCCCCGAGACCTCGGCCGGCATCGGCCTGCTGGAGGTGCCCGAGTACCGCCGCGCGGTGGACTCGGCGCTCGCCGGGGAGCGGTATGTCAGGGAGTTGCCCGGCGGGGTCACCGTGGTCGCGCGGCCGATCTTCCGCTCCGGGGTGATCGCCGGCGCGATCGTCGCCCGCTCGGTGCCCGGCCCGGAGGTCCGCGAGGCGATCGAGGCGGGAAGCGGCAACCGGCTCGCGGCGATGGGGATCGCCGTCGTCGTCGCCGTGGTGATCAGCTTCCTGATCGCGAGCGCGATCACCTCCCGCATCAAGCGGCTCGCCGACAGCGCCGCCAAGCTCAGCGAGGGCGGGCTCGACGAGCCGCTCGAGGGCACCGGCGGGCGCGACGAGATCACGGATCTCGGCCGCGCGTTGGAGACCATGCGCGGGGCGCTGCTGCAGACGTTCAGCGCCCTGCGAGAGGAGCGCGACCGACTGTCGGCGATCTTCGAGGCGCTCTCGGACGCGGTGATGGTGGTCACGCCCGACGGCGACGTGCGCTTCCACAACGCCGCCGCCGATCCCCTGGTAAAGGACGGGAGGGCGATCGACTCGCTCGTTCCCTGGCTGCGCCGGGCGGCGCGCCGCTCGACCTCGTACCACGACGCGCTTCAGATCGGCGAGCGCGTCTACGCCCTCAACCTGCGGTACCTGCCAGCCGAGGACGCGGTGCTCGCGGTCGTCCGCGATCGAACCGAGGAGCTTCGCCGCGAGGTGGCCGAGCGCGAGTTCGTCTCCAACGCCGCGCACGAGCTTCGCAACCCGATCGCCGGGATCTCGGGCGCGATCGAGGTGCTGCGAGCCGGCGCCAAGGACGATCCCGAGGCGCGCGAGCACTTCCTCTCGCGCCTGTCCGAGGACTCCGAACGCATCAGCCGCCTGACCGAGTCGCTGCTCACCCTGGCGCGAATGGAGGCGGTCGGTGAGGGCGGGGGCGAGGCGCTGGACGTCGAGCTCGCGGTCGAGGAGGCGGCCGAAGCGGTGGCGGCTCCCGAGGGCATCACCGTCCAGGTGGAGGTCGAGGGTGGCTTGCTGGCCCAGGGCGACCGGGTATTGCTGCGCCAGGTGCTGATCGGCCTGCTCACCAACGCGTTCAAGAACACCTCGCCGCCGGGCGAGGTGCTGGTCCGCGCCCGTGCCCGCGACGAGGACCTGGTCGAGATCGACGTCGTCGACACCGGCAGCGGCATCGCCGCCGAGGAGGTCGACCGGATCTTCGAGCGCTTCTATCGCGGCGCGGGCTCGCTCGAGCAGGAGGGCTTCGGCCTCGGCCTGTCGATCGCGCGCCGCATGGTCGACGTCATGGGCGGGGAGATCGGCGTCGAGTCCAGCGAGGGCGTGGGAAGCACGTTCTGGGTGCGCCTGCGAGCCGCCAAGCCGGCCCCGACCCCGGTAGCGTGAACGTGCCTTGAACCGGATTCTGGTGGCAGATGACGAGCCCTCGGTTCGCGACGCGGTGGGCTATGCGCTCAAGCAGGAAGGCTTCGACGTCACCCTGGCGGTCGACGGCGAGGACGCCGACGAGAAGCTCGGCGCAGAACGCCGGCTTCGATCTGCTGATCCTCGACATCATGATGCCCGGGCGCTCGGGCCTGGACATCTGCCGCGACGTGCGCGCCCGCAGCCCGGTGCCGATCATCCTCCTGACCGCCAAGGACGCCGAGGTCGACAAGGTCGTGGGCCTCGAGGTCGGCGCCGACGACTATGTCACCAAGCCGTTCTCGGTCCGTGAGCTGCTCGGCCGGGTGCGCGCGCAGCTGCGCCGCCGCGAGCTCGACCGCTCGAGCTCGGGCAACGAGGCGAAGACGATCGAGGCCGGCCCGGTTCGAATCGACCTCGCCCGGCACCTGGTGTCGATCCGGGGCGAGCCGGTCAACCTGACGCGCTCGGAGTTCCAGGTGCTGCGGCTGCTCGCAGAGCACCCGGGCCGGGTCTTCAGCCGGCTGGAGATCATGGAGGAGCTCTGGCAGTCGGAGTTCTCGGGCGACGTTCGCGCCTGCGATGTCCACATCTCCAACCTGCGCCAGAAGGTCGAGCGCGACCCGCAGGACCCCGAGCTGGTGCTCACCGTCCGCGGGGTCGGGTACAAGCTCGCCGAGGGATGAGGGTCGTTCTAGACTGGTCGGCCGCGCCGGAGTAGCTCAGTTGGCCAGAGCACCGCTCTCGTAAAGCGGGGGTCACGGGTTCGAATCCCGTCTCCGGCTTGCTCAGTCCTGCAGGTCGCGCTCGAGCGCTTCCGCGTCCGGGATCTCCTCGAGCACGCCGAGGAGCTCGCCGACCCGGCAGACCAGGAGCTTCTCCTCGTCGACCTCCACCCAGGCGCCGGCGGAGGCGGGAAAGACGACGTGGTCGCCCGCCGTCACCGGCATGTGCACGCCGGCGCCCTCCCACCAGTCGAGCCCCGGGCCCACCGCGAGCACGATCCCGTGCTGGGGCGGCGGCTCGTGGGTGCCGGGCGGGACCACCAGCCCGGACTGGCGCACCCGATCGGGCTCGAGCTCCTTGATGATCACCCGGTCGAATATGGGTCTCAGCAGTTGCTTCACGCGCCCCAATCGTAGGGTGTGCCGACCGTGAGTTCGCTTTCGGTCGTGATCGTCAGCTTCAACTCCGCCGACGCCCTCGGCGCGACCCTGCCCGCCCTCGGCGCGCAGCTGCGCGACGGCGACGAGCTGATCGTCGTCGACAACGGGTCGGTGGACCGCAGCGCGGAGGTCGCGGCGGAGCTCGCGCCCGGCGCGAACGTGATCGAGACGGGCGAGAACCTGGGCTTCTGCGCCGCCTGCAACCGCGGCGCCGAGACGGCGACCGGCGAGCTGCTCTGCCTGCTGAATCCGGACGCGGTCCCCGCGCCGGGGTGGCGCGACGCGATCGAGCTCCCGCACGCTGACAACCGCGGGTGGGCCGCCTGGCAGGCCCTCGTCACCGCCGAGGGCGGGACGAAGATCAACACCCGGGGCGGTGTGGTCCACTTCACCGGCATCGCGTGGGCCGGTGACGCCGGCACACGGATAGGGAGCTCCGGCCAGCGAGTCGCTGGCGATCGACGAGCCCGGGTTCGTCTCCGGAGCGTGTCTGGCGCTATCGCGCCCGACCTTCATCGACGCCGGCGGCTTCCCGGACCGCTTCTTCCTCTACCACGAGGACGTGGACCTCTCGCTCCGCCTGCGGCTCGCCGGCGGCCGGCTGGGCGTCGAGCCCGCGGCGCGCGTCGACCACGACTACGAGTTCGAGAAGGGCTCGGCCAAGTGGCGCTACCTGGAGCGAAACCGCTGGGCGACCCTGCTCCGTACGTATCCGACGCCGCTGCTCGTCCTTCTGCTGCCGGCGCTGCTGGCCACCGAGCTCGCGCTGCTGGTGATCGCCGCCCGTGGCGGCTGGCTCGGCCAGAAGCTGCTCGCCTGGGCCGACACGTGGCGCGGCCTGCCGCGCTCGCTGGCCGAGCGCCGCGCGATCAAGCGCGTCCGCACGGTGAGCGCCGGCGAGTTCGCCTCCGCGTTCACGGCCGGGCTCGAATCGCCCTACCTCGGGGCCGCCGGCCGCTCGCGGATCCTGAACGGGCTCCTGCGCGCCTACTGGGCCGCCGTCCGCAGCCTGCTCGGCTCGCGCTGAGCGAGCGCGGTCGCGATCCTTGCGATGAGCGCCTCCGGCTCGGAGGTGAGCTGGTGCCAGGTCACGCGCAGGACGACGTAGCCGTGCAGGATGAGATCCTGATCACGGCGGCTGTCGCTCCCGCTTGGGCTTGGGAGCGTGGAACGCGCCGGAGCCGGCCGCGGCGCCCCCGTGCACAACGTCGATCCCGCTGCCGCCCTCGCCACCGATGCGACGTTCTGCATCCATGTGATGCACAACCCCGCATGCACTGGCCGTGCCCCCGTGCGTGCGAGGTCATGCACGGCGGGTGGTTGCCCTACGTGCCCCGCCCGGTTTGGCCCTGCGATTCGGCTTCGGTCTCGGCTTCGCCGCCCTCCGGCCCAGCGCCGTTGCCGGTCGGCACCTCTCCGCGCACCTCGCGCAGATCGTGTTCGAGGCGCGCGGATTCCTGGGCGAGGATCTTGGTCTCTTCCGCGAGGCGGGTGGTGGCGACCGAGAAGTGCAGGAGCAGGACGAAGATGACGCCGAACGCGAGGATGAAGATCGCGTTGGCCGGCTGCTGGATGCCCATCGCGTCGGCGATCACTTCCAGGCCGTTGGTCCAGATCGAGAGCACGAGCAGGGCCGCGGCGGCCAGCATCCACAGCAGCGCGTAGCGCTCGGCGAGCCGGCGCCGGCGGACCAGGTCGAGGATCAACAGGAAGATCGCCAGGGTCACGACCACGGCGATGATCTGGGCCTTGGTCTCGATCCCGTCGTCGCTCGAGCCCGCCGGGTTATTCGGCGCAGTCACGGTGGCGTCGAAGACGTTCTCGCCTTCCGTGACCGCGTCGCCGCCGCCGGTCGGCTCGATGAAGGTGACCCCGGCTCCGGCGCCGCGAATGACGTTCTCCTGGTCGAGCAGGGTGTCGCCATGGGTCAGCGGATAGGTGCCGGGACCGACCACGATCGTGTCCTTGAACCCCGCATCGGTGATCGTCTCGCCGAGCGACCCGGGGCCGGACTCGTTCTCGTTTTGCACGTGCAATGTCGCGCCCCACGCCGCGGCGGGCAGCAGGGCGAGCGCCAACGTCAGGCCCAGCAGCCGCTTCACGAGCCCACCACCGGATGCGTCCCGGTCGCCGGCGGCTCGACTCCGGGCTCGTCCGCACCGGTCGCCTCGACCGCGGTCGGGCGGCGGCGGAACAGGCCGACGAACAGCGCCAGCAGGACCTTGGCCATGTAGTACGCGCTGCGGGGATAGTCGATCGAGCTGCGGCCGAAGCCCCGGGCGTTCATCCGCACCGGCACCTCGTGAATCCGCAAGTGGTGGGCATGGAGCATCAGCAGCGCCTCGACCTCTGGGTAGTCGTGCGGGTAATCGCGGGCGAAGAGCTCGATCCCGCGGCGATTGGTCATTCGAAAACCCGAGGTGGGGTCGGTGATCCGCTTCCGGGTGATCACCCGCAGCACGATCGAGAAGATCAGGTTGCCGAGCCGCCGCCCCAGCGGCACCTTGTAGCCGGGGTTGCCGCGGAAGCGGCTGCCGTAGACCATGTCGGCCTCGTCGCCGCGGGTGTTCAGCGCCTTCAGCATCTTCGGCAGGTACTCGGGCTTGTGCTGGCCGTCGCCGTCGACCTGGACGGCGACCTCATAGCCGTGGCGCAGCGCGTACTTGTAACCCGACTGCATCGCGCCGCCGATCCCGAGGTTGTACGGGTGGCGCAGGACGATCGCGTTCTCGGCCTCGGCCTCGGCGGCGGTGGCGTCGGTCGACCCGTCATCGATCACGAGGACGTCGAAGTTCGGCGCGTAGCGGCGAATCTCGCGGACCACGCGGGCGACCATCTCGCCCTCGTTGTACGCGGGCACGATGGCGAGCTTCTTGAGGTCGGTTCGGGGCATGGACGACCGCCCAGCGTAGAGCGTTCAGCCGCGTTCGGTGAGGATCTGATCCCGCTCCGCGAGCCGGTTTGCGCGCCGCAGCTCGGCCTCGCGCCGGCGCCGGCGCTCGTCTTCCGTCTCGGCGACCAGCGGCGGAACGGGCACCGGCTTGCCCTCGTCGTCGAGCGCGACCATCGTCAGGTAGGCGGCCGAGGTGTGCCGGCGCTCACCCGTGCGCGGGTTCTCGGCCTCGACTCGGACGCCGACCTCCATCGAGGTGCGCCACGCGGCGTTGACCGTCGCCCGGCAGGTGAGCAGCTCGCCCACGTTGACCGGATCGACGAAGGTCATCCGGTCGACGCCGGCCGTCACGACCCGCTGCCCGCAGTGGCGGATGGCGGCGATCGCGGCCACCTCGTCGCACATCTTCATCACCACCCCGCCGTGCACGAGCCCGGCGAGGTTGGCGTCGCCGATCCCCATCCAGCGAACCAGCTCCGAGCGCGAAGCGGAGGCGGGGCGGGGCTCGAGCTCGCCGTCGGTCAGCTGCCGGAGCCCTTCCCGCCCGCGGCCGAGGCGATCGTCTGCAGGGTCTTCGCCGGCTCCTCCTCGCGCACGGACCCGAGGACGATCAGGTGCTGGGCCTGGTTGGCGGCGATCTCGGCCGAGGTGGTCGCGAGGTCCTCGCTGTCGAGCGTCGGCGCCGCCTCGGTGTAGACGCCGATCTCCTGCTGTTCGAGGTCGGCGAGGTAGTCGAGGAAGTCCTTGACGGCGGATAGGTCGCCGATGTCGGCGAGGGTGGCGCTCAGCTGCCTTGCCTGCGCGGAGTCGATTCCGTCGACGTCGTCGAAGACGCCCGAGTCGCTGGGGGACTCGGGCGCGTCGGGAGCGTCGAAGCCGATCAGGTCGAGCGCCTGGCGCAACGCGTCGGCGTGCGCCTGCTCCTGGTCGCGGAAGCGCTCGAAGATCCTCGTCTCGTCGGGGCTCGCGCCCTTGGCGTCCAGCGCCGCGTCGTAGGCGAAGACGGCGATCTGCTCGAGGGCGATCGTCGGCGCCAGGAAATCCCGCAGGTCCTCGTCTGTCGACGACTGGGCGAGCGCGGTGAGCGGGCGCAGGAGCCCGGCTCCGGCGACCGCGCCGGCGCCGATGGCGGCGACGCGCAGCGCGTCCCGACGGGTGGGCGCGGCATCCATCAGCCGCCCCCCGTGGTGGTCGTCGTGGTCGTCACCGACGGGTCGTAGGGGTTCGGGGTGCCGGTGACGAACGCGTTCGGCGCCTCGTCCTCTCCGAGGATTCCCCGCAGCAGCGCCAGGCGGGCTCCGTCGGCGACAGCGAGCGCGACCGCGGTCGCCCGCAGGTCCTCGCTGGTGAGCTGGCCGGCGCCGAGCCGGTAGGCCTCGACCGCGGCGTTGGTCTGCTCGACCGCGGCCTGGAGGACGGCGTCGAGGTTGCCGCCGCTGGGGACGCTGAACTCGCCCTCGGGCGTCGTGTCGAGGTCGGCGAGCGCGTCCTGGATCCGCGTCGCATTCGCCGACGCCTGCTTGCTGAGCTCGCGCAGGGTCGCCTGGTCGGCGCCCTCGGCCAGCGGCACGGCCTCGCCGAGGGCGGCGTTCGTGTTCTCCTCGGCCACCAGCGCCGCGGAGAGCAGCTCGGCGTCGCGATCGGCGCTCGGCTCGGGCACGTCCTCGCCGCAGGCGGCGAGCACGGCAGCGGCCCCGCCGCCGGCACCGAGGGCGAGGAAGCCGCGCCGGGTCGTCATGACGCGGCACCCTACCGGGGTGATGGCCGCGACAAACGAGCCGGCGCTGGCGAAGCTGGCCGAGACGGTGACGGGCTGCACGGCCTGCCCGCGGCTGGTCGCGTGGCGAACCGAGGTTGCCGCCGACCCGCCGCGTCGCTACCGCGGCCAGGCGTACTGGGCGCGTCCGGTGCCCGGGTTCGGCGACCCGGCCGCTCGGCTGCTCCTCGTCGGCCTGGCGCCGGCGGCGCACGGCGGCAACCGGACGGGGCGGGTGTTCACCGGCGATCGGTCGGGAGACTGGCTGTTCGCCTCGCTCTACCGCAACGGCTTCGCCAACCAGCCGACCTCGGTCGATCGCGACGACGGCCTGCGCCTGATCGATTCCTACGTCGCCGCGGTCGTCCGCTGCGCGCCGCCGGCCAACCGGCCGACGCCGGAGGAGCGCGATACCTGCCTGCCCTACCTGGTCACCGAGCTCGGGCTGCTCGAGCGGGTGCGGGTGATCGTCGCCCTCGGCGCGTTCGGCTGGGACGGCGCCCTGCGCGCGCTCGCCGCCGCCGGGCACGCGATCCCTCGGCCGAAGCCGCGGTTCGGCCACGGCGCCGAGGCGACCGTGGCCCCGTACACGCTCGTGGGCACGTACCACCCGTCGCAGCAGAACACGTTCACCGGCAAGCTGACCGAGGAGATGCTCGACACGGTGTTCACGCGGGCGCGCGAGCTCATCGACGGCTAGCGGCGCGATACTGGTTGCGCGATGTTCCCCGTGAACGTCCCCAACGTGCTCACGCTGGCGCGGATCCTGGCGGTGCCGGTGCTGGTCGTGGCGCTGCTCGATGAGACACCGGATGGGGACGTGATCGCGGCCGCGGTCTTCGCGCTCGCCGCGATCACCGACGGCCTCGACGGCTACATCGCGCGGCGAAAGCAGCAGGTCACAACCTTCGGCAAGCTGATGGACCCGCTGGCCGACAAGCTGCTGGTGGTCGCGGCGCTGATCTCGCTGGTCTCGCTCGACCGCCTCGCCGCCTGGGTCGCGATGGTGATCATCGCCCGCGAGCTGGCGGTGACCGGGCTGCGGGCGATCGCCGCCGAGCGGGGCGTGGTGATCGCCGCGAGCTGGCTCGGCAAGGCGAAGACGCTGCTCCAGGTGGCGGCGATCATCTGCCTGATCGCCTTCGACCCGGCTCCCACCTGGGTCGACGTCCTGCTCTACGTCGCCGTGGCGATGACGGTGATCTCGGGCGCCGACTACTTCTTCGGGCTTCGGAAGCGGCTCGAGGAGGCGGGCAGCCGCACGCGCGCGACCACGGAGCGGGCGTGACCTAGGGCTAGGCGCCCGGGGCCTCGAGCCACTCGCGCTCGGTGAGGTGGTGGGGCGAGTGCTGGCCGGTCTCGAGCTCGGCGGCGATCTCGGCGAGCAGGCCGGAACGCTCCGCGACCACCGAGTGGCGGTGGATCGTCTCCAGGTTCTCCTGGCGCGCGAGGACGAAGCCGCCCTCCCACATCTCCGGGTAGGCGTCGGCGACGCGCCGGATCATCTCGCGGACCACGTCCTCGACGAAGCGGGGTTGACGGTGCGCCTTCTCGACCACCTCGGCCTCGTCGGAGCGCTTCATGAGCTCGTAGATCTCGGAGCTCATCGACGACTCGACGATGTGCAGGAGGTCGCGGGCGTCGATGTCCTCGGTGTTGCCCTCGGGGCAGCCGATGTGGAGCGAGCCGATGCCGCGCTGGTTGTGGGTGGCGACGGGGACGCTGGCGAAGATGCGCTCGATCTCGTCGTCGGTGAAGCCGTCGGCGGCGAGCCGCTCGCGCGAGCGGCCGGCGACGAGCTCCTGCGCGCAGGGGCAGGCGGTCATCCCCTGGGCCTCGACCCCGGTCACGCGGCGGGTGCCGCGCTCCGACGCGACCGCGGTCCCGTGCAGGGTGTAGATCTCCTGGGTCTCGAGGCCGGAGACCGGGGTGCGCACCGTCTCGGGGTAGCGGGCGGCGACCTTGACCTCGGCACGCAGCCCACCCTGTCGCTCGCGCACCTGCTCGGCGATGTGGGAGGCGAGCGCCTCGGCGCGCAGAGTGTCGACCAGGATGGCGGCGTCGATCGCCTCGTTGACGATCTCCTCGAAGCGCGACATGTGCACGCCCGCCTGCTGCGGGTTCAGGTCGACGAAGCATTCGAGCTCGGAGAAGTAGAGGCGGTCGGCGACCGTGATCACCTTCTCGACGCCGCGGACGCCGACGCGGGTGAGGCTCACTTCGGTCGCGGGTCGTCCCGCCTGGACGTCGGGGGTGGACGGGGTCGTGGTGTGGGTGTCGATGGTCGCCATACCGACAGGGTACGGATTGCCCGATCCGGCTGGACAAGACTGGTTGCCCGGCCAGTTTTTCACTGTGACGGACCGCTCAGTGGATGTCTCCTCGATCCGTATACTTCCCCGCGCCCGGTACGAACGGAGGACGGGTTTTGTCAGATAAGGCGGAGGGTCTGTTGTCTGAGGGGGGCGGCAACGGTGCCGAGCCTGAGGTCGGCGCGATCGAGTCCGGAGAGGGCTCGTTGCCCGACTCCGAGGAGCTCCGGGCGCTGATCGCCCAGGGGCGCGAGCGCGGCTATCTGACCTTCGAGGAGATTTCGGCGACGCTCGAGGAGGTCGAGGTCACCAAGGAGCAGGTCCAGGGCCTGCACGGTCACCTGATCGAGCACGGTGTCGACGTGATCGCCGAGGACGGCGTCTCCGCCTACAAGGAGTCCAAGGGCGAGTCGCAGCCCGGCCAGTCGAAGAAGGCGGAGCTCGACCTGACGGTGGAGCCCAGCCTGGACTCGCTGCGGCTGTACCTGCGCTCGATCGGACGGGTGGAGCTGCTCACCGCCGACCAGGAGATCGAGCTCGCGAAGCGGATCGAGCGCGGCGACATGTCGGCGAAGCGCCACATGGTCGAGGCGAATCTGCGGTTGGTGGTGTCGATCGCCAAGGGATATCTCGGCCGTGGGCTGGCCTTCCTGGACCTGATCCAGGAGGGCTCGCTGGGGCTGATCCGGGCGGTGGAGAAGTTCGACTACCGCCGCGGCTACAAGTTCTCCACCTACGCCACCTGGTGGATCCGTCAGGCGGTGACCCGGGCGATCGCCGACAAGGCGCGGACGATCCGGATCCCGGTTCACATGGTCGAGAAGCTGAACCGGGTTGCCCACGTCGAGCGCCAGCTGGTGCAGCGATTGGGGCGCGAGCCCGAGCCGGCGGAGATCGCCGAGGAGCTGAAGATCACGGTGCGCGAGGTGCGCGACATCCTGCGGGTGGCGCAGATGCCGGTCTCGCTCGAGAAGCCGATCGGCGACGAGGAGGAGTCCGAGCTCGGTGACTTCGTCGCCGACGATCAGACCGAGGAGCCGTTCGAGGCGGCGACCGAGAACCTGCAGCGCGAGGACATCCAGCGGGCGCTGAACGCGCTTCCCGATCGCGAGCGTCAGGTGATCGAGCTGCGCTACGGCCTGCGCGGCCACGAGCCGCTGACCCTCGAGGAGGTCGGCCGGGCGTTCGGCGTGACCCGCGAGCGGGTGCGCCAGATCGAGAACAACACGCTGAAGAAGCTCAAGCAGCTGCCCGAGGCGCAGCCGCTGCGCGAGTTCGCCTAGCGAAGCGGAGCCGAGCCGCGCCGCTGTTGAGGCGCCTTGTTAGGCGCGGGCCTACTCGCAGTACGGGCGGGGCGTCTGGTACTCGCCCTCGAGCGTCTGCGGGTCGCGACCGGCGACGCCGGCGCACCGGGCGAGCTCGTGCAGGCGGTTGGCGAGTCCCGCCTGCAGCGCGGAGGGGGTCTTGTTCGCCGGGTTGACGGCGATGTTCTTGAGCTGGAACGGGTCCTCGGTGAGGTCGTAGAGCTCGTACTCGGGCCGGTCGCAGGCGCCGGTGATGGGGTTGCGGCGGTTGAGCTCTACGTAGAGCTGGTTGCGGGTGCGGATCGCGTCGTACTGGTTCTTGATCCCGGCGTCGGGGATGGGGACGGTGCCGCAGATGCGGTTTCCGACCTCGGAGACGATCGCGCGCTGCTTCGGGAACGCGGGGCCGGGGCCGCCGACGAGTGGGAGGAGCGAGCGGCCGTCGAGCGTACGGCAGCGCCCCTGCTCGTCGCATGGAGGGGCGCCGGCGAGGGCGAGGATGGTGGCGGTGAGGTCGACGTTGGTGACGGGGGCGCTGACCGTGGGCGGCGGGGTGTCGCCGCCGAGGTAGGCGGGCGGGATGTGCGCGAGGAGGGGGACGCGGAGCGCCTCGTCGTAGGGGTAGAGCTTCTGCAGGACGACGCGGTGCTCACCGTAGAAGAGGCCGTTGTCGGAGGTGAAGAAGATCGCGGTGTCGTCGAGCTCGCCGAGCTGGCGCAGCTGGTTGACGATGCTCGCGACGCCGCGGTCGACACTGGTCAGTGCGGCGAGGGCGCAGCGCCAGGACCGCCTGATCGCCTTGACGTACCCGGCGCGGAGCGGGCGGCGGAAGCGGATCCAGGAGGGCTTGTCGTGGATCGACTCCTCGTTGAACGAGGGCGGCTCGGGCAGCTCGGCGTCGGCCCACTGGCGGTAGGTGCCTGGCTCGGTGGCCGGCGCGCCGGCCGAGCACTCGGCTCGGGGAGGGTCGTTGGTGGAGTGGGGGGCGACCTCGGCCATCCAGAGGAAGAAGGGCTGTGAGGAGGGGGCGGATTGGGCGATGAAGTCGCGGGCCTGGGCGTCGATCGCCCGGGTGATGTAGCCGTGCTTGGAGGTGGCGCTGCTGGTCGGGTCTCCGTTGTCGGAGAAGGGGGCGGAGAAGTAGTGGGTGGGGTAGTCGTCGTAGCCGTACCAGTCGTCCACGCCGGGCGGATTGGCGGCGGCCGGGAGGGGTGTGCCGTATGGGTTGGCGGGTGTGGTGCCGTAGGTGTCGTAGCCGAGGAGGAAGCGGCCGACGTGGCCCGTGTGGTACCCGGCGGCGCGCAGCCAGGTGAACAGGGTGCGGTCCTTTTGGAGGAGGGCGCCGTAGCCGGGTGTGTTGTCGAAGACGCCGTTGTTGTGCGCGTATTGGCCGGTGAGAAAGCCGGCGCGCGACGGGCAGCAGAGCGGGGAGGAGACGAAGCTGCGGTCAAAGAGGGTGCCGCCGTCGGCGAGCTTGCGGAAGGTCTTCGGCATCACCTCGGGGGTGAATTGGGAGACCGTCTGGTCGTCGGTCATGATCACGAGCACATTGGGGCGCGGCTGCGAGGGCTGCTTGGAGCCGGCGGGGGCCGGGGTCGGGACGGCGGCGGCCAGCGCGACGGCGGCGGTGAGGGCAGCGCCGACCAGCGCCGTCCGCAGCGAGCGGGTGGTGGCGCGCGGCGGCTCGGCCCTGGCGTCGGCGATCGTCAAGCGTGCGTGTCCCTCGGGGTCCCCCCGTGGAGGCTAACCCCGTAGCCGGGGCGCGGTTGCGTTTCAACTCGCGCGGATCGGGAGCTTGCGGGGCGCCAACCCCGACGACGACCGCCGATCGCGGTCAGTCTTCGCGCGCGTAGGGATTGAACGAGGGATCCGCCTGGGCCTCGGCGGCGATTTCCCGCGAGGCCTCGGCGGCCCCGCGACGGTCGGCGGTGGGCCCGATCCGGCCGGTGGCGAACGCCCAGGCGACCACGAAGTCGATCAGGGAGACGGCGGCGAGCGCGTAGAAGACGGGATCGATAACCGCCCCCGCGATAACCCCGCCGACGATCGCAACCACCCCGCTGATGACAAGCCAGGTGGCGACGGTCCGGTTGGGGTCATTCCTCGAGCCCATCGAGCGCGAGCGTAGTCGAGTCGGACTCGGTGAATTCGGCCCAGACGGGCAAGCCGGCCTTCGCGAGGACGATCCGACCTGATCCCTCGGCCTCGACGTGGACGCGATCCCCGTCTCGCATGCCGGCCTCCAAGAGCGCCGCCTGCGGGAGGGTGACCCGCCGTTTCTGGTTGATCACCGCGATGCCGCTCTGGCCAAGCTTGCGCTCGTACTTCGACGGCTGAAAGCGAGGCGGATGAGCGGGTTCGTCTCGAAAGTGGGGGAGGTGGGAATCGAACCCACTCAGCAACTGAGGCACCAGATTTACAGTCTGGCCCGGCTCTCCAGCTCCGGCGCTCCCCCGGACAGGAGCGCCGATTCTAGAGCCCTCCTGATCTCCTGAATAGACGACGAGATCCAACGCAATTCCCTGCTGGATCTCGTACTCCGAATACTTCGGACCGCCGAGGTTCAGTCCGCGCTCGCCCTCCACGGAGTCGGCCGGAATGAACCAGCGCCTGCCGTCGCCGACCAGTGCAAAGACGTAGTCCAGCGCGGTGGCGTCGAGCTTCTTCGTCAGACCTGTCCAGCTCTGGTTTCCGCCGTTCGTGGCGAGCTGAAGCTCCCAGCGCTCGTATCCGTTGGGCGTCGCTACGCGTCGAGTCGATGTCTTCACCTGGATACGCAGTAGGGCCCGACCGACGAGCGCGACCAGGTCGCAGTCCGGACTCGGTCCGAACGGAATGAAGACCGTCGCCCCTACGGCCGTGAGCCATTCGATCGCCGACGCCTCGCCGATAGCGCCCTGCCGGCTTCGGTTGATTAGACGCTCGCGCATCCACCTGGAACATACGTTCGCGCGCCTCGCGCGTGGCGCGCTGAACGTGTCGGGACTGTGACTAGACCGCGATTCTCTTGCGCCTAATCGCCGCCGTGAAACACGAGCCGCGAGAGCACGATCACCGACCTCGTCCGCTCCACCAAGCCGTTTCTTTGCAGGTCGATGATCAGCCGCTCGAGGTCCGAGTTGTCCCCGGTCCGCACCCGCGCCACCGCGTCCGCCTCGCCGGTGACGCTCCACGCCTCGACCACCTCCGGGTGGTCGGCGAGCGTCCGTCCGACCTCGTCCAGCGTCGTCCCCGGCCGGTAGAAGAGCTCGACCAGCGCCTCGGTATTCCACCCCATCGCCGAGTGATCCACCACCGCGGTGAACCCGCGCAGCGCGCCGGACGCCCGCAGCCTGTCGATCCGCCGCTTCACCGACGGCGCCGACAGCTTCACCTGGCCGGCGATGTCGTCGTACGTCCGCCGCCCATCCTCGAGCAGCAGCGCAATAATCCTTCGGTCAGTCGCGTCCATACGTAGGATTCTTACGCACCCGGGCGACACGATCGGCATTGACGCCGTCAGCCTGCACCTTTACCTTCCAAAGCGCCGATGATCGCCCACCCGAAGCTCGCCACGGTCCTGTTCGACGAGTCGCACTCGGAGGCGTGGACGATCCGCCCCGAGGTCGCGGAGGAGATCCAGCCCGCCCACCCCGGCGACTCCTCGCTTCGCCGCGCCGCCGACCTGCTCGCCGGCCGCGAGTTCGACGTCGCCGCCCACACCGCCGGCCCGCTGACGCGCGAAGCGCTGGCCGACGTGGCCGCCCTCGTCATCGCCCACCCCTCCGACCCGAAGTGGGAGGCCACCGTCGACGGCGGCTCGCCCCGGCTCTCCGGCGACGAAATCGAGGCGATCGACGAGTTCGTCCGCGACGGCGGCGGCCTCATCGTCCTCGGCGAGACCGAGCAGGACAAGTACGGAAACAACCTCAACGAACTGCTCGAGCGCTTCGGGATCGAGATCGCCAACGCCACCGTCCAGGACTACTCCCACCACCACGGCGACGCCCCCTCCTGGGTCCTCGCCGCGCTCGGCGACCCCGGCGCCGACGGCAACGGCGACGCCGACCTCCTCGCCCGCGTGGACTCGCTCTGCTTCTACCGCGCCGGCACCCTCGAGACCGCCAACGGCGCCCGGGTGATCGCCCGCACCCAGCCGACCGCCTCGATCGCCGAATGCCGCCCTGGCCGCGACCACGACCCACGGCGCCGGCCGCGTCGCCGTGCTCGCCGACTCCGACCTCTTCGGCGACGACTGCATCGACGAGCTCGGCCACGCCGCGCTCTGGATCAATCTCGCCTACTGGGTCGCCCGCCCCAGCTTCGAGCGCCCGTACGCCCAGCCGACCGACAGCCCCGCCACCGACCCGTCGTGGATCCGGCTGACGAACGCGGTCGAGAAGCTCCGCGCCCTGCAGGCGCCCGACGGCTCGATCCCGCCCGAGGCCCACGACCCCGACTCCACGCGCGAGCTGGTGACCGCCATCGCCGCCCGGGCCGAGGCGCTCCGGCATCGCTTCCCCCACCAGGCCGAGTACATCGACGCGGTGCGCGACGACCTCGCCAAGTGGGCCGAGGACGGGTTCGGCGAGCCCGACTTCGCCCGCTCGATGGAGGCTTTCCGCCCCGAGCGCGACCGCCGCGACGGCATCGAGCACCTGGTCGTGTTCCCGATGTACAAGCAGAACGCCTCGCGCGACACCTGCTTCGAGGCGCTGCTCGTCCGCGTCCCCTGGCCCGAGTGGATCGCAGAGCTCGAGCGCACCCGCTACGACAACGCCAAGTACCTCCCGGTCACCTTCGTCGACTACACCTCCGGCTACGACTCCGAGTGCGCGGTCCTCTTCCCGGAGACCTTCTCGACCGCCGAGCGCCCCTCCGAGTACCACTTCGGCGCGATCTTCTGCGACCGCGAGGCCGAGCGCTTCCGCCGCGTCTGCGGGGCCGCCGCCGACGTCCTGCGCCTCAACCTCCCGCCCGACGCAGCCTGCCTGCTGCACTCGCCCGAGCTCTCGCGCGACGCCTACATCCTCTGGGACCTGATCCACGACCGCACCCACATGCGCGGCGACCTCCCCTTCGACCCGTTCATGATCCGCCAGCGAAGCCCCTACTGGATGTACGCGCTGGAGGAGCTTCGCTGCGACCTGACCGCCTTCGGCGAGGCGGTCGAAGCTCGAGGCCGAGGGCTTCGCCTTCGCCCGTCACGCCCAGTACGCGATCCTCTTCGACCGCCTCTTCCGCTTCCCGATCACCGGCAACCGGGTCCGCAACTACGACGGGCTCGGCGGCCAGCTCCTCTTCGCCTTCCTGCACCGCGAGGGCTACCTGCACTGGACGGACAACCACCTGACGATCGACTGGGAGCGGATCGCCGACGGAGTCGGCGCCCTGCGCGAGCGCGTCCACGACCTCTACCACTCGGGCATCGACCGCTCCAAGCTCTCCCAGTGGATCGCGGCCCACGACCTGGTCGCCGCCTACGTGCAGCCGACCGAGAGCTCCGTCTGGGCCACCGACCGCCGCGACCTGCCCGAGGTCGAGGAGCCCGAAGCAGCTCGTCGACCTCGTCCGCGACGACGAGTTCCCGCTCAGCCTCTTCTACGTCCAGCTCGCGCCGAAGCTCGAGCCGGCGCTGGCGCGCGCCGCCGCCGGATAGCGTCCGCCGCGTGAGCGAACTCGAAGGCCGGGTGATCGCGATCGCCGGCGCCGCCGGCGGCCTCGGGCCGGCGGTGGCGCGCCGCCTGGCGGCCGAGCGGCGCCAGCCTGGCGCTCACCGACCGCGACCAGGAGCGGCTCGACTCGCTCGCCGGCGAGCTCGAGCTCGAATATCGAGCGTGTCGACGCCCAGGTGGTCGACCTGCTCGGCCAGGAGGCGGCGGGCGACTGGGCCGAAGCGGCTGGTCGACCGCTTCGGCCGCGTCGACGGCCTCCTTCACCTCGTCGGCGGCTGGCGCGGCGGCGAGCCCCTCGCCAGCTTCGACCTCGGCGACTACGAGTTCCTGCACGACCTCCTGGTCCGCACCGTCATCCACGCCACCCGCGCCTTTCACGACCAGCTCGCCGCGAGCGAGCACGGCCGCTTCGTCCTCGTCTCCTCCGCCCAGGCGCAGGACCCGGACGGCACCAACGCCGCCTACGGGGCGACCAAGGCGGCGGCCGAGACCTGGACCCTGGCCCTCGCCGACTCGTTCCGCAAGGCCGAATCGGCGGCGACCGCCAACGTCATCGTCGTCAACGCGATCCTCACCGAGGCGATGCGAGCCGAGAGCCCGGAGAAGCCGTTTCGCACCTTCACCTCGGCCGAGGACATCGCCGCGGCGATCGCCTTCCTCTGCTCCGACGCCGGCGCGAAGATGAACGGGAAGCGGCTGCCGCTTCACCCGCTGAGGTGAGCGCCGCCGAGCCCAGGCGAGGCTTCGCCTCCGACAACCACGCCGGCGCCCATCCCGAGGTGCTGGCGGCCATCGAGGCCTCAAACCGGGGTCACGCCCGCGCCTACGGCGACGACCCGCAGACGGCGCTGCGTCGCCGAGCTCTTCCGCGAGCACTTCGGCCCCGACGCCGAGGCGTTCCTGGTCTTCAACGGCAGCGGCGCCAACGTCGCCTGCCTCGACGCCGTCACCCGCGGCTTCGAGGCCGCGATCTGCACGGACGTGGCGCACATGCATGTCGACGAGTGCGGCGCGCCCGAGCGCATCGCCGGCGCCAAGCTGCTCACGGTCGCGACCGAGCACGGCAAGCTCACACGCCGACGACGTCGCTCGCTGGGAGTCGCGCCGCGGCGACGACCACTTCCCCCAGCCGCGCCTGGTCTCGATCACGCAGGCCACCGAGCTCGGCACCGTCTACACCCCCGAAGAGGTCGCCGCGATCTCGGCCGCTGCGCACGAGCTCGGCATGCTCGTCCACGTCGACGGCGCCCGCCTCGCCAACGCCGCCGCCTCGCTCGACCTGCCCCTGCGCGCGATCACCACCGATGCCGGCGTCGACCTGCTCTCCTTCGGCGCCACCAAGAACGGCCTGTTGTTCGGCGAGGCGGTCGTCTTCCTGCGCCCCGGCCTCGGCGGAGGGCTTCGAGTTCGTGCGCAAGCAGCTCGGCCAGCTGGCGTCGAAGATGCGCTTCGTCGCCGCCCAGTTCGAGGTCCTGCTCGGCACCGACCTCTGGCTGCGAAGCGCCCTGCACGCGAACGGGATGGCCGTCCGGCTCGCCGACGCCGTCTCTGCCATCGACGGCGTCGAGATCGTCCATCCGGTGCAGGCAAACGGGGTCTTCGCTCGCCTGGACCGCATCGCGATCGATCGCCTGCTCGACGCGTGGCCCTACGACCACCCCTTCTACATCTGGGACGAGGCCGAGAGCATCGTCCGCTGGATGTGTGCCTGGGACACGGCTCCCGAGGACGTCGACGCCTTCGCGGCCGCGGTCCGCGACGCAGCGGCTGGATAAGCGCGCCAGGGCGACCGGGATAGCCTGTGCCGATGGTCGGGCTGCGGGCGTGGCTTGAGATCGGGATCGTGCGCTTCATCGAGGCGCTGCCGACGCGCGTCGCCCGCCTGCTCGCCGGGCGGCCGGTGCGGATCGAGGGCCAGGAGCTGCACCCTCGGGTCCAGCTCCTGCTGAAGGTCGACAAGCTTGCCGGCGGCTGGAAGCCGATGCCGCCGACGGAGCTGCGGGCGCTGCGCCGCCACCAAGCGCGGGTGTTTCGCGGCAGGGTGATCGAGGTCGGCGTGGTCTCCGATCTCGAGATCCCGACCGCCGACGGGCCGATCCGGGCACGCCGCTACGAGCCCGGCCGGGCGCCGACGGCGGGGCCGCTGGTCGTCTATTGCCACGGTGGCGGCCACGTGATCGGCGACCTCGACACGCACGACCAGCCGTGTCGCTTCCTCGCCCGGGAGATCCCGGCTGTGGTGCTCGCGATCGACTACCGCCTCGGCCCCGAGCACCCGTTCCCGGCCGCCGTCGATGACGCGATGGCGGCCTTCCGCTTCGCGTACGAGCACGCCGCCGAGCTCGGCGCCGACCGCGATCGAATCGCCGTCGCGGGCGACAGCGCCGGCGGCAACCTGGCCGCGGTCGTCGCCCAGCTCGCGCTCGCCGGGGGCGGGCCGGCGCCGGTGTTCCAGGCGCTCGTCTACCCGGTGACCGACTACTCGCAGAAGCGCCAGTCCTACGACACGTTCGCCGAGGGCTTCTTCCTCACCCGCGCCGAGATGGACTACTTCCGCGAGCACTACTTCGCGGGCGCCGACAACCGCAGCGACCCGCGCGCCTCCCCGATCCTCACCGAGGCCCTCTCGGGCCTACCGCCGGCCCACATCGTCACCGCGGGGTTCGACCCGCTGCGCGACGAGGGCGAGGCGTACGCCCACCGCCTGCAGGAGGCCGGAGTGCTGACCAGCCTCCACCGCGAGCCCGACCTCGTCCACGGCTTCATCAACGCCGTCGGCGTCAGCGCCCGCGCCCGCGAGGCCGTCGGCAAGATCGCCGCGGCGATCCGCTCGGGGCTGGCACGGGTCGAACAGGAACGTCAGGGCTCCGCGGCGCTAGGCTGACCGTCGCGCCCGGATAGCTCAGGCGCTAGAGCACCCTTTCTAGAGCCGTTTCCGGCCTACCTCAGCAGGCCCTGCAGCGAGCCGACAGGCACGGAAAAGGCACGCGTTGAAGCGGTTTTTCTTGACGTGGGACCTCTCCCGTGAGAAGTTAGTACCCGAAATCAGGTATAGCGTCCGCATGCACCTGCCGCCCGGAGCGCCCGGCTGAGCGTGCGGCAGGGAGGTCGACAACCATTCCACGCAACATCAAGCGGGCCGGGTGGACGCCGACTGTGCCCGATGGGCGCGACCTGGCGCCGGTTCCCTTGGAGGCAGAGCACCCTCCCCCCAGGCCCGAATCCGCCGGGCTCGGAGGCCGGACAAAGCGCGAACGTCCCGCCTACGGCCTTCGGCCGACCTGGCTCTTCACCACCGCGTTCGCGTTCACGATCGCGTACGTCACCCTGGCTGTCTACCTCTCAGGGCCCTGGCGCTCCGACCTTAGCTCCGCGATCGGGCCGATCGCCGCGTGGCTGATCCCGACCCTGCTGGCGTACATCCCCGCCCTGATCATCGGCTTCCTCGCGTTCACTCTGATCTTCGCTCGCTACCGGTCCCCGGTCCTGCACCCGCCTGAGGGCGATTGGCCTGACGGGGAATGGCCGCCGGTGACGATCGTCATCGCTGCGTGGAACGAGGAGGACGCGATCGTTCCGACGTTGGAGGGAATCGGCCGCCTCTCCTATCCCGGTCCGATCGAGGTGGTGCTCGCCGACAACAACTCGACTGACCGGACGGCGGAGCTTGGCGAGCAGGCAGCGCGGAGGCTCGAGCTTTGCTATCGGCGGGTCTTCGAGTCCGGGATGGGCAAGTACAGGGCGCTAAACGCGGCGCTGGAAACCGTGAGCACTCCGCTGGTCGTGAGCGTCGATGCCGACACGTACGTGCACCGCGACGCACTCGGCTATCTGATCGACCGCGTCACGAGCCGTCCCCAGGGCCAGCACGTCAGCGCGTGCGCGGGCGCGCTTGCGCCCGCGAATGCGACGGCCAATTTCCTGACCAGGATGCAACAGTGGGATTACCGCCTCGGGATCAATGGGGTCAAGCGCATGCAGTCGGCCTACAACAGCACCCTCGTGGCTCAGGGGGCGTTCTCTGCGTACTGGACCGAGGATCTTCGCGCGGTCGGCGGCTGGCCCGACGCGATCGGCGAGGACATCGTGCTCACCTGGGATCTGATGGCCTCGCGGGGAATCGTCGCGTATGAGCCCACCGCCCTGAGCTTCACGACGGTACCCGAGAAACTCCGCCGCTTCATGAGTCAGCGCTCGCGCTGGGCCCGCGGCATGATCGAGGGGATCCACGCCAACCCCCCAAGGCGCCAGCCGCGAGTCCTGGCGAAGCTGGTCTCCGGCATCGACTACCTCGTGCCGCTGATCGACATCGGCTACATCTTCTTCTGGGTACCCGGCGCGATCCTGTTCATCTTCGGCTACCCGTTGATCGTCTCGTGGTGGTCGATGCTGGTGATACCGATAACGCTGTTCCTCTACGACGTGCTGCGCCGGTGGCAGGAGCGGTTCGTTTTCACCCGCCTAGACGTCGACCTCGAGCCGGACAGGCGAGGCTTTTTGGCTTATCTCTTCCTGTACCAGCCCGTGATCTCGGTGGCAGCGCTCCGAGGCTACGCCCAGTACGTCACCGGGGCCGCCCGTATTTGGCGATGAGGACAGACAGCCCTCTCGAAGCCCCGTAGCCCTTGAATGGGCAGCAATGGGCAGGGGAGGCGATTCTGCGGTCGGTCGAAGCCCGTCAGGCCGAGAACGGCAATGCCGAGCATCCCCAATGGCAAGCCGTAAACTGACCGTCGCGCCCGGATAGCTCAGTTGGTAGAGCACCTCCATGGTAAGGAGGGGGTCACGAGTTCGAGTCTCGTTCCGGGCTCTCGCGGTGCACGTGAGCGGGAAGTGGAAGCCGATGGTGCTGGGGGCGGCCGCAACGCTCGCCACCTCGCTTGCCGTCACCACCTCGCCCGCCGGCGCGACCCGCCCGCTCCACCTCGGCCTCCTCGACATCCAATACCTCTCGGCGGATCCGACGGCCGCGAGCCGCGTCTTCGACGAGACCGTGAGCGCGCAGGCGACGATCGCGAAGATCCCGCTGAGCTGGCGCGGGATCACCGACGGGCGGCCCGCCAGCGCGGTCGATCCCTCCGACCCCGTCTACCAGTGGTCCGCGATCGACCGCGCCGTCCGTGACGCGGCAGCCCGCGGGCTGGAGCCGCTGCTGTTCGTCACCGACGCGCCGGAGTTCGCCGAAGGCCCGGGTCGTCCCCGGAACGCGAGCCCCGGCGCCTGGAAACCCAACCCGCACGACTACGCCGAGTTCGCCCGCGCGGTCGCGATCCGCTACTCGGGCTTCTACGCCGGGCCGGGCGGCGTCCTGCCGCGGGTCGGCTACTACCAGGCCTGGAACGAGCCCAACCTGCTGAGCCATCTGGCGCCGCAGTGGGAAGACGGCCAGAGGTTCGCGCCGGCCCTCTACCGCGAGCTGCTCAACGCCTTCTACGAGGCGGTCAAGGGCGTGCGTGCGGACAACGTCGTGCTCACCGCCGGCACCGCCCCCTACGGCGACGCTCAGGACGCGGGGCGCATCGGTCCGCTCGCCTTCTGGCGGGACGTCCTCTGCCTCGACCCGGCGCTGAGGCCCACCTCCTGCCCGGCGCGGGCGAGCTTCGACATCCTCGCCCACCACCCGATCAACACCACCGGACCGCCGAGCCAGCAGCCGCCGCAAGACGACGACGTCTCGACCGCCAACCTCGGCGCCCTCGCCGACGTGCTGCGCGCGGCCGAGCGAGCGGGGACGGTCGCGACCCCCGGCCGGCACCCGCTGTGGGTGACCGAGCTCTGGTGGGAAACGGCACCGCCAGACCCGTATCAGGGGATCTCGCCGCAGCTTCACGCCCGATGGCTCGCCCAGTCCATCTACCTACTCTGGCGCCAGGGGGCGAACGCCGTGATCTACCTCTCGGCCGGCGACGGCGAGTATCACCCCGACCTCTCCCTCGAGATCAGCGGCGCGGGCCTCTTCTATCTCGACGGGAGCGCGAAGCCGGCGCTGCGCGCGTTCCGGTTCCCGTTCGTGGTCGACCGGCGCGGGCGCGGACTGGTCGCGTGGGGTAGGGCGCCCGCCGCGGGACGGGTGAAGATCTTTCGCGCCCACGGCGGTCGCGCCGAGCGGGTGAAGTCGATCCGCGCCGGGTCGGGGGAGGTCTTCACGGCCTCGCTTCCCTCGAACGAGGGTCACCGGTTCTGGGCGCGGGTGGGCGGCCAGCGCAGCTTGGTCTGGCGCCGCGGCCGCGGCCCGCAGCCCTAGCCGCGCCGCAGCGTTGCGCTGATGCCGAACGGCGCCCCGGTGCCGGCGCCGCGGTTGAGCACGCCGGCGATCCAGTGACCGCCGCGGGGGCGGTCGACCCGGCAGATCGCGGCTCCCCGGCGGACGACATCGCGGCACGCGTAGATTCCCTCGCCGGGCGCCTTTCGCGAGCGCAGGTAGAGCTCGACGCCGGTGGGGGCACCGCGAAGGCTGACCGTGAGCGAATGGCTGAGGCCGTTGACCTGAAGGTCGAACAGGCGCCACTGACCCGGCCCCGCCGCGACTTCGGCCAAGCTCGCGCGGGAGCGGCCCGAGCCGAGCAGGGAGCTGATCACCCCCACGGGCGTTTCCTGCGGCGGCGCGGCGTTGAAGGCGATGAACCGGTTGAGCGGCGAGCCCAGGTTCCAGTGGCTGGCGAGGTACTCGCCGGGCTCGGGCGCGGCGTCGAAGTAGTCGTCGAAGCCGCAGTCGAAGCGCGGCGTCCCGGGACAGTCGTCGCTGGCCCCGAACTGGTTGCGGTCGCCGCCGTCGGGCGAATAACACATGACGTCGTCCTCCTGTGCGCAGTGGCCGCCGGTTCCGGTCGAGTGCGGGGCGCCGTACTGCACCGCTCCCATCATGTGCGCGGTCTCGTGCATCGGGGTCTCGTTTCTCCAGCAGCCCGCGTAGACGACGCCGAAGCCGCCGCCCCAGTTGGCGGCGTTGCTCATCACGGCCCGCTCGTCGTTGACAAGCGAGGCCGTGCCGCAGACGTTCGCCTCGGCGCCGTCGAAGAAGATCAGGTAGTCGGTCCCGAGCGATCCGTAGCCGGCCGCGCGCGCCGCGGAGACGATCTCGGCGAAGCCGGAGCCCGGGCTGACGAAGCGCCCGACCGAGACCGCCCCGTCAGCGTCGCAGTGGACGCGGTAGTCGGCGGTGGGCCCGCCACTCGCCAGAGACTCTGCGTTCAGGACCGCGTCCATGCGCCGGATCGCCGCCCTGATCTCGCGCGCCGCCCGCTTGAAGCGGCTGCGGGCCCCCGACGGTCTCGCGTAGATCGCCTGGAGGGCGTGCGAGTCGGCGCAGACCGGGGCGCGCTCAGCGCTGCCGGGGCCGAAGCCGATGCCACCGCTCGCCCGCCCGGCGACCCGCGGCCCGGACATCTCCCGGCGGGTGTCGGGCCCGTGGGTGAGCAGCGGCGGGCCGACCCGCGGGCGCACTGTCTCGAGGCCGTGTCCAGCGTGGGCGGTCGCGCGCTCGGCGGCGAGTGCGAGCGTGAGCACGAGCGCCGCCGCGATCGCGGCGGCCACCAAGCGGATCGATGCAAGATTCCGTTCGCTCACACATCAAGGGATCGGAGGGTGGTGCCAGCGCCACAGCCCCGCGCCCAATCAATGGTTCATTCGTCCATCGACTACAGGACCGGCGTCGAGCGGCCGAAAAGAGGGGAGTGAGGCTTGTGCGATTGACAGCCGCCCTCGTGCTCAGCGGCCTGCTCAGTGCGTCGGGCGCCGCCGCCCGCGGCGGCCCGGGCCCGTATCCAGGCGACTACGCCGGGAAGGGCGAGGGGCTGAAGGTCCAGGTTCGCGTCAACGGCGCCGGCGCCGGCTCACTGAGCTACTCGATGCGCACCGACTGCGCCAAGGCCCGGGGCAAGGTCGAGCTCCGCGTGGCAAAGAACGGTGCGGTCAAGGGCAAGCGGGTTTCGGCCGGTCCACATCGGTCTCTCCGCAAGGTGATCGTCCGCGCGGCTCCGGCCCGTGACGGCACCGTCCTGGAGGGCGCGATCCGGCTGGCGGTCAGCGCCTCGGGGTCTGGCTCCTGCCACGCGAAGCGTCCCTTCGAGGCCAGGCTCGACAAGACCGGCGCCCTCCCGCCCGCCAGCGACGAGGGCCACTACACCGGGTCGAGCGAGGACAGCCTGCCGATCAGCTTCGACATCGTCGGCGAGACGGAATCCGGCCGGGCGAAGATCACCGACATCGCCGTCGACGTCATGGCCCGCTGCATCGACCTGGTCGAGCTCGACGACTTTATGCCACGCGTCGTCCATCTCAGCGGGATCGATGGCTGGGTCAATGAAGACGGCGAGATCTACGCCGAAGAGCTCGAAGAGGTGAGCCAGAGCGAGTGGAACGTCTTTGGAGAGGTCAGCAACGGCGTCGCGCGGGTCGAGGTCTGGATGGACGGCATGTTCGGCCCCAACGGCCTCCCCGATCCACTCGGCGACCTCTACTGCGAGAACGACGAGCCGATCTACACCGCCACACGCGGATAGCGCCGACCCTGCAATCGGCGTAGCGCTATCCTTGCGCCGGTCCTCGTGCCTCGCCCTGACAGTCGGGGCGGCGGAGGTCTTTTTTCTGTCGGCCCGTGCCTGATCAGAGGAGCAGATGGCTCGCGGAGACGTCCGAATCGCCGTCACCCTCGCTTGCGAGGAGTGCAAGCGGCGCAACTACCAGACCAACAAGTCGCGGCGAAACACGCCCGACCGGATCGAGATGCGCAAGTACTGCCGCTGGTGCGGCCACCACACCGCGCACAAGGAAACGCGCTAGCGCGCCGCGATGGCCAAGACCCGCGCACAGCGAAAGGCCGAGCAGCGCCGCCGCCAGGCCAGCAGCGCGCAGGGCGGCGCCGCCGCCGCCGAGAGGAGTCGCAGGCCCAGCACGACACCCAGGTGCCCGAGTCGGCCGACGTGGTCGAGGCCGAGCTCGCCGAGCAGGGCGCCGACCTCGACGCGCTCACGCGGCCGGCCGGGCGACGCCGACCCGGCGCCGTCGCGCGCCGACGTCGAGGCGCCCGCGGTCGAGGAGGCGCCCGAGGAGGCGCCGGACAAGATCTCCCGCCGGGCGCGGCGCGCCGCAGGAGCGCGAGGCGCAAGGCGGCGGCCAAGGAGTCCGAGCGGCGCCGGGCGCCGAAGGAGCGAGGCGCCGGCCGAGCGCCAGCGCGGCGGGGTGATCGGCTTCTTCGCCTCCTGCGTCGCGGAGCTGCAAGCGCGTGCAGTGGCCCGACCGCGAGACCCTGATCCAGGCGTCGGCGATCACCATCGTCTTCATCGCCGTGATGGCCGCCTACCTCGGCGTCCTCGACGCGATCTTCAACTGGCTCGTCCAGCGCATCCTCTAGCGCCGAGCTCCCACCAACCGAAAGGACTTCTTCAATACATGTTCCGCTGGTACGTCATCAACACCTACTCGGGTCACGAGAACAAGGTCAAGCACAACCTCGAGCACCGGGTCGAGACCATGGGCGCGCGCCAGCGCGTGCGCCAGGTCGTCGTCCCGACCGAGCAGGTCGCCGAGCTCAAGGACGGCCAGCGCGTGCAGGTCGAGAAGCGGACCATGCCCGGCTACGTGCTGGTCAACATGGAGATGACCGACGACGCCTGGAACCTGGTCAAGAACACCCCGGGCGTCACCGGCTTCGTCGGCTCGCGCAACAAGCCGATCCCGCTCTCCCAGCCCGAGGTCGACCGGCTCATGCACCGCGAGACGGCCGAGCGCCCGCGCGCCGCGCCCAGTTCTCGGTCGGCGAGTCGGTGAAGGTGATCTCCGGCCCGATGTCGGACTTCTCCGGCGAGATCGCCGAGATCAACGAGGACGCGCAGCGGCTCAAGATGCTGGTCTCGATCTTCGGCCGCGAGACCCCGGTCGAGGTCGGCTACGACCAGGTGAAGAAGGTCTGAGCACTCTCGCGCAACTGAGCGATCCCCACGTCGACGTCGGCAGGGGAGACCGCGACTCGGCGCTCGCCCTGTCCGCCGCCGTCCGGGCCGTGCTCGACCTGAACCCGGGACCCGACGCCGTGATGGTCAGCGGCGACCTCGTCAACAGCGCCGGGGCGCGCCAGTACGAGCGCGTCCGGGAGCTGCTTGGTGCCGCTGCCGATGCCGGTCTTCGTACTGGCCGGAAACCACGACGACCGCGACGCGCTGCGCGAGTACTTCGCCCTGCCCGGGAGCTCGACCGGCGCTGCGGGCTCGCCGTTTCGCTACTCGGCCCGCGTCGGCGAGCTGCGGCTGGTGGTCTGCGACACGACGATCCCCGGCCACGAGGAGGGCGTCTTCGACCCCGAGCGGCGGGCCTGGCTGGCGACCGAGCTCGCCGCCGAGCCCGGCGACGCCGACGATCGTCGCCATGCATCACCCGCCCCTGCTGACCGGGATGCCGGCCTTCGACGAGATCGGCCTCCCCGAGCTCGACCGGCTGGCGCTCGGCGACCTGGTCGCCGCCAACCCACACGTCGTGCGGGTGGTCACCGGCCACGTCCACCGCGCGATCTTCGGCACCGCGGGCGGCTGCGGCGTCGTCGTCTGCCCGAGCACCTACCTCCAGGCGCCGCTCGAGATCGGCACCCACGAGCTCAACCTCGTCGAGGAACCCCCGCCTTCGCCGTCCACTCCACCGTCGACGGGGGCCTGGCGTCCTACATCCAACCCATCGCCGATTAGACACAGACGCGCGTAGATCCGCGCGCCCCCGCCCGGCACCCTGGGCCGCATGCATGCAGCGCGGCCTGTCTTCGACCGCATAGGTTCAATCGAGGCCAAGATCGCAGCGGTTGCGGCGACGCAGCATGGGCTCATCACGGTCCCGCAGCTACTTGCGCTCGGGGCGACTCGGCGGATGATCCAGACTCGTTGCGCGCGCGGGCTCCTGCACCGTGTCTATCGCGGTGTGTACTCGGTCGGCCATCCGCCGATCACCCAGGATGCGCGCTGGATGGCCGCGGTCCTGGCCTGCGGCCCACGGGCTCTGCTTTCGCATCGTTCGGCGGCGGCGCTGCGGGAGATCCGGAGCACGGCGAGGACGAGGATTGATGTGATCTCGCCGACCGGCGCGGGCCGTTCGTGCCCTGGGATCGACGTGCACCGGATGACCGTCTCGGACGTCGAAAGGATCCGCGGCATCCCGCGTCACCTCGCTGCCCCGCACGATCATCGACCTCGCCACCTGCGTCCCGGAGAGCGCGCTCGAGTACGCGATCCATGCGGCCGAGCGGCGACGGAAGCTCACGCCGGCAGACCTCCGCCACGCCCTGGCCCGTCTCTCGGGCGTCAATGGCACCGCCGCCGTCGCCAGGATCGTCGGCCGGCCCGGCCACGACCTCGACGCCCGCACCCGCGGCCGCTGGGAGCTTTGGTTCCTCGACATCTGCCGAGCCCACGAGATCCCGATGCTGCGGGTGATCAGAGCCCGCAAGAACGACCGCCAACGCGACGCCGCCCTACGTGCCGCGAGCCGGCGAGTGCGCCGGGTCGCCGAAGCGGACTTCCAGGACACGCGGGCGATTGCAGCCAGAGTCCGTTCCTCTATCCTCGCCAGCCGCTGATGGCGAAGAAGGTCCTCACCCTGATCAAGCTCCAGATCCCGGCCGGTGCCGCGAACCCGGCGCCGCCGGTCGGCCCGGCGCTCGGTCAGCACGGGGTCAACATCATGGAGTTCTGCAAGGCGTTCAACGCGCGCACCCAGCAGGACGCGGGGACGATCATCCCGGTCGAGATCACGGTCTACGAGGACCGCTCGTTCGAGTTCATCACCAAGACCCCGCCGGCGGCGGTGCTGATCCGCGAGGCGCTCGGGATCGAGAAGGGGTCCGGGGAGCCGAACCGCGAGAAGGTCGGCAGGCTGACGCTCGACCAGGTCAAGCAGATCGCCGAGCGCAAGATGCCCGACCTGAACGCCAACGACATCGACGCCGCCTCGAAGATCATCGCCGGCACCGCCCGCTCGATGGGTGTCGAGGTTGAGGGGATGGAGGTCTAGATACATGGCCGGCCGCGGCAAGCGCTATCGCAACGCGATCGAGCAGATCGACCGCACCACGCACTACCCGCCGGTCGAGGCGGTCGCGCTGGTCAAGCAGACGGCCGCCGGGGCGAACTTCGACGAGACCGTCGAGCTGCACATGCGGCTGGGCGTCAACGTCCGCCACGCCGAGGAGCAGCTGCGCGGGACGCTCGCGCTCCCGAACGGGCTCGGCAAGGCGGTCACGGTGGCCGTGTTCGCCGAGGGCGACGCCGCCCGCGCCGCCGAGGAGGCGGGCGCCGACTTCGTCGGCGCGCAGGACCTCGCCTCGCGGGTCGAGGAGGAGGGATGGACCGACTTCGACGTCGCGATCTCCACCCCGGCCCTCATGGGCCCCGTGGTGTCGAAGCTCGGCCGTGTGCTCGGGCCGCAGGGCAAGATGCCGAACCCGAAGGTCGGCACGGTCACCGACGATGTCGGCAAGGCCGTCAGCGAGGCAAAGGCCGGCAAGGTCGAATACCGCACCGACCGCCAGGGCAACATCCACCTGGCGATCGGCAAGGCCAGCTTCACCGAGCAGGCGCTGCTCGAAAACTACGCCGCGGTCGTCGACGAGATCGTCCGCGCCAAGCCCGCTGCCGCCAAGGGCCGTTACATCCTCTCGATCACGCTGACGCCGAGCATGGGCCCCGGCGTCCGGGTCGATGAGAACCGGACCCGAACGTCGGACATCCTCGCGGGCGCCGCCGCCGCGGCCGGCAACGGCGCCGAGGCCGAGGCCGAGCCGGCGACCGCCTGAGCCGCCGACCCTGACCTAGACTCGCGGCGATGCGACGGGCCGGTCGGATCGCACTCTGCGCGACGCTGCTGCTCGTTGCTCCCGCAGGCGCCTGGGCGGCGGACTTCGAGGTCGACCGCGACAGCGGTCGGGTCGAGTTTCAGGGGCCCGGGAACCTGGTCTTGACCGAATCCGGGCGCGAGACCCCCGGCGCCGGCGGGCGGCTCGGGTTCGCCACCACTGACGGTTGGTTTCACGCTACCCGCGTCCTCGAACGCTCCCGGCGCTTCCTGCTCGCCACCGACGACCCGCAGAACCGCACGATCAGCGTTCGCCTCGACCACACCAGATCCGGCGTGCGCATGCGCGCGCACGTGACCGGTGGGCCCACCGCCGACGTGACCGCGGTCGGGATCGGCTTCAAGGCGCGGCGCGCCGAGCGGTACCTCGGCTTCGGCGAGCGCTCCAACGCGGTCGATCAGCGCGGCTCGACCGTCTCCAACTACGTCGGCGAGGGGCCGTACCTGCCCGGCGAGTACGGGATCCCCGCCGCGACCGTGCCGCCGTGGGGCTTCGAGGAGCGCGCCGACGCCACCTACTTCCCGATGCCATGGCTGGTCTCGACCCGGGGCTTCGGCCTGCTGGTGAACAACTACGAGCACAGCCTCTTCCGGCTCGTGACAGAGGACCCGGGCGAGTGGAGCGTGGAGGTCGAGGCGCCCGAGCTCGACCTGACGTTCATCCCCGGCCCCGAGCCGGCCGACGTCGTCCGCCGGCTCACCGAGCGCACCGGCCGCCAGCCGAAGCCGGTCGCCCCGTGGCAGCTCGGGCCCTGGTTTCAAACGGGCCACGGAAATCAGCAGCCCGAGGAGCTCTCGTACCTGCAGGCCCTCCGGGACGCCGACTCGCCGGTGTCGGCGATGGAGACCCACATGCGCTACCTGCCGTGCGGCGTCGACCAGGGCAACGAGGAGTCCGAGCGGGCGCGCGCGGCCGCGATCCACGCCGCGGGCCTGGCGGCGATCGGCTATCTGCGCGAGGCCGTCTGCTCGAGCTACATCGGGGTGTTCGATCCGGCGGTCGCGGCGGGCGCCCTCCTGCGCCACCCCGACGGCAGTCCGTACCTCTTTCGCTCCTTCGTCGGCACCGGGATCTCCGACGTCGGCATGTTCGACTTCTCGGACCCGGACGCCTACCGGATCTACAAGTCGGTCGCAAACCGCCCGTACTCCAACGGCTTCGACGGCTGGATGGAGGACTACGGGGAATACGTGCCGCCCGACTCGGTCGCCGCCAACGGGATGACCGGCGCCCAGATGCACAACTACTACCCGGTCCCCTACCACTGCGCCGGGTACCGCTTCGCCAGCACCCGTGACCGGCCGATCACCCGCTTCATCCGCTCCGGGTGGACCGGGGTGCACCCCTGCGCGCAGATCGTCTGGGGCGGCGACCCGACCACCGGCTGGGGATTCGACGGGCTGAGCTCGGCGGTCACCGAGGCGCTTTCGATGGGGCTGTCGGGGATCTCGACCTGGGGCTCCGACATCGGCGGGTTCTTCACCCTCTCGGGTCAGCGTCTCGACCCTGAGCTGCTCGCTCGTTGGGTCGAGTTCGGCGCCGTCTCGGGCGTGATGCGGACCAAGGCCGAGGGCGTGGGGGCGCCCAAGGCACAGCGACCGCAGATCTGGGAGCAGCCGACGCTTCCGATCTGGCGCCGGTACGCGAAGCTTCGCACCCAGCTCTATCCGTATCTGGTCGGCGCCGACGCCCAGTACCGCTCCAGCGGCATGCCGCTGATGCGCCACCTCTCGCTCGTCCACCCCGACGACCGGCGCGCGATGGCGCGCGAGGACGAGTTCCTGTTCGGGGACGACCTCCTGGTCGCGCCGGTGCTCGAGCCCGGCGCCACCGAACGCGAGCTCTACCTCCCCGACGGCGGCTGGATCGACCTCTGGCGCGCGGTCGCCTACGACGAAGGGAGCGGCGGGCTCGAGCTCGGCCGCGCCGGGCTGCTCCGCGGCGGGCGCTCGGTAACCGTCCCGGCGCCGCTCGAGGAGTTGCCGACGATGGTCCGCGCGGGCGCGCTGCTCCCGCTGCTCCCGCCCGGAATCGACACGCTCGCCGGCTACGGCCGCGACGCCCCCGGCGTCGTCCACCTCCGCGACCGCCGGGACCGCCTGCGCCTGCTCGCCTTCCCGCGCGGCCTGTCGGACGCGCCGCTTTACGCCAACGGGCGCCTGAGGTCGACGGCGGGGCACGGCGTCTGGCAGCTGCTGATCGACTCGGCGCGCGAGCTGCGGATCGACGTCGACGCCTCGTTCGCCACTCTGCGCAGCCCGTTCGTCCCCGAACGGGTCGAGGTCGACGGTCGCGCGATTCGCTCCTGGAGCTACGACCGGCGCGCCCGCACGATCCACATTCGCCTGCCGAAGGGCGCCGAGACCGTGGAGGTCAGCGGTTAGGCGGCGGGTGCGCGAACGGGTTTCGCCTCCACCCGAGGGCGGCTGCTAACCTCGCCGGCCGGATAACCCGCCGCAGACCGCCGGCGGGGTCGCGCACAAGGCGCGGCCCGCAAGCCCGGCGCAGGTAGGACGATGGATCGCGAACAAAAAGCAGCAGCAGTAGCCGAGCTCACCGACGACCTCAAGGGGGTCGATGCCGTGTTCGCGATCGACTACCGCGGCATCAGCGTCACGGGCGCCGCCGAGCTGCGCCGCAATCTGGCCGAGGCCGACGCCGTCTTCAAGGTGGTCAAGAACCGGCTCGCCAAGCGCGCGGCCGCCGGCGCCGGGGTCGAGCAGCTCGACGAGCTCCTGGTCGGGCCCACGGCGCTGACGCTGATCAACGGCGACGCGGTCATCGCCGCGAAGGCGATCTCGGACTTCTCCCGCGAGCACGACGTGCTCGCCTACAAGGGCGGGTTCATGGACGGCGAGCCGCTCGACGTCGACAGCTTCACCGCGATCGCCCGCCTGCCCGGCCTCGAGGTCCTCCACGGCCAGCTCGTCGGGATCACCGCGAGCCCGCTGACGGGACTCGTCGGCGGGCTCAGCAACATGCTGTCCGGCCTGGGGCGCCAGCTCGCCCAGATCGCGGACCAGGGCCTGGTGACCGGCGAGGCGCCCGCCGACGAGGCCGAAGAGCAGCCCGAAGAGCCGGCCGCCGAGCCTGAGTCGGAGGCACCCGCCGAGGCGGAGCCGGCCGAGGAGGAGCCTGCCGCAGAAGAGACTTCAGAGGAGCCCGCCGCCGAGGCGGAGGCTCCCGAAGAGACCGAGCAAGAAGAACAATCAGAGGAGTAACAGTGGCCACCAAGCTGACCACAGAGGACTGGATCGAGGAGCTGAAGAGCATCTCGGTCCTCGAGCTCTCGGAGCGGATCAAGGCGCTCGAGGAGGAGTTCGGCGTCTCGGCGACCGCCGTCGCTGCCGCCGCGCCCGCTGCCGGCGGTCCCGCCGCTGACGGCGACGGGGCCGGCGAGGAGTCGTCGACCGTGGACGTCGTGCTCACCGCCGCCGGCGACAAGAAGATCCAGGTGATCAAGGCGGTCCGCGCCGCCACCGGCCTGGGCCTGAAGGACGCCAAGGCGCTCGTCGACGAGGCCCCGAAGCCAGTCAAGGAGGGCATCGACCGCGAGGAGGCCGAGAAGCTCAAGTCCGAGATCGAGGAAGCCGGCGGAAGCGTCGAGCTAAAGTAAATACAGGCCGGCCGCCCGTGCGGGTGGTAGGCACGACGCACGCACAGGCAAGGCGAGTCGGCTGTGGTATATTTGTGCGTCGCGCGCCGTTGAGCCCTTTACGCCCGAATCTCTCGCGCGGGTTCGTGCCCCATTCGACCATCTGAGGAGTCGCCCAGTTGGCTAGATCCAACGCTGCCCCCGTCACCCGGAGAACGTTTTCACGCCTACCCCAGCCCCTTGAAGTTCCACATCTGATCGATATCCAGCGCCGCTCGTTCGCGGCGCTGACGGACCCGAAGGCCGGGCTGCTTCGGGAAACGATCGACGACATCTCGCCGGTGGAGGACTACACCGGCAACCTGGCGATCGTCTTCGGCGATTTCAAGTTCGAGGAGCCGACGCACACGATCGCGGAGTGCCGTGAGAAGGACATCACCTACTCGCGCCCGCTGAACGTCACCGTGGCGTTCCAGAACCGCGAGACCGGCGAGATCCGCGAGCAGACCGTGTTCATGGGCGACTTCCCGTGGATGACCGACCGCGGCACGTTCATCATCAACGGCACCGAGCGCGTGGTCGTCACCCAGCTCGTCCGTTCCCCGGGCGCCTACGTGATGGAGCCCAAGGACCGCGAGAAGCAGGTCTTCATCGCCAACCTGATGCCGGCCCGCGGCTCCTGGCTCGAGCTCGAGATCGACAAGAAGGGCCGCGTCTACGCCCGCATCGACCGCAAGCGCAAGCTGCCGGTCACCGTGCTGCTGCGCGCGATGGGCTTCGTCACCGACGAGGAGATCCTGAATCTCTTCGACAACTCGGTGTACATCCGGCACACGATCGAGGCCGACACCGAGCCGACCAAGACCGAGGAGGGCGCCCTGATCGAGCTGTTCAAGAAGCAGCGGCCGGGCGAGCCGCCGTCGGTCGACGCCGCCAAGGCGCTGCTCGAGCAGCTGTTCTTCGACCCCAAGCGCTACGACCTCACCCGGGTCGGCCGCTACAAGCTGAACGCCCGGCTCGACCTCGACGTCGACCTCGACCACCGGACCCTGACCAAGGACGACATCGTCGCCCTGATCCGGGAGCTGGTGTCGCTGCCGAAGATCCTCGGGATCCCGGAGGAGATCGACGAGGAGAACCCGATCAAGGACTACGCGGCCGAGGCGGTCACGTATCCGCGCGAGCCGGTCTATGACCACCTCGACGAGTACGAGCACTTCGGCAACCGCCGCCTGCGCACGGTCGGCGAGCTGATCCAGGACGCGTTCCGGGTCGGGCTGTACCGGATGGAGCGCGTGGTTCGCGAGCGCCTCACCACCGAGGACGCCGACGCGATCACCCCCCAGACGATCATCAACATCCGGCCGGTCGTCGCGGCGCTCAAGGAGTTCTTCGGCTCCTCGCAGCTGTCGCAGTTCATGGACCAGACGAACTCGCTGGCCGGGCTCAGGCACCGGCGTCGCCTGTCGGCGCTCGGAGCCGGCGGCCTCACCCGCGAGCGCGCTCCGATCGAGGTCCGCGACGTGCACCCGACCCACTACGGCCGGATGTGCCCGATCGAGACCCCGGAAGGCCCGAACATCGGCCTGATCGGCTCGCTGTCGTCATACGCCCAGATCTCCGAGCACGGGTTCGTCACCACCCCCTACCGGGTGGTCAAGGACGGCGTCGTCACCGACGAGGTCGTCCACCTGGACGCCACCCAGGAAGAGGACCACACGATCGCCCAGGCGAACGCGGAGTTCGACGAGAAGAGCGGCAAGCTGCGGGGCCCGCAGGTTCAGTGCCGCTCACGCGACGGCGAGTACGTCGTCGTCCCGCCGAAGGACGTGACGCTGATGGACGTCTCGCCGACCCAGATCTGGTCGGTGACCACGGCGCTGATCCCGTTCCTCGAGCACGACGACGCCAACCGCGCCCTGATGGGCTCGAACATGCAGGCCCAGGCGGTGCCGCTGCTGAAGCCGGAGGCGCCGCTGATCGGCACCGGGATCGAGCGCCGCGTGGCGATCGACACCGGTGACGTCACCCTGGCGGAGAACGCCGGCGAGGTCACCTACGTCGACGCCGAGAAGATCGTCGTCACGCATGGCTCGAAGAAGGACGAGTACGAGCTCAACAAGTACATGCGCTCGAACCAGGGGACGATCATCCATCAGACGCCGATCGTCACGGTCGGCGACAAGGTCTCGGAGGGCGACGTGCTCGCCGACGGCTCCTCGACCGCCGGCGGCGAGATCGCGCTCGGCAAGAACTGCCTGGTCGCCTTCATGTCCTGGGAGGGCTACAACTTCGAGGACGCGATCATCCTCTCGAGCCGGCTGTTCAAGGACGACGAGCTCACCTCGATCCACATCGAGGAGTACGAGATCGACGCCCGGACGACCAAGCTCGGCGACGAGGAGATCACCCGCGACATCCCCAACCGCTCCGAGGAGAGCCTGCGCAACCTCGACGAACGCGGCATCGTCCGCGTCGGCGCCGAGGTCGTCTCGGGCGATCTGCTGGTCGGCAAGGTCACGCCGAAGGGCGAGACCGAGCTGACCGCCGAGGAGAAGCTGATCCGCGCGATCTTCAAGGAGAAGGCGCGCGAGGTCCGCGACACCTCCCTGAAGGTGCCGCACGGCGAGGGCGGCGTGGTGATCGACGTGGTCACCTTCGACCGCGACGCCGGCGACGACCTGCCGCCGGGCGTCAACAGCCTGGTACGGGTTTTCGTGGCGACGAAGCGCAAGATCGCCGAGGGCGACAAGCTCGCCGGCCGCCATGGCAACAAGGGCGTGATCTCGAAGATCGTCCCCGAGGAGGACATGCCGTTCCTCGCGGACGGCACCCCGGTGGACGTGATCCTCAACCCGCTCGGCGTCCCGAGCCGGATGAACATCGGCCAGATCCTCGAGACCCACCTCGGCTGGGTGGCGGCCAACGGCTGGTACGACGACGGCTCGGAGGCCTACAAGGCCGCGCAGTCAAACGGCGGCAAGGTCAACGTCGCGACCCCGGTGTTCGACGGCGCCACCGTCGAGGAGGTCGACCAGGCGCTGGTCAAGTGGCAGGACGAGAACGCCGACCGGGGCATCGACCTCGGGATCGACAAGTCCGCGCGCCCGGGCAGCCAGGCGATGGGCTCGGTGCAGCTCTACAACGGGCGCACCGGGGAGCCGTACGAGGGCCGGGTCACCGTCGGCCACATGTACATCCTCAAGCTCCTGCACCTCGTCGACGACAAGATCCACGCTCGCTCGACCGGCCCCTACTCGCTCGTCACCCAGCAGCCGCTGGGCGGCAAGGCGCAGTTCGGCGGCCAGCGCTTCGGCGAGATGGAGGTCTGGGCGCTGGAGGCATACGGAGCCGCCTACACGCTCCAGGAGATGCTCACGGTCAAGTCCGACGACACCGTCGGCCGCGTCAAGGCCTACGAGTCGATCGTCAAGTCCGAGAACATCCCCGAGCCGTCCGTGCCGGAGTCGTTCAAGGTCCTGCTGAAGGAGATCCAGAGCCTGTCGCTCGACGCCAACCTGGTCGCCGACGACGGGGAGGTCGAGCTCGGCGAGGAGGACGACGAGCTGCTGCGCGCAGCGGAAGAGCTCGGGATCGACCTCTCGGGCGTGCGAGCCGACGGCGGCGACGGCAGCGACAAGGCAGCGGACGAGCAGGAGGAACAGGTCGTCAACGAGGGCGACTCCGGGACCACGAACGGGGCCGGATCAGAGTCAGCAGAGACAGCGGCCGAGGCCAAGGAGTAGCGGGACACACATGGACATCAATAATTTCGACGCAATCGAGATCGGCCTCGCCTCCTCGAAGAAGATTCGGAGCTGGAGCCACGGCGAGGTCACCAAGCCGGAGACGATCAACTACCGGACGCTGAAGCCCGAGAAGGACGGGCTCTTCTGCGAGCGCATCTTCGGTCCCACGAAGGACTGGGAGTGCTACTGCGGCAAGTACAAGCGGGTCCGCTACAAGGGCATCGTCTGCGAGCGCTGCGGCGTGGAGGTCACCCGGTCGAAGGTGCGCCGTGAGCGCATGGGCCACATCGACCTTGCCGCCCCGGTGAGCCACATCTGGTTCTTCAAGGGCGTCCCCTCACGGATCGGCTACCTGATCGACATGGCTCCCAAGGAGCTGGAGAAGGTCCTCTACTTCGCCGCCTCGATCGTCACCTGGATCGACGAGGAGGCGCGCACAAAGGACCTCTCGAAGCTCGAGAAGGAGGTCGGCAAGGTCCTCGACGGCTACCGGGCCGAGAAGGAGCAGCGCACGCAGGAGCTCCAGGAGTCGCTCGAGCGGCGCACCGGCTACCTCGAGGGCGAGGTCGCAAAGACCGACCTGATCGGCGACGACGAGCTCTGGGCCGAGGGCCTGGAGATCAACCCGAAGAAGCTCGACGACGCAGAGCGCACGAAGCTCCTCAAGGAGACCAAGAAGGCGGTCGAGTCCGAGATCTCCGACACCGAGGCCTACCTCGACGACGCGATCGAGCGCATGGAGGAGGTCTGGCGGATCTTCCAGGAGATGAAGGTCAAGGACGTCATCAACGACGAGGCCGTGTTCAGGGAGCTCAAGGACCGGTTCGGCTCGCCGTTCGGCTGGGGCGAGTACTTCCGCGGTGGCATGGGCGCCGAGGCGATCCGCGACCTGCTCGAGCAGGTCGACCTGGAGGCCGAGTGCGAGGAGCTCGAGCAGACGATCAACACCTCCAAGGGCCAGAAGCAGGCCCGCGCCGTGAAGCGGCTGAAGGTCGCGTCGTCGTTCCTGAACTCCCCCAACAAGCCCGAGTGGATGGTGCTCGACTCCGTGCCGGTGATCCCGCCGGAGCTGCGGCCGATGGTCCAGCTCGACGGCGGCCGCTTCGCGACCTCCGACCTCAACGACCTCTACCGCCGGGTGATCAACCGCAACAACCGGCTCAAGCGTCTGCTCGACCTCGGCGCGCCCGAGATCATCGTCAACAACGAGAAGCGGATGCTGCAGGAGGCCGTCGACGCGCTGTTCGACAACGGCCGCCGCGGCCGGCCGGTCACCGGCCCGGGCAACCGGGCGCTGAAGTCGCTCTCCGACATGCTCAAGGGCAAGCAGGGGCGCTTTCGCCAGAACCTGCTCGGTAAGCGGGTCGACTACTCCGGCCGGTCGGTGATCGTCTCCGGCCCGAACCTGAAGCTGCACCAGGCCGGGCTGCCGAAGCTGATGGCCCTGGAGCTGTTCAAGCCGTTCATCATGGCCCGGCTGGTCGAGCGCAAGGCCGTCCAGAACATCAAGGCGGCCAAGAAGATGGTCGACTCGATGATCCCCGAGGTCTGGGACGTGCTCGAGGAGGTCATCCACGAGCACCCGGTGCTGCTCAACCGCGCGCCCACGCTTCACCGACTCGGCATCCAGGCGTTCGAGCCGGTGCTGGTCGAGGGCAAGGCGATCCAGATCCACCCGCTGGTCTGCCACGCGTTCAACGCGGACTTCGACGGCGACCAGATGGCGGTCCACGTGCCGCTGTCGGCCGAGGCTCAGGCCGAGGCGCGGCTGCTGATGCTGTCCTCGAACAACATCCTCAGCCCCGCACACGGCGCGCCGCTGGCGACCCCGTCGCAGGACATGGTCCTGGGGATCTACTACCTGACCTACGGGCCGGACGGCGAGGCGCTCGGCAAGCTCGACGAGGAGCTCAAGTCCTCCAAGTCGGCGAGCAAGAACGGCAACCGCCCGCGCGCGTACCGCTCCGCCCAGGAGGCCGAGCTGGCGTACGAGAACCGGCTCGTCAAGCTCCACGACTACGCCGAGTACCGGCGCCCGGGCCACGAGCACTTCCTGACCACCGTCGGCCGGATCATCTTCAACGACCGGATCGAGCGGGCGATCGCCGAGGCGCTCGAGGGGGACTGGGATCCCGAGAAGTACGAGTTCGTCAACCACTCGCTGAAGAAGCGCGAGATCAACGAGATCGTCTCCGCCCTCGTCGAGGCCTACGGGGCCCCGGCGATCGCGCAGGCGCTGGACGCGTTCAAGGAGCTCGGCTTCCACTACTCGTCGCAGGCCGGGATCACGATCTCCAAGAACCACGTCGTCTCGCCGCCGAACAAGGAGAAGATCCTCGACGGCTACGAGAAGCAGGTCTCGGAGATCGAGAGCCAGTACGACGACGGGATGCTCTCCGAGGAGGACCGCAAGGATCAGCTCGTCCGGCTCTGGGATCGCGCCACCGACGAGGTCGCCGACGCGATGCAGTCGAACCTCGACGAGCTCAACCCGATCTACATGATGGCCAACTCCGGGGCGCGCGGGTCGTTCAAGCAGATCCGCCAGCTCGCCGGCATGCGCGGCCTGATGGCGAATCCGAAGGGCGAGATCATCGAGCGCCCGATCAAGGCCAACTTCATGGAGGGCCTGTCGGTGCTCGAGTACTTCATCTCCACCCACGGCGCCCGCAAGGGCCTCGCCGACACCGCGCTGCGCACGGCGGACTCGGGTTACCTGACCCGGCGTCTGGTCGACGTCTCCCAGGACGTGATCGTCCGGGCCGACGACTGCAAGACCAAGGACTACGTCGAGGCGCCGCTTCGCAACAGCGAGGGGCAGATCAACCAGAACCTGATCGGCCGGGTCGCGGCGAAGAAGTTCACGACCAAGCGCAGTCGTGAGCTGCTCAAGCGGGGCCAGGAGATCGACGTGCCCGAGCTCGAGGAGATCGCCGAGGCGTTCGGCGACGAGGAGGTCACGGTCCCGGTCCGCTCGGTGCTCAAGTGCGAGCTCGAGTCCGGGGTCTGCCAGGCGTGCTACGGGCGCGCGCTGGCGACGGGCACCCAGGTCGAGCTCGGCGACGCGGTCGGCATCATCGCCGCTCAGTCGATCGGCGAGCCCGGCACCCAGTTGACGATGCGCACCTTCCACACCGGCGGTGTGGCGGGGCTCGACATCACCCAGGGTCTGCCCCGCGTGGTCGAGCTCTTCGAGGCGCGCAAGCCGAAGGGCATGGCCGAGCTGGCCGAGGTCGCCGGCAAGGTCTCGATCGAGGAGACCGACAAGGAGATCCGCATCACCCTCACCGACGCCAAGGGCGAGGAGGTGGCCTACAAGCTGCCGCCGCGCTCACGGCTGCTGGTCAAGCACGGCGATCGGGTCGAGGCCGGAGCCCAGCTGGTCGAGGGGTCGCTGTACCCGGCTGACCTGCTGCGGATCCGCGGGCGGACCGAGACGGAGCTCTATCTGGTCGGCGAGGTCCAGCGCGTCTACAAGGCGCAGGGCGTGGACATCAACGACAAGCACATCGAGCTCATCGGCCGCCAGATGATGAAGCGGGTGCGGATCGAGTCGAAGGGCTCGACCACGCTGCTGCCCGGGGCGCTCGAGGACCGGCACAAGCTCAAGGAGCTCAACAAGCAGGTCAAGGACTCCGGCGGCACCCCGGCGAAGGCCGAGGAGGTGATCCTCGGGATCACCAAGGCGTCGCTGGCGACCGAGTCGTTCCTGTCGGCGGCCTCGTTCCAGGAGACCACCAAGGTGCTCACCGACGCGGCTCTGGAGGGCAAGCGCGACAAGCTCGTCGGCCTGAAGGAGAACGTGATCATCGGCAAGCTGATCCCGGCGGCGACCGGCCTCAAGCACTACCGCACGCTGGAGATCGAGCCGGTCGAGCCCGCGCAGCGTCCGGAGGAGGACCTGCTCGACGAGGACGAGCTCGCCGCGGAGCTCGGGCTCGCCGAGGACGGCGAGGACGTCGCCGAGCTCGAGGGCTTCGGTCCCTCGTTCGCCGAGGAGCTCGAGGAGCTAGCCCAGGAGATCGAGCCGGCGCCGGCCGACGGCGACGGTTCCGGCGACTGATCGCGACCGCGGACCGCAAGGCCACCGGGACGAGCGGAGGGTCGTCGAGGACCTCGGGATCGACTGCGTCTGAGCGTCAGCAGGTGCGCCAGGCGAATAAGCTCGGATCGTGAGCGATCTGACGGGAACCGAGATCCGGGAATCGGTCCTCGAACTGATCGGCGAAACGCCGGTCGTCCGCCTCAACCGGCTCGATCCCGAACTGCGCACGCCGCTGGTCGCCAAGGTCGAGTTCGTAAACCCCGGTGGGTCGGTCAAGGACCGCCCGGCGGTGGCGATGATCGACGCCGCCGAGCGCGAAGGGCTGCTCAAGCCCGGCGGCACGCTGGTGGAGCCGACCTCCGGCAACACCGGCCTGGGCCTGTCGATGGTCGCGGCGCTGCGCGGCTACCGGGTGATCGCGGTGATGCCGGACAAGATGAGCCGCGAGAAGATCGACACCCTGCGCGCCTACGGCGCCGAGGTGGTCGTCTGCCCGACCGCGGTCGAGCCCGACTCGCCGCAGTCCTACTACCGGGTCGCCGATCGGCTGACCGAGGAGATCGACGGGGCCTTTCAGCCCAACCAGTACTTCAACCAGGCCAATCCCGAGGCCCACTACCTGAGCACCGGGCCGGAGCTGTGGCGCCAGACCGCCGGCCGAGTCACCCACCTGGTGATCGCGGTCGGTACCGGCGGCACCATCACCGGGGTCGGCAGGTACTTCAAGGAGCAAAATCCCGACGTCCAGGTGATCGGCGCCGACCCGGAGGGCTCGATCTACTCCGGCGGGCCGGTGCACCCCTACCGGGTGGAGGGCATCGGCGAGGACTTCTGGCCCGAGACGCTCGACCCCGACCTGATCGACCGCTACGTGACCGTCTCGGACCGCGACTCGTTCCTGCTCGCCAGGCGCCTGGTCGCGCGCGAGGGGATCTTCGCCGGCGGCTCCACCGGCACCGCGCTGTGCGCGGCGCTGACCGTGGCGCGCGAGCTCGACGATCCCGAGGCGCTGGTGGCGACGATCATCCCCGACGGCGGCCGGCCCTACGTCTCGAAGGTCTTCAACGACTCGTGGATGCGCGAGCACGGCTACCTCGGCGAGTCGGGCGCGCTCACGGTGGGCGAGGTGATCCGCAACCGCGGCGTGGACCGCCCGATGCTGACGGTCGACAGCCATGATCAGGTCGGCCGTGCGCTGGATCTGATGCGCGAGCACGGGGTCTCGCAGGTGCCGGTCGTCTCGGGCGATGAGGGGCGGGCGTTCGTCGGCACGGTCAGCGAGCGCAGCCTGCTGATGGCCTCGGCCGACCACCCGGGGATCCTCGGCGAGCCGGTGACCGAGGTGATCGAGCCACCGCTCCCCGAGCTCGCGGCCGAGAGCCCGGCCAGCGAGGCGATCCATTTGATCCTCGGCGAGCGTCGGCCGGTGATCGTGGTCGACAACGGCAGGGCGCTCGGGATCTTGGCGTCCGTCGACCTGATCGAGGCCCTCAACGCGTGAGCGAGCGGATCGAAACGCGCGTCGTCCACGCCGGGCTGGAGCCGGACCCCAGCTACGGCTCGATCACCCCGCCGATCCACCAGACCTCGACCTTCGTCCAGCCGGCGCCCGGGGAGTTCTCCGAGGACTACGACTACTCGCGCTCGGCGAACCCGACCCGGGCGGCGCTCGAGCGGGCGCTGGGCGAGCTCGAGGGCGGCTTTGGGACCGCCTACTCGAGCGGGATGGCCGCCACCCACGCGGTGTTGACGGCGATGCTCGCCGCCGGCGACCACCTGATCCTGCCCGCGGACCTCTACGGCGGCACCTATCGGCTGGTCGACAAGGTGCTGGCCCGCTTCGGGCTCGAGTACGACCTCGTCGACCAGCGCGACCCCGACGCGGTTCGGGCGGCGGTCCGGCCCGAGACGAAGCTCGTCTGGGTCGAGACGCCGACCAACCCGCTGCTCAACGTGATCGACCTCGAGGCGGTGGTCTCCCTCGCCGGCGAGGCGGCGGTCGTCGTCGACAACACCTTCGCCACCCCGATCTACCAGCGGCCCCTCGAGGCGGGCGCCACGGCCGTGGTCCACTCGACCACCAAGTACCTGGGCGGGCACTCCGACGTCGTCGGTGGCGCGGCGATCGCCGGCTCGGAGGAGCTCCACGAGCGGCTCCGCTTCGTCCAGAACTCCGTCGGGGCGGTCCCGGGGCCGGTCGACTGCTTCCTCGTCCACCGCGGGATCCGCACCCTGGCGGTTCGGATGGCGGCCCACAGCGCCAACGGCTTTGCGGTCAGCGAGTACCTGGCCGCGGCGGAGGCGGTCGAGGACGTGCGCTGGCCGGGGTTCGGCGGCATGGTCGCGTTCCGCCACCCACGCGCGACGGAGGTCGCCTCGCGGACGCGGATCTTCTCGCTCGCCGAGTCGCTCGGGGGCGTCGAGTCGCTGATCGAGGTGCCGCAGGCGATGACTCACCAGTCGGTCGAGGACTCGGCCGCCGCGGTCCCGCCGGACCTCGTCCGGCTCTCGTGCGGGATCGAGGCGGCGGAGGACCTGGTCGCCGACCTCGCGCAGGCGCTCGGCGATTAGTTTCGCTCGCATCGCCGGTCTACATCGGAAATAATCCGTCTCGGGCGCCAGTCCCGCGCCCAACCCCCGATTCCGGCGCTCACGCCGCCGGCCGCAGCGGGGGCAAAGGGGGCCCCAGCCCTCGGGACGCCGGTCAAGCGTTTGCCCTTTCCGGCGGGCGTCGCGAGCGTGAGTCGCGGGGCGCCGCCTGTCGAAAGGAGCATCAGATGACCAGGCAGAAGTCCTTCAAGCGCCTCGTCCGCTCGCGGATGGACAAGACGGGCGAGAGCTACACGGCCGCGCGGGCGATCTTGCTCGCCGGCAAGGACGGCGACGCCGGCGCGGCGCCGGTGATGCCGACCTCAGAGGAGACGATCCGCGACCGAACGGGCCAGGGCTGGGAGCAGTGGTTCGACCTCCTCGACGAGTCGGGCGTCGGCGAGCGGCGGCACAGGGAGATCGCGTCCTGGCTCCGCGACGAGCGCGGCGTCGACGGATGGTCGTCGCAGGCGATCACCGTCGGCTACGAGCGCGCCCGTCTCGGCCGGGCGGTCGGCGAGCGGGAGACCGGCTTCGAGATCAGCGCCTCGAAGACGGTCGCGGTCCCGGTCGGGCGGCTGTTCGACGCGGTCGTCGACGAGGAGGCTCGCCGCCGCTGGCTCGGCGACGCCGTGCTGCGCGAGCGCACCTCGACCCGCCCGCGCTCGGCCCGCTACGACTGGGCCGACGGCGCCACGCGGGTGGTCTTCGGCTTCGAGGCCAAGGGCCCGGAGAAGAGCCTCGTGTCGCTGATCCACGAGCGGCTGCCGAACGCCGGCGAGGCCGAGCGGATGAAGGCCCACTGGCGCGAGCGCCTGGCCGCGCTCAAGTCGGGGCTCGAGGGAGGCGAGCACCATGCCTGACGTCAGCGTCCTCGCGATCCTCGTCGCGGCCGCCGCCGCGTTCGCCCTCGGGGGCGCGTACTACGCGGCCTTCGGCGATCGGCTCGCCGCGGTCAGCGCAGCCGCGGCCGCGAGCGAGCAGCGGCCGTGGCAGCTGCCGGTGGAGGTCGGGCGCTGCCTGATCCTCGCCGCGGTCGTCGCCGGCCTCGCCGCTCAGGGCGAGATCGACGAGTGGAGCGGCGGCCTGGCGCTCGGCGCGGCCCTGTGGGTCGGGTTCCCGTTCGTCCTCTGGACGGGCGCCGTCGTCCACGAGAACGCGCCGGTGAGGCTCGCCGTCATCCACGCCGGCGACTGGCTCGCCAAGCTGCTGGCGATCGCCGTGATCGTCAGCGTGCTGGGCTAGCCCTCGACGGGCTCTGCCGATCCGCGCTCGGCCGCGTGCGCGGTCGCGGCGCGGATCGGCGCCGGCGCAGTGAGGATCCGGGTGCGGCCGCCGGGCGGGCAGTCCGGCACCGGGATCGCGTCGGGGCCGTGGCCGCCGCGGCGCGGATCGCGCGGGCGCTTGGGCTCGCGGCGGAACCGGCGGAAGCGGTGCTCGTCGGTATCCGGCGGTGCCTCCTCCGGCCTGGTCTCGGCGCGAAACGCCCACCAGACGAGGTAGAGGAGCGCGGCGACGGGGATCTTCAGGATCACCATCAGGAAGAAGATGGGCATGAATCCCTCCACCGCTGCCCAGTCTAAACCTGATCAGGCCGCGAAACCGTTGCGCGCCCAGGCGAGCAGCGCCTCGGTGTGGGCCTCGGTGATGCCGACGTCGGACTCGGTCGGGACCAGCAGGGTGGGGGCGGCGCGCTCGGCGGCCCAGGTGTGGCAGCTGGGGTCGAGCGAGTCGTCGATCCAGGCAAGCGGCCGGTTTCCGGTGTAGCGCTCCAGCGCCTCGAGCTTCCAGTGCGCGGTCCCGAACCGGGCGCGGCCGTCGAAATGAAGCGCCGGCAGCTCCGGCAGGCCGAGGATCGTCGGGAGCTGATCGTTGGCGCGGTCCTCCCAACCGGTCGCCCAGATGAGCTCGTACGTGTCGGCGAGCCGCAGCAGCTGCGGGCCGGCGAGATCCGAGATGCAATGCGCGATTCCGTCGATCAGGTGAAACCGCCCCGGAGCGCGGTCGAGCGGGCCCTCGAAGCCGAAGAGGCTGATCACTCCGTCGACGTCAACGGCGAGCACAGGGCTATCCCCGCCCAGGTACGCGCGCTTTCCCACGCCGCCAGGGTACCGGTGCGGCCCTGCTATCTTCCGCCGCCGTGCCCAGCACCAATCAGCTCATTCGCAAGGGCAGAAAGCCCCCTCAGAAGAAGGTCGCGACCCCGGGCCTCAAGTCCGGGCAGGGCCGCAAGCGCCGGATCGCCGCGCCGCAGCGCCGCGGAGTCTGCACCCGCGTCTACACCGCGACCCCCAAGAAGCCGAACTCGGCGCTGCGAAAGGTCGCCCGCGTGCGGCTGACCAACGGCATGGAGGTCACCTGCTACATCCCCGGCGAGGGGCACAACCTTCAGGAGCACTCGGTGGTCCTGGTCCGCGGCGGGCGGGTCAAGGACCTGCCGGGCGTCCGTTACAAGGTGATCCGCGGCACCCTCGACGCCTCCGGGGTCTCCGAGCGCAGGCAGTCCCGGTCGATGTACGGCGTCAAGCGCTAGACATGCCCCGTCGCGCCCGCGCCGCAATCCGCCCGGTCGAGTCCGACTCGGCCTACAAGAGCCGCCTCGTCCAGCAGGTCATCAACAAGGTGATGCAGGACGGCAAGAAGTCGATCGCCGAGCGCACGACCTACGACGCGTTGGCGATCGTCGGCGAACGCAGCGGCCGCGCCCCGGTCGAGGTGCTCGAGGAGGCGATAAAGGAGCTCACCCCGGTGCTCGAGGTCCGCTCGCGGCGGGTCGGCGGCGCGACCTACCAGGTGCCCGTCGAGGTCCCGGCCCGGCGCGCCCGCACGCTCGCGGTCCGCTGGCTGGTCAGCTTCGCCCGGGGCCGGCGCGAGAAGTCGATGGCCGACCGCCTCGCCAACGAGATCACCGACGCAACCCAGCAGCAGGGCGGCGCCTGGAAGCGCAAGGACGACATCTACCGCATGGCGCAGGCCAACAAGGCCTTCGCCCACTACCGCTGGTAGCCGAACGCGCGACGTTTGCAGCATTGACCACGCCATAGCGCGCACAAAGCTGCAGTCGTAAGATGATCAGCCCCGCTGGCGGGCCCTCGGACGCCGTGACAGGCGGGAGACCTGTTCGGACTTGGCGTGGGCGGTCGCCCCTTCCGGGGCCGGCTCGGGGGCACCCGGCTTCGCCCCGGGCGTGTCGCCGTCGCGCTCGGCGGCCGACTTCTCGCGCTGCGGGGGGCGCAGCGCCCGGAGCTGGTCCTCGCTCATAGTCGCCAGGGCGACGCCGCCGATCGCCAGCGCCAGGGCGCCGAGCATCTCCAGGAAGAAGCCCTCCTGGGGGACCGCCTCCGCGTCGAAGAAGGAGTTGCGGGCGTCGTCGAGGGTACCGACGGCGTTGGCGTCGGGGAGGTCCGAAAGCAGGAACACGAGCAGCGCCGCCACGCCGGCGAGGGCGACGGCGATCGCAGCGGGCTTGGAGCCGGTGAACACGGCGATCCCAAGCGCGACCACCGCGAAGACGGCGATCACCATCAGCGCGTTGCCGTGGCGGTCGGCGCCGCCCTGCGAGGCCAGCGCCTCGCCGCCGGGGGGCGTGAACTCGAACGTGGTCATGAGCTCGGACGCGAACAGGACGATCGCCGCCACCACGATGGCGACCGGCAACAGCCTCGTGGCCCGGCTCACGGTCATGCGCTCGACCCGGCTGCCGGGCGGCGCTTCAGGATCGCTCCGAGCTTCGGCCCGGAGCGTTTCGGCGTCTCCGGCGCGGCCGCCGGGCGAGCGTAGGAGGCCAGCAGCCAGCCGACCGCGATCAGCGCCGCGCCGGCGGCGATCTGGATCCAGAAGCCCTCCAGGAGATTCGCCTTGGCGCCCTCGTAGGTGACCGCGGCGGTGCCCTCGTCGAGCCCCTTGGGCATGTCGACGAGCAGGCTGATCGCGATCACGGCGACGCCGAGGCCGGCGAGGCCCCATCCCGCCCGGCGGCGCCCCGCCGCAGCGGCCGCCACCACCAGCAGTCCGATGACGACGATCGGGACCATCACCCAGCCGTGCGCGTCGCCGGCCTGCGCGGCGCTGACGTCGGGCGCCGGGGCGACCTCCTCGACCCCGCCGCTGTAGGCGAAGTTGCCGACCGTGATCGATCGGTAATCGACCCACTGCGAGGCCGCCAGCGCCACCAGCGCCGCGATCGCGACCACCACGACCGCCCGCTTGGGGGTCACCCAGCGCTCGGCCCGGCGCTCGAGCGCACGCAGCGCCCTCAGCGCGGCGGCGAGCACCGGCCGCAACCGGCGCCAGGCGCGCAGGACCACGGCGCCGGCGGCCTCGGCGACCGTCATCCACAGCTGCGCCGGGATGACGAGCATCTCGCGGACGAGCTTGTAGACCTCGGTCAGGACCCCGAAGACGCTGCGAACGACGCTCGCGACCGGGTCCGGGCGCTTCTCGTCGCCCTTGCGGGCGCGTTTGGCCTCGGTGGCTTTCGGGCGCGGTTTCATGGGGTTTGGCGCCTCAGGAGCCGATCAGCCCTTTGCTATCATCACGCGTCGCTCAGGCACGGCCCTCGGGGTCGTGGCTGGCGTGAATCCCTTCCATGGAGAGCCGCGCAACATAAGGCGTTTCCGGGTCTGAATCGCGATCGTGCGCTAAGGGCCCGCAAGGGCTTTTTTCATGCGCTGAGATCGCCTCCTTCGCCGGATCGTCTCCTCCTTGCCAGGGCTCAGGAATCGCCGCCCAGACTAAAGCACACCAAACCGGAACCTAGAGAGCAGATGCCCCGCACCTTTCCCCTAGAGAAGACCCGCAACATCGGGATCATGGCGCACATCGACGCCGGTAAGACGACGACGACCGAGCGCATCCTCTACTACACGGGCCGCACCCACAAGATGGGCGAGGTCCACGAGGGCGCTGCCGTCATGGACTGGATGGAGCAGGAGCAGGAGCGGGGGATCACGATCACCTCGGCGGCCACCGCCTGCGAGTGGAAGGGCCACCGGATCAACATCCTCGACACGCCCGGCCATGTCGACTTCACGGTCGAGGTCGAGCGCTCGCTGCGCGTCCTCGACGGCGCGATCGCGGTCTTCGACTCGGTCGCGGGCGTCGAGCCCCAGTCCGAGACCGTCTGGCGCCAGGCGGACAAGTACCGGGTACCGCGGATCGCGTTCATCAACAAGATGGACCGGGTCGGCGCCGACTTCACAAACGCGGTGCAGACGATGCGAGACCGGCTCGGGGCCAACCCGCTGCCGATCCAGCTTCCGATCGGCGCCGAGGACTCGTTCATCGGCGTCGTCGACCTGATCGAGAACAAGGCGCTGGTCTGGAAGGACGAGCTCGGGACCGAGTACGAGTACGAGGAGATCCCCGCCGAGCTGGTCGACGCCGCCCACGAGGCGCGCGAACACCTGATCGAGACCTGCGCCGACTACGACGACGAGCTGACCGAGATGTTCTTGAACGACGAGGAGATCCCGCACGAGCGGATCGCGCAGTCGCTGCACCGCGCCACCCTCGACCTCAAGGTGACCCCGGTCCTCTGCGGGTCGGCGTTCAAGAACAAGGGCGTCCAGCCGCTGCTCGACGAGATCGTCGAGCTGCTGCCGTCGCCGCTCGAGGTGCCGCCGGTGAAGGGCTACGCGACCTCGGCCAAGGGTGACGGCACCCAGGGCGAGGAGGTCGAGCGCCACGCCGACGACTCCGAGCCCTTCGCGGCGCTCGCGTTCAAGGTGATGGCCGACCCCTACGTCGGCAAGCTGACCTACTTCCGCGTCTACTCGGGCAAGCTCAGCGCCGGCAGCCGGGTGCTGAACGCGACCAACGGCAGGACCGAGCGGGTCGGTCGGCTGCTGATGATGCACGCCAACCACCGCGAGGAGATCGAGGAGTCCTACGCGGGCGACATCGTCGCCGGCGTCGGCCTCAAGCAGACTTCGACCGGCGACACTCTCTCGGCGCCGGACGCGCCGGTGATCCTGGAGACGATCGACTTCCCCAACCCGGTGATCGCGGTCGCGATCGAGCCGAAGACCAAGGCCGACCAGGAGAAGCTCTCCTCGTCGCTGGCGCGGCTCGCCGAGGAGGACCCGACCTTCCAGATCGAGTCCGACGAGGAGACCGGCCAGACCCTGATCCACGGCATGGGCGAGCTTCACCTCGAGGTGATCGTCGACCGGCTGCTGCGCGAGTTCAACGTCGACGCCAACGTCGGCCGGCCGCAGGTCGCCTACCGCGAGACGGTTCGCCAGCGGGTCGAGAAGGTCGTGGGACGCTTCGTGCGCCAGACCGGCGGCCGTGGCCAGTTCGGCCACGTGGTCATCAACCTCGAGCCGGCCCCCGAGGAGGGCTTCGACTTCGTGAACAGGATCAAGGGCGGCGCGATCCCGACGGAGTTCATCCCCGCCGTCGAGCAGGGGATCGAGGAGGCGCTGGGTTCCGGCGTCAAGGCGGGCTACCCCATGGTCGACGTCCGCGTGGAGCTGACGGACGGCTCGTACCACGACGTCGACTCCTCGGAGATGGCGTTCAAGATCGCCGGTTCGATGGCGGTCCAGGAAGCGGCGCGGCGCGCGAAGCCGGTGCTGCTCGAGCCGGTGATGTCGGTTGAGGTCGTCACGCCCGAGGAGTTCCTCGGCGACGTCATCGGCGACCTCTCACGCCGGCGCGGCAAGGTCCAGGGACAGGAGCAGCGCGGCAACGCGCTCGCGGTCCACGCCTTCGTGCCGCTCGGCGAGATGTTCGGTTACGCGACCGATCTGCGCTCCTCAACCCAGGGTCGTGCCACCTACACGATGCAGTTCGAGCGCTACGAGGAAGTGCCCCAGAACATCGCTGAGCAGATCACCGAGAGCCGGACCGCCGAGCCGGTCGGGGCTGGGGCTTGAATTCTGTAATTCTTCCGGGGTTGCCCGGAGACAGACCGAGACAAGACTTACCGAAGACAACAAGGAGTTAGAGGAACAGAGATGGCGGAGAAGTTCGATCGCAGCAAGCCGCACGTGAACGTCGGCACGATCGGTCACATCGATCACGGCAAGACCACCCTGACCGCGGCGATCACCAAGGTGCTCGCCGAGCAGGGCGGCGCCGAGGAGCGCTCGTTCGAGTCGATCGACAACGCGCCCGAGGAGAAGGAGCGCGGGATCACGATCGCCACCTCGCACGTCGAGTACGAGACCGAGAACCGGCACTACGCCCACGTGGACTGCCCGGGCCACGCCGACTACGTCAAGAACATGATCACCGGCGCCGCGCAGATGGACGGCGCGATCCTGGTCGTCTCGGCGGCTGACGGCCCGATGCCGCAGACGCGCGAGCACATCCTGCTCGCCCGCCAGGTGAACGTCCCCTACGTGGTCGTCTTCCTCAACAAGGTCGACATGGTCGACGACGAGGAGATCATCGAGCTCGTCGAGGAGGAGGTCAAGGACCTGCTCAACGAGTACGACTTCCCGGGCGACGAGACCCCGATCATCAAGGGCTCGGCGCTGAAGGCGCTCGAGGGCGACGAAGACGCCAAGAAGGCGATCATCGAGCTCGCCGAGGCGCTCGACAGCTACATCCCGGAGCCGGAGCGCGACCTCGACAAGCCGTTCCTGATGCCGGTCGAGGACATCATGACGATCACCGGCCGCGGCACCGTCGCCACCGGCCGGATCGAGCAGGGCGTCGTCAACGTCGGCGACGACGTCGAGATCGTCGGCATCAAGGACACCCAGAAGACGGTGGTCACCGGCGTGCAGATGTTCCACAAGGACCTCGACCGCGGGCAGGCGGGCGACAATGCCGGCTGCCTGCTGCGAGGCACGAAGCGCGAGGAGATCGAGCGCGGCCAGGTGCTCGCCAAGCCCGCGTCGATCACCCCGCACACGAAGTTCAAGTCCGAGGTCTACTGCCTGAAGAAGGAGGAGGGCGGCCGTCACACGCCGTTCTTCTCGGGCTACCGCCCGCAGTTCTACTTCCGGACGACCGACGTCACCGGGGTCGCCAACCTGCCCGAGGGCACGGAGATGGTGATGCCGGGGGACAACGTCGAGATGTCGATCGAGCTGATCAGCCCGATCGCCATGGACCAGGGCCTTCGGTTCGCCATCCGCGAGGGCGGCCGCACCGTCGGCTCGGGGGTCGTTTCCGAGGTCATCGAGTAACGACCACCCAGGGCCGGTCCTCGGACCGGCCCTTTTTCAACGTCAGATACGACCCGGGGCGCTGTCCCCCAATTTGGACGGCGCCCCTTTTGTGCCCACAGAAGCGAAAGAAGTAAGTGGCAACACTCGCGACAAACAAGATCAGGATCAAGCTCAAGGCGTATGACCACGACGCCATAGATCGCGCTGCCCGCGAGATCGTCGAGACGGCCCAGCGCACGCAGGCGACGGTCTCCGGGCCGATCCCGCTGCCGACCGAGCGCAACATCTACTGCGTCATCCGCTCGCCGTTCAAGGACAAGGACTCGCGCGAGCACTTCGAGATCCGCACCCATAAGCGGCTGATCGACATCCACCAGCCGACCCCGAAGACGATCGACTCGCTGCAGCGGCTCGACGCGCTGCCCGCGGGCGTGGACATCGAGATCAAGATTTGAGAGCGGTGACTCCCCTCACGACAGCACGCCTCAGCCGGCTGCAAACCTTCGTCGGCCGGCGTCCTCGGTCACTCGCGCACTCTCCGAGTGCGCCACGTTCCCTGCGTCCTTGGCTGACTCGGTTTTCGCCGGCTGAGTCGCACTCCCGCGAGCGGAGGCACCGCTAATGGCGGCGATCGTCGGAAGGAAAGTCGGAATGACGCAGGTCTTCAAGGAGGACGGCACCCGCGTGCCCGTGACCGTCGTCGAGGCCGAGCCCAACACCGTGACCGCGGTGCGGGCGGCCGACCGCGACGGCTACGCCGCCGTGCAGGTTGCCGCGATCCCGGTGGAGGAGCGCAAGCTCTCAAAGCCCGAGCTCGGGCATCTGAAGAAGGCCGGCGCCCCGGCCTCGAAGTCCGTGGTCGAGTTTCGCGACGAGGCGCCCGAGGCCCAGATCGGCGAGCAGCTGAAGGTCGACCAGTTCGAGCCCGGGGATCGGGTCAAGGTCTCGGGAATCGGCATCGGCAAGGGATTTCAGGGGACGATCAAGCGCCACAACTTCAGCCGCGGGCCGGTCTCCCACGGCTCGCACAACATCCGCGCTCCTGGCTCAATCGGCGCCAGCGCCGACCCCGCGCGCGTGTTCAAGGGCGTGAAGATGCCCGGCCGGATGGGCGGCAAGCGCGTCACCCAGCGCGGGCTGGAGATCTTCCAGGTCGACGCCGAGCGCAACCTGCTGCTGATCCGGGGCGCGGTGCCCGGCCCGAAGGGCGGCACGGTGGAGGTGCGCAGCGATGGCTAGCGCCGCCCCGAAGGCCGCCGTGCTCGGCAAGACCACCAAGTCCGACCTGCCCGAGGCCGTGTTCGCCGAGGAGTTTCACGAGTCACTGGTCTACGACGCGGCGCGCGCCGACGCGGCCGCGCGCCGCCGCGGGACCGCCTCGACCCTGAGCCGCGGCGAGGTCTCGATGACCACCGCCAAGGCCTGGCGCCAGAAGGGCACCGGCCGGGCGCGGGTCGGCGCGCTCAGCTCTCCGACGCGCCGCGGCGGCGGGGTGGCGTTCGGGCCGAAGCCGCGCTCGCACAGCTTCAAGATCAACCGCAAGGCCCGACGCAGGGCGCTGCGCTCGGCGCTCTCCGTGCACGCCGCCCGCGGCTCGATCGCGGTGCTCGACGCCGCCGCCTTCACCGAGCCGTCGACCAAGCAGGCCGCCGAGCAGCTCGGCAAGTGGGGCGCGAAGTCGCCGACCCTGGTCCTGGTCGATCCCGAGGAGACCGGCGCGTACAAGAGCTTTCGCAACCTGCCCGAGATCACCGTGCTGCCGGTGAACTCGGCCGGGGTCGTCGACGTCATCGGCCACGCGTCGCTGGTCGTCTCCGAGCGGGCGCTCAACGCGCTCGAGGAGCGTGCGTCCTGATGGACTCGCGCGAGGTGATCCTCGAGCCGGTGGTCAGCGAGAAGAGCTACGCGTTGATGGCCGACGGCAAGTACACGTTCCGGGTCGACGACCGGGCGCACAAGACGCAGATCCGCCAGGCGGTCGAGGAGATCTTCAACGTCGGCGTGGTCGAGGTGCGGACGATCAAGATGCCCGCCAAGCCCAAGCGCCGCGGCCTGCACAGCGGCTACACGAGGTCGTGGAAGAAGGCCGTGGTCGAGCTGGCGCCGGGTGATCGAATCGAGCTGTTCGAAGGCGCGGCGGTGGCCGAGTAAGGGGTGCGCTGAGATGGCGATGAGAAAGACGAAGCCGACCAGCCCCGGGCGCCGGTTCGCGACCTACCAGCAGCGGGAGGAGGTCACGACCTCCAAGCCGCACAAGCCGCTGACCAAGGGCAAGTCCTCCAGCGGCGGGCGCAACTCCCGCGGCCGGGTGACCTCGCGCCACCGCGGCGGCGGAGCCAAGCGCCGCTACCGGGACATCGATTTCAAGCGCCGCAAGGACGGGGTGCCGGCGAAAGTCGCCTCGATCGAGTACGACCCCAACCGCACCTGCTACATCGCCCTGCTGCACTACGTGGACGGGGCCAAGAGCTACGTCCTCGCCCCGCAGGGCGTCCGCGTCGGGTCGATGATCGAGTCGGGCGAGGGCGCCGACATCCAGCCGGGCAACGCCCTGCCGCTGCGGAACATCCCCACCGGCACCGTGGTCCACAACGTGGAGCTCGTGCCCGGCCAGGGTGGCAAGCTCGGGCGCTCGGCCGGCTCGGCGATCCAGGTGGTGGCCAAGGAGGGCGACGTCGTCACCCTGCGGCTGCCGTCGGCGGAGATGCGGACCGTGCGCGCCGACTGCCGCGCGAGCATCGGCACGCTCTCGAACGCCGAGCACCAGAACCTGAAGATCGGCAAGGCGGGCCGCAACCGCCACAAGGGCAAGCGCCCACAGACCCGCGGCGTGGCGATGAACCCGGTCGACCACCCGCACGGCGGCGGCGAGGCCCACCACACCCCGGGCGGCCACCCGGTGACCCCGTGGGGAAAGCCGACGCTCGGCTACCGGACCCGCAAGAAGGGCAAGCCGTCCGACGCCCAGATCATCCGCGGCCGGCGCAGAGGGAAGAAGAAGAGGTAGGCAGGACTTCCATGGGCAGATCAACGAAGAAGGGCCCGTTCGTCGAGGAGCGCCTGATCCGGCGGATCACGCGGATGAACGAGCAGAACCAGAAGCAGATGATCAAGACCTGGTCGCGGACCTCGACCGTGTTCCCGGAGATGGTCGGCCACACGATCGCCGTCCACGACGGCCGCAAGCACGTGCCGGTCTTCATCTCAGAGTCCATGGTCGGCCACAAGCTGGGCGAGTTCGCGCCGAGCCGGACCTTCCGTGCCCACGGGGGCAGGGAGAGGTAGTGGCGGAGGCTTCAGACAGCCAGCCGGAGGTCCCCGTGGTGCGGGCCAAGGCTCGTTACGTGCGCGTCGCCCCGCGCAAGGCACGCCTGGTCGCCGACCAGGTCCGCGGCATGCCCGTGATCGAGGCCCGGACGCTGCTCGAGTTCTCCCCCCGCGGAGCGGCGCGCGACCTGATGCGCCTGCTCGACTCGGCGGCCGCCAACGCCGAGGCCAACCACGACCTGGTCGCCGACGACCTCGAGATCTCCGAGATCTACGTCGACGAGGGCCCTACCCTCAAGCGCTGGCGGGCGAGGGCGCGCGGCCGTGCGACGCGAATCGAGAAGAAGACGAGCCACCTCTCGGTGGCCCTGACCCCGACCCCGGACTAAAGAGAGACACAGCTTCATGGGACAGAAAATCCACCCCGAGGGCTTCCGGGTCGGCTACATCCACGACTGGAAGTCGAACTGGTTCGACGAGCGCAACTTCGCGGATCTGCTCCTCGAGGACATCGCGATCCGCGAGCACATCGAGAACAAGCTCTCGCACGCCGGGCTCTCGGACATCAACATCGTCAAGCAGCGCGGTGAGATCACCGTCGATATCCACACCGCGCGCCCGGGCATCGTGATCGGGAAGTCGGGCGCCGAGGTCGACGCGCTGCGCCGCGACCTGCACCGCATCACCAGCAAGCCGGTGAAGGTGAACATCCGCGAGATCAAGCGCCCCGAGCTCGACGCGAAGCTGGTCGCCCAGTCGATCGCCGAGCAGCTCCAGAACCGGGTCGCGTTCCGGCGGGCGATGAAGCGCGCCCTCACCTCCGCGATGCGCTCCGGCGCCAAGGGGGTCAAGGTCCAGGTCTCCGGGCGGCTCGGCGGGGCCGAGATGGCCCGCACCGAGGGGTATTCGGACGGCCGGGTGCCGCTGCACACCCTGCGCGCCGACATCGACTACGGGTTCGTCGAGGCCCGGACCACCACCGGCCGGATCGGCGTCAAGTGCTGGATCAACAAGGGCGAGGTGATGCCCGAAGGCTTCCATTCCGCCAGCGAGGAAGAGGACATGGCGCCGCGGTCCTTCCGCCGCGGCCGCGACGGCCAGCGCGGCGGCCAGCGCGGCGGCGGGCCGCGGGGCGGCGGCCAGCGAGGCGGCGGCGGCCAGCGCGGCGGCGGCGGGCAGCGCGGCGGCGGGCAGCGCAGCGGCGCCCCGAGCGGCGGCGCCCCCAGCGGCGGCGCCCCGAGGAGTGAACGTCCGGCAACCCCCCCTCCATCGCCTAGCGAGGGACGTTCGCAGGAGGCGGCCGGCGAGCCCGCGCCCAAGGAGGAGGGTGCTTCCTGATGCTGATGCCGAAGCGGGTCAAGCACCGCAAGGTGATGCGCGGCAAGCGCCGAGGGAACTCCAAGGGCGGGACCACGGTGGCGTTCGGTGAGTACGGCCTCAAGGCCATCGACCGCGGCTGGATCACCAACCGCCAGATCGAGGCGGCGCGCGTCGCGATGACGCGAAAGATCAAGCGCGGCGGCAAGGTCTGGATCAACGTCTTCCCGGACAAGCCGTACACGAAGAAGCCGGCCGAGACCCGCCAGGGGTCCGGCAAGGGCAATCCCGAGGGCTGGGTCGCCGTGGTCAAGCCGGGCAAGGTGATGTTCGAGCTCGCCGGAGTGCCTGAGGACCTTGCCAGGGAGGCGATGCGACTGGCCGGGCACAAGCTGCCGATCAGGACCAAGTTCGTCACCCGCGAGGGAGCGCCGCAGTGAAGGCCTCCGACGTCCACGCGCTCGGAGACCAGGACCTCGTGCAGGCGATCAAGGACGCCCGCGAGGAGACCTTCAACCTCCGCTTCCGCCACGCGACCGGCGAGCTGGAGAACAGCGCCGGGCTGCGTGGGTCGCGCCGCGACCTCGCGCGCCTGATGACGGTCGCCCGCGAGCGCGGTATCGACCTGACCAAGGAACTTTCGTGATCGAAGAACCAGAGAACAACGAGACCACAGAGGAAGAGGCTCCGGAGCCCGAGGCGGCGCCGGAGGCCGAGGCCCCTGCCACCGAGCCGCCGGCCGAGGAGCAGCCGGCCGAGGAGGCCGCCGGCCGAGGAGGCCCGGCCGAGGAGGCACCCGCGGCCGAGGAGCCTGCCGCCGAGCCGGCCGAGGCGCTCAGCCCGAAGCAGCTCCGCAAGCGCGAGCGCTCCGCCCACACGGGCGAGGCGCTGCCGCCGCGCTCGCCGGAGGAGCGCGTCGGCGAGCGCGCCTCACGGCGGGCCAAGAAGGCGACGCTTCGCCGTGCCCGCCGCGCCGCCGAGAAGGCGAAGCGAACCCCGGGCACCGGGACGCCGCCGGCCGAGCGCGCGCCCGGCACCAAGGCCGTGCGCCAGGGCACGGTGATCTCCGACAAGGCAGACAAGACGATCACCGTGCGGCTCGAGATCGTCCGCCGCCACCCGAAGTACGAGAAGATCGTCCGCCGCACCGCCAAGGTCCGCGCCCACGACGAGAACAACGACGCCCACACCGGCGACGTCGTACGCCTGATCGAGGCCCGGCCGACCTCGAAGAGCAAGCGCTGGAGCCTGGTCGAGGTCCTGGAGCGCGCGAGGTAGCGGTGTTTCCTCCCACGACAGCACGCAGCCGGCTGCAAACCTTCGCCAGCCGGCGTCCTCCGTCCCTCGCCCCCTCTTCGATTGCGCCCCGCCAGCGACCGCGAAGCGCGAGTCGTCCTTGGCTGCCTCGTTTTTCGCCGACTGCGTCGCACTGCCGCGGGAGGAGGCACCCCGTGATCCAGCAGGAGACGCGGCTCAAGGTGGCCGACAACTCAGGCGCGCGCGAGATCCTCTGCATCCGCGTAAAGGGCGGCCATCAGCGCCGCTACGCCGGCGTTGGCGACGTGATCACCGCCACCGTCAAGCAGGCGACCCCGCACGGCGGCGTTCGCAAGGGCGAGGTCGTGCAGGCGGTCGTCGTGCGCACGCGCAAGCAGCTCGGCCGTCCCGACGGCACGTACATCGCCTTCGACGAGAACGCTGCGGTTTGATCGACGCCCAGGGAGCCCCGCGCGGGACGCGCATCTTCGGCCCGGTCGCGCGCGAGCTCCGCGATCGCAACTTCATGCGGATCGTCTCCCTGGCCCCGGAGGTGCTGTAGCGGTGACTCCTTCCACGACAGCCCGCCTCAGCCGACTGGAAACCTTCGCCAGCCGGCGTCCTCAGTCGCTCGCGCACTCTTCGATTGCGCCACGCCAGCGACCGCGAAGCGCGAGTCGTCCTCACCGCTGATGGCCAAGGGGATGCACATCCGCAAGGACGACAACGTGGTCGTGATCGCCGGCAAGGACAAGGGCAAGACGGGCCGCGTGCTCCGCACCGAGCCCGAGCGCGCGCGCGTGTACGTCGAGGGCCTCAACCTGGTCAAGCGCCACACGCGGCCGCGCTCGGTGAAGGACACCCAGAAAGCGCAGGCGAGCGGGATCATCGACAAGGAGGGGCCGATCCACGTCTCCAACGTGATGCTGCTCGAGCCCACCGACAACAAGCCGACCCGGGTGGGCGTCCGCACGGGCGACGACGGCACACGCGTCCGCTACGCGAAGCGGACCGGAAAAGCGATCGAGTAGGTAGCTAGGTTCTTCGAGCGATGGAAGCAACGGTCACAGAAGCCCAGCGGGCGGCGCCGCCGCCGCGGCTGCGCGAGCTCTACGCCAACGAGGTCCGCGACGCGCTGACCTCCAAGTTCGGCTACTCGAGCCCGATGCAGATCCCGACGCTGGTCAAGATCACCCTCAACATGGGGGTCGGCGACGCGAAGCAGTCGACGCCGACGCTCGAGGCGGCCACCGAGCAGCTGGCGACGATCACCGGCCAGCACCCGAACGTGCGCACGGCCCGCAAGTCGATCGCCAACTTCAAGGTCCGCGAGGGGATGCCGGTCGGCGTCGCGGTCACCCTGCGCGGCGCCAGGATGTGGGAGTTCCTCGACCGGCTGATCTCGATCGCGATCCCGCGGATCCGCGACTTCCGCGGGCTCAACCCGCGCTCGTTCGACGGCCGCGGCAACTACACCGTCGGCATCCGCGAGCAGCTGATCTTCCCCGAGATCGACTACGACTCGATCGACGAGGTCCGCGGCCTCGACGTTGCGATCACCACCACGGCCGCGACCGACGAGGAGGCCTTCGAGCTCCTGCTCGCGCTAGGAATGCCGTTCGCTGCCGAGGGCCGACCGGGGGCCGCTGAGCCCGAGGTCGACCTCGAGGAGCAGCGCCGCCACGACGAGGCGCGCGCCCGCGCCGAGGCCGAGCAGGCCGCGCTCGAGCAGCTCAAGGAGGAAAACCCCGACGCTTACGCCAAGCCGGTTCGCCCCGAGGAGGGCGAGGAAGGCGAAGAGGGCGAGGCCGAGGGCGGCGAGGAAGCCCCAAGCGAAGAGAGTTCCGAGGAGTAGATGGCAAAGACGTCACAGAGAGTGCGCCAGCAGCGCAAGCCGAAGTACAAGACCCGGGCCTATAACCGATGCCGCAAGTGCGGCCGGCCGCGGGCGTACTACCGCAAGTTCGGCCTCTGCCGGATCTGCCTGCGCGAGCAGGCCCACAACGGCTACATCCCGGGGATGAGCAAGTCGAGCTGGTAGCCCGAACCCTCAACCGACCATGCTGACCGACCCGATAGCCGACTACCTGACCCGGATCCGCAACGGACTCGACGCCGACCACTCGGCGGTGGAGATCCCTGCCTCGCGCCTGAAGAAGGAGCTGAGCCGGATCCTCACCGAGCAGGGCTACATCTCCGGATTCGAGGTGGAGCCGAGCGCGGTCGGCGAGGTGATCCGGATCGACCTCAAGTACACCGAGGACCGCCGGCCGGTGATCAGCGGCATCCAGCGCGTCTCGCGCCCGGGTCGCCGCCACTACGTCAACGGCAGCCAGGTGCCGCGCGTTCAGGGCGGCATGGGCACCGCGATCATCTCGACCTCGACCGGGGTGATGACCGGCCACGAGGCGAAGGCGAAGGGCGTCGGCGGCGAGGTCGTCGCCTACGTTTGGTGACCCCATGAGTCGGATCGGAAGAAAGCCCATCACGGTCCCGGACGGCGTCACCGTCTCGATCGGCCCTGGCCGCGTGAGCGTCAACGGGCCCAAGGGCGAGCTCGCCCAGGCGGTTTCGGATCGGATGCGGATCGCTGAGGATGACGGCACCGTGACCGTCACCCGCGCCACCGACCGCGGGCCCGATCGCGCGCTTCACGGGCTCACCCGGAGCCTGATCGCCAACATGGTCGAGGGCGTCACCGACGGCTTCGAGCGCCGCCTGGAGATCCAGGGCGTCGGGTATCGCGCCAGGCTCTCGGGCAAGGCACTCGAGCTCAGCGTCGGCTATTCCCACCCGGTGACGATCGCCGCAGCGGACGGGATCGAGTTCGAGGTCCCGCAGCCGACCCAGATCATCGTCCGGGGAATCGACAAGCAGCAGGTGGGCGAGATCGCGGCGCAGGTCCGCCGCGTCCGGCCGCCCGAGCCCTACAAGGGCAAGGGCATCCGCTACGAGGGCGAGCAGGTTCGCCGCAAGGTCGGTAAGCGCGCATGACCGTCACCACGAAGCCGCAGCAGCGACTCCGCCGCCGGCGCCGGGTCCGGGCGAAGATCTTCGGGACGGCCGAGCGCCCGCGCCTGTCCGTGTTCCGCTCCAACCGGGGCGTCGTCGCCCAGCTGGTCGACGACCGCTCAGGGAGCACCGTCGCCGCCGTCAACTGGATCGAGCCCGAGCTGCGCAAGCTCGGCTCGATGGAGCAGGCAAAGCGCGCCGGCGAGCTGCTCGCCGAGCGTGCGAAGGCGGCTGGGGTCGAGACCTGCGTCTTCGACCGTGGCGGCTACCGCTATCACGGGCGCGTCCGAGCGCTCGCCGAGGCCGCACGCGAGGGCGGCCTGAAGTTCTGAGCCGAATCGCTACCTTGAATCGCCCATGAAGACGACCGTCGACATCGAAAGCGTCAGCCCGCAGGGCCTCGACCTCCAGGAGCGGGTGATCGAAATCAACCGCGTCGCCAAGGTGGTCAAGGGCGGCCGGCGGTTCTCGTTCACCGCGCTGGTCGCGGTCGGCGACGAGAACGACGTCGTCGGAATCGGCTACGGCAAGGCGCGAGAGGTTCCGCTGGCGATCCAGAAGGCGGTCGAGAACGCTCGCAAGAGCCTCGTGCGGGTGCCGAAGTACGGTCAGACGATCCCGCACCGGACCATCGGCCGCTTTGGCTCGGGCCACGTCGTCCTGCGGCCGGCCAGCCCAGGTACCGGGGTGATCGCCGGGGGCGGCGTCCGCGCCGTGCTCGAGCTCGCCGGGATCCGCGACGTGCTCTCGAAGTCCATCGGCACCCAGAACCCGATCAACCTCGTCAAGGCGACGATGGAGGGCCTCACCGGCCTGCGGCGCCCCCAGGACGTCGCCAAGCTCCGCGGCCTCTCGGTCAGACAGGTGCTCGGCTTGGACCTCCAGCAGGAGGCGAAGGCGGAGGCAAACGGCGGCGAGGAGCCCCCGGTCGCAGAGGCGGCGCCCGCCCCCGAGACCGCAGAGGAGGCCCCGGAGGAGGAGGTTCCGGCCGATGGCTGAGGTGACCCTCAAGCAGGTGCGCTCGTCCAACGGCGCGAACCCGAAGCAGCGCGGCGCCCTGCGCTCGCTGAAGCTCGGCAAGATCGGCCGTGAGTCGACGCTGAAGGACACGCCGCAGCTCCGCGGCGCGCTCGACCGCGTCTCCCACCTGGTCGAGGAGGTGAATCGCTGATGGCTCGCCTCGATCCGGAGGAGATCGGGCTCCACTCGATCCGTCCGAAGCCGGGCTCGCGCCAGGCCCGAAAGCGTCTCGGCCGCGGCAAGGGCTCGGGCACCGGCAAGACCTCGGGCCGTGGGCACAAGGGCGCCGGGGCGCGCTCGGGCAATAAGTCCAAGCGCGGCTACGAGGGCGGCCAGAACCCGATCCACATGCGGATGCGCAAGCTGCGCGGTCCGCACATGAAGAAGTCGATGCCGTTCGAGCGCTTCCGGACCGTGACCCAGCCCGTCAACGTCTCGGACCTCGAGGCGCGCTTCGACGCCGGCGCCGAGGTGACCCCGGAATCGCTGCGCGCGGCCGGGCTGGCGAAGCGGCGTGACCCGGTCAAGGTGCTCGGCCGCGGTGAGATCCAGAAGCAGCTCACCGTCCGCGCCCACGCGTTCAGCGCCTCGGCGAAGGAGAAGATCGAGAAGGCGGGCGGCACCGCCGAAGTGATCGAGCCCTAGATGACCGAGTCCTAGTGCTGCAGACGATCCTCAACTCGTTCGCGGTCCCGGAGATCCGGCGGAAGATCGCGTTCACGCTGGCCATGTTGCTGCTCTACCGGCTCGGGGCCTACATCCCGGCGCCGGGGATCAACTTCGACGCGATCGAGTCGATCGAGAGCAACTTCAGCGGCTCGAACGTGCTCGGCTTCCTCAACGTGATCAACGGCGGGAGCCTGCAGCGACTGTCGCTGTTCGCGCTCGGGATCATGCCGTACATCACCGCCTCGATCATCCTGCAGCTGCTGACGGTGGTCGTCCCCTCGCTCGAGCGGCTGCAGAAGGAGGGCGAGGTCGGGCAGCAGAAGATCACGCAGTACACGCGCTACCTGACGGTCGGGCTCGCGTTCGCGCAGTCGATCGGCTACGTGTTCCTGTTCCAGTCGTTCCAGGACTCGGCAGGGACCAGCGTCGTCGGCGAGCTGACCTTCGGCAAGGTCTTCTTGATCGTGATCTCGCTGACGGCGGGGTGCACCTTGCTCATGTGGCTCGGCGAGCTGATCACCCAGCGAGGGATCGGCAACGGGATCAGCCTCATGATCTTCGCCTCGATCGCGTCCGGCATCGCGCCCGGCATCTCCAAGTGGTGGACGAACCCGGACCAGGTGTTCGTCGTGATGATGCCGTTCATCGCGCTGGCGGTGATCGTCGGCATCGTCTTCGTCCAGGAGGGCCAACGCCGGATCCCGGTGCAGTACGCGAAGCGGGTCGTCGGCCGGCGAATGACGACGGGCGGCTCGACCTATCTGCCGCTGCGGGTGAACATGGCCGGCGTCATCCCGGTGATCTTCGCCGCCTCGATCATGGCCTTCCCGCCGACCATCGGGCAGCTTCTGAACACCCCGGCGGCGCTCGACTTCGCCGCCTTCTTCTCGCCGAACAGCTGGGCCTACGTCGTCGGCGAGGTGTTCTTCATCATCATCTTCACCTACTTCTACACCGCGGTCACCTTCAACCCGGTCGACCAGGCCGACAACCTGAAGAAGTACGGGGGCTTCATCCCCGGCGTGAGACCCGGGCGACCTACCGCCGAATACCTGGACCGGATCCTCTCCAGGCTCACATTCCCCGGCGCCCTCTTCCTGGGGGCGGTGGCCGCGCTGCCGACCATCCTCATCAACCAGACATCGGCGAACTTCTTCTTCGGCGGCACCTCGATCCTGATCGTCGTCGGCGTCGCCCTCGACACGGTCAAGCAGATGGAGGCGCAGCTGATGATGCGGAACTACGAGGGCTTCCTGAAGTAGGCGCCCGCTCGCCGTGTCGGAGCAAAATCTCATCCTCCTCGGCCCGCCCGGGTCGGGCAAGGGCACCCAGGGCGAGAGCTGCAGGAGAGCTCGAGCTGCCCTATTACGCCACCGGCGACATCCTCCGCGCCGCGGTCCGCGAGGGGACGAAGATCGGCAGCCAGGCGCAGGAGTACATGGACCGCGGCGACCTCGTGCCCGATGAGGTGATCGTCGGCGTGATCGCCGAGCGGATCTCCCAGCCCGAGGCCGCCGACGGCTTCATCCTCGACGGCTTTCCGCGGACGCTGCCGCAGGCCGAGGCGCTCGACGCGAAGATGGCCGAGCTCGGCCGCGAGCTGACCGCGGTGATCCTGATCGACGTCGTCCGAGGAGGAGATCGTGCGGCGGCTTTCCGGCAGGCGGCACGTGCCCGAACGGCCACGTCTTCCACCTCGAGTTCGACCCGCCGGAGAACGGAGGGGGTCTGCGACGTCTGCGGGGAGCCGCTCGCCGTCCGCGACGACGACAAGCCCGAGGTCGTCCGCCACCGCCTCGACCAATACCGCGAGAAGAACAAGCCGCTGATCAACTACTACGAGCAGCGCGGGCCTGCTCGGGCGGGTAGAGGGAGAGCATCGCCCGAGGAGGTCGCAGACCGGATCCGCGCGCTGCTTGCCACCCTGAGGATGGAGGAGGAGGCCTGAACGGACCCATGTACCGCGGCGGAATCATCCTCAAGACGCCCGAACAGATCGAGCAGATGGCGGTCGCCGGCCGGATCCAAGCCCGGTGCCTGCAGATGCTGCGCGCCAAGTGCCGTCCCGGCGTGACCACGGACGACCTCGACGTCGCCGCCGAGCGCTTCATCCGCTCCCAGGACGCCGAGCCGTCGTTCCTCGGCTACCGGGGCTTCCCGGGCGCGATCTGCGCCTCGCCGAACTCGATGGTCGTCCACGGAATCCCAGGCCCGTACGAGCTCCAGCGCGGCGACATCCTTTCGATCGACGTCGGCGTGACCAAGGACGGCTGGGTGGCCGACGCGGCGCTCACGGTCCCGGTCGGCGAGGTCGCGCCGGCCACGCAGAACCTTCTGAGGATCACCGAGGCGGCGCTTCACCGAGGGGTCGCGCAGGCGCGGCCCGGAAACCACCTCTCCGACATCTCGCACGCGATCCAGCGCACGGTCGAGGACGAGGGCCTGTGGATCATCCGGTCGCTGGTCGGCCACGGCGTCGGCCGCGACATGCACGAGGACCCGCAGATTCCGAACTTCGGCGAGCCGGGCAGGGGGCCGGAGCTCGAGCCTGGGATGGTGCTCGCGATCGAGCCGATGGTGAATATGGGCACCGCCGACGTGCACCTCGGCGACGACAACTGGGCCGTCTACTCCGCCGACGGCTCGCCGGCCGCCCACTTCGAGTTCACGGTCGCGGTCACCGAGGACGGCCCCAGGGTCCTCACCCCCTGGAACGAGAAGCTGTAGGGATCTCCCTACCCCGGGGTTCGGGCGCGCTGGTATGGCGGATCGCGCGCCCGCGCGCCACATTCGCAGGGTGAGCTCGGCCAGCGGGACCTACACGGCCGCGATTCGGACGCGGGGATTGTCGAAGGACTACGGCGCCGGCCACGGGCTGTTCGACCTCGAACTCGAGGTCCAGCGCGGCGAGATCTTTGGCTTCCTGGGACCGAACGGCGCCGGCAAGTCGACGACGATGCGGCTGCTGCTCGGCGCCATCGGCCCGACCGCGGGGTCTGCGACGCTGATGGGGCTCGACAGCTCCCGCGACGGCCTCGAGATCCGGCGACGCGTCGGCTATCTGCCCGGCGACTTCTCCCTCTATCGCGGCCTCAGCGGGGCGGCGGTGCTCGATTACCTGGCCGACCTGCGCGGTGGCGTCGACCACAGAGTCCGCGACGAACTCGGCGAGCGTTTCGACGCCCAGCTCGACCGGCCGATCCGGCAGCTCTCGACCGGCAACCGCCAGAAGATCGGCCTGGTCCAGGCGTTCATGCACGAGCCCGAGCTGCTGATCCTCGACGAGCCGATCGCGGGTCTGGACCCGCTCGTGCAGCAGAGCTTCCACTCTCTGCTGGGCGAGGTCGCCGCCCAGGGGCGGACGGTGTTCCTGTCCTCGCACACGCTCTCCGAGGTCGAGCGGGTAGCGGACCGGGTCGCGATCCTGCGCGAGGGACGGCTGGTGGTCGTCGACACGCTCGAGAACCTGCACGCGGTCGCGGTGCGCCGCCTCGAGATCGAGTTCAGCGCCGATCCACCGTCGGTCGATGCGATCCGCGCGCTGCCGAACGTCCGCGAGGCGACGCTCGAGGGATCCCACCTGGTCGTCGCGTTCGAGGGCTCGGCGGACGCGCTCGTGAAGGCGATCGCCAGGCACGAGGTGCTCTCGATCCGCAGCGACGACGACGAGCTCGAGGACGTCTTCCTGCGCTACTACCGCAAGGGGACGGGCGCTTGAACGCGGCCACCTTTCGGCCTGGGCGTCCGGCTTCGCCTGCGGGCGACGCTCGCCTCGGCCCTCGGCATGGCGCTGGTGATCGTGATGGTCGGAGCGCTGTTCCCGGCGGTCGGCGAGTCGATCGGCAAGCTCGATCTACCCGAGGGCGTCTCGACAGCTGCTGGGCGGGGCGGATTACGGCACGATGGCCGGCTGGATGCGCAGCGAGATCGGCGCCGTCTACGGCCCGCTGGTGATCGCTGCGACGGCGATCACTGCCGCCGCGGGACTGACCGCGGGCGAGGAGGAAGACGGCGTACTCGGCCTCGTGCTCGCGCATCCGATCGCATCGGCACCGCCTCCTGCTCGAGAAGGCCGGGGCGGCAGCGGCGTGCGTCCTGATCGTCGCGCTGGGCACCTGGCTCGGGCTGCTGGCCGGGGTGGCCATCGGCGGCGGCGGCATCGGAGTCGGGCACATGCTGGCGCTCTGCGTCCACCTCGCCTTCTTCGGGCTCCTCCTCGGCGGCGCTCGCGCTCGCGCTCGCCGGTGTCACCGGGCGCAGGGCGATCGCGCTCGCGGGCGCCGCCGCGGTCGGCGTGCTCGGCTTCCTGATCAACGGTTTCGCGCCCGTCGTCAACGCGGTCGAGTGGCTGAAGTACCTCTCGCCGTTCTACTACTACCAGGGTCACGACCCGCTCGGCGCCGGAGTCGACGTCGGCGACCTGGTCGTCCTCGCAGCGGGGACGATCGTGCTCACGATCGCGGCCGTGCTCGCCTTCGAGCGTCGCGACCTGCGCGCATAGGCTGGCCCGGAGCCACTCGTCCTCGACAACGACGCGGCCGAGGTCATCTTCTGGATCTGCGTCGGCGGTTGGACGGTGGGAGAGGTCGCGAACTCGATCCGCACCGCACGCGGGCTCGGGGACACCCGCGATCGCACCGTGACCCTGCTCGGGATGGCGCTGTTCGGCGGCCTCGCGCTCGGCATCTACGCCGGCTACAACACGGAAGCGATCGCTCCCCGGCCCACGCTGGTGGCCGCCGCTGGCCGGCTTGGCGCTGTTCGCGGGCGGCATCTGGCTGCGCGCCGTGGCGGTGATCACCCTGGGGCGGTTCTTCACCTACGCGGTCAAGGTCGACGAGGAGCAGCCGGTGATCGAGACCGGCCCCTACCGGCTGATCCGCCATCCGTCCTACACCGGCCTGCTGATGGCGTCCCTCGGAGTCGGGCTGGCGCTCGACAACTGGCTGTCGGTCGTGGCCTGCGTCCTGCCGCCGCTGGTCGGCTTCACGATCCGGCTGCTGCACGAGGAGCGGGTCCTGGCCGAGCAGCTCGGCGAGCCCTACCGCGCCTACATGCGCCGCACCAGGCGCCTGATTCCGGGTGTGTGGTGACGCCTGGCCTGGGCGACGCCTGTTGCTATCCTCTTGGGGCGGCCTTCGGGCCGTTTTGTAGTGCCCGCTGCCCGACTCCTGGGGCCGCAGGGCGACCTCGATTGTTGTTTGATACGACCGCCAGAGGGGCGATGAAGGTACGAGCGTCCGTAAAGCCGATGTGTGAGCGCTGCCGGGTGATCCGGAGGCGCGGCGTCGTGCACGTGATCTGTTCGAACCCCCGGCACAAGCAGAGGCAGGGGTAGGTAGGCTTCTGATGGCACGCATCGCAGGCGTCAACCTCCCACCCAACAAGCGGGCCGAGATCGGGCTGACCTACGTCCACGGGATCGGGCGGTCGACCGCGAACAAGATCCTCTCCGACGTCGGTGTCGACCCCAACACGTACGTCAAGGACCTGACCGAGGAGGAGCAGGTGAAGCTCCGCGAGGCGGTCGAGGCTCACGAGGTCGAGGGCGACCTGCGTCGCGAGCGCTCGCAGAACATCAAGCGGCTGTCGGAGATCGGCGCCTACCGGGGGCTCCGCCACCGGCGCGGCCTGCCGGTCAACGGCCAGCGCACGAAGACCAACGCGCGCGGCCGCAAGGGCCCGCGCAAGATGAGCATCGCCGGCAAGAAGAAGCCGCCGGCGAAGAAGTAGTCGGGAGAGCCAGCTAGATGCCACAGCCGAAGCGAGGCAAGGGCCGCGCCCGACGCCGGGTGAAGAAGAACATCCCCTACGGCGTCGCCCACATCAAGACTTCGTTCAACAACACGATCGTCACGCTCACGGACGTCGAGGGCAACGTGATCTGCTGGGAGTCCGCCGGTTCGGCGGGCTTCAAGGGCTCGCGCAAGTCGACTCCGTTCGCCGCCCAGGTCACCGCCGACGCGGCCGCCCGCAAGGGCATGGAGCACGGCCTCGAGCGGGTCGAGGTCCACGCCAAGGGAGCGGGCTCGGGTCGCGACACGGCGATCCGCTCGCTGCAGGCGGCCGGCCTTCAGGTGACGACGGTCAAGGACGTGAGCCCGCAGGCCCACAACGGCTGCCGGCCGAAGAAGCGGCGGAGGCCGTAGCGATGGCGCGCGAGACAGGACCTCAGTGCAAGCAGTGCCGCCGCGAGGGCCAGAAGCTGTTCCTGAAGGGCGAGCGCTGCCTGACCGAGAAGTGCGGCGTCGAGCGGCGCTCCTACCCGCCGGGCGAGCACGGCCGGGGCCGGGTGCGGGCGTCGGAGTACCGCCAGCAGCTGCGCGAGAAGCAGAAGACGCGCCGCTTCTACGGGCTGCTCGAGCGCCAGTTCCGCGGCTACTACGAGAAGGCCGCGCGGCAGCCGGGGGTTACCGGCGAGAACCTGCTGCGGCTGCTCGAGCGGCGCTTCGACAACGTCCTGGTGCGGCTTGGCTTCGCCGCCTCGCGGCGCCAGGCGCGGCAGCTGATCGGCCACGGCCACTGGATGATCAACGGCCGTCGGGTCGACATCCCCAGCTACCAGGTTCGTCCAGACGACGTGATCACGATCCGGGCGGAGTCGAAGGCCGCCGACGTCGTCCGCCAGGCCACCGAGCTGACGGCGGTGGTGCCGCCGTGGCTGCAGGCCGACCACGACGCCCTGACGGCGAAGGTGCTTCGCCAGCCCGAGCGCGACGAGATCGCCGCGCCGGTGCAGGAGCAGCTCATCGTCGAGCTCTACTCCAAGTAGGGCGAGAAGACTTCAGTACACAAAAGCGAGGAAGCATATGACCACCCTGCCTGAATTCCAGACCCCCAACATCTCCAGCGAAGACATCGATTCCAACCACGGGACGTTCGTCGTCGAGCCGCTCGACAAGGGCTTCGGCTACACGTTCGGCAACTCGCTGCGCCGCGTCCTGCTCTCCTCGCTCGGTGGAGCCGCGATCAAGAGCGTCCGCATCGAGGGCGTCGCGCATGAGTTCTCCACCGTCCCCGGGGTCAAGGAGGACGTCACCGACATCGTCCTCAACCTCAAGGACATCGTCGTTCGCATGCACACCGACGCCGACGAGGTCGAGGCGCCGCTCGTGGCCACCGGGCCCGGCGACGTCAAGGCCAAGGACATCGACCTCCCGGCGGGGGTCGAGATCCTGAACCCCGAGGCGCCGATCGCGACGCTCGAGAAGCGGACCAAGCTCGAGATGTACCTGACGATCGGCCGCGGCCGCGGCTACTCGCCGGCCGAGGAGAACAAGTCCGAGGATCAGCCGATCGGCGTGATCCCCATCGACTCGATCTTCTCGCCGATTCGCCGCGCCGCCTACAACGTGGACTCGGCCCGCGTCGGCCAGCGGACCGACTTCGACAAGCTCACGATCGAGGTCGAGACCGATGGCTCGATCGAGCCCGGTTCGGCGCTCCGCGAGGCGGCCGAGATCCTGATCAGGACGACGGCGATCTTCACCGACGCCGACAGGGTCGAGGAGCTGACCGCCCGCAACGGCTTCGAAGCCGCCGGCGACGGCCTCGGCGTGCCCGGAGCGGCACCGACCGAGGGCGACGACCGGCTGATCGAGGAGCTCGAGATCGGCGTCCGCGCCTACAACTGCCTCAAGCGCGCCGGCATCCAGACGGTTGGCGACCTGGTGCAGCGCTCGGAGTCGGAGCTGAATGCGATTCCGAACTTCGGAAAGCGGTCGACCGACGAGGTCCAGGAGGCCCTGCACGCGCTCGGCCTCAACCTGCGCGACGAGTAGGTAGCGTTTCCGCTTCCGCGCCATGCGCCACGCCAAGCAGCGAAACAAGCTCAGCCGGGACAGCGCCCACCGGCGGTCGCTGCTTCGCAACCTGAGCCGTGACGTGATCCAGCACGAGCGGATCACGACCTCGCAGGCGAAGGCGAAGGCGGTGAAGCCGAAGATCGAGAAGCTGATCACGCTCGGCAAGCGAGGCGACCAACATGCCCGCCGCCAGGCGATGTCGGAGCTCGGCCAGGACAAGTTCCTGGTCCACAAGCTGTTCGAGGAGGTGGCGCCGCGCTACGCCGACCGCGAGGGCGGCTACACGCGGATCGTCAAGCTCGGCCCGCGCCGCTCCGACTCGACCGAGATGGTCTTTCTCGAGCTGGTCTGAGCACCGCCCGGCTGACCATCGCCTATGACGGGGCCCGGTTCGCCGGGTGGGCCGCGCAGCCCGGGGAGCGGACCGTGCAGGGCGAGCTGGAGAGCGCGATCGAGCGGATCGTCGGCGAGTCGGTCGAGCTGACGGTCGCCGGCCGCACCGACGCGGGCGTCCACGCCACCGGCCAGGTCGCGAGCTTCGAGCACGAGCGCGAGCTGGACGACCACTTCGCCGAGCGGCTCAACGCGGTGCTGCCCCGCGACCTCGCGGTGAGCTCGGTCGAGCCGGCGGCCGATGGCTTCGACGCAAGGCGCGACGCCCGCTCGCGCACCTATCGCTATCGCGTCCTCGCCTCGCCGCTGCGCGACCCGTTCGAGGAGGGACGGGCGCTGTGGTGGCGCCACCGGGTCGATCGTGACCTACTCGACGAGTGCGCGGCCGCGGTCGTCGGCAAGCACGACTTCACCGCCTTCACCCCCACCCAGACCGAGCACCGGCTGTTCGAGCGCAACGTGATCGCCTGCGGCTGGCTGGAGGAGGACCGCCCCGAGCTGCTGGCGATGGAGATCACGGCGCCGTCGTTCATGCGCAACCAGGTCCGGGTGCTGGTCGGGACGATGCTCGAGGTGGCGGGAGGCCGCCGCTCGCTCGGAGACTTCCGCTCCCTGCTCGAGGGCGCCCCACGCGACCGCGCCGGCGAAACCGCCCCGCCTCACGGCCTCTACCTGATCGCGGTCGGCTACTGAGAGGCCCCCGAGTTTCCATCGCATAGCGACGGAAAGTCACGGGTGCGGCGAGTTCAGAAGCCCTCAGGAGCTGCTTTGAGTCTCCGCGAGGCCCTGACGGTAGGCGACCGCGGCCGCCTCGGTGCGGCTGCGGACTCCAAGCTTGCCGAGGATTCGCGAGACGTGGACGCTGGCGGTCTTCTCGGCCATGAACAGCTCCGCGGCGATCTCGCGGTTGGTCGCGCCGGCGGCGACCAGGGTGAGCACCTGGCGCTCGCGGTCGGTGAGCCCGAACGGGTCCTCGGGCTCCACCGAGGCCTCGGCCCCGCCGTCGCCGTCGGCGGGCGCGGCACCGGCGAGCGACAGACGTGCGCGGGCGGCCAGCGATTCGAGCTCTGCGACGAGCCAGTCGGCCCCGAGCTCCGTCGCGATCGCGAGCGCGGCGCTCGCAACCTCGCCGGCGGCTCCGCGGTCGTCCGCGGTGATCAGCGCCTCGGCCCGGCGCCACTGCGCCCGCGCCTCCTCGTACGGCCGGCCGAGCGCGCGCCACTCGGCCGCGGCCGCCTCCCAGAGCCCGGCGGCATCCGGGCCGGCCGCGGCCCTTGCCGCCTGGGCGGCCGCGCTCGCCAGCACGGCCTTCTCAACCGGCCCGTCGTACTCCTCGGCGCTGGCTCGCGTGAGCTCGAGCAGCATCTCGGCCCGGTCGACCGCGTCGGACTCGGCTTCGGCGTCGCCGAGATCGCGGGCGTGCTCGGCCGCCGCGGCCTCGACCGTCACCCCGAGAAACGCGATCAGCGCGATCCGGGCGGCATCCTCGGTGCAGTACTGGATGCGGTCCAGGCCCTCGGCGACCGTCTCGCGCGCGGCGTCGAGCTCGCGCTCGCGCGTCTGCAGCTCGGCGAGGAGCGCCGCGGTCATGGCGATGAACTGCGGCTCGACCGAGTAGGTGAGCATCTGCCAGGACTCGGTCAGGAGCTGGCGCGCCTGCTCCAGATCGCCCTTGCCCAGCGCCTGCTCGGCGTGGCGCAGGTTCGAGTTCACCCGGGTGCCGGTCCGCGCCAGGCCGCGGACCGGGGGAAGGTCCGCAGCGGCCTCGCGCCAGTTCCCGAGCGCGAAGTTGATCTCGGCCCTCAGCAGCGCGAGCCAGCGCGACGAGCGATCGATGCCCTCGATCGAGGGGATGCCCTCGTCGACCAGCCGCAGGCCGTCCTCGCTGCGGCCGAAGACGTGCAGGACGTCGGCGTAGTTGACGTAGGCGACCGCGAGGTCATCGGGGGCGCCGTACTTCTTCGCGAGCTCGAGCCCCTCGCGCATCATCTCCTCACCGCGCTCGGGCTCGCCCAGCGGGAACAGCGCCGGCCCGAACCGGTTCAGGACCCCGGCCTTGACCAGCTTCAGGTCGAGCGCGTCGGCCATCTCGATCGCGCGCGTGGCAATCGGCTCCATCTCGCCGAACCGGCCCTGCAGGAGCTTGAACGTCACCTGCAGCGCGAGCAGGCGCGCGCCCTCCTCGGTCGGCTCGTCGGGACAGAGCTCGAGCGCCCGGGCGAGGCTCTCGCGGCTGTGCTCGGCGTGGGCGAGCGACCATTGGACCCGGGCGAGCTCGCCGAGCAGGCGGGCTACGAGCAACGGCTCGCGCTCGGCGTCGAGCTCTTCGAGCGCCTGCTCCAACAGCGTCTTCGCGCGTGGATCGTCGCCGGCGAGATAGTGCGCGCGGGCCGCCCGCGCGAGCAGGTCCGTGACCCGGCAACCGCCCACCGACTCGGGGTCCTGAACCCGGGGCCAGAGGCCGAGGGCGCGGTCGAAGAGCTTCGCCGCCTCCCCCGGAGCGTGGACGGCCTCTGAGCGGTCGGCGGCGAGCACGGCGGTCCGCAAGGCCTCCCGCTGGTCGCCGGCCTGGTGGTAGTGGTGGGCGATCGCGGTCCTCAGCCAGGTGCCGTCGTCGGTGTCGGCGCGCTCCTCGAGCACGCGAGCGAGCGAGAGGTGAAGCTCGGAGCGCTCGCCGGGCAGCAGGTCGTCGTAGACGACCTCGCGAAAGAGCGCGTGACGGAAGCCGAAGCGGTCCGAGTCGTCGGTGCGGATCAGGTGCGATCCCATCGCCTCGCGCAGCGCCTCGCGAAGCTCCGGCGCCGCGAGCGACCCGGCCGCGGCGAGGGTGGCGTCGTCGGCGCGGCTGGCCACCGCGAGCAGGCCGAGCGTCTGCCGGGTTCCGACGCCGAGCTCGTCGAGCCTCGTGAGCAGCGCCTCGCGCAGGGTCGGAGGCAGCGCCCCGCGCCCGTCGAGCCCGCCGGCGAGCAACTCCTCGGTGAAGAGGGGGTTGCCCTCGCTCCGAGCGAACAGGCGGTCCACGACCTCCTCGGACGGCGCGCTGCCCAGGATGTCCGCGAGCTGGGCCTCCAGCTCGCCGCGGTCGAACGGCGGCAGCTCGAGCCGGCTGGCGCAGGGGCCGCGCTCGAGCTCGTTCAGCAGCGGCCGCAGCGGGTGGCGGCGATGGAGCTCGTCGGAGCGGTAGGTGGAGACGACGAGGACCTTCTCGTCGCGGATGTTCGCCGAGAGGAAGGCGAGGAAGGCGCGAGTCGAGCGGTCCGCCCAGTGAATGTCCTCGAGCCAGAAGACGACACCGTCCTCTTCGCCGAGCCGTTCGAGCAGCGACAGAAGGGCGTCGAACAGCCGCCGCTGGGATTCCCCCTCGCGGTCCTCGATGCGCTCCGGCGCCGAGGCGCCGAGCTCGGGAGCGAGCCGCGCGAGCTCGCCTCGGGCGAACTCGGGAAGCTCGTCGAAGGCAGGGTCGTCGGCGCGGGCCAGCGGGCGCACGGCGCCGACCAGCGGCGCGAACGGCAGCTCGTCCTCGCCGAGCTCGATGCACTCGCCGCCGACGGTTCGCGCCCCGAGCACCTTCGCCCGGCGCTCGAACTCCCCGAGCAGGCGCGACTTGCCGACCCCGGACTCTCCCGCGACGAAGGCCAACCGCGGCTGGCCGTCCCTGGCGTCGGCCAGCGCCGCCTCGAGCTCGGCCAGCTCCCGCTCGCGGCCGATGAAGCCGGCCGCGCTTATTCGGTCGACCATGCGCAAATTATCGCGCCCCGCCGCGGCGTCCGCCCGCGGTCGCCACCAGATATAGACCTATCCCATCCATACCAGCCACGGTACGCGTTAGACCGCGTTTCGCCATCGGGCGGATGCCCATTTATCCGCCCGCCGACCCCTTAGGCGTCGGCGAGCTCGAGCCCCGCCTCGAGGCTCGCCGGGCGGCCGGGTAGGCGCATCGTCGTCCCGGTAGCCAGCATCACCGGCCGCTCGTCGGCGTCGGTGATCGTCGCCCGCGAGATCGCCAGCGTGCGGCCGGAGTGCTCGACCCGCGCCCTGGCGTTGAGCTCGCGCCCGTCGCCGTTGACCGGGCGCAGGAAGTTGACCTTGAGGTCGAGGCCGGCGATCGCCTGTCCGGCGGGCGCGGTGGTGAGCACGGCGATCGTGATCGCGAAATCGGCGAGCATCGCGATCGTCCCGCCCTGAAGCCGGCCGGTGGGGCTGTTGAGCCACTCGGTCGCCGGCATCACCACGGTCGCGCTCCCCTCGCCCACCTCGACCGGGCGGATCCCGGTCAACTCGTGGACCGCGGGCGCGGGAAGCTCGCCGCGGATCTGGCGATCGACGATCTCGAGGCCCGGCAGCCTCGGCCCAGGTCCGCTGCGGGATCACCGTGCCCTCGGGCGCCGGCCGCTGGAACGGGTCCGGGGTCTCGTGGAGCCGGCGGCTCGAACGACCGGCGGATCGCTCGGCGCGCGGCGGCAGCTCGTCGATCCGGGGCAGGATCTGCAGGCGCGAGGTGCCGTGGGCGATCAGCGTCTCCTCGCGCGGATCGAGCACGAACACCTCCGAGAGGCCGACGCTGCGCCCGACGTGGATCGCCTGCCCGTGCGCAGTGAGCGTCGCGCCCGGTCTCGCCGGGCGCAGGAAGCTCATCGAGAGCTCGGCCGTCGTGTACGGGGTCGCCGCCGGCAGCATCGTCTCGACCGCGCAGCCGAAGGCGATGTCGGCGAGGATCGCCAAGCGTGCCTCCGTTGAGCAGGCCGGCGGCGTTGGTCAGCCAGCCGGTGGCCGGCATCTCCGACTCGGCGGTGCCCTCGCCGAAGCCGGTCGGGCGAGCGCCGGTCAGGTGGTAGAGCGGCGGCCAGGGAGCGGTCCCCTGCCGCCAGGCCTTCAGCCGCTCGAGCCCGCTCATCGACAGCATCCAGGGCTCGGGATAGCCGCCGCGGACCGGCTCACGCCAGGGTGTGGACGCCGATGCCAAGGCGCGGATTCTGCCCCAATGCGGAAATCGCCCGTCCCTAGAATCGCCTGCGGGTGATCGTCCTGCTCACAAACGACGACGGCATCGGCGCCGAGGGGCTGCATGCGCTGCGGCGCGCCCTCGGCGAGCTCGACGACGTCGACGTGCGGGTGATCGCGCCGCATCGCAACCGCAGCGGCACCGCGCGGGGAATCACCACGCACTCGCCGATCTGGGTCGAGGAGATCGAGTTCGACGACGGGTCGGTCGGGTTCGCGACCGAGGGAACGCCGGTGGACTGCGTTCGCTTCGCCGACCTCGGCCTGCTGGGCGAGCGCCCCGGCCTGATCGTCTCCGGGATCAACCACGGGTCGAACCTCGGCGACGACGTCACCTACTCCGGGACCGTGGCGGCGGCGTTCGAGGGAATCGTCCTCGGACTGCCCGGCGTCGCGATCTCCCAGCAGGCGGGCATCGGCGGCATGGGCTATGCGGGGCGCCAGTTCGGGTTCGAATACTCGGCCGCCGTGGCCCGGGAGGTCGTCGCCAGGCTGATCGCCGATCCGCTTCCCGCCGGCACCCTGCTGAACATCAACTGCCCGGCCGGCGAGCCGCGCGGGATCGAGGTCACCCGGCTCGGCAAGCGGCTCTACGACGACGAGCTGAAGCTGATCGAGGAGGGGACCGGCGGCCGCAAGCGCTATCAGATCTACGGCTTCGAGCCCTCGCACGAGGACGAGCCGGGCACCGACCTGAACGCGATCGCCGACGGGCGCGTGGCGATCACCCCGGTGCACTTCGACCTCACCGACCACGGCGGCCTCGAGCGGCTCTCCGACTGGGACTTCGAGGCGATGCTCGACAGCCTGCGGGGCGCCAAGCGGGGATGAGCGCACCGAAGGAGGCGAAGCGGCGGGCGGCCGAGCTGCGCGAGGAGATCGCCGGTCACGATCAGCGCTACTACGTCCTCGACGACCCCACCATCGGCGACGACGAGTACGACGCGCTGCTCAACGAGCTGCGGGCGCTGGAGGAGGAGCACCCGGAGCTGCGGACTCCGGACTCGCCGACGCAGAAGGTCGCGGGTGGGACCAGGCCACTCGACAAGTTCGTCCAGGTCGAGCACCTGGAGCCGATGCTCTCGCTCGGAAACGCTCGCGGCGCCGACGAGTTTCGCGCCTGGGAGCAGCGGCTCCACAACCGCCTGCGCAGCCTCGACATCGAGCCCGGCGAGCTGCGGTTCGTCTCCGAGCCGAAGATCGACGGGATCGCGATGTCGCTGGTCTACGAGCGGGGTGAGCTGGTCCGCGCCGCCACGCGCGGCGACGGCGTCGTCGGCGAGGACGTGACCCACAACGTGCGCACGATCGACGCGGTGCCGGAGCGCATCGACGACGCCCCCGAGACCATCGAGGTCCGCGGCGAGGTCTACTTCCCGCGGGCTGCGTTCGCCGAGCTCAACGAGCAGCGCGCCTCCGAGGGCCTGTCGACGTTCGCCAACCCGCGCAACGCGACCGCTGGGACGATCCGCCAGCTCGACCCGTCCATCGCCGCCTCGCGCCCGCTGTCGATGTGGTGCTACGGCACCGGGGCGAGCGACGGAGTCGGCTTCGACACCCACTCCGACGAGCTCGAGTGGCTGCGCTCGCACGGCTTCGCGGTCCAGGGCGACGTCGCCGAGCACTCCAGCGCCGACGAGGTGGTCGAGCGCTGCCTCTGGTGGGAGCAGAAGCGCGAGTCGCTCGACTTCGAGATCGACGGCTGCGTGGTCAAGGTCGACCAGCGCGGCCTCTGGCGCGAGCTCGGGGTCGCGGGCCGCGAGCCGCGCTGGGCGATCGCCTGGAAGTTCCCGCCGATCACCGCCACCACGCGACTGAACAAGATCGTCTGGAACGTGGGCCGCACCGGCCGGCTGCTGCCGTTCGCGATGCTCGAGCCGGTGCACGTCGGCGGGGTCACGGTCTCGACCGCCACCCTCCACAACGAGGAGGATCTGGCGAAGAAGGACGCCCGCGAGGGCGACGAGGTGGTCGTCACCCGGGCCGGCGACGTGATCCCGCAGGTGATCGCGCCGCTGATCCAGCGCCGCGAGGGAAGCGGCTGCGGCGCGCGAAGCCGCCGAAGAAGTGCCCGGCGTGCGGGACGCCGACGATCAAGCCGCGAGGACTCGGTGTGGACGATCTGCCCGAACCGGCGCGGCTGCCCGGGCCAGAACTTCCAGCTCGTCAAGCACTTCCGCGGCGCGATGGAGATCGAGGGCCTGGGGGAGAAGAACGTGATGCGCTTCCTCGACGAGAAGCTCATCACCGATCCGGCCTCCATCTACGACCTGACGGCCGAGCGGATCGCCGAGCTCGAGGGCTTCGGCGAGACCTCGGCGAAGGCGCTGGTGGCGGAGATCGAGCGCTCGAAGGAGCGTCCCTTCGGCCGGGTCCTCTACGCGCTGGGCCTCCCTGGGATCGGGTTCGTGAACGCAAACGCGATCGCGAGCCACTTCGGCTCGATCGACGCCCTGCTGGAGGCGACGGCCGAGCAGATAACCGAGGTCGAGGGCATCGGGCCGGTGCTCGCCGAGTCGCTGCGCGAGGAGCTCGCCGACGAGGCGGTGATCGAGTTGATCGGCAGGCTGCGCGAGCGCGGCCTGCGGTTCGAGCTCTCGGAGGACGAGCGGCGCGCCGAGGGCGGCCCGCTGGAGGACACGTCGTTCGTGCTCACGGGCACGCTCCCGGAGCTGAGCCGCGACGAGGCGACGCGCCTGATCCAGGCCGCGGGCGGCAAGGTCACGGGCTCCGTCTCGAAGAAGACCGACTACGTGGTCGCCGGCGACAACCCCGGCACGAAGCTCGCCAAGGCGCAGGAGCTCGGCACCGAGATCCTCGACGAGGACGGGCTGCGCAAGGTGCTCGACGACGCCGGCGCCCCCGAGCCCCGGCCGAAGCGGGGCGCGCTGCCGCCGCAACGGCGCAACTGAGCGGCGTCTGGCGAGTTATTCGTCTCTGAGACGAACAAACGCCAGTCCGGTGTGATGGGATCGGCGACGGGGCGTAGGAGGGGCGAATGTTTTCGGGAGGTCTCAGGGCAGCGCTGATCGCCGCGGCGGCGGCGGCCGTGGTGGTGGCGCTCGGCCTCTTCGACTCGAGCAGGTCCGCGGGCGCGCCTCGCCATGCCGAATTGCGCGCGTTTCGGTCCTGCGAACAGCTGCGCGGCTACGTGAGCCGACACGCGCCGCCACCTGCCCCGGTCGCCCCGTTTGCGGGCGCGGGCGCGGAGGCAATCGCCGACAGCGGCGGCAAGGCTCCGACCGAGAACTCGACCAACGTCCAGGAGGCGGGCGTCGACGAGCCCGACCTGGTCAAGGTCAGCGGGACGACGATGTTCGCGATCGCCGGCGACCGGCTGCGGACCGTCGACCTCGGCGCGACCTTGCCCGCCGTGCTCGACTCGATCGAGCTCCCAGACGGTCCCGGCGCCTACGGCGACCCGGAGGAGCGCGAGCTGCTGATCGCCGGCGACCGCGCGCTGGTCATCTCCCGCTCCTACGCGGGCCGAACCAGGACCCTGCTGACCGAGCTCGACGTCTCCAACCCGGCGGCGATGGTCGAGCTGCGCACGATGGTGGTCGACGGCGACTACGTCAGCGCGCGGCTTGTCGGCCAGACGGCCCGGGTCGTGATCGGCAGCGGCCCGCCGGTCGGCCCGGTGCCCATCACCGACGTCGTCGTGCCCGAGGCGTCGGTCGTCGCCAGGCCCGCCCTCAACCCGGTCCCGCGCACGGTCCTTCACGACCGGATCGCGAAGACCAAGACTCGCGCCCGGCTCCTCGGCTGCCGCAGCGTGCTGCGCCCGCGCCGGTTCTCCGGCGAGCAGCTGCTCAGCGTGCTGACCATCGACCTGAGCGCGGCCTGCCGGCGGTCGACGCCGACGCGGTGATGATCGGGCGGCGAGACGGTCTACGCATCCGAAAGCAGCCTCTACGTCGCAACCGAGGACTGGGTCGACCCGAGCGCGCCCGCCGACCGGGTCTCCGACGTGCGGACCGAGATCCACCGCTTCGACACCGGCGATCCCGGTTCGACCGAGTACGTCGCCAGCGGCCGGGTGGAGGGATTCATGCTCAGCCAGTGGTCGATGTCCGAGCACGACGGCGTGCTGCGGGTGGCGAGCACCAGCGCGCCTCCCTGGGAGCAGGGCGGCGGCCAGGCGGATAGCGAGAGCTTCGTCACCACGCTGGCGACCGAAGGCGATCGACTGGCCGAGATCGGCCGTCTCGGCGACATCGGCCGAGGCGAGCAGGTCTACGCGGTCCGCTTCTTCGACTCGGTCGGCTACCTGGTCACGTTCCGTCAGGTCGACCCGCTGCACGTGATCGACCTCTCCGACCCGGTCACCCCCAGGCTCGCGGGCGAGCTGCGGATCCCCGGCTACTCCGCCTACCTGCACCCGGTCGGCGATGGGCTCCTGCTCGGGGTCGGCCAGGGCGTGAGCGGGGCGGGCGCCCCGACCGGCGTTCAGGCGTCGCTCTTCGACGTGCGCGATCCCGCGGCCCCGATGCGTATCGCGCGTGTCGACCTCGGCGGCGGGACCTCGACCGAGGTCGAGACCGATCACCACGCGTTCGCGTTCTCGGCCGACGAGCGCCTGGCGGTGGTTCCGGTCGATTCCTGGCGCGGCACGGATCAGGTAAGCGGCGCGATCGGGATACGGGTCGCTGGTGACGGCCTGACCCGGACCGCCCGCGCCGACGACGGCGCCGGCCCCGCGGCGGCGATCCGCCGCTCGGTGATCGCCGACGGCCTCGTCTACACGGTCTCCGAGCGCGGGGTGGGCGTCCACGACGCCGCCACCCTCGAGCGGCTGGCGTTCACGTCCTTCGCGCGCTAGTCAGGTCAGTCCGGCCGGATGTTCTGGTTCAAGCGGAACAGGTTCGTCGGGTCATAGGCGCGCTTGAGCGCCCGCAAGCGCTCGTACTTGGCGGCGCCGTACGCCTGCTCGATTCGCTTATCGCCCTCCTCCATGAGGAAGTTCACGTAGACGCCGGCGTGATGGGGCGCGAGCGCGGACCAGTAGTCGCGCGCCCACTGCGCGCTCGGCCTCGAAGCCGTCCGCCGTGTAGGCTGTTGCCGTTGATGTTGAAGGTGAAGCCGGCATCGCGGCCGTTGAAGGCCGTCGCGGCCTCGTCCGACCCGGGCCATCGCGCCTCCGAGCTGCCACAGAGCGATGCTGCGTGATCGGCGAGACGATCCGCTGCCGTGCTCGCAGACGACGTCGATGACCTCGTCGCTGAGGCCGTGCCACGTCGCAGGCGCGGAAGTAGTACCACCAGCCGTGCACGAAGGAGCGGTCGAACATCGCCTGATGAGCGACGTACGGCTTCGGCTGACAGAGGTCGAGCACCGGGGAGCCGAAGCGCTTCAGCGGGCGAACGACCTCCTCGCCGTCCTCGACCGGACCCGGCATAGCAGCACGAGATCGCCGAGGACCGAGCTCGCCATGAAGCTCGGCTGGAACGAAATCGAAGTGCCGGAGCCCGCCGCTGGACGACGATCGTCATCAGCTCGTCGGGGGCCTCCGCGCTCCAGTCGCGGTAGAAGCGCAACACCTCAGGCGCCTTCTCCATCGGCCAGAAGATCGGTCCGGCTACGCACGGTCGGCCCGACGGGATGGAGCCGGAACTCGAACTCGGTGACGATCCCGAAGTTGCCGCCACCGCCGCGCAGGCCCCAGAAGAGGTCGGCGTTCTCGTCGTCGCTCGCCGTGACGAGCTCGCCGCCGGCGGTGACGAGGTCGACCGACGATCAGGCTGGTCGATCGTCAGCCCATACTTGCGATGCAGCCATCCGATCCCGCCGCCGAGGGTCAGGCCCGGCGACGCCGGTGTGGGTAACGATCCCGCCGGTGGTCGCGAGCCCGAACGCCTGGGTCTCGCGGTCGAGCTCGCCCCAGAGGACGCCGGCCTGGACCCGCGCCGTGTGCGCCCCGGGATCGACGCGGATCCCCTTCATAGGCGCCGAGGTCGATGACGATGCCGCCGTCGCAGACCGACATGGCCCGGAAAGCTGTGGCCACCGCCCCTGACCGCGAGCGGAAGGCCAGCGCCCGCGCCGAAGCGGACCGCGGCGATCACGTCGGTGACGCCGCGGCAGCGCGCCATCAGCGCCGGGAAGCCGGTCGATCGAGCCGTTCCAGACGCGTCGGTGCTCGTCGTAGCCCGGGTCGGCGGGCGTGAGCAGCTCACCGCCGAACGATGCCCTCAGCTCGGCCAGCGCCGTCTCGTCGATCTGGATTTCGGCAGCAACCGGGTGCATACGCCCCCCGTTCGATTGCCGCCGATTCTAAGCCTGATCAGGGCCGGTAGCGGGCGATCGCCGCGGCGATCGTGTCCTGGGCGCGGCGGGCGGCGTCGACGTTGACCGAGTTCATCAGGATCGCGAAGGCGATCGTGTGCTGCCCGGCGGTGCAGTAGCCCGACAACGCCGAGGCGTCGGAAAGGGTGCCGGTCTTGGTCGCGCAGTTGCCCTCCGCCGCCGTGCCCCGCATGCGGTCGGCGACGGTCCCCTCGCGGCCGGCGACCGGCAGCGAGTCGGTAAAGGCCGCCGCCTCGTCTTCCTCGTCGAGGCCGGCCATCTCCACCAGGAGCTTTCCGACCTCCTCGGCCGAGACGTGGTTGCGGCGCGAGACGCCGGACCCGTCCACGGCGTTGATCTTGATCCCCAGCGACCGGGCAAATGCCTCGACCTTGCGGGCGCCGCGCTTGCGGGTGCCGCGCTTGCCGCCCTCGGCGCCGAGGCGCTTGAGCAGCATCTCCGCGAAGAAGTTGTTCGAGGGGACGTTGGTCTCCTCGATCAGCGCCGCGACGTCCGGTGAGTCGACCGCCGCCAGCGGCTTGCCCTGCAGCACCTCGGAGGAGAGGTTCGCGTGGCCGACCTTGCCGTCGACATCGACCCCGAGCTTTCGCAGCGCCTCCTTCAGCCCCTCGGCCGCGACCAGCTCCGGCGCCGAGGAGTAGGAGCCGCTGTCATAGCCGTTGTTGAACGAGAGTCCCGAGAGCGGGCTGACGTCGTCGCTGGCCTCGCGGTCGCGGTCGAAGATGGTGTCGTCGGCGAGGATCCGGCCGTCGATCCGCTTCACCCCGGCCTCGCTGATCTCGCGTGCGAGCTCGGAGACCCGGGTCACCGGCTGGTCGTTGGCGCTGGCAAACCGCGCGGTTCCGAAGGCGGGGTCCCCGTCGCCCACGATCACCAGGTCCCCGCCGAGGGCCCCGCTCGCCGACACCTTCCCCTGGGCGTAGGCCCGCGTCTGGTCGATCCCCAGCTTCTTCGTTGGGCTTACGCCTGCAGCCATGAGCACCGCCCCCGTCCCAAATTCCAACGGCACTGTGCGCCTGCGGAAGTCAAGAAGCGATAAGGCTCCGATGAGAGGCCCCTTATGCAACCTGTGGCGACGGCACAAGAGCTACGCGGCTCGCGGGGGTTCGGGCGCGGAGGCACCCCGTGGCGCGCCGAGCGCAGACACCGCCGGAAGCGGCAGCACCAGCGGACTCGGAGGCGTCTCGTCGGCACCATGGTTCCGGCGGCCGCGAACCCTCAGGCGGTTGGTGTCGATGACGAAGCAGCACTTCCCCGTGTCGTCGCCGTAGCGCACCGCGAGGGCAACCACGCAGGCCGCCATGTACCCGGCGCCGAGCGCGCACCAGGCCAGGCCATTGACGGCGAACAGCACCATCCACGCCAGCTGGTAGACGACGAACGCCGCCTCGGTGACGACGTACGGCCAGTGCACCTTCACGCTGTACGGTCTTCGTGGCGACACGTGGCGACGCATGGCGCTGCGGCCCGCGCCTCCACTCCCGCTCGGCCTGTCACGGCCGCCGCCTTGGGAGTGCGCTCGAATTCACTGTGCAGCGGACCGAAGAGCCCCTCCGAGAACGCGCTGAACTGATGCGGCAGCATCGCCGTGTTGACGAAGAGGTATGGCACCACGCGTGAGCCGTCCGCAGCACCGTGCCCAGCGTGACCGGCCGGGGTACGTGTGCTTGGTTTCAATCGACGCGAGGGTGGCGGCCACCGCGAACCACAGCACGCTGGGCAGCAGGTACAACAGCCGCCGACGTGCGCACCGAACGCGCCGAACCAGTGGCCGCTGAAGATCATGAACGGCAACAGCGCGAGCCAAAACGCCCACGCGGGCCACTGCCACGAGATGCACATGTGGTAGAGGAGATGGAGCCGCCGCAGTCGCGGAGCAGCGGTAGCGGAGTAGCAGCGAGCCGAGGTGCAGCTTCTGCAACTGCACCCACCCCTGCGTCCAGCGCTTCTGCTGCGCTTTGTACGCCGTGTAGGTCGCGGGAAGCTCGGCGGGCGCGACGATCTCCTTGACGAACTTCGTGCGGTACCCCGCGAAGAGATGGCGGAAGCTCAGCTCGCAATCCTCGACCAGGCTGGCGGCGGTGAGCCCCCGACCGCTTCGATCGCCGAGGCGCGCCAGACGCCGGCGGTGCCGGTGAAGTTGACGAACTGCCACATCGCCGAGCGCCAGACATCTGCACCGTGTGGTGGTCGTCGACCCACAGTGATTGCGCCAACGTCAACGCGGACTCGTCGTGGTTCAGGTGCCCCCACTGCGCCTGCACGAGGGGCGAGCGGTGTCGGGCCGGCCGGTCGGCCACGAAGAAGTGGGGCATGGCCTTCAGCAGGAAGTCCGGCGGCGGGAGAAAGTCCGAATCGAAGATGGCAAGGAACTCGGCATCTATCTGCCGGCGACCCTCCTCCAGCGCGCCGGCTTTGTAGCCGCGACGATCGACGCGGTGCCGCACATAACAATTGACACCGGTCGAGGCTCGAACGTCGGCGCACACCGCCTCGACGAGCGCGCGCGTGTCCGGGTCGGTGGAGTCGTCGAGCACCTGCACGCTGAACCGATCTCTCGGCCACGTCATGGCCGCGGCCGCCTCGATGACCCGCCGAGCCACGGCGTGTTCGTTGAACATGGGCAGCTGCACGCACACGGTGGGGTACACCGTGGGCAGCCGCCCGGGCCGCCGGGCGCTCGTCCCCGCCAGAAGTACCCGACGCGTTCGACCAACCCGCCGACCAGGAAGAGCAGGAGCACCACGAACGGCAGGTGCAGCGCGCCCGTCAACAGCCACCACCCGATGGTTCCTGGAACCACCCCTCGTTGACGTCTGTGACGCGGCCAGGAGAACGAGACCAACCGCCCGCGAACGCGACGAGCTGCGGCATCCACCAGCGGAACCGCGAACGTGCGGGATCGGGCAAGGAGACGACGCGCGCCGGCGCCGTGGGCCGTTCAGGGATCCCAACCGCGCGTCGTTTACGACGACCGCGAGCGCGATCGTCGATTTGGCATTGACGGTGGGGCGGCGCCCCTTGGCCCTGACTTCGGTGCTCATCGCTCGCCGTCTCTCGTGAGGCATCGGGTGACACCGGGCACGATGGAGAAGCGGAATGAGCCACCGATGAGACCGTCCTGAAGATTCTCCACATCTTCCGTTGGCGGTGCCCGCGCCCGGTGATCAAGGCTGACGTCGCGGTCAGTAGCGGGACGGTGTCATGGCGGGAGGGTTTGTTGGAAGGTGATGACGGCACGGGACTCGACCCCGCGGGGGACTTCGCATGCGGGAGCTGCATCGCACCTCGCTTGGACTTGTTCGCGACCGGGCCAAGCCGGCCCGCACAAGGTGCTCGCGCTCTACGGAAGGGTGGAAGCGTGCGACTTCGTTGCCCGCTGCGCGAGCACTACACGCGAGAACAACTGAGCGCGGCTGGCGCTTGAGAAGGACCGCGGCTTCGTCGAAGCCGCCTTCGGCGACGCGCTCGCAACCCGGGCTCGTCGTGACCGTATCGTGTTCGATCTCGACGACGACACGTACGACGACATGACCGCGCGAGTTCGCGCATGGCACGCCGCGACAACCAATCGGCGGTGAATCGGTGCGCGAACGCGGAGCTCCAGAGGTGCCGCGCCAACAGGAAGATGACTCTTACGAAGCCTGAGAGCCAGGCACCGCAGGGTCCGGTGCGCCGTCGGACACATATCACGAGACGGTGGCGGTTCGTCGAGCCCCACGATCGCTGCGACGGGTGCTCGGCGTAGGCGACGGCCTCGTCTACGTGACCGCGGAAGCGCTGCAGACCTACAGAGACCGGCAGGCGCAGGCCTCGCGGTAGGCGCGTCCGCTACTGCAGTTTCTGCCACCGGCAAGAATGGGCACGTGGACGACTTCGTGATCGCTCGGAATCCCGATGACGGTCGTCCCTCCCATTCCTGCTGCGAGTTCCGGTCGGATCGCAGGCGATCGTGCTGAAAGCTCGCGACACGTGGCCGGGTACGTCGAAGGTCTACTGCCACCCGGCCGAAGCCTGGCCTCACGACGCCGAGGTGATCGAACGGGTACCTGTTCGTGAATGTCGACGGCGGGGACCGGCGATCGATCTCGCGTTGGACCGGGCACGCAGAACCGTTCCCAATTTGTGTTCGCGCAGGCCGCGGTCGGGAGGTCGTGTTCTGGCAGAGCGCGCGGACCGCCCGCCAGGCCCGCCCGAACGTCCGGCTGCCGACTCGGCTGGCGTGGGCGAGGAGCTCGAAATCGTCGTCGACAGCCACGAGCGTTACCCGTGGCGGTTCGGCCAACAGCAGTGCACGACCGTGCGCCGCGCCTTCGCGCCGGCGACTATGGCGTCGAGTTCGAAGGAACGCTCGTCGCCACGGTCGAGCGCAAGAGCCTCGCCGATCTTGTCTCGACGCTCACGACCGGCAAGCTGCGTTACGTGCTCGCGGACCTCGTGACGTTGCCGCGAGCTGCGGTCGTGGTCGAAGATCGCTACTCGTCGTTGTTCAAACTCCAACACGTTCAACCGTCGGTTGTGGTCGAAGGGCTCGCCGAAGCGCAGGTGCGCTTTCCGTCGGTACCGATCGTGTTCTGCGAGAACCGCGCCCTGGCACAGGAGTGGTCGTACCGATTCCTCGGCGCCGCCTTCGTACACGCCCGCGACGACCAGGCCGCGCGGCAACGAGCAATGGAACTCATCGCCACGCCAACGCTCGCGGGCCCGACCACGGCGCAGGTGCGCGCCTGGGGCGCGGAAGACAGGGATCCCAGTACCCGACCGCGGCCGACTCCGCCCTGAAGTACTGGACGCGGTCCCGCGCCGATTGCCCGGAACTCTGACCAGACCCGTCGTCGCTACTACTCGGGCGATGCGCGCACGTGTGAGGCCGTCTATGAAGCACACCAGCGTGCTGTCGACGACGACTCTACCGTCCAGCACGTCCACCGGTGTCCACGAAGTCCATTCAGGAGACTTGCGCGGACTTGCAAGGGCCACTGCGAGTCAGCGGCATAGATAGATCTTGCTCCGGTGATTGATTGCAAGAATCGTCACGACGCGCGGTTTTTCGTGTCGATCTCGCAATCCGGGCGATTGAGGGACGCATCGGCCAAGTTGGGTATGCACCTACGCGGTCTCGTATCGGCCGTGAGGAGGGAACCATGAAGGCAGAAGTCGGCGACCGCATCACTCTCGAGTCGAACCGTGTCGGCGGCGGCACGTGTACCGGCGAAGTCGTGGAGGTGATCTCGTGCGAGGCGGTGAGCACTACCGCATCCGGTGGGAGGACGGGCACGAGACGGTCCTCTTCCCGAGCAGCGACGCGACGGTGGAACGAACGACACGCTGACGCGACGGCACCGCGCCGACCGCGGCGCCCGGCGAGCCGTGAGGCGCAGATGCGATGCTTGACCCATGCAAACCGTGTACGACGCGGCCGGGGGTGACGACGGGATCCTTCGCTTGGCCGGCGCTTGGCACGAACGGGCGATGGCGGACGAGATCGTGAGTCACGCGTTCAGCCACGGATATCGCCCCGACCACACCGCACGGCTCGCGGCCTACTGGGCGGAAGCCCTCGGTGGTCCAACGACCTATTCGCAGCTGTACGGAGACGAGACATCTGTCGTGCGGATGCACAGCGGGAATGGGCCGCACGAAGAAATGGACCGACGTGTGATTGTGTGCTTCGATCAGGCGCTCGCCGACGTCGGCCTCGCGACTGACGAGCGGCTCCGAAGAGTGCTGCACGAGTACTTCACGTGGGCAACGACGACCACGATGGCCCGCTACCACCGTTCGGCAGAAGACGTCCCGCCAGGGCTCCGAATCCCACACTGGTCGTGGAACGGGCTGGTCCGCGGTCGCGACCCGGACGACCGCTGACGCTGGCTCGGTTACACGCGCGATCGCACGGCGTGGATTTCGCCTCCGATGCCGTCAGCGCGGCCGGCGAGCCATCGGGTAGTCACGCAACGCGGGCACGACTTCTCGTGCCGTCGACTCCTCCAGCGCGCGCTTGTCACCTTGTGCGGAGCGACGTGTGATCCGCGACAGCCAGCCGCGCGGCCCGCACGTTTCGCGGTGATCGTTGCCTTGGTTCGGATTTCGTGCATCTTCTGCCTTCGCACCGTCGCGCGGGATGTGCCCTTGATCGTGTCAGGTTCTGCTTGCGCAACGCCGCGCGCCATCTGGTTGCCGGGACTCCGCGGAGGTATGGCAGTACGGCGAGGTGCTCGGCGGTCCGAGTCATGAGACGACGGTGACAGACCCCGCTTGAGAATCGCTTCGTGAACGCTTGGGCGAGTCGCCGCGACGCGCTAAAATTCCCCAACAAAACCGGCATTCGAGGCCGGCGCCCGGGGTGCTACCTGCCGCATCCCGAGCCCGGTTCAGCTGCGCGGGCGCGTGCCTTCTCCGGTCCGGTCGGGAGGTCGGGTCGGCGAAGAGCTCGACCTTCTTGGCTTCGATCGCGGCGTTTACGGCTCGTGTACGCGACGGAGTCTGACCCTCGATCATGAAGCGCCAGAAGCGGCGCGGCTCGCCGACCGGGAAGTCCCCGCCCGCCTTGTGTTGTACCGACGCGTTGTCCCAGACGAGCACGTCGTGCGTCTGCCACGAGTGCGCGTAACGTGGCGCGTGCGCCTCGGCGTGGTCTTGGAGCAACTGCAACAGCGCCCGACCTTCCGTCTCGAACATCCCTTCGACGTGCGTGGCGCGGTCGAGATCGATGTACAGCGACGGCCCGTGGGTGACCGGATGGGAGCGCACGATCGGATGCGACACGTCGACGAGCTGCTCGAACAGGCCCTCGGCCGCCGCCCGGCCCGCGTACACACCACGGTTGTTGTAGCTGCACGCAGCCCGTAATCCGATGAGGCGGGCGCGGAGCTCTGGCTCCAGCGACGCGTACGCAGCCCGCATGTCGAGGAAGTGTGTTGCCCCGCCCGGGCTCGAGGGCAGCTCACGTGTGAACAGCACGGTGGCCGCAGCGGGACACTCGGTATAGGTGTCGTCGGTATGGAACGTCTCGAACAGTCCGGGACGCTCGGAGTCGAGCCCGCCGAAATTGATATCGCCCAGCTCGGCGCGCAGCTCGTCGGTGAGCACGAACCCGGCGTCGATGATCTGACGGTCTTCGCTGTAGCGCAGGGTGCCGCCGTCGCGGGTTCGGCCGACGGGATCCTTGATCGGCCCGATCATCGACACGATGGCGCGGGCTTCGCCGTCGTCGAGCGGCGCCGGTTGGCGGAGGCACACGACCGCATGCTGCGCGAGCAACTCGCGGAACGTCGCGACGGTTGCCGCATCTGCTGCGTGCGCGGGTCGCACGCCTTCCACGGCCAGCGCGCCGAACGCGCCGGGCAACGTGCGTACCGCGATCGATGCCGCCGACGTCACGCCCGGATCGTAGGCGAGCTACAGCAACAGCGCGGCTCTGCGCATGCTTCCCCGATGCCCGATGGCTCCGATCTTGCGTGGCTCGGCCTCGAACGTCACGGCGAGGGTCGTTGGTCATTCGAGCTGACGTCGGGCGCTCACGAGACACGACGGCAAGCTCTTCGGTGGGACCGGCATCGCGGTCACCATTGCGACGATGGAGGCCGAGACCGGACGCGACGCGCTCTGGACGACCGTGCAGTACGCGAGCAGCGCCGACCTCGGCGCGCGTGTCGACTGCCACATCGAAGTCCTGGCGAGCGGAAAGCGCACCTCACAGCTGCGGATGACGGCGACGGTCGACGACCGCATCGTGCTCGCCGCGGTCGGCGCTACCGGCGCGGCGCGCACGCGGCCCGATCGAGGCGCAGATCCCCTCGATGCCCGCGATGCCTCCGCCCGACGAATGCACGACGTGGGGGTTCATGCCGCACACGCACGGCGCCGAGCGCCCGCCGAGTTGGATGGAGCTCGCCGAGATGCGCCACGTCCCGGAGGGAAGCCGCATCTGGGCGCGCATGCGCTCTGGTCTGCACACGCGCGCGACGATCGCGTTCCTGGCTGACATGGTCCCGTCGAGCGTTGCGCGCGCGGCCGGGAAGATGGGCGGCGGGACAAGCCTCGACAACAGCCTGCGCTTCGGCCGGCTCGTGGACACCGAGTGGATCCTGCTCGACATGGACCCGTGGTTCGGCGCCGGCGGGTATCTCCACGGCGCCGCGCGAGTGTGGGCCGAGGACGGCACGCTGCTCGGCGTCGCGTCGCAGACGTCGTCGGCGATCGTGTGGGAGGGCGAGATCCCTCCCTGGCTCGAAGCCAATCGCTGAACCGACCGCCGTAGGCAGAGGCCTACCGGGCGAGTGCCGGGTGATCCCCGAACCTGTTCCTCGAGCGCTGGTGCCGCGCTTCGACCACATCGCCGCGACGCTCGGTCGCGCCAGCGGCCGCAGCCATGCGCCCGAGATACGACCCAATCGATCCCAGCGAGACGTCGGGACCAGCAAGCGTGGCGAACCGATCGTCGAACGGCGCGAGCTCCTCGGTCAACGCCGTTGCGGTCTCGAGCCTCCTCGACGCGGTCGTCAACACGGCACCAGCACGCGGCGGTCGCCGGCTGCGCGTGCTCGCGGCAGCTCGTCATGACCGACCCTCCTCGACCGGTTGGTGAACGTCGGCGACATCCCGCCAAGTGCTGCGTCCGATCGTTGCCGCCTCGGTGACGGTCACCACCCTGCCGGCCGCGTCGGGCGCCACGACCGTTGCGAGGTGCTCAGCGTTGCAGAACAAATTGGATGGCAGCAGAAGTCATCGACCAGATGCGCGCACGGTCCGCCGGGCAGCCACAAGCGGAAGTCGTGAGCGTCTTTCGGCTCACCATGGTTGAGAGTCACGCGGAGTTCGTTGCCGCAGGCCGGGCAGCTGGTGATCGCGATCGCGGTGAGACCCAGGGCGGCGGCGATACCGATGGCATCGAGCGCGCACCACGCGTGTACGACACCGTCGGCGTGCTCAATGCGGTGCGCCGTCGGGCGCGCCACGAGTCCGTGCACGCCGACCAGGCGACCGGATTCGTCGATCTCGAGCCGGCCGGCCCCGGACCTGCGCGTCGATGACTGTCGTATCGACGCCAAGATCGACGACTCGCGGTTGGCGGCCGTGCCAGAGTGCAGCGAAGCCGCGCTCCGCCAGGATGTGTGCGCCGGCCGTCGCGTCCGGTCCGGTCAGCAGGGCATCATTGCCGCAGCCATCAGTCACAAGTCACTGCCCCTTGTCGAAACGAGGTGCAGGCCGGTCGCGGTCGAGCGTGTCGATGGGAAGGAACAGCGCGCACCCGATCTCGTCGTCGCGGCCCCGCATCGTGTTCGAGACGGCGAGCATCTCGCAGCCGGCCGTACCGGCGACTGCAGCCAGCACCAGGGTGGTCCCGTAGAAGAGAAACGCTCCGACCGGCAACAGAACAAAGAACAAAGCGATGACGCCGCAGTTCACGCAATGTCCGACCGTGCCCGTCGCTGAACGGCGCCGCATCACGACCGCGAAGCCACAGGGTGGCGATGACCACGACGTTCGCGACGACGAGACCGACGAGGAGATCCAACCACCCGATCCCGATGGAGGTCGCAACAACAACGAATGCCACCCCGACCAAGAAGCGGCTCACGGTGCCGATCGGGCCGATGCGCCGCAAGCGGTTCGTGGCGTGCGCGCCAGGTTGAAGTGTCTAAGTGGTCGGAAACCTTGCCATCGATGTCCTCCACATGTTGCCGCGTCACATGCTCGTTCTTCGCGCCCGGTGCCGTGATCAGCGCATCGCTGACTTGTGCCTCGGTCGGCAATTTATTCGACACGATGGCGCGGCGATCGCAACCCGTCCCGTGACATCGAGCCCGTCGACGAGCACTGTCGGCGACGAAAACGATCCTTCGATCTCCTCCAGCGACGCAGCGCTACCGAGGCCGGCCACCACACGTTGCACGAGCTCGCGGACGTCATCGACGAAGGGGCAGCCCTCAACCAACTGCAACTGCACCGCAATGGCCGATACACGACCCGCGGCTGTGTCAGATGCCGCCATCGTCATCTGCTCCACAGCGGGATTCACCTTCGAGCGACTGCAGCAACGGACAGTCGCGAACCGCGCGTGGACGTGAACACGTCGCCACGAGCCGCGCCAGTGATTCGCGGATCGCCTGCAACGCGCCTGGAGCTTCTCGTCGAGCTGCTCGGCCCGCTCCTCCGCCAGCAGCCGCACCGCGTGCAACTCTCTGGCCCACCCGCTGCGAGCTCCAGCAGCGACGCGTCTCGTCCAGCGTGAACCCGAGCTGCTGGGCCCGCTTCACGAACCGAACGACCCGCACCGCTTCTGGGGTGTAGGACCGTATCCCGACTCCAGTCGCTCCGGCGCAGGCAGCAACCCTCGCCGCTCGTAGTACCGGAGCGTCTGCACGTTCACACCCGCGGTCGCCGCGACCTCCGCCGTTCGCATGCGACCACGCTAAACCCGGTACTCAAGTACAGAGTCAAGGCCGCACCATCGTCGCGGCTGCTGCGAAAAAAGGGAAACCCGTCGAGTCCACCGCGGTTCTGGACCTTCGCGTGCACACACATAATTCAGTCGTCTGCATCCCTACTACTTCAGCCTGTGCTGACGCGTACGGACCGGGCTCGCGAACGCCATGAATCGACTGGGGCCGCGAAAAGTGCCTCGCCGACCCACGTGAGCCGCCTGATCTCGCTGTGGTTGCTGGCCGCTCCGATCGGCACCCCTGGAAAGGAATCCCCCCGGCGGCCACGCTGGCGGAATCGCTGGGACCCATGAGCGGCACGAACACCAGCAATCACCTCGCTTGCTTGCGTGGCTGCGGACTCGTCGTGGCACGCCGCAAGGCCGACAGATGCGCTACGAGCTCGCCGATCAAACCTCGCGCACGCGCTACCAATCCTGCTCGGGGTCGTACTTGCCGTCGACCCCGGCGAACCATGCGAGGCCGAGACGCGATGACCGGCGATCACCGTCGCGCCCGCCCGACCGCGATCTGCACCGACGTGTTCGCCTGCTCGTCGCCGGTGCGATCCGTACAACGTCGTCGAAGCGGTCGTCGCGATAACGGCGGGGACGATCGCGTCCTCGTCGGCACTCGTCGGCTTCGGCCTGGATTCCATCGTGGAAGTGACTTCGGCCGCAGCAATCTCCTGGCAGTTCGCACATCGGGATCACCGAAGTACGCGGAACGCACAGCGTTGCGATCGTCGCATGGTCGTTCTTCGCGCTCGCCGCATATGTCACCTACGACGCGCTGCGCTCCCTCGTCAACGGCGACACCCCGAACACAGTCCGGTCGGCATCGCGCTCAGCCATGGCGAGCCTCGTCGTGATGCCGTCCTGTCCTGGGCATGAACGGCGAACTGGACGCGAACTTGGATCGGTCAGCGTCGTCGCGGACTCCAAGCAAACGATGCTCTGCACCTACCTCTCGGCGGTCCTGCTCGCCGGCCTCGTCCTCAACTCGACAGTCGGATGGGGATGGGCCGATCCGATCGTGGCGCTCGTCATCGCCGCCGTCGCCGTGAAGGAAGGTCGCGAGGCTTTAGGACGCGGCGATGCACGTGCTGCGCGCCCGCCTCGGTACTTCTCCCTCGGGTGCGGATCGGTGCGACGACTGGGCTGCTGCTGGAGTAACTTCGCCGCCCATAGCGTTGTGCGTGTCGCTCGAACTGCTGGAGGGGCGCAGACGGGTCGCTGACCTGTATGCCGCCGCCCGGCCGAAGGTGCAGGTGTCGACGCTTGGATGCGTTGGCGGGCGGGACGCGAGGAGCTGTTCGCCTCCCATCCGCAGAGCCCGCTGCGACGTGGTTCCGCGCTGGATTGGTTCCCGTACGACCCGGCGTGGCGGCCCGAGGCGTTCGTCGAGCCCGCCGAGAGCGACTTGTGGCGAGCAACCGAGGGTGACTTCCGCCGGCTTCGGGACTGCCGTGTTCGTCCCGCCGGGCGTGTCCGAGTCCGCCCGCCTCGCGCTGCGGTGGCTCGATCCTATGCCGGCGGGCTTTTCGTGCCGTACCGGGACGAGACCGCGGGCACCGACACCTATGGCGGCGGCCGGTACCTGCTTGATACCGCCAAGGGTGCCGATCTCGGTAGCGCGGACCACGGGCTGGTGCTCGACTTCAACTACGCGTACAACCCTTCGTGCGCCTATGACGCGCGATGGCCGTGCCCGCTGGCGCGAGCGGCGAACTGGCTCGACATCGCCGTGCCGGTCGGCGAGCGGACGCCGCTAACTGTCTGACAACCGGCATGGCGACTGCTGGCTACTCCGCTCACAACGGAGTGACCTGTGGGGGAAATTGTCGGCAGTCCCGGGGCCGCGGGGGCGTCCGGCACAGAGGGGGGTGTTCGAGCCCGCAGGGGCGAGCCGTAGGTGGCGGCGAGGGCCGCGACGCCCAGCAAGGCACCGCCGATGATGTCCGTCAGCCAGTGCGCCGACTGCCACAGCAGCGCCCACGCCATGACGGCGTCGGCGGCCAGCACCAGCAGCCACTCCCAGACTCTCGGGCGCGGGCGGACGAGCAGCAGTGCCGCTCCCAGGCAGACCAGCACAACCAGCGTGTGCCCGGACGGGAAGGCGCCGATCGAGCTCAGTACGTAGTGCGGGTCGGTCCGCCGCAGCAGCACCTTCGTCGCGAGTGCCGGGATGCCGGCCACGACCAGCACCAGCCCGGCGTATGCCGCCGGACGCCAGGAGCGTCGGCGCACCGACACCACGAGAACGAACAGCACGAACAACAGCACCGCGTGGACCGGCTTCAGCCCCTCCACGATCGGGTCGACCCTAAAATTGAGGTCGCCCAAGAAGTCGTCGGGGTGGAAGAACTGGCGGGCGGCCACGTCGAGGCGCTCGGTGGCACCGACGGCGACCAGCACGGTGAGCACGACGTACACGATTCCGGCGGTCACGGCCAGCGCCGTCACCCCCCGTGACTTCGTCACCTGTCGCCACCCCACGTCCGGCGTCAGGGGGTCGCCTCGACCTGTCGCAGCCGGTCGGCAAGCTCGCCGAGCGGGGGTGCGGTGCGGTCGGCGTCCGACATGACCGTGGGCGGCAGCGGCCAGGGGATGGCCAGCTCGGCGTCGTCGTACGCGAGTCAGGTCCTCGGACGCGTCATGGGCCCGGTTGATCCGGTACGTCGTGTCGGCCGTCTCGGTCAGGGCCTGGAAGCCGTGGGCGCAACCGGGCGGGATGCAGATCGAGTTCTGCGCCTCGCCGTCGAGGTCGAAGCTCAACCAAGTGCGGTACGCCGGTGAGGTCGGCCGCAGGTCCACGACGACGTCGAACACCCGGCCGTGCGAGCAGCGAACCAGCTTGCCCTCGCCACGGCCCACCCTCAGGTGCAGGCCACGGATCACGCCGTACGCCGACCGGGACATGCTGTCCTGCACGAACGCGTCCGGGTCGACGCTCGCGTTGCGGGCCACGTCGACGTCGAAGGTGCGGCTGAAGAAGCCCCGGGTCCCGGTGAGGGGTCGGTCGGAACCCCACCAGACCAGGAATCGTGGTTGTCGAGAACTCCATGGGCTGGTCTTTCCGGAATCGCGCCCCAGCGTTTCCCGCTTCTCCGTATCACGCGTCCGTTTCTTCACCATCGACCGTGTCAGGGGATGCAGAACCTAGAGGGTTTTCCGCGGTCCAGGCCTCATTGGCGCCTGTGCGGCACCGAGCTCACGCCTGGCCCGCGGCATCTGCTCGCTGGGCATCGAACGGCCGCCAACATGGCGGCGTTGGCGGTGGCTCGGGGCGTGTCGTCGTGCTTCACCACCTGGGCCGAAAATGGCCACCCTTGCAATCATGACGTCGTGACGGGCGAGGGCCGGTGCGTGTCCTCGACCTGCATGTTCTCTGCGTGCCGGGGTGACTCGAACGCCCAACCTTCTGATCCGTAGGAACAAGTTTGTCGTCCGGCACGGATCGTCTCGTGCTCCGCAGTGCTCCTGAGCAGGGAGACGACGCCGGCGCGGACGTCGTGTGCTGCTGCGTCCATCGGATCGCGTCGGGTTCGTTAGCAAACCTGTTAGCAGAGGGGGTAGCTGTGCTTAGCGAGACCTCAGCGTTCAACGCAGAACGGCTGACCCTCGACGTCGCTGAGATCGAACCCCTCCGCGCGATGGTCAGGCGATGCACCGCCGCCGACGTTCGCAAGGGGCTGCCGACAGCACAAGAGCCTGGCGTTGGGAACGCGGACTTGTCGGTCCTCTATAGCAGTAGCGACCTGTAGACGCTCGAGCATCGAGACGGCCTAGCGCGGTACCTAGGACTCTCGACCGCGCCGCTTGTCGCTTCCTTGCCGCCGGCCGCGGCGACGGCAAGGAAACGACAAGGTCGATCGCGTTTGCTCCTAGGCGAAGGTCGGCGACCCGACTCCGCCGCGAAGGAGCAGTCCCATGTCGAAATCCTTGTCGAGAATGACGGCCTTGTTCGTCGGCTTGCTGTTCTCCGTGGGAGCACTCTTCGGCTTCGCGGGTACCGTGTTCGCCGATGACGATGCACCAGCGGAGCTCGACCCGAACACGGCGTCGAGCCAGCAAGCGCTGCTCGAAGCGGCCCGCCCCTCGTCCTGCCGACGGTGACCGTCACGGTTTTTCTACCCGACAACGAACCAGGTGCGTGCGAGAACCCGCAGGCCGAGACGTTCGAGACCTGCTTGGCAATGCTCGCGACCTACTTCGGGCAAACGCTACCCGCGAACAGGCGGCACAGTGCCTCCCGGCGATTCCCGAGGGCTTCGACGTGGTACCGATGTGATCGCCGAGTCGGGAGTTCGGACCCCGCCGAATCACGACGAAGGTCGCATAGAACTGACCGACTCCGATGCGTGCGCGGCGCCACCCAGCGGACGGCCAGGCGTGCACGCTCCGACGATTGATCTGTTCAAAGTGAAGATCAAGTTCGGGTCCGGGTCCGAGGTAGACGTAGAGGTCGGGCCTGCCAGTCTCCGACACCTCGGCCAACAGCTCGAGGAGCTGAAAAAGCCGTCCGAGTACCAGCCGGGCAAGGTGACGCAACAGCCGATAGACGCTGCTGCCATGGCGCGGGCGACCGCTGCTGCTGCGCCGCCGCCGCCGCCGCTTCGGCCGAAGCCGCCCGCCAGGCGACCGCTGCCGCCGCCGCCGAAGCACTGCGCTGGAAGCCAGAAGACATTGAGTGGGTGAGGCAACATCCGGCCAGCGAAAAGGGCGACTGGGTCGAGCCTTCCGGCGGCACCGCCACTGCGACCCCGGTCGACCCCCTCACTGACCAGCAATCAGTCGACCAGCTTCCGTGCGAGATCGCTCGAGTTGCATGCGCGGCCGTCGGACAGCAACTCGCGCCGGCGCTGTGCGAACACCCAGAGCTCCAGGCACTCAAGGACCGGCTCTGCGATGGCACCGCCATCTACACGATCGACGGGACCGCGTGCCCGAATCTGTCTCGCCCACGGACGACGAACTCGCGGCAGGAGTCGAACGGGCGCTGCTTCTCTGTCTTGCCGTCGCGCAGACCGTCGAAGGGGAAAATCCATGTGACCCGAACGGCGGAGCGGACAGGACGCAACTCGCCACTGCGCTCACTGAGAGGGAGACGGAGTGCCGATCACTGGTCAATGTGGACCCGGGCGCTGGAGGCGCAGCACCCCTGCGCAGTAACGCTGGCCGACCCGACGCCGGGTGGCGCTCCCCCGACCCCGCCAGTCCCGGTGCCCGAAGCCGATCAGACGCCGCCCCCGGGCGATCGTCTCCCCTGAGGCTCGGCTCGCTCCAACCAACGTGGCGTCTCGTTGCGAACCGGCGCCCACCGTAGGTTCTGATCGACTTCGCCGGGGACGCCCACCGCCAGGTGGGCGTCCCCGGACCAGCTCGGCAAGTGCGCGGTGGAGTCAATGCTGATCGTCCTCGGCTGACGCGATCGCCCACGCGGCATTCACCAGCCCGATGTGG
>CAWCBM010000018.1:0-281868 GCA_963793775.1 uncultured Solirubrobacterales bacterium
GACTGCCATGAAGAAGGGCCTCCGTTGGTGAGACGCTCAGCCGGTGTCCACCAACCGAGCACCAAGGAGGCCCACTTCACATGTTGCACGCTGGATTAGACCTCAGTCGCCGGAAAGTCTGACGTCTGCCTTCTGAGCGACGAGGGAGAGCACCTCGACCAGCACGGCGTCCTGCTCGACGTCGACTCGTTAAAGACCCTTGCCCGCCGAATCGAGGAGGTCCACCGCCAGCCCGTCTGCGCCGTGGTCGAGTCGATGACCGGCGCCCGGCTGGTCCACGACACGCTCGAACAGCAGGGCTGGTCGGTCGAGATCGCCGACGCGCAGAAGGTCAAGGGCCTGGCGCCGCTGGCCTGCAAGACCGACAGGATCGACTCGATGGTGCTCGCGGTGCTCAGTCACCGCGACCTGGTGCCGGCGATCTGGCTCCCGGATCCTGAGGTCCGCGAGGAGCGCGAGCTCGCCCGCTTCAGGCTCCACCTGGTCAAGCACCGCTCGATGCTCAAGCAGCGCATCCACTCGACCCTGATCAACTTCGGCCGGCCCTGCCCGGTCTCAGACCTGTTCGGGGTCGAGGGCCGAAAGCTCCTCGAGCGCCTCGAGGTTCCCGAGCCCTGGCGCGGCAACGTCGCCGCCTCGCTCAAGCTGATCGACGATCTCGGCGACCAGATCGATCAGGTCAACCGCCGGCTGAAGGCGAGCCACGCCGAGCACCCCTACGTCCCGCTGCTGATGAGCGCGCCGGGGATTGGCTGGGTGCTCGCGTTCACAATCGCGGGCGAGATCGGGCAGATCGAAAGGTTCGCGAGCCCCGAGAAGCTCACCGGCTACACCGGCCTTTGCCCGCGGGTCGTTCAGTCGGGCGACTCCGACCGCCGCGGCCCGCAAACCAAGACGGGCCGACCTATCTAGCAAGACCTGAAAACTGAACCAAGCAACAGGCACATGGAGCACTTACCACCCATTGCTAGATAGGTCGGCCCGTGCTTGGTCAGCGGGCCGCGGCGATCGGAGTCGCCCGACTGAACGACCCGCGGGCAAAGGCCGGTGTAGCCGGTGAGCTTCTCGGGGCTCGCGAACCTTTCGATCTGCCCGATCTCGCCCGCGATTGTGAACGCGAGCACCCAGCCGATCCCCGGCGCGCTCATCAGCAGCGGGACGTAGGGGTGCTCGGCGTGGCTCGCCTTCAGCCGGCGGTTGACCTGATCGATCTGGTCGCCGAGATCGTCGATCAGCTTGAGCGAGGCGGCGACGTTGCCGCGCCAGGGCTCGGGACTTCGAGGCGCTCGAGGAGCTTTCGGCCCTCGACCCCGAACAGGTCTGAGACCGGGCAGGGCCGGCCGAAGTTGATCAGGGTCGAGTGGATGCGCTGCTTGAGCATCGAGCGGTGCTTGACCAGGTGGAGCCTGAAGCGGGCGAGCTCGCGCTCCTCGCGGACCTCAGGATCCGGGAGCCAGATCGCCGGCACCAGGTCGCGGTGACTGAGCACCGCGAGCACCATCGAGTCGATCCTGTCGGTCTTGCAGGCCAGCGGCGCCAGGCCCTTGACCTTCTGCGCGTCGGCGATCTCGACCGACCAGCCCTGCTGTTCGAGCGTGTCGTGGACCAGCCGGGCGCCGGTCATCGACTCGACCACGGCGCAGACGGGCTGGCGGTGGACCTCCTCGATTCGGCGGGCAAGGGTCTTTAACGAGTCGACGTCGGGCGGGACGGCGAGCTGGTCGAGGTGCTCTCCCTCGTCGCTCAGAAGGCAGACGTCAACTTTCCGGCGACTGAGGTCTAATCCAGCGTGCAACATGTGAAGTGGGCCTCCTTGGTGCTCGGTTGATGAACACGACTGAGCGTGTCACCAACGGAGGCCCTTCTTCATGGCAGTCCAAAGCAGTACTTCTTGGCGCTACTCCGACAGCCCGGCGGCTTCGACGAAGCGTCAGGAGCGTCGAGGCGGCGCCGGCGGGCAGAAGGGCGGATGGTGCCCCTTGCGCTCGAGCGCCTCGCAGATGCGCGTCAAGACAACGAACCTGATGCACTCGCCCACGCCGCTGAAACCGAAGTCGCGCCAGCCGCCGTTGAGGCAGTCTCGGATCGACGTCGGTAGACGCGGGGAAAGCAGCGGCACGACGGCCACGCCGTCATGTCCTACCCCCGCGAGGAAGGATGCGGTGCCCGTCACGGCGTCAACCCGGTGAAGCCGCCGCTAGCGGCGGCAATGATGTTTTCGTTGGCCTCGACCGCGACCGCTGTCGGGTTCGTCAAGTCATCGCCGGTCGACAATGACGACAGGATCGTCTGGGCGCCGGTCGCGGGATCGACGCGGATCAGCCCCCCCGTGAAGAACGGGGGCCCCGCGAAGCGATCGGCGATCAGGATGCTCCCGTCGGCCTCGACGGTGATCCCGATTGGGTCCCCGAACGAGCCGCCCGACGAGACGGTGGTCTGGGACCCGGTCACCGGATCGACCCGGATTACCCCGCCGGGGAGCCGGGGCGAGGCGTTCGGGTCGTCGAACGCATCAAGGTCCGTGACGAGGATGTCCCCGTCGGCCTCGATCGCGACGCCGTTGAGGGTGACGAACGAGCCGCCCGATGACACGATCGTCTCGGCCCCGGTCACAGGATTGAGCCTGAACAACGCGGGTCTGCCGCCTGCGGCGGGCGTCGCGACGACGAGGATGTCCCCGTCGGCCTCGATCGCGATGTCCGTCGGTCGCACGAACAGCTCGCCCGACGACAGGCTCGTCTGCGCGCCCGTGAGCGAATCGACTCGTATGACTCCGCCCGGGTCGGTTTGGATCGGGCTGCCGCCGGCGGCGACAAGGATGTTCCCGTCGGCCTCGACCTCGATTCCCCCGGTTGCTCTAGCAAGCCGCCCGAGGAGATGGTCGTCGTCTCACCGGTTAGCGGGTCGACCCGAACCAGGTCCCTAATCGGGGGCTGGTCCGCGAAGAACACGGCGATGATGTCGCCGGCCGTGAGCTGGGCGCCTTGGGCAAACGCTGATGTTGCAGAGCCCGCGACCGCGATCACGGCGCAAACCAGGGCGAGTGAGATCCTTCTCATCGGACACCCTTTCGGGCCGGTACAGATGCCCGATGCGTGGCTTACCACCGCGAGCCTGCCGAGTCAACTCGCGCCGGTTTTTCTGAGCTTCGGCTCGTTGGACCGCCGAGTAGCGCGCTGCGCAAAAACGCGTTGATGGGTTCCCTACTCCGACAGCCCGGCGGCTTCGAGGGCCTCGCGCCAGGTGAGGAAGAATCTGGTCTCGCCGATTCGACCGTTGCGGAAGTCCCCGAAGAGGGCCCCGAAGAGCTGTCGGATCGGCACGCGCGAACCCTTGATCCGCCCGCCGTTCTCTCCGAGCACAACACCTGTCTCGAAGCTCGCGGATCTCGCCGATCTCGAAGTGGAAGTCGTCGAAGCTTTCGGTCCACTCGGTCATGAGCGCCCGGATCCCATCGTGACCGCGATACTCGGAAGGCCCGGGCCACTCGGGGAGCGCATGGACAACGTTGTCGGGAGCTAAACGGGGCAGCGCCTCTTCGATGCCGTCCTGATCGAACGCCTCGAAGGCCCGCCGCACGATCTCCACGTTCTCCTGCGACATCGCCCGCGCAGCATCTCGTCGATTCATTCCGCTTTCTCTTTGATCGACGTCCCGTTGTCAACCCAGCGGCATCACCGCCTTCCCTCGCTCCCAGGCCGGTGAGTCGAGCTCATTTCTCTTTCGGCGCTCTGGGCGCAGAATCTTCCTGGGAGCTGCCGCGGCCTCTCAATTCCATGCGGGACCGTCAGGCGGCCTGAAAGCGTGAGGAGCTTGCCGGGGCTGTCGTTGGGCGGGACGGCTTGAAGACCTGGCCTCGCGAGAGCATGTGCCAGGAGCAGATCAGGAGCTTGCGCGCGACCGAGACCTTGGCCGGGTTGGTGCCGTGGCGGGCGGCGAGGCGGCGGTAGTGCTCGTGAAAGGGGTTGGTCGGTCGCCAGGCCTGGTTGGCGGCCTCGACCGCCGCCCAGCGAAGCGTCCGCGAGCCGGCCTTCGAGAGCCGCCCGGTCGCCGAGCGATCGCCCGACTGGATGATCCGCGGCGCAAGCCCGGCATAGCCGACCAGCTTCGAGGCCGAGCGAGAAGCGCGAGACCTCGCCGATCTCGGTGGCGAAGGCGAGCCCGATCAAGCGGCCCGACGCCGGGGATCGTCTGCAGCAGCTTCGCCCTCGGATCGGAGCGCGGCGATCGGCCGAAGCTCGCGGTCGATCGGGCCGATCCGTCGCTGCAGCTCGTCGATCTGGTCGAGGTGCTCGGCGATCGAGTCGCGCCAGACCGCCGGGACGCCGCGGCGCTCGAGCAGCTCGATCGCGTCGGGCTGGCGCAGCCGGGTGAAGGAGATCCGCAGGCCGAACTGGGTCAGCAGGCCGAAGATCCGGTTTCGATGCGAGGTGCGCAGCTTGACCAGGTGCGCTCGGCGGCGAAGCCGCTCGCTGATCGCGCGGTCTTCAAGCGAGGCGACCCAGACCGCCGGCACCAGGTCGCGCCGGCAAAGCTCGGCGAGAACGCGGGCGTCGACCTTGTCGGTCTTGCAGGCAAGCGGGGCGACGTCGCGGACCTTGCTCGGCGTTGGCGACCTCGACCGACCAGCCCGCGAGCTCGAGCTGGTCTTTGACCCAGACCGAGCCGCTCATCGTCTCGACGCAGGCTCTGACGTCGGTGCCCAGCTCCAAGACCAGATGCGGCGAGGCCGCCCTCGTCGGCGGGGATCATCCCCTCGCCCTTGATCGCTCCCGCTCTCGTTGACCGCGCACCAGGCAGCGCGCCGATAGGCCCAATCGATTCCGACATAGTTCATGCCGGGTCTCCTCTCGCTCCGAACAGCAGTGGCAACCGCCGTTCTAGTGAGCGTGGCGGAGGCCCCTTTTTCAGTTCGGCTCAGCGCTGGCCGTCATGCCATTCCATGCAAAGCCGAACGTTTGCCGATCACCGCGGCGTGGTCTGCGGAATGATCCTCTCGACGAGGCCGAGCAGAGCTCGTATCGCACCGAAGGGGTCTAGCGTCTACATTCGCTCTCGCGATGGAGGGCGGGGAGCATTCTTCAAGAGAACTAACGGTCTCCGTCAAGGTGCCGTGCCAAGAGTGCGGCGGTCTGGGCTACATCCAGACGGTAAGAGCGGGCCGTGTCGTTGGCGACAAGACGAAGAAGTGCCGCACCTGCCGCGGCAGAGGTCTGATCCCGGATGACATGCCTGTCTCTCAGTTTCGAGAGCTACTGAAATGACCTTCGCTCAACCCTCTTCCCCCGCATAGGGTCGGAGTCGTGGCAGGGCAACTCGAATCGGCGATCGACTTCATCGACGGCGACGAGCTGGAGGTGCAAGCCACCGTTGACGAGATTGATCGGGCAATCGGCGACCTCCGCACGGGACGCGTCCCGTTAATCCCGGTGCATGGCCCTGACGGTCGGGAGCGTCGGATCAACGCCGCCCACATCAAAGCGGTTCGCCGATACGACAGGTCGACCTGACCGGAAACGGGTTGTGCTCGACGCGGTCGGAACGCAACCACGGTGCAGGCGTCGCTGGCGGCCGCGTCAAGTTCTGCATTCCATGCAAAGCGGCACTTTGGTCTTGCGGGACATGCCTGACGGGTTATCCGTGACAGGCGGTGGTAAGCCGCTTCAGCACAAGCGCTAGAGAGACCCCCAAGGGCTGCGAGTCTTGACGCTGCGGCCAGACCTGTACGGACCAGAATCGGCGAAATCGGGGATTTGTCCGGACGGTCTCATGACCGGGCGAATTGTGGGTGAGGCGTGTGTATATGTATCTGTGGCGCGCGCGGATCCGCCCCCTCCCCCGCCCCCCTGCGCGCACGCGTGTCCGCGCTCAGCCGGCGCGAGTCCAGCGAAGACTGCTGGACACGAACCGCTTGATCAAGCGATGAACCAGAGATGTTGCATCACGATTAGCATCACTCGAGCTCGGGTCACGCGTACGCCCAGTCTGGCCGAGCGGAGGATCGGGCAGCGGGCCAGCGCGGCTGCCTATTCCCGTGCAGCGCCGTGACCCTGGATCTGGCTTGGCAAGCGGGATACGGACCCGATAGGCCGCCTGCCTTCGGAGCAGTAGATCTAAGGGATCCGTGACACTTGGGCCGAGTGTCTGTACGCCGGCCGCAAGACGTCAACCGGCCGAGTTTCAGCCAGGAGCAGCCACTTCCTCGCGCGCGCGCGTTTTCCGTGCGGGGTCTCGGGCTGACGAGGTCGCTTACGCACGATGTGCGCACGATCTCACGCTTCCGGGCTCTGACTCAGATGCCGACCGCCCCGACTTGACGCCCTCGCTGCCGCTAGCACGCGAAAGCGGCAACCCGCAGCACTACGCCATCCTGCGTTTGAGCATCGATGACCCGACGAAAGGAAGGGAGCACCTATGACGGGTGCACTGGCAGTGAGAAGCGACGAAGGAGAGGCGCGGTGGTGGCTCGGCGCGCTGGCCATAATCAAGGCCACTGCGGCGGACACCGGCGGGAGTCTGACCGTTCTGGATGTCACCGATCCCCCTGGGGTCAAAGCCCCAATGCATGTTCATCACCGCGAGGACGAGGCATTCTGGGTGCTCGAGGGCGAGGTGACGTTCGAGGTCGGCGGCCGGACGATTGAGGCGAGCGCGGGCGACTTCGTATTCGGCCCGCGCGACATCCCCCATCGCTACGAGGTGGGCGAGGCTGGCTCCCGAATGCTCTTTGCCCTCACCCCCGGCGGCTTCGAGGATCTGGTCAAAGCGACGAGCGATCCGGCCCGCACCCGCACCCTGCCGCCAGCAGACCATCCGATGCCCGATGAGGAGCAGATGATGGCGGCACAGGCCGCTGCTGGCTGCAATCCGGTCGGCTGATGCGAGTGCCACGCCGCACCCTCTGACTACCCAGCAGTGAAGTCACTGCTGCTTCGCGCGACTTGCGACAGCCGCGTTCAGTGATCCGCTGGAGGATCTCGGCCGCTCCGGGGCGACGATCCTTCTCCGAGACGTGCCTGCGGCCTGTTGCGGACCTCACTTCACGGCCAGCGCGGTGATCCCGCCGATCCGCTCGCCAAGTTCGCTCCAGCTCTCACCGCCGTCGTCGCTTTGGAGCAGCGTGCCGTCGCCCAGACCGGCGAAGAGCTGGCCCCGTCCGGTCGCGAGCGCGTAGACGTGGGAGTCGAGCGGGCCCTCGATCACCTGCCAGGGGCCGGAGCCCTCCCAGCGGTAGATCGCCGAGTCGGACGGGCGGCTCCCGTGCGCCTCGAACGGGCCCGGGAGCCGCCGAGACGAACCAGCGGTCCGGATCGGCCGGGTCGACGGCCAGCGCCCAGGCGTAGCGGCGGTCTCGCCCGGCGTCCGCCCTGTTCCAGCTGCGGCCGCCGTCGCGGCTCCAGGCGGCGCCGTCGCCGCCGGCCTCGTAGGCGCGCCCCGGAGCGCTCGGATGCCACGCCAGGCAGTGCACGTCGCGGGCCGCCTGGGGTCGATGATCGCTGAACGAGGCGCCGCCGTCCTCGGTGCGCATCAGCCCGCCGAGCTCGATGCCGACCAGTACCACCTCGGGGTCGTGCGGGCTCGGCGCGATCCAGCGCACGTGCGAGGTCCAGGGCCGGGGCGGAAAGCTCCAGTCCGGCCGCGACGGGATCTCCTGAAGCGCCACCAGCTCCTCCCAGCTCTCGCCGCCGTCGCGGCTGCGGAACAGCCGGCTGGGCTCCGTTCCCGCATACACGGCGCCGTCCGCCGCGCTCACCGCGACGCTGAACACGTCTGGCTCCGGCAACGGCAGGTCCTCGAAGGTGTCGCCGCCGTCAGCGCTGCGCTTCAGCCCGCCTCCCCGACACCCGACGTACACCGTGTCGCCGTCGAGCGCCAGGCACTGCGCTCCCGAACCTTCCAGGCGCGTGTGCGCACCGACCCTCACGAATGCTTCACCGGTCGTCGCAAGCAGCTCCATCGCCTACAGGATCGCGCGTCACCTCCGCGCGTGCGCGCCGAAGCTCTGCCCCCTGGCGTCGAAGGCGAGCCGTGCGCTACTGGCGCACTGCCCCTTTCGTCCTTCGGGAGCGAGTGGCGTCGACAGGCATGCCGCTCCGCGCGCTCCCAATCACGCGGAGGCGGAAGCGTCGAAATCTCGGTCCGCTTAGTCGCCCGCCGAGCATGGACCGCCGACGTCTTCGGCGTCCCCGGAAATCTCCTCGACTAGCTCCTCGATCTAGGGGTTGATGGGTTCGTCGTTGACCCGGACCCCGTACGTCCGACGGGAACGAAATGTCGGACCAGATCACGCTCGCGCGGCCGTCGTAAAGGCCGCGGTCGTCGACGTGCTTGGCAAGGGGAGCGATCATCGGTGCCGCCGGGCCCGCGGCCGGAGCCATTGCTGGCCTTGGCGGCGCCGCCGCTACTCACGGTGCGGCAGCCGGCGGAGATACCCAGCCATGGCTACGCTCGTGCCGCAAAGCCGCTACCATCGGGTAACCGAGACGATGAGGTGGGTGCCCATAGCTACGCACCTGCCGGAAAGATAGGTAGCCATGACAGTGAAGTTCGAGGCGAATCCAGCCAGCCAAGAGGACCTCGACGCGGTGATCGCGATGGCCACATTCCTCCGCGACCGCATCGGTACGGACGGGCCCGGCCTGGTGTCGACGACGACCCCGCCGTCGCCGGCGGCGCTAGCCGACCAGCTGGTGATCGACCTGAAGGGCCGCATCGGCACGAAGCTCACGAACATGCTGGTCGCCGAGGCGAAGCTCTCCGAGAAGGGCGACTACACGATGGTCGAAGCTCGCGAATCAGATCGGACAGACCACGATCCAGGTCCGGTCCCACCGCGGCAACCTGGGCCGCTCTATGGCCCGCTCTCGCCGCGCGGTCCCCGGCGCTCCGGAGGTTCACACCTGGGTCGGCAATCGCTGCCGTATTCCGGAGCCGACGCGCTCGGCGATCCTGAAGCACCTCGCGTAGCCCGTAACCCGCACGCCGCTCTACGAGCCGCCTCGGCCGGACGCTGAGGCGGCTCGTTCTCATGCGGTCACGCCCTCGTATCCCCTCCTGCGCCTCATCCGCCGCACGGGTTTCTGGACGGCGCAAGGATGCGCGCCTACGGTCACCCGGTGGGGGAGCCGCTAAATCACGTTCGCGGGAGTCGTGGTCGGGAGCCGCCTGCCGGTACGTACGTCCCCGTTCCCGCTCGCCCCTGCTTCGCGCGAGACGCGGCAGCCCGCCACACACGAAAGCGTCCGATCAGTCGGTACTAGTAGGCGATCGCGCCCATCGGGAGCGGACCCGCAGCGGGGTGAGGACGACTGAGACAGGCGTCGGCTGCTCTGCAGTCACCGCAAGCCACGCGTGACTTGCCGGATCTCATTGAGCAGGTGATGCCGGCAGTGGTCCAGGTCGTCGCGATGCGCCGGAAGCCGGAGGGCACCGGCTCGGGCTTTGCAATCCCGTCCCTTCCACAGCACGACGGGCAAACCGTCGTGGTCACCAACGCGCACGTGACCAAGACAGGCAGCCATCTTGCGGTGCGATGGGGCGGTGAGGACTTCTACAAGGCCGACCTGTTGGTAGAGGCGCCAGATGAGGACATCGCCATCCTCGTGGTTCCAATTCCGCCGCCCGCGGTCCTGCAGATTCGCGCCGTGCGGGACGTGCGTGTGGGGGAAACGGTGATTGCCGTTGGCAGTCCTCACGGCCTGACGGACACCGTCACGGCCGGGATAGTGAGTGCGAAGGACAGGGAGCTCCAGACTTTCTCCAAGGGCATCGTTGAGAACGCGATCCAGACGACGAATGCCGACATCAACCCCGGGAACTCGGGTGGTCCGCTTAGCGGAGCGACGGCAAGGTTCTAGGCATCAACACCCAAGGGCGCAAGGACGCGACTGGCCTCAACTTTGCGATCCCCGCTGAGAACGCACGACGGCTTTACGTCAACGCTCGTTGATGGCGCCGGATAGCAGAGCCGCTTCTGCTCTGCGCGATTTGCAGCAGGGGGTCCGGCATCACGAGCGACTCCTGCCTCTTGTCCGTTGCATCCGTGTACTCGCCGCCTGCCCTGACTTTCCGTTCCGAGAAAGGCCGAAATTGGCACGCCCCGCTGCCTTCTTGTCTGGCTCGGTAACCCCGCACGCTCAACTCCGATACCGGGCCGAAACCGGTTCCGTGCCGCGCCTCGATCGCTGCGCGAAGGATCAAGGGCGACCCTCAGCGCGCGGTTGCTCCTCCTTGCCGACCTGCTCGAGCGCTGCTGCGACCTCGAAGAGGTCCGCCACGGCACCGTAGTCCGCAATCGAGAAGATCGGCGCAGCGGGATCCTTGTTCACCGCGATGATCGTCCCCGCGCCTCGGATCCCCGCGAGATGCTGCCCCGCTCCGGAGATGCCAAGGGCGAGATACACCGACGGCCGCACCGTCTTTCCGGACTGGCCGACACCGCGCGACCTGTCGATCCAGCCGGCATCGATGACCGGGCGCGATGCACTGAGCATCGCTCCAAGGCGCTCGGCCAATTCCGCGAGCCGAGAGACGTCCAGCTTGATCGCCGACGCCCCTTCCGATCGACAGCAGAAATTCCGCCTTGGTGATGTCGATGCCATCCGCCGTCGGCTCCTGAAAGCCGAGATGCTCGGTCCGAGGAGCTGGCAGTTCGATCTCGATGTCACGAACCGTGAATGCATCAGTCGGGGCGGCCGCCGGCGCCACGAAGGCACCCATGCGGAGCAGCAGGATCGTCGTCTCCTTGCCGGGAAACTCGAGCTCGGCCTCCAGCTTGCCGCCGTAGAGCTCGCGCCACGCGATCGGACCGTCGTCCCATCCGATCCGGGTCACGTCGCTGGCAAAACCGTACCTCCCGCGGGCGGCTACGGCAGGCGCAAAGCCGAGGGCATCGGCACCGTGGCTCAGGACCACGACGCTCGGCCGCACCTCCCGGATCAACGACTCGAGCGCTGCCTCGGCGACGTGAGCCTCGAAGTGCTCGTTCACCGTGGTCACGGTCACGACCTCGTCGATCCCCTCGAACTGGAGCTCCGCGGCGAACGCTGTGCGCCTCGCCCGCAATCACGGCGACGATCAGTCGTCCACCCGATGCCCTGCTTGAGCTCGATGCCTGCCGCAATCGATCCAGCCGAGACCTCGCGCAGCTCTCCCCGGCGCGTCTCGGCGATGACGAGGATCGCGCTCATGACGACAGGCGCGACGAGACGATGGCGAGGATTTCCTGCGCGACCTCGTCGGGCCGACCTTCGAGCATCTCGGCTCGGGCCGAGCGGTCGGGCGGCGCGAGTCGGCGAACGTGAGCCCCGGCGGCGCGTCCCAGGTCTCTGGCCGCAAGGCCGATGTCGCCCAGCCCGAGCACCTCGAGCGGCTTGGCCTCAGCCTGCTTGATCGCCCTCAGGTTCGCGTGACGCGGCTGGTTGATCCCAGTCTGCAATGTGAGCAGCGCCGGCAGTGATACCGACACCCGCTCGACGAGACCCGATTCCAGCTCACGGTCGACTTCGACCGAGCGCGCGTCAGCGTTATAGCGAAGCCGCCTGACCACGGCTACGCGCGGCAGGTCGAGCAGCCCGGCCAACGCCGTTCCTGTCGAGGCGTTGACGGCATCCGACGACTGCGCGCCACAGAAGATGAGATCGGGCAATTCACGGCGAACCACCCCAGCCAGCAGTCGCGCAACGGTGAGCGGCTCGAGCTCGATCTCTTCGTCCCAGACTCGAACTCCACGGTCCGCGCCTCTGGCCAGGCAGGTAAGCAGCACCTCATCGGCTTCCTGGTCTCCAACCGTGATCGCGATCACCTCTGCCCCGTGCTTGTCTCGCAGCTCGAGCGCGGCTTCGAGCGCGAAGAGGTCCCACTCGTTGAGGGTCCGCCGCAAGGCCGCCAACGGCACTAGCCCTACGTGCGGCATCAGGTCGGCGGCATCGTCGAGGGCGCCGACCTGCTTCGCCGCGACGACGACCTTCATCGGCCCCCGGTGGCGCCGACCGCCGCAAGGTCGGGCAGCACGCTGGGCCGCGAGGCGACCTCGCGAAGGTATGGAAGCGGCACCGACGGATCCTCGCTGTCGATCTCGCGAGCCAGTCGGTGGCCGTCGAAGATGCAGTCGGCGATCAGGCGCGGTGCGACGCAGTCGCCGATCCGGTAGAGGGCCTCGATCCCCTCCGACTCGAAGCGGTCCTCCTGACCGTGGACGCTCGCGGTACAGCTCGATCGCAGGGCTCACGCTGGGTGACGAGGACGACGCTGTCGGCCGACCACTCGACTGCATCGGGCGAGAAGGCGTGCACGCCACGGAGGCGGTGGCCGTCGATCTCCAGGACCACATGGCTGGGGATGATCTCGACCCCGGCGGCGCGCAGCTCGCGGTTGATCTTGAACGCCTCGCCGGTGAGGAAGAGGTACGGCCCGAGGTTCGGGAACGGGGTGATCATCGTGACCCTCTTGCCCGCGGCCAAGCAGCATCTCGGCCATCGCGACGGCCGTGAAGTAGCCGTCGGTGTCGTAGACGACTACGTGCTCGCCGGCGATCTCGGCACCGCCCGACACCTGCTCGGGCGTGAAGACGTTCGCGGCCTCCGCCCCGGGGATCGGCGCCTGCGTCGGGCCGTTCATGCCGTCATCTCTCCAGCGCGAACCGGTCGCGATGACGACGATCTCGGCCCCGTAGGTGAGCACGTCCTCGGCCTCGAGTCGCGTATTCAGGATCAGTTCGACGTTCTCCAGCTTGTCGAGCTGGATCTGGCGGTAGTTGATCAGCCGGCCCCACTCGCCGAGGTTCGGGTAGGCGCTGATCGTGGCGCATGCAGCCGCCGATCTCGGCGTTCTGCGTCGACGAGGTGGACCCGGCGCATCCCTCGCTTGCCGAGGACCATCGCGCACTCCATGCCGGCCGGCCCGGCGCCGACGACCAGCACATCGCGGTCGGCGTTCTGCGGCCTGCGTCGAATCGCTCCGGGTGCCAGCCACGCCGGAACTCCTCGCCCAGGGTCGCGTTCTGGGTGCAGATGATCGGCGCCGCCTGCGGGAAGCGTGAAGCGCAGACGTTGCAGCCGATGCACTCGCGGATCTCGTCGTAGCGGCCCTCCTCGATCTTCCGCGGCAGGAACGGGTCGGCGATCGAGGGTCGCGCGGCGGCGATGATGTCGATGACCCCGGAGCGAACCGCCTCGGCCATGGTGTCGGGGTTCGTGAATCGCCCCACCGCGGCGACGGGCTTGTTCGTCGCCGTGCGGGCCGCCGCGATCGTGGTCGCGGTGCGAGAACTCGCCAGCGAAGCGCGAGGCGACGACGTCGTCGCCGGCCCACTCGGCCGCCACCCAGCCGCCGGCCTGCAGGTCCCAGAAGTCCACGAAGGGGTCGGCGAGCTCGATGAACCGGTAGGCCTCCTCGGCCGGCCGGATCCCGAGCGGGCTGTCGTTGAGGGTGTCCACGCACAGGCGAGCCGTGAGCGCGGCCTCGATCGCCGACCGCCTCGCGCACGCGTTCGATGGTCTCGACCCAGAACCGCGCCCGGTTGTCGATCGAGCCCCCGTACTCGTCGGTGCGCCGGTTGAACTTCGCCATCAGGAAGTGCTGGGTGATCGCGCCGCACTCCGCCCCGTGGACGTTGATGATGTCGAACCCGGCCCGAACGGCGCGCAGCGCGGCGTCGGCGTACCAGCCCTGGATCTCGCGGATGCCCGCCTTGTCGAGCTCGATAGCAGCTCGACGAGTAAAGGCTCTCGTCGGTCATCTGGCTGACGCTGCGCGCCGGCAGGCGCGACTCCAGGTTGCCGACGACGCAGCCGCCGTGCCACAGCTCGACGCCCGCAAGCGCGTCGTGCTCGTGCGCGAGATCGGCCGTCAGCGACAGACGTTCGATGTCGGCGTCGTCCCAAAGCCGCGCCGAGACCAGCGGCAGCGAATCGCTGGAGGGATGGACCGAGCAGAACTCCGTGTTGACGGCCGCCCAGCCGCCCTCGGCCTTCATCGCCCGCAGGTAGGCCTGAGCTCCCGGAAGGTCGCTGCCGTAGCTCGTGCAGTGGGGCGCCTGATAGAAGCGGTTGCGCAGGTGCTTCGGGCCGATCTGCACCGGCTCGAAGAGAATGTCGTGTCGGGAATCGCGGCTCATCGCTCACCTTCCTTGTTTGCGTTTGTGCGCAGGCGTTGCCGAAGCTGCTCGGTCGCCGCCGCGTCGATATGGACCTCGCCCGGCACCGACCCGTGCTCGATCACCACGCCGTAGTGCTCGCGCGCGGCCTCGACCGACACCCAGCCATCGCGAACGTCGCGAGCCACCGCCTCGAGCATCGCGGCTAAGCGGATCGCCATAGCCCCCACCCCCGGCCTCCAGCCCTCGGACCCATTCGCCCGGCTCGAGCGTGACGTCACCGATCGGGTCGAGCTTGGTCTCGTTACCGTCGCGCTCCAGCTTGCTAACCAGGGCCGCGCCTCCAGGGCCGCCACCCACCGCGCCGAGCGGCGGATGATCGGCGAAGTCCGCGAAGTAGAAGACCTGCATCGAGTCGCTGGTCGGCCCGTACACCGTCTCGCTCGCGGGAGCCCCCCGGTGGCGGCCCGGTCCGCCGCTGTCCTCGAGCAGGCGCAGGCTGCGGAAGCGCAGCGGGTACTTCTGCTCGAGCACCTCGATGCTGTCGATGTAGATCGCCTTAGCGCAGTCGGGCATCGCATAGGTGACCCAGCCGTCGGTCTCTGGAGCGCCGGGGCCTCCGTTGTTGCCGATCACGACCTCGTTGACGTACGGGCCGCCCCTGCCGCGCGGGTCGTCGCCGGAGACAACGGCAAACCCTGCGCCGAGCGCGCCCGCGCCCTCGGCGAGGCCATAGCCGTCGCCGAGGCTTGTGAACGCGATCTGCACCGCGTTGATCAGTCGGTTGAGAAGGTTCGTCGTCGCCATCGACGCTGAGAAGGGGAAGGTCAGCCCGCCGATCGTCGAGCCCTCCCGCAGGCGCACGTCGATGCAGCGGAAGCTGCCGGCGTTGTGCGGCACATCAGCCGGGAGGCAGTTGTAGACGCCGACCATCGCCCCGGCCATCGCGCAGGCCTCCGATAAGTTCAGGCCGAACTGCCGACAGTCGACGTTGTCGCGCAGGTCGACCTCGATCTTCCCGGCGTCCGGGTCTACCTCGATTGCGGCATTGACCGTCACCTTCTCGTCGTCGCCGGGAAGGAGATCGTGGGTGCTCGAGGCCTGGAGCCGGCAGGCGGGAAGCTCGCGGATCGCCTGGGTCATCGCGCCGCTCCGAGTAGTCGAGCCACTCGGCGATGAACTCCCGCAGGGTCTCGATCCCGTATTTGTCGACCAGCTCCTTGAGCCGCCGCTCTCCGACGCGGACGGCGCCGATCGCCGCCAGGTAGTCGCCGTACCAGACGTCCGGCACGCGGATACGCGCCCGGCACATGCGGATGATGTCGTCGACGTCGCTGTAGTCGCGCTGCACGCGGACGCACGGGAAGGTGAGCAGTCCCTCCTCATAGACGTCGGTGGCGAACGGCATGTAGGTGCTCGGCGCCGAGTTGCCGCAGTCGGCCTGATGGGCCTTGGCCGAAACGGTCAGGAAGTGCTCGCCGTCGATGAACACGGGCACGAGCAGCGTGTGATCGGCGCCGTGCGTGTTGCCAAGGTGAGGATCGTTGTGCAGGAAGGCGTCGCCTTCGGCCATGTCCGGGTGCAGGCGCCCCATCCAGCGGGTCTGCAGTCCCGCCCCGAGGACGTGCGCCTGCAAGCCCTCGGCCGCCGCGAGAAGCTGATCATCGGAGGTGACGACGCAGCAGGAGAAGTCACGGGCAGTGTTGAGCACGGAAGAGCGACCGGCGCGAAACAGCGTGTTCGTCATCTCGCGCACGATCGTCTCGAACCGGTTCGCGAGCACGGCGGTAAGCACCGAGCTGGCGCCGGCTTGCTGCGCGCGCGCGTCCGGGATGGTGTCTGGCTCAGTCGTCATCCGACCTCCACTAGGTAGTTACCGAGGGCGGTTACGGTCAACCAGGACGCCGGCGGGACGACGACCGTCGTCGTCGGCTCGGCGATCAGCGCGGGCCCCTCGATCCTGTCTCCCGGCGCGAGCGCGGCGCCGTCCGTGATCGGGGTCTCGACCCGCCCGAGCGCGGGGAAGTAGGCGCTGCGCTGCGCGCCTCCGTTCGCATCGGCCCGCTCGGCGGCGAGGTCGCGCAGGGGCGGCTTCGGCGGGGTCGCCGACCAGCCGGCCGCGGCAGTAGAGGATCTCGACCGCCTGGCCCGGCTCGTGTACGGCGAAGACCCGCTCGTGCAGCTCGTCGAAGTCCTTGACGAACTTGCGCACGCCGTCGTCGTCGCGCGGTGCGCCCTTGGGCAGCGCAACCTCGAGCGTCCAGGCCTGGTAGGCGTAGCGCGCCTCGACGAACCAGTCGATCCTGCTCTCGCGCTCGCCGCCCTCAGTCAGCGTCTGCGCGAACTCGGTCAGCGCCTGCTCGATCTCGGCGAACGCCGAGTCGACCTCGGCGTAGGCGAAGTCCTCGCTGCTTGAAAAGACGGTGCGACCGCTCTCCGTGATGATGTCGCTGTGCTGCCCGCCGAAGGCGCTCAGGGCGCCTGCGGTGCGCGGCACGAGCACCCGGTCACAGCCGAGCTCGCCTGGCGATCGCGACGATGTTGAGCCCCGCGGCGCCCCCACCGGCGATCACGGCGCTCTCGCGCGGGTCGATGCCCTCGTTGACCGTGATCTCTTTGATCGCCGGCGACCATCAGCTCGTTGGCGAGCGTGAGGACCGCGGCGGCCGCGGCGTCACGGTCAACGCCCATCCGCCGGCCGAGGTCCTCGATTACACGCCCCGCGGCATCGACGTCCAGCGCCATCGCGCCGCCGAGGAAGCGGTCGGGGTCGAGGTAACCGAGCACCACCGCGGCATCGGTGACGGTGGGGCGATCGCCGCCGCGGCCGTAACAGGCAGGACCCGGGTCGGCGCCAGCGCTCTCGGGCCCGACCCGAAGCAGACCGCCGGGGTCGAGCCAGGCGATCGAACCGCCTCCGGCCCCGATCGATCTCACGTCGACGGAGGCGAGTCCGGTCAGGTGGCCTTCGAACGGCGCGCCGAGCCAGGTTTCGCGGGCGAACACGATGCCGCCGTCGCGGACAACGCTGACGTCGAAGCTCGTCCCGCCGGCATCACAGACGATCGCGTCGCTGCCATCGAGCTCGTGCTCGCTGTACAGGCGGCCGGCCACGGGCGCGAGCGAGGGTCCGGACCGGGCGGCGAAGATCGGCCGCTCGATCAGCCGGTCCATCGGCAGCACGCCTCCGAAAGAGGAAGCTGCGACGAGCTCGCCCCAGAACCCGGCGTCCCGCAGGCCCGCCTCGATCTCGCGCAGGTGCTCCTGCATGAGCGGCTTCAGCGAGGCGTCGATCGCGGTGCCCGAGGTGCGGCGGTACTCGCGGATAATCGGGTTGAGCCGGTGCGAGAGCGTGTAGGGAACGCCCGGCAGCTCCTCTTCGAGCAACGCGCCCAGGCGCAGCTCGTGCTCAGGGTTGGCGATCGACCAGAGCAGAGAGACGGCGACCGCCTCGACGCCCGCCGGCTCGAGCGAGCGGACGACCTCGCGCGCGGCGTCGATGTCGATCGGGACGACGATCTCGCCGTCGGCGCCGATCCGCTCCGGGATCTCGAACGTCAGGTGCCGCGGGATGTAGGGCTCCGGGAACGGGCGCCGGAAGTCGTAGAGGTGCATCGACCCGCCCTCGCGACGCAGGAGGATGTCCGGGAAGCCGTCGGTGCACAGAAGCGCCGTGCGGGCGGTGCCGTTCTGGATGATCGCGTTGGTCGCCTGGGTGGTGCTGTAGACGAACAGCTCGCACGCCTTGAGCAGCGCCTCTCGCGACAGGTCGATCTGCGAGCCGGCGGCTTCGATCGCGTTCAGCAGCCCCTCGATCAGGCTGTGCGGAGTGGTCAGCGCCTTGCCGAGCGCGACTCGGCCGGCTCCGTCGGAGAGCACGACGTCGGTGAACGTCCCGCCGACGTCGCAGGTGAGCTTGATCGCGGCGCCGGATTCGCCCGATCTGTCGCTGCTCACGACAGCGCCGCCTTGATTCCGTCGATCGCTCCCGGGTCCTCGAGGGTCGACAGGTCGCCCGGGTCCTCGCCCAGAGCCGCCGCTCGAATCGCGCGACGGACGATCTTGCCCGAGCGGGTCCGCGGCAGGCGCGCCGCAGACGACGACGCGGTCGGGCCGAAACGGCTTGCCGAGCACGCCCGCGGCCGCGACGGCGAGTTCCTCGGGATCGAGCTCGGCGCCGGGCTCGGCGACGACGAACAGTCCAGATCGTCTCGCCCTTGATCGCGTGCGGCATCGGCACCGCGGCGGCGTCCAGCACTCCGCTCTGCGTGAGCAGAGCGGCTTCGACCTCGGCCGGGCCGATTCTCTGCCCGGCGACGTTGAGGGTGTCGTCGGAGCGGCCGTGCAGAAACCACGGCGCCGTCTTCATCGAAGCTCGCCCAGTCGCCGTGCGTCCAGACGCCGGGAAAGCGCGTCCAGTAGGTCTCGAGGAAGCGGTCCGGATCGTTCCAGAGCCCCTGCGTCATCCCCGGCCACACGCTGCGGCAGACGAGCTCGCCGACCTGGCCGGGGCCGAGTTCGTTGCCGTCATCGTCGAAGACCGCGATGTCCATGCCGAGCGCGGGACCGCCGAGCGACGAGGCCTTGAGTCCCTCGATCGGCATCGGGATCAGGAAGCAGCCGCCGACCTCGGTGCCGCCGGAGAGGTTGACGATCGGCAACCGGCCGGCGCCGACCTCCCGCAGCAGCCACTCGTACGCATCCGGAGGAATGGGCTCGCCGCCCGTGGCGAGCACCCGCAGCGACTCGAGGTCGTACCTGGATCGCAGGTCGTGCTCGCCCGCGGACATCAATCCGCGCACCACGCTCGGGCCGATCGCGAGCACCGTGGTCCGGTTTCTCTCCGCCGACTCGAACAGCCGCGTCATGGGCGCCATCGGGCTGCCCTCGATCAGGCAGAGCTGGGCCCCCATGACGCCGGCCGCGGCGATCGTCCAGGGGCCCATGATCCAGCCGAGATCGGTGGGCCAGGTGAGGATGTCGCTGTCGCGCAGGTCGAGGCCGTAGGCGGCATCCCGCGCGACGATCGCGAGCATGCCGCCGTGCGTGTGCAGCGCGCCCTTCGGCCGCCCGGTGGTCCCGCTCGTGTACATGAGCTCGAGCGGATGGGAGGCGTCGAGCGAGATCGCGTCGAACGGCTCGGGCTCCTGGCTGACCGCCTCCTCCCAGGCGACGTCGAAGCGGTCGTCCCACGGGACCTCGTTGCCGAGCCGGCGAAGCACGAGCACGCGCTCGACCGTCGGCGCCAGCTCGCGAGCCTGATCGGCGACGCTCTTCATGTCGACTTCCTTGCCGGCCCGCGGAAAGCCGTCCGCGGTGACGAGCACGCGAGCCTCGGCATCGACCAGCCGCGCCGCAAGCGCTTCGGCCCCGAAGCCGGAGAAGATCGGCATCGCGATCGCGCCGAGCTTCGCGCAGGCGTAGTACGCGGCGACCGCCTCGGGCGTCATCGGCATGAACAGGCCGACCGTGTCACCGGGCTCGACGCCGAGGCCCTGGAGCGCCCTGGCGACGGCGTCGGTCAGCGTCCGCAGCTCCGCCCAGGTCAGCTCGCGGCGCTCCCCGCGCTCGCTCTCCCAGACCAGGGCCCGCCGCGATCCGCTGCGCTCGACCCGGCGATCCAGGCAATGGTGCGCCAGGTTGACCCTGCCGTCCACGAACCAGCGCACCCACTCGCGGCCCTCGGAGTCGTCGAAGGTCTGGCTGTACGGAACCTCGAACTCGAGCCCAGGTCCTCGACCACCGCGTCCCAGAACGCGGCCGTGTTCTCAAACGAGAAGGCGCGCAGGGCCTCCGCCGACTCGAGCTCGAGCTTGCTCATCAGGCGCGTGACGTGCGCGTCGGCCACCCTCTCGGCGTCCGGCCTCCAGAGGTACCGGGAATCCTGTGCGACGCGCGCGGCGATCATTGCTCCGGTACGAAGGCGATCGCTTCGATCTCGATGGCTGCCCCGAGCATCAGCCCGGCGGCCTGGACGACTGAGCTCCCGGGCGGCGTGATCGCCGAAGCGCTTGGCTGCGCACCTCGCTGAACGCCGCGTACTCGTCGAGCGAGGTCAAGAACGTCGTCAGCTTGACCACGTCCGTGAGCTCGGCGCCGGCGCGGCGCAGGACACGCTCGATGTGGTCGAACGTGAGCTCGGTCTGCGAGGCGAGATCCCCCTCGACCAGCTTCATGTCTTCGCCGAGCGCGACCTGGCCGGAGACGTAGATCCACCTCCCGGGCCCCTGGACCGCGACTCCCTCGCTGTAGTTCGCGAATGACGCGGGAAAGCGTTCGATCGGTTCCATCATCCCTCCTCAGGACTCGTGATCAATGGCGCGATGTCGTCGAAGGCGGCCTCCAGGCCCGCGAGCGCCTCGCCGACGAGCTCGTCGGTCATCGACGTCGCCATCGCCAGCTCTCCTCCGGGGCCGAGGTAGACGCCGTGGTTGACCGCGGCGAGGTGAAGCTGAGCCGACAGCTCGGCGCTCGGCGACCCGCCGGGCGAGTCGAGCACGTAGACGCCGAACGCCGAGCCGGCGCCCTGGACGGCAACCGGGACGCCTCGCTTACGGCCGGCCTCGACGATGCCCGCGGCGAGCTCGGCCCCCTGGCGATCCATGGTCGCGATCCGCTCCGCGGTGAGGTCCTCGACCGCGATCCGGCCCGCGGTGCACCCGATCGGGTTGCCGTTGAACGAGCCGCCGTGATACAGCGCGTCGTCGCGGCGCTGGTCGAATACGTCCAGCAGCTCCGCAGAGGCGCCGATCGCGCCGACCGGAAAGCCACCCCCTATCCACTTGCCCAGGCAGACGAGGTCTGGGTCCAAGCCGAACTTCTCCGGTGAGCCGCCCTCGGCGAGCCGGAACATCAGGCAGTCGTCGATGATGAAGAGCGCCCCAGCCTGCTTGGCCATCCGCTCGACGGCCTTCAGAAAGCCGTCCGGCGGCGGCGTGACCCGGCCCGTGTACGGAATCGGCTCGAGGATCACGGCGGCGATCTGCGTCGCCGTGCGCGTCGATCTGCGCCTGAAACGAGTCCGCGTCGCCGAACTCGGCGAGCAGGGTGCGGCCGGCGATCTCGCCCTGGCCCTCGAGCCCGGCGGAGAGGTCGTCGTAGAAGCCGTGGTAGCCGTGCCACGCCTTGAGCAGAAGCGGCCTGCGGGTCCAGTGGCGGGCGAGCTTGACGGCCAGCATGGTCGCCTCAGTCCCGGTGTTGACGAAGCGAACCCGCTCCGCCGCGTCGATCCGTTCGCAGAGCAGCTCGGCGAACTCGACCTGCGGCCGCGAGGTGCCCGGCCACGCGGTTCCCATCTCGAGCGCCTCGCTGCACGGCCTCCTGGATCGGCGGGTAGGCGTTTCCGTGGATCAGGCTGAGCCCGTTGTTGGCGAAGTCGACGTAACGGTTGCCGTCGACGTCCCAGAGGATCGACCCGGCCCCGCCCTCGAAGACCACGGGGTACGGGCCGGAAGTAGGAGAAGCTGCGCGAGCTGCCCGCGGGCATCACCGCCTCCCCCCGCGCGATCAGCTCGCGCCGATGTCGGTGTCCGCGCCTCGTAGGTCCCGCGAATGCTCTCGGCTACCGACATATCGATCATTCGGTATGCAAACCTATCCGCTGTTTCGCGGAGGTGTCAACATTCGCGGCCGTGCGGCGCTCGAGCCAGCGGTCGAGCACCGCCGGCCTGCGCCACTCGAACTCGCGACCGCCGGTCAGCCCGTTACGGCGCAGGATCAGCCCGCCGATCAGGAATCCGGCCAGCAGGGTCGCGCTCAGCCCCGGCCTCTCGGGGACCGAGAACGGCCCGAGATCGCCGGATTCGACGGAATCGAAGAAGTTGCTCAGCAGCGAAACCGAGACCGCGCCCACGACGGCCCCGGCCAGCGACTTGGTGCCGCCGATGACGAGCATCGCGATCGTCAGGAAGGTGATCCCGATGAAGAAGTCGTTCGGGGTGAACGCCCCCTGAAACTGGGCGTAGAGAAATCCGCCGATCCCGATGATGAACCCGCTGAGCACGAAGGCGATCGCGCGCTCGCGGGTGACGTTGACGCCGACGGCGCGCGCCGCGAAGTCGTCTTCGCGTGCGGCCCGCAGACGAAGCCCCGAGCTGGAGCGTTGGTACAGGTACGCGACCACGATCGCCGCGACGGCCCACAGCAGGGCGGAGTTCATCGACGTGTTCGTCGGGACCCCGATCATCGTCCGGCTGCCGCGCGTGACCGCGTCCCACTCCTGAGCGACCTCGTGGACGATCACCAGGACGGCGAACATGGCAAGCGCCGCGGCCAGCGGCTGCACGCGGACGATCGGAAACGCGATCAGCGCCGCGAAGGCCGCGCAAACGAGCCCGACGACGATCACGGCGGGGAACGTCTCCAGGTGTACGTCGGCGAGGAATCCGGGCAGGTCCGGCAGCAGGACCCCCTTCTGGATCTCGGGGATCGTCAGCAGGGCGGTGACGTAGGCGCCGATCGCCATGAAGCTCATGTGGCCGAACGACAGGACGCCGGAGTTGCCGGCAAAGACGTAGAGGCCGACGACGAGGACGACGTTGACCAGCATCTGCGTGACCTCGCGCTGAAAGACCAGCGACTGCGACTGGGCGAGCAGCCAGATCGCGGCCAGCAGCAGGCAGAGGCTCAGGACCGGCCAGATCGCGCGCATCACGGTGTGCGGTGGCGGAGCGCTGGCTCATCTCACACCCGCTGCAGGCTCGATCGCAGGACGACCAGCCCCTGGGGCCGCAGCGGTCAGGACCAGGAGCACCACGCCGTAGACGAAGGCGTCGCGGTACGGGCGCAGCGACAGAGGCAGGATCACCTGCAGGACGACGGTGAGGACGCCGAGCAGCAGACCGCCATAGACGGCGCCCTTCGAGGCTTCCGAGGCCGCCGATGATCACGGCGATGAAGGCGATCAGCACCGGCGCGGTGCCCATGCCGGGAGTCACCGTCCCGCCCTTGGCGACGATCAGGATCGACGCGGTCGCGGCCAGCACGCCGGAGATCGCAAACGCGGCCATGATCACGGTGTTCGCCCGCACGCCGAGCAGCCGCGCGGTCGGCGAAGTTCTCGGCCGCGGCCCGCATCTGGATCCCGATCGAGGTCCGCGACAGGAACGCGGCAAGCGAAGCGAGCAGGACCGCGGCGGCCACGACGCTGACGATGCTGAGCACGGGGATGCGCAGCGAGCCGATGACGATGCTGTCGCTGAGCCACTCCGGGAGCGGGATCCCCTTAGCCCGCCCACCGAAGATGACCAAGGCCAGGTTCTCCATCAAGAACGCGATGGCGAACGAGCTGACCAAGAGGACCGCCGGGTCGGCGTTGCGCAAGGGCCGAAAAGCGATCAGTTCGAGCAGCGAGCGCAACGGCGATGACGATGAGGACCATGCCCAGAATCTGAAGCGCCGTCGGCAGTCCGTCGAGCGCCCAGAGCGAGTAGCCGCCGACCATGATCAGCTGGCCGTAGGCGAAGTTGAGCAGGCGCATGATCCCGAAGATCAGCGCCACCCCGAGGGCGAGCAGCGCATACAGGCTGCCGAGGCTGAGGGCGTCGATCGCGTTCTGGATGACGTCGGTCATGCCTCGTCCAGCCCGCCGCCCAGGTACGCGCTTTCGATCCTGGGGTCGGCCCGGAGCTCCTCGCGGGTGCCGCTGAGAACGATCCGTCCGGCGCTCAGCACGTACGTTCGATCCGCGAAGTCGATCGCCTGAAACGCGTTCTGCTCGACCAGCAGGATCGTCACCCCGACCGCGCGCAGGCGTCGCAGCGCCTCGAACACCACCTCGACCAGCCGCGGCGCCAACCCCAGCGAGGGCTCGTCGAGCATCAGCAGCTCCGGCTTGCACAACAGCGCTCGCGAGATCGCGAGCATCTGCTGCTCGCCCCCCGAGAGGCTCCCCGCCGGGCTGCGCAGGTACGGGCGCAGGGCCGGGAAGCGCTCGAGCTCGGCCTCGATGTCGGCCGCCGGATCGGGGTTGCGACCCATGAAGGTCGCCAGCCGCAGGTTCTCCTCGACGGTGAGCGAGGTGAAGATCTGGCGGTTCTCCGGAACCAGCGCGAGGCCGCGGCGGACAAGGCGCTCCGGCGCGCTCGCCCTTGGTGTTCTGCCCTCCGAACTGGATCTCCCCGGCTGCCGGCCGGACGACGCCCGCGACCGTGTTGAGGGTGCGTCGTCTTGCCGGCGCCGTTGGGGCCGATCAGGGCGACCGCCTCGTCGCGATCCACCTGGATCGAGACGCCCCGCACCGCCTGGGTGCTGCCGTAGCCGACGACCAGGTCCTGGATCTCAAGCAGCGGGGGCATCGCTCGCAGTCCCGAGGTAGGCGGAGATCACCGCCGGATCCGAGCGCACCTGCTCGGGCGAGCCGAAGGCTGATCGACACCCCGTGGTCGAGGACCAGGATGCGGTTGCAGATCCCCATGATCACCCGCATGTCGTGCTCGATGACCAGGACTCCGCAGTCCAGCCGGGCCGGGAGGTTGGAGATGGTTTCGGCGAGCTCGTCGCTCTCCACCTCGTTGAGCCCGGCGGCCGGCTCGTCCAGGAACAGAAAGCGCGGCCGCATCGCGATCGCGCGGGCGACCTGAAGCCGCCTCTCCTCACCGGAAGAGAGCGAGTGGGCAAAGACGTCGGCTCGCTGCTCGAGGCCCAGCTCGGCGAGGGCGGCGCGGGCCCGGTCGTGCGCCTCGGCGCGACGAACCCCAAGTCCGACCGCGCCGACCTCGACGTTCTCGAAGACGGTGAGGTCGGGAAACGAACGCCCGCTTTGAAAGGTGCGGGCGAAGCCCGGCGGCGGCAAGGCGGTGCGGCCGCCGGGCGGTCACGTCCACGCCCTCCAGCTCGACGCGACCGGCAGTGGGCCGCTGAAAGCCCGTGATCGCGTTGACGAGCGTCGTCTTGCCGGCGCCGTTGGGGCCGATCAGCCCATGGACCTCGCCGACTCGAACCTCGAGGTCGACTCCGTCGAGGGCCTTGATGCCCTCGAAATGGACCGCGATGCCGACCGCCTCACAGCTCGTGACGGACTCGGAAGCCAGAGGCATCCGAGTCCGTTCCGAGAGTACGTGTCTGTCGGGTCCGCCCGGCTCAGCCACCTCAGCGGTGCGTCAGCCGCTCGGGGTGGGAACCTCGCTCGCGTCCCACTCGGTGACGAACGAGGTCTTGCCGTCGTCGATGTTCATGATCCGCACGGTCCGGTCGAGGCTGATGTGGAACTCCGGGGTGAAGGTCGTCTCGAGGACGAACGGCTCGTCCGTGAACTCCTCCATCACCGCAGTCATCTCCTCGCCGTCGGTCGATCCGGCCTGCGTGACCGCTTCCTGGATCGCCTGCACCGCGGCGAATCCGCCCAGGAACGCCGACACGTCCGGCGGAGCGCCGCTTTCCGCTTCGAACGTGGCGATCAGGTCGTTGACCTCCTGATCCGGGTCGTCTCCGTAGATCGAGGCCATCGCCGGGAAGTAGACGTCGCTCACGTTCGGGACGGCTTCCTTCCAGTAATCGCCGTCGAGGTCGGAGCCGCCGACGATCGGAGCCTCGATCCCCGCGTCCCTCAGCTGCTTGATCGCACCGGCGAACCCGGGCTGGAAGCTCGAAACGTAGAGGAAGTCGGGCTCCTGAGACAGCTGCGTGATGCGGCTGACCTGAGCATCGATCGACTGGTCTTCCTGCTTGAACGTGTCCTCGCCGACGATCTCGCCGCCGAGATCCTCGAAGCGAGTCTTGAAGGACTCCGTCGCCTGCTTGTTCTGATCGAGCGTGTCGTCGAGCAGCACGTAGGTCGAGCTCCAGCCCTGCTCTTCGTAGGCCCACTCCGCGGCGGCGGCACCTTCGGTGACGCCGGCAAGGCCCATCGTGTAGGCGAGGTTGCCGATGCCCGCCGGGCCGAAGCTCGTCGAAGCCGCGCAGAGCGAGATGCCGATCTTGCCCTCCTCCTGGGCGACGATGCCCGCGGGCGAGCCGAGGTCGAAGTCGCACGGCAGGAGCAGCACGTCGGCGCCGTCGCTGATCACCTGCGTCGCCGCGTTACCGGCCAGCTCGGGCTTCGACTTCATGTCCGCCTCGACCGTCTCGATCTGGCGTCCGTCGATTCCGCCGTCCGCGTTGATGTCGTCGATCGCGATCTCGGCCATCGTCTGAGCGGGGCCGTCGTACGACTCGAGCACTCCGGTCTTGCCGACCACGAAGCCGATGGTGATCGGCTCAGACGAGTCGCTGCCGCCGGAGTCGTCGGAGTCATCCCCTCCGCAAGCGGCCAGGAAGACCATCGAGGCCGTTGCCATCACCACCGCCGCGAGTCTCTTTGGCGTTCTGCTGATCATTCGGCCTCAGCTCCTTTGGGTCGCGCTGGCAAACTCCATGTAGTTATGCTGATTGCCGCGCATACCGATCATCCGATTTGCGAACCTAACGTTCGGCTCGGTGGATGTCAAGGCCCGTGACTTGAGAGGCGACAGGGAAGAAGTGACATGCCCAGACTTGAGCTAGGCGACATCAGGCGAGAGCAGATCTGCCGCAGCGCCGCCGACGTGATCGCAGAGCGCGGCTTTCCCGGCTCGACGATGCGCCTCGTCGCCGAGAACGCCGAGGTGAGCACCGGGATGCTCAATCACTACTTCAGCAACCGCGCCGAGATGCTGCTCGAGACGCTGGTGTTCGTCTCCAAGGGGATGCACGCGCGCTGCTCGGCCGCGATCGCCGACGTTCCCGCCGGCGAGCAGCGATTCCGCGCCCTCCTCAGGGTGGCATTGCCGACCGACAGGCAGACCAACGTCGCTTGGCGAGTCTGGATCGCGGCATACGGCGAAGCGGTGCGCTCCGACGCGCTCCGCACCACCATCGAGAGCCGGCTCGAGCCCTGGTACGAGATCATCGGCCACGCCCTGGAGGGCACCGATGGTCGCGTGGATCCAAGCGTCCCTCTCACATGGCAGGTCGACGCACTGCTAAACGGCCTTGCGATCCAGTGGCTCACCGCGAAAACCGACCTCCAGCTCGATCAGATCGAGGAGACCATCGTCGCGTTCGTAGGCGCCAGGACTGACGATCAACCATTCACAGCGACCAGGAGGAGCACATGACGGAACGCACAGCAGATGTCGTCAAGGATTCGGTGACAGAGGCCAACCTCCAACCCGCTCCGATCAGCCCCGAGGACGTCGTCGACGGCGATCCGCAGGGGGCGTCGGCGATCCTCAGGCAGTCGGATGACAAGAGGCTTCAGAACGGCGTCTGGGAGTGCACGCCGGGCACCTTCTACCTGCCGCACAACTACGAGGAGACGATGACTGTGCTTCAGGGGCGGGTGACCGTCACCCCCGAGGGAGGCGAGCCAACCGAGCTCGGCCCAGGCGACACCGCCTTCTTTCCCGGCCGGCACGCGCGTCCTGTGGCAGGTCCACGAGACGCTGCGTAAGTCCTGGCACATCTACGACGCCGACGGGACCCTGTTTGCTGAATAGCAAACCCGCGCCTGCGGATCCCGCTAGGCGGGCGATGGGTGCCGGGAGGACGGAGCTCATCCAAGCTGGTCGGTGAGGGTGACCCTGAGGGTGTTCGGGCGAGCCACGGTTACAGCGCGCTACTCGGCGATCCTTCGCGCGATTTGGGGGAAAAATCGACGACCGGGACAAACGCAACGCAATACCACCCCACGACGGCGCTACTGTCGGGCTTATCTCCGATCGCGAGGCGTGCTGTTCCGAAAAAAGCCTCGCATGACGACGAAGCGCCCTTCCTCCCTTGGGCGCTTCGTCGTTTGGCTGACCATGGCCGTGCTGACTGAAGCTGCGGAGGCGGGGAGTCCGTCGGGAGTCCAAGCTGCCGAAGGACCCTCCGATTGCGCCGTACGCCCTGCCTCCGCGTTGATCGTCTACCCGTTATCGCTCGGCGCGCGCCCGATCGGCCACCACGGCGGGCCTTACGCGCCGAGTCTTGTCGAGGTTGCCCCCTTGGCGTGACGGGCGGATACTGGGTCCGCGATGTCGCAGGAGAACGTGGAGATCGCACACGCCTGCGCTACGCTCGAGATGCGTGGCCGAGCCCTTCCGATTGCCGTTCAGTTCGCGGGAGGAGCGCATCGCGCATAACGAGGCTTGGTCGCGAAGCCTGAACGAGCGACACGCGGAGTGGAGCGGTGGCCACGACGCGATGGCCGGCTTTCGGTGCGAGTGCTGGCAGCAGGACTGTGCGGAGCGGATCCCGCTCTCGCCTGAGGAGTGGGCAATGGTGCGCTCCGAGCCGAACCGATTTGCGGTCGCACCCCACCACGTCGCCGGTAGCTTCGAGGCGGTTCTCACGGAATACCCGCGCTTCTGGATGGTGGCGAAATTCGGAGAGGCCGGGAAGGTCGCGGAAGAGTTAGCTGATTCCGGCAACTGAACGTCGTTCGTGACCGTTTCGTGCCCACCTTCGCCCGCTGCGACGCCTACTACGATCGGCAGGCGATGTCGCAGGAGAACGTGGAGATCGTCCGCAGGTCGTTCGACCTCTGGCTGAGCGGCGAAGTCGACGCCTGGATCGAGACGCTTGACCCGAACATCGGCTGGGATATCTCCACCCATCCGCTTCCCGACGTCCCGAACCACGGTCGCGGGCGCGACGCGCTGGTCACGGACATGTTCGGCACCTACGCAAGCGGGTGGAACGACTACAGGGCCCAACTGAAGGAGCTGATCGACGCGGGCGACCAGGTGGTGGCCGTGCTGCACGAAACGGCCAGCATGCGCGAAACCGGCGTGCCGATCGATCGCGACCTCGTCCTGCTTTGGACTGTGCGCGACGGACGGGGAAGCTTCCTGAGGGTCTTTCGCACGAAGGCCGAAGCCCTCGAAGCCGCCGGGCTGTCGGAGTAGGCGATGTCGGAGGAGAACGTCGAGCTCAGGTACCGAGCCGCTGACGCCTTCAGCCGGCACGACCTCGATGCCTTGCTCGCGCTCTGCGACCCCGACGTGGTGTTCATCTCGCGCCACCTGGGGCTGGAGGGCGGCGGGCGCACCATGCGCGGCCATGACGGTGTCCGAACCTGGTGGGAGAGCCTGCTCGGCGTTTTCCCCGACTTCGGCACGGAGCTCGAGGAGGTACGGGACCTCGGAGACGTGACGGTTACGCGGCATCGGCTCCACGGTCATGGCATGGGGAGCGGTGCCCCGATGGAGCAGACGAAACTGGGACGTCGCGAAGTGGCGCGACAAGAAGGTGATCTGGTGGCGCGCCTTCCGGACCGAGGCCGAAGCCCTCGAAGCCGCCGGGCTGTCGGAGTAGGCGATGTCGCAACACGACGTTGACACCGACACCGTGGTCGCCCGCGCCCTTGAGGCGCTCAACGGAAGGAATGTCGACGCGCTCATGACGATTGTGGACCCCGAGATCGAGTTCCGTTCCAGACTGACTCAGATCGAAGGACGCGAATACCGGGGACGCAAGGGCATGGAGGATTTTCTTTCCGATGTCGACGAGGCCTTTGCGGAGGCCGCCTGGAGGCTTGAGGGCATCATTGGCTGGCATGGCGACGACCTGGTGCTTGCTGTTCGCAACACGCTGCGCGGTGAGACAAGCGGCACGCCCATCGAAGTCCTCACCTTCCATGTCTGGAGCTTTCGCGACGGCAGGCCATGGCGTGGCATCGCCTATGAGAGCCGCGACGCGGCCCTCGAAGCCGCCGGGCTGTCGGAGTAGGACGCGGGCCCATCGAGCCGTCTGCGCCTGCGTTAGGGTCGGCCAAGGATGGAGACGATCAACGGATGCACGGTCATCCCGCCCCCGGAGACCCCGGACCCGATCACGCTTGGCCCCGATGAGACTCGGGGGTCCTACGTAGCGATGGTCGGGATGTTCCCCCCGGGTGAGCCCGGGCCCCCGCCGCATCTGCACCCCCACACCGACGAGACGTTCTACGTGGCCTCCGGCGAGGCCACGTTCCTTCTCGGTGACCGGGAGATGGAGGTCACTCCCGGCACCACGGTCTTTGTCCCGCGCGGAACGCGCCACACCGTCTGGAACTCCGGAGAGGTCCCGATCCGCGGGGTCATCCTCGTGTCCCCGGGTGACGCCGAGCACATCTTCGAGCCCGCCGAGTAGGCAGCTGAAGCCGCTGGGCTGTCGGACTAGGCGATGTCGCAGGAGAACATCGAGATCGTTCTTCAGGCCTTCGATGCCTTCGGCCGAGGCGACTACGAAGGCGTCCTCCGGGCCTTCGACGAGGACGTCGTGATCACGCAGCCCGCCGAGTTGCTGGACGCCCCGTCTCTGCGGCAATACGGACACTCCGGTGTCCTCGAGGCGTTGGCCATCTGGCCCGAGCAATGGGACGACTACCGCGTCGAGAGCATTCGTGTACTCGCTGACCCCGCCGACCGCGTCGTCGTTGCTACGAGACAGAGCGGCCGCGGCAGGCAAAGCGGCATCGAGGTGACGATGGATTTCACGTTCCTGTACACGCTGCAGGACAAGAAGATCACCGAATGGCGGTTGTTCGTCCACGAAGCTCAGGCCCTCGAAGCCGCCGGCCTGTCGGAGTAGCCGGCGGTCAAACGCTCGAACGGGGACCCTCGCAACCGTCCCCGTACCGGATTGCGCCTCAGCGAAACAAAATCGGCCGTAAGCGCCGCAAATCGACCCGAAACCGGACCAAATTCGGACCGGTCTCATGCCGCACTCGCCACGCAGCTGCAGTGCGGATGGAATGGCGGCAGCTGGTCCTGACCGATCACCGCCTCGCCCTGGAACGTCTCGCAATAGGCACACTCGCCGGTCTCGACCATCAGCTTCCCCTTCGGTCCTACGGCATCGGTCAGACCTCGAGTGGTCGCCTGCCTGCCAATCGTCTGTGTAGTCATCGCCGCGTAGGCACCGAGCATCCAGTGCGTGCCTCTCGCGTCGGTGTGGGCCGTTACGGCGTCATCTACCGCCTGGTCGAGGGTGTCGGCGGTGACACTCCGATCGCCTCCCTCGCGTTGGCCGAGGCCGTTTGAGCGCCTCGATCGAGCTTGGAGGCAAGGGACGCCGCCAACGTGGGGACCAGACCTGACGACGGCGCCGCCTTGCCTACCTCCATAAACGCGGCGACGTACGCATCTCGTACGGGGCCACGGGCATCGAGCCGCCGCAGCGCGGCCATGATCGTCGCGGCGTCGACTGCCAGCTCTCGTCGGTCTCCGTCGATCGAGTCGGCGACGAGGCCCCTGATCCGCGCCTCTGCTTCGCTGAAACGCTCGGCCAGGGACCTCAGCCCTCGTTCCCTCGCGGGAGGCTCGGGCATCTCTAGATGATCCGCACCGCCGCAGTGGTGCGCTCGACGCCGAATGCGGCATGCCCCTCGAGCCGAACGTCGACTGGTTGGTCGAACGCCCGACGAAGTTCCGGTTGTTTCGCGCTGAGCCATCCGGCGGTCTGCTCCACGTGTGGACTCGGTCATCCAACCCTCCCCGCTAGGAACCCGTTGAGAACCGCGAGCGCAAGTCTTGACCTGCCGGGGTCGCGGTGGTAGGCCACGCATAGAGCATCTCGTCTTCAGCTGAAAGGGGTGCTCTATGAGAAGGTTTCCGCTGGCCCTTGCTTCCCTTGTCATCGCAATGGCCTGCTGGGCGGCTCCAGCCCAAGGGCAAGCGCCCTCGCGCGACAGCGTGATCGGCGATTTGGAAGAGGAGCTTTTCCAAGGGTTCTTCGTCACCTGGACCTTCGATGTCTCGAGTGGTCCGCAGGGCGAGAACCCAACCGGCACCGTTGATAACGAGTTGCTCGGCCCCGGATCGGTGACCTGCCTGAGCGTGCAAGGAAACCGCGCGGTGATTGGCGCCGTCTTCCCCAGGCCTTGGGACCAGTTGGCTTATCTACCTGGTCGACAACGGCTTTGGGGCCGACATCATCGGATATGAGCAGCTCGATGGCACACCAGTACGGTCTGTCTGCCCCCCGGCGGGCACGAAGGACCACCGGGCGTCTTGGGGAATATCATCATCATCGACGCCCGCCACGCGCTGCCGACCACAAAGGACCAGTGCAAGAACGGCGGCTGGCGCAACTATCCGCAGTTCGACGAACCAAGGGCAGTGTGTGGCGTTCGTGAACCACGGCCCCTCGACGAGCGCCCTCGAAGCCGCCGGGCTGTCGGAGTAGGTCAGTCAGCATTCAGAAGCCCCTGGGTGGGAACGGCCAGCTGCCGTCGAGGCTTCTCAGGGCGCCGACGCGGAGCCGCTGCGACTTGTCTGGACATTCGGACGGCCGGCGCTGGCGCGCCTCCCGCGGGAAGTAACGACCCGCGCCGATCTCGATTCCCTGATGGGAGCTCTCGAGCGACGCTCACCTGCGTCGCCCGCGCCGTCACCTGACGAGAATCAATAGGCACCAGTGCCCGAAACGCCCTGAATCGCCGGCAAGTGGGAAAACGGCCCTTCCGCCCCGACGATTAGAAGGCAGCCGCTCTATCCACCTGAGCTACGGGGGCGTGTATTGCGATTATGGCTTGCCCGTGCGGATACCCGAACGCGCCCGTTCGCGGCCTGGTCGCCGACGACCGGCGCTGGGCGGCCGCGAGTGCCCTTGACCGTGTGGACTTGCGGTGGTATGCCACGCGGTGAAGCATCGGTTCCGGCCGAAAGGAGTGCCCGACGAGAAGGATCTCGCGCATATTCGGGTGTCTTGTGATCGCGCTGGCCGCTTCGGCTTCGCTCGCGGCTTGCCGAGACGCGGTCACGGGGGAGGGCGGGAACGGGTTCAACCCCACCATTGTCAGGATCGAGGCGAGCAGCGGGGTGTCGGGCGCGAACCCGAGCGGCACGGTCAGCTTCCACTTTGGCGGCGGCAATGGACCAGACTGGCACGGCGACGTCAGCTGCCTTTCGGTGCGCGGCGACAGCGCGATCATCGGCTTCGGCGAAGGCGATTTCCACGATCTCAGCGAGACCTATTGGGTTACGGGCCTGGTCAGGATCGTTGACAATGGCCCGGGCCCCGGTGACACGTTCGAGTATGTCGAGCTGCAAACCGGGGAGCCAGGCCCACGTCCTGGTCCGCCCCCCGGCGACCCGCTGCCCGGCCCGACCGACTGCTCTACGTTCCCACCCGATCGCACGGTCTACGTCCTTGCTTTTGGGACGGGCTTCAGGGTCAACGACGCGCAGCCGCTCCGAGCCGTGTCAAATAGCCACTAGTGCCCGACCTGCGCCCAGCTTAGACGCCGCGGTCGCCACCTCCGCGCCGTCCCTGACCGCGGTGACGGCGGCCTTGCCCACGCCCGCGTCCGCCGCCGGAGCGCTCGCCCCGGGCCTCGCCCTCGGCCTCCTGCGCCGGCCCGCGCGGCCTCCTCCCCGCTCGCTTCGGCGGCCGGAGTCGCCGGCGCCTCACCGGCATCGCCCGGATCCTTGATCGCCCCCACCGCGGCCTTCGCCTTGTCGGCGACGCTTCCGGGGCCCTTGGCGATGTCCTTCAGCTCCTGAGCGTCCTCCTTGACGCTGTCGGCCCCGCCACGCTTGTCGACCAGCGCCTTCGCCCGCTGTCCGATCCTCTTCAGGTCCATCTCGTCTCCTCCGTCGTTCGAACGATTGGGTACCCGATGGCGTACCAAATCCTTCGAACGCGCGCTGGTGGCGGGTCTAGACTCGGTCGCGCGGGGCGTGGCGCAGCCTGGTAGCGCGTTGCCTTTGGGTGGCAAAGGTCCCCGGTTCAAATCCGGGCGCCCCGACTGGAACTCGATCCGCGACAGCGCGCTGGCGCCGAGAATACGATCCCCGGATCGGCGAGCTCGGCGACACGGCATGACCCGCAAGTTCGAGCCCGACGGCGAGCCGATCTCGCTGCCGGCCGAGCGGATCGCCGAGGGCGAAGGCCGAGGGCGCCGGCGGCGGCTGGCCGGAGTTCGACCGCGGCGCCTCGATCATGGACGAGGCCGCGCTCACCCTGCGCCTGAAGACGACCGACGGCGAGAAGCTGAAGCTGACGATGATGCGCGGCAGCGGCCCGCTCGGCGGCCTCGGCGGCGGCGAGGACCAGCGCCAGGGCGTCGAGGCGCTCGGCGCCTGGTTTGCGGAGCACGCCGGGCCCGACGGGTAGGGTTCCCCGCCCGTGGCCGAGGTCCGTCCGCTCACCGCCGTTGATTACAACCTCTCGGCGGTCACCTCGCTGGCCGACGTCGTCGCCCCCCCGTACGACGTCATCGACGCCCAGATGCGCGAGCGGCTGCTCGAGCGCTCGCCGTTCAACGTGGTCGAGATCGACCTGCCGCAGGCCACCGACGGCGGCGACCCCTACGAGCACGCCGCCGAGACCTTCGAGGAGTGGCTGATGCAGGGCATCCTCGCCTCCGACCGCGAGCCGGCTCTCTGGGCGCTGACGCAGGACTACGAGGGGCCCGACGGGAGCCGCCGCACCCGCCGGGGCCTGCTCTGCCGGGTGCGGGTCACCGAATACGGGCCCGGCCGCATCCGCCCACACGAGCGCACCCAGCCCGGCCCCAAGGAGGATCGCCTGAAGCTCACCGAGGCGACCCGCCACAACCTCTCGCCGATCTTCTCCCTTCACCCCGGCGACGCCTGGCGCCACGTCGAGGGCTACACGCGTGGCGAGCCGTGGGCCGAGGTCACCGACGACGACGGCACCACCCATCGTGTGTGGCGAGTCGCCGAGCCCGACGTCCACCGCGCCGTCAGCGCCGAGCTCGCCGAGGCCGAGCTCCTGATCGCCGACGGCCACCACCGCTACGAGACAGCGCGCACCTATGCCGACTCGATCGGCGGCGACGGGCCACACCGCTACACCCTGATGGCCCTCGTCTCGCTCGACGACCCGGGCCTGACCGTGTTCGGCTACCACCGCCTGCTGACCGACCTCGGCGACCCCGCCAGGCAGGAGGAGCTCGCCGTGGCGCTCCGGGAGCACTTCGAGCTCGAGGAGGTGCCCACCGAGCGCCTCGATCCCGCGGGCGAGGAGGGCGTCGGCGTGTTCGGCTACATCGACGCGCACTTCCGGCGCGGCTTTCGCCTCCGGCTGAGGGACCTGGCGCCGGTCGAGCGCGCACTGCCGGGGATGTCCGCCGACTACCGGCGCCTGGACGCCGCCATCCTCGAGACCCTCGTGCTCTCCGGCGGGCTGGGCATGAGCCCCGCGGACGTCGAGGCAAAGCGCGGGCTCGCCTACACGGCCTCGGCCGCGGAGGCGATCGCCTCGCTCGACGCCGGCACCGACGCCGCCTTCCTCCTGCGCCCCACGCCCGTCGAGCAGGTCCGCGCGGTCGCCGCGGCCGGAGAGACGATGCCGCCGAAGTCCACCTACTTCTATCCCAAGCTGCTCACCGGGATCGTCTTCAATCCGCTTAGCTAGCGCGATGGCCCGCATCTACACCAAGAAGGGCGACGACGGCACCACCTCGCTCTGGTACGGCGGCCGGGTGGCGAAGGCGGACCCGCGCACCGAGGCCTACGGGACGGTCGACGAGGCGGCATCCGCGCTCGGCGTCGCCCGCTCGCTGTGCGAGCTCGCCGACGCCGATGTCGCCGCCGACATCCTGCGCCTCCAGGACGACCTCTTCATCGCCGCCGCCGAGCTCGCCACCGCGCCCGAGGCCGCGGAGAGGCTCGTCGACGGTGTCAGCCGGGTGACCCCCGAGATGACCGCCGAGCTCGAGGAGGTCATCGACCGCCACATGTCGCGGGTCGACCTGCCGCCGAAGTTCGTGATTCCCGGCGGCACCCAGCTCTCCGCCCAGCTCGACCTCGCGCGAGCGATCATCCGCCGCGCCGAGCGCCGCGTCACGGCCCTCGGCCAAGCGGGGGAGCTCGCCTCGGGCGAGGTCCAGCGGTTTCTCAACCGAGCCTCGGACGCCGCCTTCGCGATGGCGCGCAGCGCCGACGTCGATGACCCCGAGCTCTTCGCCGGCCGCGAGCGCGGGGAGCCCAAAGCGTGAGGGTCGTCGCCAGGCGGCGAAACGGATTCACCCACGACGTCGAGATCGAGGGCGGGCACTCGCTGACCCTCGACGAGCCTCGCGACCAGGGCGGCGACGACGAGGGCCCCTCCCCCACCCGCGCGGTCGCCGCCGCGCTCGCCGCCTGCACGGCGATCACCTGCGAGATGTACGCCGATCGGAAGGACTGGGAGCTCGGCCGGATCGAGGTCGACGTCGAGTTCGAGTACGGGCCGTCCGCCACCATGCGGGACATGGTCGTCACCCTGCGGATCCCGGGGCCGCTGGACGACCAGCAGCGGACCCGCCTGCTGGCGATCGCCGGCAAGTGCCCCGTCCACCGGGCCCTGCGCGGCGAGACCGAGGTGACGATCTCCGACCGCATCGAGACCGCCTGAGCGCCGGCCGATGGACCTCGGTCTCGGCGAGAGGGCGTGCGCGGTGACCGGGGCGAGCCGCGGCATCGGCCGTGAGACCGCTCGCATGCTCTGCGCCGAGGGCGCGGACGTGCTCCTGGTCGCCCGCGGCGCCAACGACCTCGGCGACGCGGTCGACGAGTGCCGGGGGATCGCCACCTCGAGCGGCGGCCACGCCGAGGGCCTGGCGCTCGACGTCACCGACCAGGACGCCGGCGAGCGGATCGTCGCGGCCGCGGAGGAACGGTTCGGAAGGCTCGACGTGCTCGTCAACAACGCCGGCACCGCCGCCCGCCGGCCGCTCGAGCGCGCCGCGGACGACGACTTCACCGCCGCCTTCGACCTCAACGTGATCGCGCCGCTCCGCGCGATGCGGGCGGCGATCCCGGCCATGCGCGATCGCGGCTGGGGACGGATCGTCAACGTCGCCTCGAGCTCCGCCAAGCGACCCTCCCCGCAGATGCCGGACTACTCGGTCGCCAAGGCCGCCGAGCTCTCGCTCTCGCGCCTGTTCGCCGACGCCTACGCCCCCTACGGGGTGCTGATCAACGCCGTCTGCCCCGGTCCGACGCGGTCAGAGCTCTGGCTCGACGAGGGCGGACTCGCCGACCAGCAGGCGGAGCTCTCCGGAAAGCCGCGCGACGAGGTGCTGGACTCGACCGCCGCCGGTCGCCCGATCCGCCGCATGGCCGAGGTGTCGGAGATCGCCGGGGCGATCGTCTTCCTTTGCTCCGAGCGAGCCTCCTACGTCGCCGGCGCGGCCTGGTCGGTCGACGGCGGAACGGTGCAGGTGATTCTCTGACGCTTTCCGGCGACCCGGTCGAGGCGCTGCGCGCGGCGCTGCTGACCCCGGAGCAGGCCGAGAGCATGTCCGCCCACGGACAGACCGAAGCCGCGGTGCTGGCGCCGCTGTACGGCTACCCCGAGCGCCCCGGGCTCGTGTTCACCGAGCGCCGCGCCGACATGCGGCGACACGCCGGCGAGATCTCTTTTCCCGGCGGCCGCCGGGACCACGCCGACGAGGAGCTGCTCGCGACCGCCCTCCGCGAAGCCGAGGAGGAGATCGGGCTCGCCCCCGAGGAGGTCGACGTCGTCGGCGCGCTGCCCCCGATCGGCACCTTCGTCACCAGCTACAAGGTGCACCCGTTCGTCGGCCTGATCGGCGACGACCTGCGGTTCGAGCCGAACCCGGCGGAGGTCGCCGCCGTGCTCATGTTCACGTTCGACGAGCTGCGCGCCGGGTTCGCCATGCGCCGCCTGGTGAGGCGCGGGGTCCCGATCAGGACGCCGACCTACATCGTCGGCGAGCACCTGATTTGGGGAGCGACGGCCCGAATCCTGGGCGAGCTGCTGTCTCGCCTCGATGACCTCTACTTGGGCTGAGGCACGATCCGGATGTAGGGCTTCGGCGACTCCCACTCGCCGAACGTCTCCTTCGCCTCGTCGTCCGAAACCGATCCGGCGATGATCACGTCGTCGCCCTGCTGCCAGTTGACCGGTGTCGCGACCTTGTGCTTCGCCGTCAGCTGCAGCGAGTCGATCACCCGCAGGACCTCGTCGAAGTTGCGGCCCGTGGTCATCGGATAGATCAGGATCAGCTTGACCTTCTTGTCCGGGCCGATCACGAACACGTTGCGGACCGTCTGGTTGTCGGCCGGCGTGCGCTCCTTGGCCTCTCCGGAGGTGTCGGCGGGGAGCATCCCGTAGAGCTTCGAGACGTTGAAGTCCGAGTCGTCGATGATCGGGTACTCCGGCGCGGCGCCTTGGGTCTCCTCGATGTCCTTGGCCCAGGCCTCGTGGTCGCCGGTCGAATCGACCGAGAGGCCGATGATCTTCACGCCGCGGCTGTCGAAGGCCGGCTGGGCCTTGGCCATGTAGCCGAGCTCGGTCGTGCACACCGGCGTGAAGTCCTTCGGGTGCGAGAACAGGACGGCCCAGGAGTCGCCGATCCAGTCGTGGAAGTTGATTCTCCCCCGCGTGGTATCGGCTTCGAAGTCGGGGGCCGTGTCGCCAAGCTGAAGCGCCATCTCGTTCTCCTTCGTGGGTCTTTGGTCCGGCGATCTGAGCTTATCCGTTGGTGTTTGCGACCCGATCGGGGCTGGCGTAAGGTGCGCGCCGGGATGGTTGAGGAGGGGAGCAACGGGCAGCCCGAGTAACGCGCGCCCTCAGCGGCCGCCGACGAGCTCCGCCGCGGCGGCCCGCATCCCCGCGAGCCACAGCTCCGGGTCGCCGCCCGCGTCGACGACCTCGAACGGGATCCGCCAACGCTCACCCGCGTCGCGCAGCGTCTGCATCGCCCCGACCAGCGTCTCGGGAGCGAGCGCTCCCGAAGCCTCGTAGACGAAGCCGCGCACCGGCGTGTCGACGATCTCCTCGAGCATCCGCGCCAGCCGCGGTCCGTGAAGCGCCTGCACCTCGTCCGGGGAGCCTTCCGCCTCGGCGAGCAGCCAGAACACCAGCGCCACCTCGGCGACGTGGTCGACCAGGGTCCCGATCCGGTCCGGGTCCGCGATCGCCGCCTCGATCCCCGCGGCGTCGATGGCCGCCGCCTGCTCCGGCGAGCGGGTGGTCCCACGCACCCGCCAGCCGTCCCCCATCAGGGCCCGCCCGAGCTCGCGGCCGCGGCAGCCGCAGCCGACGATCAGCGCCCGGGCCAAGACCTGGTCACTTAGACGCCGAACTCGTCCTCGAGCTCGCCGAGCCGGCCCTCGTAGCTGCGGCGGGCGCGCTCGCGCACGGCCTCGTCCTCCTGCGCCATCCGCTCGGCATCCTCCTCGGTGATCTCGGAGGCGCCGCGCCTTCGCCGGTACTCGTTCTGGGCGGCGATCATCTGCTGGACGTCGTCTACCTCGAGCTGGGCCTCCACCTCGTGCGAGCGCGTCGGCTTCCAATCGACCAGGTCGGCGCCGCTCCCCGGATAGGCGCGGGCGAGCAGCACCAGGCAGAGGACGATGAAGCCGATCATCCCGATCGAGACGAGGACGAAATCCACGCGCCTACCATACGCCGCTGGTTTGACCAGTGAGGCTTTGATCGTCGACGCCGTCCGGACCCCGATGGGCCGCTATCGGGGCGTGCTCTCGGGCGTGCGCCCGGACGACCTCGCCGCGCACGCGATCTCGGCGGCGGTCGAGCGCGCCGGCATCGACCCGGCGGAGGTCGAGGACGTCTACTGGGGCGCAGCCAACCAGGCCGGGGAGGACAACCGCGATGTCGCCAGGATGGCCGCGCTGCTCGCCGGCCTGCCGGTCGAGGTCCCTGGGGTAACCGTCAACCGGCTCTGCGCCTCCGGGCTGGAGGCGGTCAACCAGGCCGGCCGCACGATCAGGCTCGGCGAGGGCGATCTCTACCTCGCCGGCGGGTCTGAGTCGATGAGCCGGGCCCCGTGGGTGGTCGAAAAGCCCGAGTCGGGGCTTGCGCGGGGGCCGCGGACGATGCACGACACCTCGCTCGGATGGCGGCTGATCAACCCGAGGATGGCCGAGCGCTACTCGACAGAGGCGATGGGCGAGACGGCCGAGAACGTCGCCGAGCGCTACGGGATCTCGCGCGACGACCAGGACGCCTTCGCGCTGCGCAGCCACCAGCGGGCCGTCGCCGCCCAGGCCGACGGGCGGTTCGCCGACGAGCTCGTCCCGGTCGAGGCCCCCGCGGGCCGAGGCGAGACCACGGTGGTCGACGCCGACGAGGGCCCGCGCGCCGACACCAGCCTCGAGCGGCTGGCGAAACTCCGGCCTGCGTTTCGCGACGGCGGCAGCGTCACCGCCGGCAACGCGTCGACCCTCAACGACGGCGCCGCATGCGTCGTGCTCGCCTCGGAGGGAAAGGCCGGCGCGCTCGGCGCCGAGCCGCTCGCGAGGATCGTCGCCACCGGCGTCGCCGGCGTCGACCCCGCGTTCATGGGCATCGGCCCGATCCCGGCGATCCGGCGCGCGCTCGACGCGGCCGGGCTCGACCTCGACCAGATCGACCTGATCGAAATCAACGAGGCCTTCGCCGCCCAGGTCCTCGCCTGCGTCCGCGAGCTCGGCATCGACGAGGATCGGCTGAACGTCAACGGCGGCGCCATCGCCCTCGGCCACCCGCTCGGCTGCTCGGGCGCCCGCCTGATCACCACGCTGGCCTGGGAGCTGCGCCGGCGCGAGGCGCGCTACGGAGTCGCGGCGCTGTGCGTCGGCGTCGGCCAGGGTCTGGCCACCGTGATCGAGCGGGTTTAGTGTCCCGAGCCGAAAGTCCGCCGGCATTCGAGCGGTCCCTGGCGGCGCCGCGCAGCGTCCTCGTCGCCTCGCGTAGCTCCGCTACGCGTCGGCTCCTGCGTCCTCTCGCGGCATCCACCAGTGCCCACTCTCGGTGCCACCGGACTTCCGACTCGCGACACTCTAGATAGCCTCGGCGCCATGCCGATCGAAGAGCTCGCCTCGGTCGACGGAGCGATCACCGCCACTCCCGAGGCGACGATCCCGCTGCCCGACGACGGCCTGTACCGCGGCGACGGCGCGTTCGAGGTCATCCGCCTCTACGGCGGCCGCCCGTTCGCGCTCGCAGAGCACCTCGACCGGATCGAGCGCTCCGCGGCGGCGATCGAGCTGCCGGTCAACCGCCCGGCGATCGAGCGCGAGCTCGAGTCCCTGCTCGAGCGCGTCGCCGGCGCCGACGGCCAGCTGCGCATCATCCTCACCCGGGCCGGTCGCCGGCTGTTGCTCACCGAGCCGCTCGCCGGGTGGGAAGAGACCCTGTCGATGGCGACCGTCACCTATTGCCCCTCGGTGATCCTCACGGGCGTCAAGTCGATCTCCTACGCGGCCAACATGCAGGCGACCCGGATCGCCAAGGCGCGCGGCGCCGACGAGGCCCTGCTGGTGCGCCCCGCGGGCATCGTCCTCGAGGCGCCGACCTCCACCATCTTCTGGGTCACCGGCGAGCGCGAGTACCGCACGCCCTCGATCGGCTCGGGGATCCTCGAGTCGATCACCCGCGCGAAGCTGATCGGCGAGCTCGAGGTCACCGAGGGCGAGTACGAGCTCGCCGACCTGCTGGACGCCAGGGAGGCCTTCCTCGCGTCGACCACCCGCGAGGTGCAGGCGATCGCGCGGATCGACGAGCGGGAGTTCAATGCCCCCGGCCCGCATACCCGGGCCGCCCAGGAGGCCTTCGGCCGCGTCGTCGACCGCGAGCTCGCGGAAAAGGCCCGCACCTGATTCATGGACCTGGGCCTGACCGACGAGCAGCGGCTGATCCACGAGACCGCGCGGGACTTCGTCGACAACGAGGTCGTCCCACCCGCGCGCGAGTCGGACCGGGCGCAGCGGTTCGACATCGAGCTCGCTCGGCGCCTGGGCGAGATGGGCTATCTGGGAGCGCCCGTCGCCGAGGAGTACGGCGGCCGGGGCCTCGACTACACGGGCTACGGGCTGATCGTCGAGGAGGTGGGTCGCGGCGATTCGGCGATGCGCACCGTGGTCTCCGTGCAGACCTCGCTGGTCTGCGGCTCGATCGAGCGCTGGGGGTCGGAGGAGCAGAAGCAGCGCTGGCTGCCGACGCTCTGCTCCGGCCAGTCGTTCGGCTGCTTCGGGCTGACCGAGCCCGACACGGGGTCGGACGCCGCCTCGCTCCGCACCCGAGCGGAGAGGGTCGACGGTGGCTGGCGGATCTCAGGTCAGAAGATGTGGATCTCGCTCGGCAACGTCGCCGAGGTCGCCCTGATCTTCGCCCAGACCGACCCGTCGCGGAAGCACAAGGGCATCGCCTGCTTCCTCGTCCCGACCGCGAGCGACGGCTTCACCACCCAGGAGATCCACGGCAAGCTCGGCCTGCGGGCGTCGGACACCGCCGAGATCTCGCTCGACGCGGTCGAGGTCGGCGACGAGGCGCTGCTGGGCGAGGTCGGCGACGGCTTCAAGGTGGCGATGTCGGCGCTCGACTCGGGGCGCTACTCGGTCGCCTCCGGCTGCGTCGGCATCTGCGAGGGCTGCGTGCAGGCGTCGGTGGCCTACTCCAAGGAGCGCCACCAGTTCGGAGTCCCGATCGCGAGCTTCCAGCTCGTCCAGGAGATGATCGCGGAGATGATCGTCCGCCGCGACGCGGCGAGGATGCTCGTCCGCCGCTCCGGCTGGCTCAAGGACACGGGCCGGCCATCGACCGCCGAAACCTCCATCGCCAAGCTCTACGCGACCGAGTCGGCGGTCGAGTGCGCGAACCTCGCGATCCAGGTCCACGGCGGCTCCGGCTACGTGGACGACTATCCGGTCGAGCGCTACCTGCGCGACGCGCGGGTGACGACCCTCTATGAGGGCACCTCGCAGATCCAGAAGCTGATCATCGCCCGCGACGCCACCGGAATCGACGCGATGGCGCCGAAGTCCTAGGGGAGAGGCCCCGACTAGTGGCCACCCTGGTCGAGACCAGCGTCGAGGGCCACGTCGGCGTCTGCCGGCTGAACCGCCCGGAGGCGCGCAACGCGCTCTCGCCGCAGCTGATGGAGGAACTCGCCGCCGCGGTCGAGGGGTTCGACCGCAACGCGGAGATCCGCTGCATCCTGATCGCCGGATCCGATGAGGCGTTCGCCGCCGGCGCCGACATCGGCGCGCTCGCCGAGCGCGAGTTCCACGAGGCGCTCTTCCATCCGGCGGCGGCGTTCTGGCGCCGGCTCGCCGAGTGCCGAACGCCGATGGTGGCCGGCGTCTCGGGGTTCGCATTGGGCGGCGGCTGCGAGCTGGCGCTGCTCTGCGACGTCATCGTCGCCTCGGAGAGCGCCGAGTTCGGCCAGCCCGAGGTGACCCTGGGGATCATTCCGGGAGGCGGCGGAACCCAGCGGCTGGCGAGGACGATCGGCAAGCAACGGACGATGGAGCTGGTGCTCACGGGGCGCCGCTTCGACGCCCAGGAGGCCGAGCGGATGGGGATCGTCAACTCGGTCGCCGGCAAGCGCGCCTGGTTCGACGACGCGCTCGAGCTCGCCCAGCGGATCGCCAAGCGCCCGCCGATCGCCACGCGCCTGGCGAAGCAGGCGGTGCTCGCCGCGGAGGAGACGTCGATGAGCGCGGGGCTAGAGCAGGAGCGCCGCCTCTACGAGCTGGCGATGGCGACCGAGGACCGCGTCGAGGGCATGCAGGCGTTCCTCGAAAAGCGCCGCCCCGAGTACAGGGGACGGTGAGCACCCGGAGGATCGGCGTCTGCGGCGCCGGGACGATGGGCGCCGGGATCGCCCAGCTCGGCTGCCTCGGCGGCTTTGAGACCTTCCTCTTCGACCCCGACGCCGAGGCGCTCGCGCGCGGGGCCGAGCGGCTGCGTGCCGACCTCGCCAGGGGCGAGGAACGAGGGCGCTGGTCCGGCGCCGAGGCCGCCGCGGCCCGCCTCGTGGCGGCTCCGGCGATCGAAGACCTCGCCGGCTGCGACCTGGTGATCGAGGCGGCGCCCGAGGACCTCGGCCTCAAGCGCGAGCTGTTCGCGCAACTCGAGGACGCCTGCGCGGCGGACGCCGTCCTGGCGACGAACACGTCGTCGCTGTCCGTGACCGCGATCGCCGCCGAGGCGGCCCGCCCGCAGCGGATCTGCGGCATGCACTTCTTCAACCCACCGCCCCTGATGCGCCTGGTCGAGGTGGTCGCGGGCGAGGAGACCGAGGCGGGGACGCTCGCGGACGCGACCGAGGTCGCCGAGCGGATGGGCCGCACCCCGGTGAGGGCAGCCGACGGGATCGGCTTTCTGGCCAACCGCGGGGCGCGGCCGTTCAGCCTCGAGGCGCTGCGCCTGTACGGCGAGCGGGTCGCCGAGCCCGACCAGATCGACCGCATCGTGCGGATCGGCGGCGGCTATCGCATGGGGCCGTTCGAGCTCATGGACCTGATCGGCATCGACGTCAACCTGAGCGTCGCCGAGTCCTTCTACGAGCAGAGCTTCGGCGAGCCCCGGTGGCGGCCACATCCGCTGCAGCGGCGGATGGTCGACGCGGGCCGGCTCGGCCGGAAGTCGGGACGCGGCTGGTACGTGTACGGCGACGGCCCGCACCGGCCCGAAGACCCGCCACCGCCCGAGCCCGTGGACGAGCTCGCGCGGGACCCCGACGTCGAGTCGTCGGTGCGCTGGATCGCGCTGCCGGACCTCGAGCGCGCCCGCCTCGTGGAGATCGCCAGGCGCCCGGGCGGCTCAGCCGACGACCTCGCCCCGGCCGGGCGCTACTTCTCCGGGCTCGGCAAGCACGTCGAGTGCACGCCCGGCGACGCTCCGGGCCTGGTCCTCGGCCGGATCGTCTGCCAGCTCGTCAACGAGGCCTGCTTCGCGGTCGGCGAGGGCGTCGGCACGCCCGAGGACCTCGACACCGCGCTGCGGCTCGGTTTCAACCATCCGCGAGGGCCGTTCGAATGGCTGGCCGAGATCGGGACACAGCGAGTCCTCGCCGTGCTCGAATCGCTTCGAGACGAGCTCGGCGAGGAGCGCTACCGGCCGGCGCCGTATCTACGGCGCCTGGCGGCGGGTGGGCCGTAACCAGGCCACGTGAAAGACGGGGCCGTGGGTACGGTCCACGAGACGAGAACGTGGACGTGATCAGGGAACGGCCTTCGCCGGCTCGGGCGCTTCTCCCGCGCCGAGCGTTCGCTCGTCGGGGGCCGAGCGCCCGGCGGCGAGGTAGGAGCCGCCGAGGATCAGCGCCAATCCGCCGAGCGTCGAGACCGTGATCACCTCGTCGAGGAAGATCGCGCCGTAGGCGATTGCGAACCCCGGCGCGAGGTACATGACTATGAACGTCCGCGCCGGGCCGACGGTGCTCATCAGCGCGTAGAAGATCGCAAACGCGACACCGGTGCCCAGGATGCCCAGCGCGCTCACCGCCGCCACCGGGCCGAGCCCGGGGGCGCTGTCGGGGAGGGTCGCGATCGCCGCGGGCAGCAGCACCACCGTGCTGGCGACCATCACCCAGGCGGCGAGGCCGATCGGGGGCACGGCGGCGAGCCGCTTCTTGACCAGGAAGCCGCCGATCGCGTAGCCGAGGCCCGCGAGCAGCACCGCCAGCCCGCCGAGCAGCTCCGAGGTCGACCCGTTCAGGTCGACGCCGAGCAGGATCGCTACCCCGGCGAGGCCGAGCAGCACGCCCACCAACCGCATCCCACTCGAGCGCTCCTCTTGGTCGAAGCGGATCGCCAGCAGGGCGGTGAAGATCGGCGCGGACGCGACCAGGATGCCCGCCAGACCGGAGGAGATCTCCTCTTCGGCGGCGGCGATGAGGAGGAACGGCCCGGCGACCTGGATCGCGCCGACCAGCGCCAGCCAGGCGAGCCCCGAGCCGCGGGCTACGGCCAGCGCCCCGGAGCGCGCGGCGATCGGGACCAGCACCAGGGCGGCGAGGGCGATCCGGGCCCAGGCCACCATCGCCGGCGAGAGGTCTCGCACCCCGATCTTGATGAATAGGTAGCTGGCGCCCCAGATCGCGCCGAGGACGTAGAGCATTGTCCAGGCGCGACGATCCACCCCCTCCAGGTTAGGGCGGCCCCGGGCACCGCCCTATTAGGTCTGCGGATCGCCTCGATCAGCCCGGCTGATCGCGGCGGTACGCTCGCCCCGTGAGAGCGGCCATCCGAGCGGGAAGCGCGCTGGTGGCGACCGCGATCCTCTCGGCCGCGGGCGTGGCATCGGGCGCGGTCGCGCCGGGCGCCGCCACGCTGGCGCCCGACCTGGTCGTGCTCCCGGTGCAGCAGGAGGACCTGCTCCTAAGCCGGGAGCGCGGCGAGATCGTGCTGCGCTTTACCACCGAGATCGCCAACCGCGGCTCGGGCCCCTCGAGGTCTTTCCGAGCGCTGCCTCGTCGGACTGCGACGGCGACGGCGACCACGAGAACGACCGCGACACCTCGCAGCGCCTGTTCGACGACTCGAACGCCAACGGCGCCTTCGACCTCGGGATCGACGCCGTGCACTCCGAGCGACGCTTCGGGTGCATGCGCTTCCACCCGCCACACGCGCACTGGCACGTGCTGGCCATGGCCGCCTACGAGCTGCGCCGCGAGCCGGGCGGCGCTTCCGTGGCGGCCAATCGCAAGGTCGGCTACTGCCTCGGGCGACAACCGGCTCGCGTTCCCCGGCCCCGAGACGCCTCGGAACGCGATCTACCCGTTCGGGCCGCCGGGCTCGATGGGCTGCGACGCGGCGGCGACCGAGGGGATCTCGGTCGGCTGGAGCGACGTCTACGGCCTCGCCCTGCCCGAGCCAGGACCTCCGGATCACCGGCCTGGGGCGCGGCCGCTACTGCCTCGTCGTCCGCGCCGATCCCGATCGGCTGCTCGAGGAGAGCGTCGAGGGCGACAACGTCCGCCGTATCGCCCTGCGGCTTCACCCGGGCGCCGGGCTGGTGCGCAAGCTGCGCTCCCCCTGTCGCCGGTAGTTACTCGGCGGTGAGGCTCGGGGCGACCTCGATCGGCTCGCCGCCGCGCTGCCAGTGGGCCTCGGGCGACGGCGGGGTGTCGCGCAGGTACCACTCCGCGTCGAGCGCGCCCATGCAGCCGGTGCCGGCGGCGGTCACCGCCTGCCGGTAGGTGTGGTCGACCAGGTCGCCGACGGCGAACACGCCCTCGAGGTTGGTGCGGGTTGAATGGCCCTCGGTGATCACGTAGCCGCCCTCGTCGACGTCCACCTGGCCCGCGACGAGCTCGGAGCGCGGGATGTGGCCGATCGCGACGAAGGCGCCGCCGACCTCGAGCTCCTCGGTCTCGCCGGTCTCGGCGTTGCGCAGCCGGATGGCTCGGATCTTGCCGTCGTCGCCGGGGATGAACTCCTCGGGGACGAACGGCGTCTTGAACTCGATGTTGGGCTGTTGGGCGGCGCGGTCGTGCATGATCTTTGACGCGCGGTAGTCGTCGCGGCGGTGCACCGAGATCAGCTTGTCGGCGTACTTGGAGATGAAGATCGAGTCCTCCATCGCCGAGTCGCCGCCGCCGATCACGGCCACGTCCTCATCCTTGAAGAAGGCGCCGTCGCAGACGCCGCAGGTCGAGACGCCCTTGCCGGCGAGCTCGAGCTCGCCCGGGATCCCGAGGCGCCGGGGCTCTGCGCCCATCGACAGGATCAGCGCCTTGGCGACGTACTCGTCGCCGCCGATGAAGACCCGCTGATGGCCGCCGTCCGAGAGCTCGACCCGATCCGCGTCGTCGGTGATGAACCGGGTGCCGAACTTCTCGGCCTGCGCCCGGAACTCGTTCATCATCTCCGGCCCCATGATCCCGTCGGGGTAGCCGGGGTAGTTCTCGACGTCGGTCGTGTTCTGCAGCTGCCCGCCCCATCGGAACCCCTCGATCACCAGCGGCTCGAGATTCGCGCGTGACGCGTACAGGGCCGCCGTGTAGCCGGCAGGACCGCCGCCGAGGATGATCAGGTTTTCGACCTTTGGCTCACTCATCGTCTCTCGCTCTCATCTTCCCGAAGATTCGCTCGCCTATCAGTCTGTCTCATCAGCTGCACGGATATTACTTCACTTTATGAAGTAATGGGCCCTGGCACCGGCCGGCCGACCTCGGCGCCGACCGGCTGCTGCGGCCGCTCGGACTCCCAGCGCTGGACCGTCTTTCGCAGATGCAGGAAGGCCACGACACCCGGCGGGATGGGAAGCCAGAAGGCCAGGATCCGGTAGAGCAGGATCGCCGGAAAGATGTGACTGACATCGAACAGCGCGAAGGCGCCCAGCATTCCCGCATCCACGGCACCCACCCCGCCCGGGAGCGGGATCAGGTTGGCGAACATGCCGACGAAGAACCCCTGGACGACGACGGCAATTGCGACGTCGACGCCGAAGGCCCTGAAGGACGCCCAGAGGATCCCGATCTGCGCGGCCCAGAACCCGATCGCCCCCGCGAGCGCGAGTCCGCCGCGCGACGGGTCACGCACGAACGCGATCGCCCCCCGGGTGCCGATCGCGATCGTCGACGGCGCCGTCGCCAGCCGCCGGGCCATCCGGCCCCAGAAGGTCTCCTGCGTGGCCCCCGAGAAGCGGCGCTCGAGGTCGCCCGGCACCAGCGCCATGAGCAGGAAGATGATGATCACCCCGCCCGCGAAGGCGGCGGGGACGATGGTCAGCCCGGCCGGCGCCTGGGCGTCGAAGACGCCGGCCGAGAGCAGGATCCCGTTGATGACCAGGGTGAACATGTAGACGGCGTAGAGGAGGACCAGGAACGCGACCATCCGCGCCGCCGTCTCCTTGCGCGGCATCCCCGCCTTGCGCAGCGCCCAGTAAGTGAGCACGATCCCGCCGGCGCCACCGGCCGAGAACAATCGCGTCGCCGCCAGGCCCGCCATCGTGATGTCGTAGGAGTCCTTCCAGCGAAGTCGCACCGCGTGGCCGACGACGCCGCGAAACAGCGCCACGTAGGCGGCGAACATGACGACCGCAAAGGCCGCCGCGACCGCGACCCACACCCAGTTCGCGTCGCCGAGCCTCGCGCTGGCGTCCTGGTCCGAGAGGATCTTCGGCAGCAGGAAGTAGATGCCGACGACGACCAGCACCACCAAGGCGCCGGTCTGGGCGAGGCGCTTGGGGTCCTCGAAGAAGCGTGGCTCCTCCTCGTCCTCGCCATCGCCGAGGATCTCGGGCGGCTCGTGCTGCGGCTCGGCGTCCTGCGGCCGCCCGTCCGCAGCATCCCGGTCCGGAGGCCCCCCAGCATTAAGACCCGACCGAGACATGCGTTCCTATCCTGACAAACCCGTCGGTGCCACCTTTTCGGGTTACCCGGCGGAAGCTGCAACGGCCTCCAGGCGCCGCAAGCCCCGGTTGACCGCCTCGACCACCGGCTCGGCGAGCGGCTCACCGCGACGGATCGCGACGACCAGCGCCGCTCCGGCGAGCAGGTCGGTGACGTAGTGCTCGCCGAGGTACACGAGGGCGAAGGCGAGCGTGCCCGCGTAGGCCCAGCCGAGCGCACCTGGGACCGGCCCGATCTCGGCCAGGTGGATGGCCGCCATCAGCGAGGTCGCGAAGTGAAGTGACGGCATGGCCGCCCAGGGGTTGGAATTGAAGGCCTCATACAGCGGGTCCCAGGCCCGCCGCCAGACCTGCTCGCCCGCGTCCACCATGAGCCGGCGGATCTCGGGCCCCTCGGCCTCGCCGAGCTCCGCCGCGATGTGCCCCTGCTCGGCCGACCACCACGGCGGCGCCGTCGGGACCGCGAAGTAGAGCGCGCAGCCGAGGTCGTAGGTGGCCGCCATCTGGCGGGCGGCCCTCGGAAACCGCTCCGGGTGACGGATCTCGACGAACAACAACGCGGCGTGCGGCTCCATGAACCAGGCCCAGTGGATCACCGACAGCGCCCGGTCCAGCGCCGTCACGCGGCCCGGCTTGGAGATGGCGCGCTGGAGCCGGACGTTCGGGAGCTCCCCGAGCCCGAGCAGGCGGTCGGCGACGATCGGGTAACGGACCCGAAGCCGGCGCAGCAGCGACTCCGGATCGTCGTATGGGAGCTCGTGGGCCATGGTGAAGCCCCACATCTGCAGCGTGAACATGGCCACGTCGCGCCCACGCGACCGTGGCCGCAGGACGGCGAGGCCCAGCGGCCCGGCGACGAGCGACGCCAGGGTCAGCGGCACGGGGATCCGGCGGCGCCGCCGAAGCAGCGGCACGGCGATCGAGGCGGCGACCCCGGCACCGGCGGCAAGGCGCACCGCGGCGCGCAGCGTTGGCGAGGGCAGGCGTCGTTGACCGCGCAAGGCGGCGCCAGTCTAAGAGGCTGGCGAAACACCCGCGGGGGCCGAACTTGCGTCACGGGCCTCCGATTAGAATGGCGCCGCCTTGGCCCGTCGCCGGATCTCCCTGATCGCCGCCGCGTCCGCCACCCTCGCCGTCGCCTGGACGGCGGCGCCGGCGCACGCGATCAGCCTCGGCCCCGAGTCGCCGCACTCGCCGAACGCCGACGACATCTCGACCGCCTACTGGGTGATGCTCGTGATCGCGGCCGTGCTGGCGGTACTGGTCAACGCGGCGCTGATCCTGGCGATCGTCAGGTTCCGCGAGCGGCGCGGCCGGGAGCCCTCACGCTTTGCCGCCGGACGCGGGGCGCTGCGACCGGTGATCGCGGGCCTCTCCCTCCTGGCCGTGGCGGTGTTCGTGTTCGGCGTCGTCGTCACCTCCGACGCCCGCGACGCCGAGCCCTCGGGCCCGAACGGTCTCGGGTCCTCGCCGACGGCGCAGGTCGGGGTCAGCGGCGTCTCCGTGTCATCCGACGAGGCTGCCCAGTCCACCACGGGCGAGACGCCGGCCGCCGATCAGTCGACCCAGTCGGGGCCGCTGGCGATCAACGCGATCGCGCAGCAGTGGCTCTGGCGGTTCGAGTACCCGGGCGGTCGCCCGGGCCAGCGCACCTTCAGCTACGGCGAGCTGGTGGTCCCGGTGGACACCACCGTCGTCCTCGACATCACCTCCACCGACGTCGTCCACAGCTGGTGGGTCCCGGCGCTCGGCGGGCAGGTCCAGGCGGTCCCGGGCTCGAGCTCCGAGACCTGGTTCAAGGCGGACGAGGTCGGGCGCTACGCCGGCCGCTCGACGATGTTCTCGGGCACCGGCTATCCCACCCTTCGCAGCTGGGTGCGCGTGGTGACCGTGCCCGAGTACCAGTCCTACGTCGAACAGCTCGGCAAGGACCTGACCGAGGCCCAGGACATCGTCCAGCGTGAGCAGCTGCGGGAGGGCCCGCCGAGCCAGGCCGAGCAGGGAGGCGTGCCGTGAGCCCACCGACGATCGCTTCCTCCGCGCGCCCGGAGGTCGTCACCAGGGGCGTCCCCCAGCCGCGCCAGCCGTGGATCGAGCGGGCCGCGAGCGCCGACCACAAGATCGTCGGCCAGCTCTACATCGGCACCGCGCTGGCGATGCTCGCCGCCGCCGCGACGCAGTTCGCGCTGATGCGGGTGCAGCTGATCGTCCCCGAGCAGCAGCTGATCCAGCCCGAGATCTTCAACCGGCTGATGACGAGCTCGGCGGCGACCTTCGTCGTGATGTTCGCGATCCCGCTGGCGCTCGGGTTGATCTCCTACGTCGTCCCGCTTCAGATCGGCGCCAGGGGCGTGGCCTTCCCGCGCCTCAACCAGTTCTCCTACTGGCTCTATGCCGCCGGCGTCTTCCTGCTCTACGCGAGCTTTCTTTGGTCCGCGCCCGACGCCGGGACCCTCGGCATCCCGCCGCTCTCGGACGACGTCTTCTCCAACACCCACGGCACCGACGCGTGGATCGCCGGTGTCGGGGTCGCGGTCGCGGGCTTCGTGTGCTTCGCGATCAACCTGATCACCACCCTGCGCCGGATGCGGGCGCCCGGTCTCGCCTGGAGGCGGATGCCCCCGTTCGCCTGGACCTCGGCGGTGATCGGCTGGGTGCTGGTCGTGGTTGGCCCGGTGATGATCGCCGCGCTGACGATGCTCGAGATCGACCGGCAGTTCGACGGCATCTTCTTCGACGCCGGCGAGGGCGGTGCGCCGCTGCTGTACCAGCACCTGGGCTACATCTTCGCCACCGGCTGCTACCTGACCATCGTGCTCTTCGCGGCCGGCGCGATCTCCGAGATCCTGCCGACGTTCGCCCGCAAGCCCCTGTTCTCCCACCGCGCCGTGCTCGCCGCGACCGCGGCCATCGCGCCGCTCGGCCTGCTCGCGTGGATGCAGAACATGTACTCGGCGCCGCTCGACCCTGGGTGGACGATCGGCGCGATGGCGCTGGCCCTGGCGCTGGTGATCCCGATCGGGGTCCTGGTCTACGTCTGGATCGCGACCCTCTGGGGCGGAACGCTGCGGCTGAGGGCGCCCGCGTGGTACGCGCTGCTGGCGATCTCGACCATCGTCTGCGGGATCACCGGCGAGCTCGCCTACTCGGTGATCCCGGTGGGGTGGCTCCTCAACGACACGACCGCCAGCCAGGGCGACACGATCTACGTGCTCGTCGGCGCCGGGGTGATGGGCGGCTTCGCGGCGCTTCACTACTGGTTCCCGAAGTTCAGCGGCCGCCTGCTCGGCGAGGGCCTGGGCAAGGCCGCGCTGGCGCTGATGACGATCGGCGTCCACCTCTACGTGCTGCCGATGTTCCTCGCCGGTCTCGAGGGCCAGCCGGTCGACATCTTCAAGTACTACGCCGACCAGGGCGTCGACGGCTACAACCTGATCGCCTCGATCGGGGCGTTCGTGCTGGTGATCGGGATCCTGCTCGAGCTCGGCAACGTCGCCTACAGCTGGCACAACGGCACCAGCGCCCGCGGCCACGACCCGTGGGCCGGGGCGACGCTGGAGTGGTTCGCGCTCTCCCCACCGCCGCCCCACAACTTCGACGCGGTGCCCGACGTCCGCAGCCCCGAGCCGCTCCACGACATCCGCGGGGCGGTCCGGTCGCGGACCGAGAGCTGGCGGCGGCCGGACGAGGAGGAGCGCGTCGAGGAGCCTGTGGCGGCCGGCGAGGTGGGCCCGCCGGGCGAGCCCCAGAGCCCATCGGGCACGGCGGAGGGCGGCGACGGCGAAGCGGGCGGCGGGGATAGCGCCCCGCTAGCCTGACCCGCATGAGCCCGGTCGCCTCCGGCGGCGAGCGAAGCGAACTTGCGCGCTTCCGCCGCCTCGTCACCGCGACGATCGTCGCCACCTTCGCGCTGATCCTGATCGGCGGCATCGTGCGGGTAAGCGACTCCGGCCTCGGCTGCGGCGCCGAGGGCAGCGGCACCCACGGCTGGCCGCTGTGCGAGGGCGGGGTGCTGCCGGCCGACTCCGCGGAGTCGGCGATCGAGTTCAGCCATCGCGTGTCCGCGACGGTGGTCGCCGTCCTGATCGCGATCCTGGCCTGGCGCGCCTATCGCGGCCTGCGCGAGCACCGTTGGCTGGTCCGCGGCTCGGTCGTGGCCGGGGTGCTCGTGCTCGCCCAGGCGGCGCTCGGCGGGCTGACGGTCGAGAAGGGGCTCGAGGACGAGCTCGTGGCCGCCCACCTCGGCCTGGCGATGCTCCTGCTGGGCGTGCTGTTCCTCTTACGGCGCTGGTCGCAGGAGTCGGCGCCGGCTCCCCCGACCGAGCTCAGGGGTGTCCGTGCGCTCGGCCTGGTGACCTGCGGGTTGGTGCTGGCGACGATCGTCGCCGGCGGCTACGTCGCGGGGACCGAGTACCACGGCACGCCGCAGGCCGAGGCGGTCGCCGGCGCGCACACCGCCTGCGGCGCCGGCTGGGACGCGAACCAGTTCCCCGGCTGCAACGGCCAGGGCTGGCTCTCGTTCGGCCAGTCGCGCCTGGCCGACATCCAGCTCACCCACCGGCTGTTCATGTACCTGACCGCGATCTCGGTGATCGCCCTGGCGGCCGTGGCGATTCGCCGCCGGGCGCCGAGCCGCGCCTTCTGGATTCTGCCGCTGATCCTCGTCGCCCAGATCGCGCTCGGGGCGATCAACGTCTGGGCCGGCAAGCACGCCGGCCTGATCCTCGGCCACCTGGCGCTCGGCACGACCCTGTGGGCGACCGTTGTCTACGCCACCGCCACCGTGATGCCGGCCTCGGCGCCGGCGGTGGAGCGGCTGCGCCGTAAGCCGACGGCCGCGGGAGCGGCCGCCTGATGGAGAGCGCCACCACCACGAGCCATCCGGTCGAGGCCGGGGTCGAGTCGCTGCGGCTGCGCCGGGCCCGCCAGGGCTCGCTGGGGCAGGTGGTCCGCGACTACGTCGCGCTGACCAAGCCGCGGATCATCTCGCTGCTGCTGCTGACGACCGTGGCGACGATGTTCGTCGCCGACCCGTCGGGGCCATCCCTCGCGGCGATCGCCTGGACGATGCTCGGCGGCTACCTGGCCGCCGGCGGCGCCGGGGCCATCAACCACTACCTCGACCGCGAGCGCGACGCGCGCATGGCCCGGACCCGCAGCCGGCCGCTGGTCTCGGGGCGGATCGAGCCCTGGCACGGCCTGCTGTTCGGGATCGTGCTCGGCGCCCTGGCGACGATCCAACTGGCGATCACGGTCAACGGACTGGCGGCGGCGCTGGCGCTCGGCGGGCTGCTCGGCTACGTGCTCGTCTACACCGTCTGGCTGAAGCCACTCACGCCGCAGAACATCGTCATCGGCGGCGCCGCCGGGGCGATGCCGCCGCTGGTGGGATGGGCGGCGGCCACCGGCGGGCTCGCGCCCGAGGCGCTGTACCCGTTCGCGATCATCTTCCTCTGGACGCCGCCGCACTTCTGGGCCCTGTCGCTGCTGATCAAGGACGACTACGCGCGCACCGGCGTGCCGATGCTGCCCGTGGTCCGCGGCGAGGAGGTCACCAGGCGTCAGATCGTCGTCTACACGCTGATCCTCGTCGCCTTCACGCTCGTCCCCGGGCTCACCGGGTTCTTCGGCGTCCCGTATCTGATCGTCGCCGTCCTCCTCGGGCTCGCGTTCACCGCCCTGGCACTGCGGCTGCTGCGCAGGCCCTCGCGCCGCGCGGCCCTGCGCCTCTACCTGTCCTCGCTCGCCTACCTGGCGCTGCTGTTCTGCGCGATGGCCCTCGATCGCGCGGTGCTGTAGCGCAGCCCATCTGATAGAACCGCGGCCGTGGACCGAACGCGCGCATGGAGCAACATCGCCTCGGGGCTGGTGATCGCGTCGATCGCCATCGGGCTCTTCGGGCTGGCGTTCCTCGCCGCGCTCCTCTACATCTAGATGGCAGACCGCAGCCAAGCCCGCGAGCCGCTCGAGCTCATCTACCTGCCGGAGTCGTCTTGGTACCCGGCCCTGATCGCGTTCGGGCTCGCCGCCGTCGTCGGCTCGGTCTTCACCTGGTGGCCGTACGGCGTCATCGGCGGCGCGGTCGCGCTGGTCGCCGCCATCGCCTGGATCCGCGGGTCGCGCGAGAGCTTCGTGCGCCTGCCGCGGCGCCAGCGCACCACCACCACGGTGATCCCCGCGGAGACCCTGAAGCGCCCGGAGTAGCCCGAGCGCCTGCTAGACGGTCGTGCCCTCCCGCTCGGGCGGGGTCATGCTCGAGGTGGCGCCCTCGGCGGTCCAGCAGCGCACGATGTCGCGCATCGAGAGCACGCCGACGATCTCCGGCCCCTCGACCACCACCAGGTGGCGGATGTGGCGCTTGGACATCTCGACCGCCGCCCGCTCGAGGCTCCAGTCCGGCGAGGCGGTGATCATCGAGTCGGTCATGTGGTCGCCGATCAGCTCGGCGTCGGGGTCCTCCCCGCGCCCGAGCGAGATCAGGATGTCGCGCTCGGAGACGATGCCGGGGCCCGGCTCCTCCTCGTCGATCACCACCGCGGCGCCGACGTTTCGCTCACTCATCCGCCGCGCCGCGTCGCGCAGCGTGTGCCCCCTGCCGAGCGTCAAGACCACTCCCGACATCCCCTTGCGAACTTCCATTGCGCCCGACTCGCCTCCGTTCGAAACGACCTAGTGCAGATCGTCTCGAACCTTAGCCCAGGCGTCAAATCGACGGTTCCGGCGCCCGCGAGGGGGCGCCGGAGCGGGCGTCGCGCCAGATAGCATGCCGCCCGTGGCAAGACCCTTCCGCAGGCGGGGAAAGCTGATCGCGGGCACCGTGGCTCTGCTCGCCGGCGGCGCAATCGTGTCGGGCTGCGGGGCCGGGGACAACGATACGGTCCGCGGCCGCCAGCTCTTCATCGCGAAGTGCGGGACCTGCCACGCGCTGGCGGAGGCCGGGACCAGCACGGAGATCGGCCCCAACCTCGACGCGGCCTTCGCCCAGGCGCGCGCCGACGGGATGACCGACTCGACGATCGAGGGCGTGGTCGAGAAGCAGATCGCGCACCCGCGCGAGGTCGAGGAGGGCGTGCCCGACTACACCCGTGTCTACATGCCGGCCGAGCTCGTCACGGGCCAGGACGCGTCAGACGTGTCCGCGTACGTCGGCGAGGTGGCCGGAGTGCCCGGCGCGGCTCCGCCTCCGCTCGGCACCCCGGAGGAGGTCTTCGCCGAGAAGTGCTCGAGCTGCCACACGCTCACCCCGGGAGCGCCGGCCGGCACCGGGCCGAACCTCGCCGACGCGCTCCAGGGCAAGGACGCCGCCTACATCCACGAGTCGATCGTCGATCCGGACAAGGTCATCTATCAGGGCTTCCAGCCCGGGGTCATGCCGGCGGACTTCCAGCAGCAGATCCCGCCCAAGGATTTGAACGCCCTGGTCGACTACATCCTCAAGCAGGTCCAGAGCGGGGGCGGCTGAAGGCTCACGCCGGAGTCGCCGCCTCCTCCGCCTCCAGGTCGACCACCACGTGCGTGACCGGCAGCGGGATGTCGCGGCGCGCCCGCTCGACGACCCCGCCCTCGAGCCACCGCGATCGCTCCGGCGGGTGGGTCGAGACGATCACCTCGTCGGCGGCGAACTCGCGCAGGGCGTCCTCGAGCGCCGTGTTGGGGTCGTGATGGTCGCCGACGTAGCCCCGGGCCCGCAGGCCGGCTGAAGACATCGTGCGCAACGAGTGGTCGAGCCGCGCTTGGGCCTCGCCCATCGCGCGGTCGACGTCGTGCGCCAGATGGGCGAGGCGCGATGGGGCCAGCACCGGGACCACGACGAGGATCTCGCTGCGCCGGCCCGCGCAGCGCTGCTCGATCTCGTCGAGCAGCGCGTGCCCGCCGACGGTCTCGTTGGCGGCGACCAGGAGCCGGTAGACGCCGTCGCCGCCGGCGGCCACCTCGGCCTCGTGCGGCTCGACGCCGCGGCTGCGGCTCCAGACCAGCCAGGCGCCGACCAGCAGCTCCACGCCGAGGAGGATCGCCCCGGCGCCGGGGCTCACGGCGAGCCCGAGGACGATCACCGGTAGGGCCGCTAACCCGACGACCACGACGATCCGGAACATCTCCGACTCGGAACGAAGCGGGTTATGCATTCACGGCCTCCTCGTAACTAGCTCAAAGGTACCCCTGCACTCGGAATACGTCCAGCGGCCGCCGGAGGTTCGCCATCCCGTCGAACGCGAAGTTGTCCCCCCTATAGCGGGGATAACTTCGCGTTCGGCGCGCTCACCAGCAAGCGGTTAACGCAATGCCGACGAACGAGCGAGAGCCAGCACGCCAAGGAGGCCGAGCACGGCACCCAACGAGTAGTCAGGCACCGGAAGGTGCGCGACATGAGTGGAGACGAAGACGAGCGGGCTCAGAACCACCGCCAAGAGGCCGACCGTCAGCCAAGGCCCTCGCATGGCCCGGATGCTACCTCCCCGATTGGCGTGCACCGGTGGAGCTGTGAACGGGGAGCCTGTTCAAGACCGGCGCTGTCCAACCCACGCGGTGTTCGATTGGCTAGAGCCGCATCTAGAGGATGTAGACGACCGTGAAGACGATGATCCACATGACGTCGACGAAGTGCCAGTAGATGCCGGGCACCTCGACGCCGAGGTGGTCCTTCGGGTCGGGGCCGAAGTGGCCGCGCCAGGCGCGGATGTTGGCGAAGCTGAGCAGCAGCAGGCCGACGAAGACGTGGGCTCCGTGCAGGCCGGTGAGCCCGTAGAAGATCGAGCCGAAGGAGCCGTCGCGTGCCGAGAAGCCGATGTGGATGTACTCGTTGATCTGGATGAAGAGGAACGTCGCGCCGAGCAGCCAGGTGATCGCGAGGCCGGCCCTCAGTCCGGCGCGGTTGCCGCGGCGGATCGACTCCAGAGCCCAGTGGACGGTGAAGCTCGAGGAGACCAGGATCGCGGTGTTGACGCCGGCGACCGAGACCGGTAGCTCGAAGCCCTCGGGCGGCCACGGGCCGTCGTTGGAGACGACGCGCAGGAAGAAGTACGAGGCGAAGAACGCCCCGAACAGCATCACCTCGGAGACGATGAACAGCAGGATCCCGAGCGTCTGGCGGTCGATCCGCGAGCTCTGGTGTGCCTCGGGCGGGCCGTGGTGCTCGTGCTCGGCCTCGTGGCCGACGGCGACCGACGCGCTCTCCATCAGTTCTGCGCTCCCCTACCGCGTCCTCGGTCTCGTCGCCGGCGGGGCGGTGACCGGCCCGGCGCTGGCCTCGAAGTGCTCGATCGGCTTGTCGGTGATCCCCTCGACCTTCTCGATCAGGCCCTCCTCGAGCCACTTCGACTGCTGGCCCGTCAGAGTCGAGATCAGGATGTCGTCGATCCGATAGTGCTCGACCCCGTTCTGGATCGCGGCGAACGGCTCGGGGCTCATCGGCTGGCCGGTGGCGTCGATCTCGGAGCGGTAGAGCTCCGCGAGCGTGTGGGCGAGCTTGGCGCAGACCTGCTCGCGGGTGAGGTCGCCCGAGCGCGGGCAGATGATCGTGTAGCGGTGAGGCTTCTCGGCCGCGCGCTGCTTTAAGTGCGCGATCAGCTCCGGGCTGTTGATCGTCTGGGTGCCGACGACGAGCGTGTGGACGACGTCCCAGCGCACGGCGTCGTCGTCGACGCGGACCGGGATGTGGACCACCGGCACCTCGATCTTGTCCTTCGCCCACTCGACCAGGTCCTTGCGCATGAGGCCGAACCGGGTCTCATAGAGCGCGGAGAGCAGGGTCTCCTTCGGCTGGAAGGCGCGCACGGCGTCGTCGATCGCCAGCGCCGGATCGGAGTCGAAGATCGCCCCGACCGCCTCGATCCCGAACTCGTGCAACACCGCCTGGGTGACCTCTACCCGGGAAAGCGCCGCGTCGCGGGCCTCGTCGCGGTCGACGATCTGCCCCACCGTCGGCTGGTTCTGCGGCGCCGCGACCGCGACCCGGTCGGCGCCGGCGTCGACCCGCTCGCGCAGCGCTTCCAGCAGCCGGCGGCCGCCCGCGACCTCGTTCAGGAAGGCGAGCACGGTTCCGCCGTCGGACCAGTCGGCCCGGGTCGTCGGGTCGTCGGTGGGATAGCTGGCGAGCTCGGCCTCGGTCATTGCCTGTCACCGCCGGGATCGCCTCCCCCGCCGCCGGCAGCCGCGCCGGCCACCGCGGGCTCGGGCGGGCGCACCTCGGCGCCCCCGCCGCCCATGATCGCGTGACGCGCGCCGGGCACGCCGAACTCGTACGGGCCTCCCACCACGCGCGGGATCTCGTCGAAGTTGAAGATCGGCGGCGGCGAGGACACCTGCCACTCGATCGTGTTCGCCCGCCACGGGTTGGCGGTGGCCCGCGGGCCGAAGCGCCACGAGACAACCATGTTGTAGATGAACACCAGCTGGGCGATGCCGAGCAGGAACGAGGAGATCGTGATCACCAGGTTCCACTCGGCGAACTGGGCGGCGTAGTCGGAGACGCGCCGCGGCATCCCCTCCATCCCGATCCAGTGCATCGGCACGAAGGTGCCGAGCATGCCGACCAGTGTCAGGTAGAAGTGGACGCGCCCGAGCTTCTCGTCGTACATCCGCCCGGTCATCTTCGGGAACCAGTGGTAGATGCCGGCGAAGATCGTGAACACCGAGCCGCCGAAGAGCACGAAGTGGATGTGGGCGACGATGAAGTAGGTGTCGGAGACGTGGATGTCGATCGGCACCATGCCGAGCATCACCCCCGAGATGCCCCCGATGACGAAGGTGACGATGAAGCCCAGGGAGAACAGCATCGCCGTCGATTTCAGGTGCAATTTCGAGTCGAACAGCGTCGCCAGCCAGGAGAAGATCTTGATCCCCGTCGGCACCGCGATCAGCAGCGTGGTGATCATCATCGGCACCCGCAGCCAGCTGAACATGCCGCTGACGAACATGTGGTGCGCCCAGACCGTGTAGGAGAGGACGACGATCCCGATCAGCGCCAGCGCCATCAGCCGGTAGCCGAAGATCGGCTTGCGGGCGTGGGTTGAGATCACCTCCGAGACGATCCCGAATCCGGGCAGCATCATGATGTAGACGGCCGGGTGCGAGTAGAACCAGAAGATGTGCTGGTAGCTCAGCACGTCGCCGCCGAACGCCGCCTGGAAGAAGTTGGTGTGCAGGGCGCGGTCGAACAGGACCATGAACTGGACGCCGGCGATGAACGGGGTCGCCGCGACCACCAGCAGCGAGGTCGAGAGGTTCGCCCAGACCAGCAGCGGCATGCGCCAGAAGGTCATCCCCGGCGCCCGCATGGTGATGATCGTGACCAGGAAGTTGAGCGCCGTGGCCACCGACGAGGCGCCGGCGAACTGGACGCCGAGGTTGAAGAACGACTGCCCCAATGGGGCCCCCGTCGACAGCGGCGCGTAGCCGGTCCAGCCGGCGTCGAAGGCGCCGCCGGGGACCAGGAACGAGGTGATGAACAGCAGCCCCGCCATCGGCAGCATCCAGAACGAGAGGGCGTTCAGGCGCGGGAACGCCATGTCGGGCGCGCCGATCATCAGCGGCAGGACGTAGTTGGCGATCCCGGCGAAGACCGGGATCACGAAGACGAAGATCATCAGCGCCGCGTGGGTCGAGAACAGCCCGTTGAAGACGTGGGCGTCGACGATCTGGCTCCCCGGCTGGGCGAGCTCGGCTCGCATCAGCATCGCCAGCAGGCCACCCGCCAGGAAGAAGAAGAAGGTGGTGACGATGTACTGGATGCCGATCACCTTGTGATCGGTGTTGAACTTGAAGTAGTCCTTCCACGACGTGGCGCCGTGGCTCGAGTGGTCCTCGGGGATGGTGGGCTTGCCGGCCGCCCAGCGGAACCAGTAGTCGAAGGCGCCGAGGCCGATCAGGAACCCGAGGGGGGCGGTGATCCCCGGGACGATGATGTGCGGATAGCCGGTCTGCTCCGTCTGGAAGATCTCCAGCCCCGAGATCGCCCTCAGCGCGACGACGAGCCCGAAGCCGAACGCCCCCCCGAGCAGGAAGCCGATCGACGCCCGCCCGAGCCCTGGTCTCCTGACTGCAGCTACCACCCGTTGATTCCTCCGCTGCCTAGGTCCCGCTGCCTGACGCCTGAGATGCAGAGCCCGACGACGACCCCGACGCCGCCGCCTTCTGATCGCTGATCCACCGGTCGAATTCGGCCTGTGACTCTACGATGACCGCCGCGCGCATCGTCGCGTGGCCGATCCCGCAGAGCTCCGTGCAGACGAGGCTGAAGGCTCCCTCCTGGTTCGGGGTGACGACGAACTCGTTGTCGATCTCGTCGCCGCCGGCGCCGGACGGGACCGCGTCGCGCTTGATCCTCCACTCCGGGACCCAGAACGAGTGGATGACGTCGAGCGCGGTCACGCGGACGTCGAGTTCGCGGTCGACCGGCACGTGCAGCTCGTTCGAGGTCAGATAGGTCGGCTGGCCGTTCGACTCGCCGATCTGCACCTCCGGGTACTCGAACGTCCACTTGTACTGCTGGCCGATGACGTGGAGCGGCATCGCGTCGGACGCCTTCGCCTCGATGTCGTCGAGCACGATCCAGCTGTAGACGGCGCCGAAGAGGACGATGATCGTCGGGATCAGGGTCCAGGCGATCTCGAGCTTGGTGTTGCCGTGGATCGGCTCGCCGTCGCCCTCGTCCCCGGCTTGGCCCGGAACTTCCAGATCGCGTAGGCGAGCATGATCACCACGATCGAGAACACGAACGACGAGAGCACGATCATCACGTCGAACAGCGTGTCGATCGGATCCGCCTGGGTCGAGCCCGCGTCGCCGAACCATTCGAACTGCAGCAGCACGACCGACATCACGGCCGCAAGCGCGATCATCGCGGCGACTAGTCGGACTAGCGTGGCGCGGGTCACCGGGGCGCGATTCTATTGGTCAAGGCGACCCCTTCGGCGGGTCGCCCGGCGCTTGCGCCAGGCGTCACGAGCCCGCTCCAGGCACGGGCAGCCCCTCGAGGTCGCCGACGGCTGCGGCAAGCATGTTCTTGGCGACTCCCTCCCAGCTCCAGAGCTCGACCGCCGTCTCGCGCAGGCCCTCGCGGACGGCGGCGCCGTCGGGCTCCGGAAGCGCCAGCCACGCGTTCAGCCGATCGGCGATCGCGGACACCGCCCGGTCGTCGACCGGAAACGACAGCAGTGGGGCGGCGGCGCCCGGAATCCCCTCACGCCAGCGCCGCGCTGACCTCGGCGGCGCCCGAGTGCGCCGCCGAGACCGGAAGCGCCCCCGCCGACGCCGCCTCGGCGGCCACCATCCCAAAGGCCTCGGGGAAGGTGCTCGGGAAGACCAGCGCGTCTGAGGCCGGGACCAGCTCGCCGACCTCATCGTGCTCGAGCCGCCCGGAGAAGGCGACGCTGCCGGCGGCATCCCGAGCCAGGTCCAGGTATCCGGGCTGCACCCCTTCCAGGAAGGCCGAGAGGATCGCCAACGGCGCCTCCTCCCCGCCCTCGACGCCCCGGCCGCGGACCGCGATGTCCCGCAACGGCGTCGAGGTCGCCGCGCTCGAGACCGGCCCATGCGTCGATCATCGCCTGCTCGGCCTCTCCGAACCCCACCACCAGCAGCCGCGCCTCCGGGTTCGCCGCGTGCACGAGCGGCCACGCCGCCAGCAGCAGGTCGACCCCCTTGGAGACGATCAGCTTGCCGACGAAGACCACCCGCGGACCCGGCGCCTCGGCGAACCATTCGACCGCGTCGGCGGCCGCCTGCGTGTCGCGGTCCCAGGACCCGCCCTCCGCCTCTTCGGTCGCTGCTCTCAGATTTGCCGCGAGCCGCCTCAGGGGCCCGGCTCCGTCCTCGCTGGGAGCGAACAGCTCGGTGTCGACGCCCGGCGGCCCGAGCCGGATCTTGGCGTTGGTCTCCGGATCGTCGACCACGAGGCGCAGCCTGTGGGCGATGTGGCCGGACCCGACGAGGATGCCGTTGGCCGAGGCGACCGCTTCCTCTGCGTAGGGCCGGAAGCGGTCGAGGTCGGGGATGATCGTGTACGAGAGGTCGGACCCGTGGACCTTGATCGCGTAGCGCAGCCCCGCGCGGGCGAGGATCACCGGGGCCATGACCAGGTGGTTGGCGAGCGCCGCGTCGAACCCGCCCACCGACTCGGTCAGCTCCTTCACGGCGTCGACGTTCGCCTCGATGTAGTGGGCGAGCTCCTCGTCGCTGAGCTCGCCGAAGGTCTTGACCTCGAAGCCCTCGTAGCTGTCGAGCACGAAGGTCGGCAGCAAGCCGCCGATGTCCGGGTTGTGGACCGTCACCGAGCCGGGCGTGCCGGCGCCGAGGTCGGGGGGGTCGCGGTCCTGGCAGACGAGGTGGACCTCGTGCCCGAGCCTCGCGAGCGCCCGCGCCAGGCTCGCGTTGTAGACGTTGGAGCCGGTCCCGCTGAGCAGCCAGCCGTGGAAGATCAGCACTCGCACGGCGTCAGGCTATGCCCTATATCGTTGCGGCGCGGATGCAGAACCAGCGCCAGACCTACCGCCTGCGCGCCCGCGCCTCCGGCCGCGAGAAGCTCGCGGTCGCGCGCCCGGACGGCGTCTACATCGACCAGGAGACCGGCGAGGAGATGGAGCCCGTGACGAGGGTGCTCCCGCTGGCCCCGTCCGAGTCGGCGCTCATCCGGACGATCGAGAATCTACGCATCTGCCGCCGCTGCGATCAGCTGATCGGGCTCGACGTCTCCGATTGCCCGTACTGCGGCCTTCGCCAGCCGAGCCTCGACGGCAGCGGCTAGGCGTCCGCCTCTACTCGTTGGTCGCCAGCCAGGCGAAGTAGAGCAGCCGCACGCCCTTGTAATCGCACTCGTAGGGGCGCTCGCCGCCGGCCTTCTGCTGCGGACGGCTCTGCTGCAGGAGCGCCTCCTCGCCGGTGCACTGGCCCGCCGGGCGGCTGGCGCGCCAGAGGTCGGTGGTGCTGGTTCCGTGCAGGGCGAGGTTCGGCACGTAGGTCGGCGTCGTGATCGCGACGATCATCCCCTTGCGCACTCGCAGAGGGTCGTCGAGGGTGATCACGACGTCCTCGCCCAGCGACGACTGAAGCTGGACTACCGGGCTCTGTTTGACGAGCTTGTAGCGGCTGTTGTCCTTCGGCTTCAGGATCGCCAGTCGCGCGCTGGCCGGTCCGCTCTTCGAGAGCTGGGTTTCGAAGAAGTCCTGCTCTTCCTTGTCGGGTTCGCCGAGGTTGGCGCCCCACGCGACGATCGTTCCCGGCTGCCGGACCTTGTAGGGGTTGTGGCGGCCGTCGGCTTCGACCTGGTAACCGGTCACCCGTCCGAGCCCCTGGCAGACGAGGTCGGCGGCCGGGCTTTCGCCCTCCGGCGTCGGGCAGACCGGCTTCGGCACGTGGGCCGTCCGACCGAGGACGGCCTTGCCCTTCTTGAAGCTGTCACCCTGCTCGCCGGCCGCCATGGCGGCCAGCGCCAGGGCGAGGCCGGCGCCCAAGGCCGCGATCGCGACCAGCGCCAGGTGCGAGGATCTGCGCTCGAATGGCATCGGAAAGCCTAAAAACACGTGCGCTTGCGCGGGGTTGCGGTTCCGCAGCGCGTCGCACAGCTTAGGACGATGGGCGCGGCACCGGCGGCCATCGGCCCTCGCTGCAACGCCGGTAGCAGCCCTAGAGGGCGGCAAACTCGGTGGGAACCGGCACCCGTGGCGTCGCCGCGACGGTCGCGGCGAGCAGCAGCGGGCCGAGCGCCGCGAGCCGTTGCGGCGACGGCACCGCGAGGTCCTCGAGGCTCCCGGCCTCATGGGCGCTGACGTCGATCAGCGAGGCCATCACCGCGCAGACCTCCGCCTGCGGGGCCTCGGGATCGACCGTGCAGCCGAGCCGCGCCAGGCCGACCATGTCCTCGGCCGGCGCGCCGACGATCAGCCGCCCGAGCGCGGCCATCAGGTACGCCCCGACGCGGTCGACGATCAGGTCCTGCGGCGCCGACGGCGGCCCTGGCGGCGGCCCTCCGTCGATCGGGTCGCGTCCGCCGATCAGGGCGTCGAGCTGGCGCCCGGCGACGAGCTCGATCTGCTCGGCGGAGAGTCCCGCCTGGACCGCGCACCTGAAGGTGATGATCGCGTTCATCGCCGGGGTCCCATACGGCGCATCGCTGGCGAACAGGATCCTGCCGGGCGGCGCGTACGCGAACAGGGTCAGCACGTCGAGCGGGGTCCACCACGAGGTGTCGACGAACACGTTCGGGTGCTCTGGGAGCCGACCGCAGATCCAGCTCAGGTCCGAGACCGCCGCGTGAGCGAGGATGATCACCGCATGCGGGTACTCAGTCGCCAGCTCCAGCGTGTGCCGGCCGAGCGCCGGGATGCCGCGGCCGGCGTGGATCAGCACCGGGAGACGCTCGGCGTCGGCGAACGCGAAGATCTCCCGCGCGCCCGGATCGTCGAGCGAGAACTGCTCGGCGCGCGGATGAAGCTTGATCCCCCGCGCGCCGAGCCCGACGGCGCGGGCCGCCTCAGCGACCGGATCGTCGTTGGGATCCAGGCGGCAGAACGGGACCAGCCGTCCCCCAGACGCCGCGGCGGCGGCGATCACCGCGTCGTTGGCCGCCGCGTATCCGTCGGGCTCCTGCATCGGGAACACCACCGCCCGGGCGCCGAGCGGGTCGAGCAGCGCCAGCAGCTCGTCGGCCGTGCATCGCGCCCCGTCGGGGTCTTTGGCGCCGATGTGGGTGTGGGCGTCGAACAGCGCCAGGCCGGGCTGATCGGCGAGCAGCGGCTCGAGCCAATCGGAGATCAAGCGCGCGCCCGCCTCGCTCACCGCGCGAGCTTACCCCGGTGAGCGCCGGCGCCGGTCGGACCTCCGAGGGCGAGCTCGCTCGGCTCGCCGAGCGGGTGCTGACCGCGAGCCTCGCCCGCGGCGAGCGCCGCGGCCTGCGGTTCGACTACACCCGGCCCAGCCCGGCCAAGTACCCGTGGCAGTGGTACTGGGACTCGTGTTTCGCGGCGATCGCCTGGAGGCATTTCGACCGCGAGCGGCCGCGGCAAGAGCTCGAGACGCTGCTCGCCGCGATGCGCTCGGACGGCTTCATCGGCCACGTGATCTTCTGGGACCAGCCGATCTCGTTCCGGCGGCTCCTCTACTACAACGTCAATTCCCGAAACGCGGAGATGACCGGCACGATCCAGCCGCCACTGCTCGCGTGGGCGTGGCGGATCGGGGTCGGCGACCCGCGCTCGGAGCCGCGGATCGCGACCCACCACCGGTGGCTGCGGGAGAACCGCGACCTCGAGGGCGACGGTCTGCTCTGGCTGGTCCAACCCGACGAGTCGGGGCTCGACTCGTCGCCGAAGTTCGACCCGGTGTGGGGCTACCGCTCGCACGCGAATTGGGGCTTTCCACTGCTGGTGGCCGCCAACCGGCGCCTCGGGTGGGACGCGCGGCGAATCCGCGACCACGGCCGCCCGGTGCTGTGCGAGGTGATGACCAACGTCCTGTGGAACCTGGCGCGGATCGCCAACGGCGAGCCGTCGATCACCCCGGCGATCGTCGACCGGCTCTGGGACGAGCGCCGCGGCCTGTTCCTGGACGAGGTCCAGCCCGGCGGCGCCCGGCCGGAGGTCTCGACCTGGGCGGCGCTGTCGCCCCTGGCGCTTCCCGACCTGCCCGAACAGATCGGGCGGCGGCTGATCGACGAGCACCTGCTCGACCCCGAGCGCTACTGGCTGCCGGTGCCGCCGTGCTCCGTCTCCGCCCAGGAGCCGAGCTTCGAGCCCAACCGAGGCCCGGGCTGGAAGCTCCGCTACTGGCGCGGGCCGACGTGGGTCAACTCCGCCTGGATGCTGTGGCTGGGCCTGGTACGGCTCGGCTACGTCGACGAGGCCGACCACATGGCGAAGGTGATCGAGGCCACCCTCCTGCGCGAGGGACTGCGCGAGTACTACGACCCCTACACGGGCGAGGGGCTGGCGGCGGTGGACTTCGCCTGGTCCGCGCTGGCGATGGAGATGGGGAAGCCCGACCTCGAGGCGGCGCGGACGAGCTATCTCGGGCCCTGAGCGCGGATCTATAGGGTCCAAGGCGGTGACCGGGGAGGCCGAATCGACCGTCGACTCGGCGGAGCTGCGGGCTTCGCTCGCAGGGGCTGTCCTCACCCCGGCCGACGAGGGCTACGACGCCGCCCGGCGCTGCTTCAACGCCCTCATCGACCGCCGGCCCGCCGTGATCGCGCGGTGCCTCGACGCCGCCGACGTCGCCACGGCGCTCGACTTCGGGCGCGCGAACGAACTGGAGATCGCGGTCCGCGGCGGCGGGCACAACCCCGCGGGCCATTGCGTGTGCGACGACGGGCTGGTGATCGACCTGACCCTGATGCGGACCGTCGAGGTCGATCCCGGCGCAGGAACCGCGCGATCCGACGGCGGCGCCACCTGGCTCGACTTCGACACCGCCACCCAGGCGCTCGGGCTGGTCACGCCCGGAGGCGTCGTGGGCTCGACGGGCGTGGCCGGCCTCACCCTCGGGGGCGGCATCGGTCACCTCACCGCCCAGTACGGGCTCACCTGCGACAACCTGCTCGCCGCCGAGCTGGTGACGGGCGACGGCAGCGCCGTCCGCGCGAGCGCCGACGAGAACCCCGACCTGCTCTGGGGCGTGCGCGGCGCCGGGGGGAACTTCGGGATCGCGACCAGGCTCGAGTTCCGCCTGCACCCGCTCGAGCAGGTGGTCGGCGGGCGCCTCACCTACGTCGGGGAGGGCGTCAGCGAGGCGCTCCGCGTGTATCGCGACGTCGCCGGCGGCGCCGGGCGCGAGCTCAGCTGCCAGGCGATCATGGCGCTCGACGAGTCACTCGCCCCTGCGCTGGTCGTCGCGCCCTGCTACACCGGCAAGGGCGGCGATCCCGAGTTCCTGCGCGCGCTGCGCGCGGCTCCTGCTCTGGCCGAGGACGGCGTCCGCCAGCACGGGTTCCTCGACCAACAGCTCGTGTTCAACCCCGGGTACGGGGTCGACCGCAACTACTGGAAGGGGCATTTCGTCCGCGAGCTCTCCGACGAGCTGATCGACGTCCTACTGGAGCGCATGCTCGCGCTCGGGCGCCCGCCGGGTCAGATCCTGATCGAGTCGCTGCACGGGGCTCCCAAGGACGTCGATCCCGACAGCGCCGCGCTCGGCTACCGAGGGGCGGCCTTCAACCTCAGCGTCATGGCGACCTGGCTCGACCCGGCGCACGACGAGGAATCAATCGCCTGGGCGCGCGAGACGGCGGCGGCGATCGAGCCGTGGTCGGTGAGCGGCGGCTACATCAACTACATGCAGGCCGACGAGCCGCTCGAGCGGGTCCGCGCCGCATTCGGCGACCGCGCCTTCGAGCGGCTGCGGAAGCTAAAGCGCCGCTACGACCCGGACAACGTCCTGCGGCGAAACCAGAACATCCCGCCGGCGTAAGCACCCCTGGTTTGTCTCGCATAGCGATACAAACTCCCAGGTCAGCAGCGCGCGCTACTTGTAGCGGTAGGTGATCCGGCCGCGGTCCAGGTCGTAGGGCGAGAGCTCGATCTTCACCCGGTCGCCGGGGAGGATGCGGATGTAGTGGCGGCGCATCTTGCCCGAGATGTGCCCGAGGACCTCGTGGTCGTTGTCGAGCTTGACCTTGAACATGGTGTTGGGGAGGGCCTCGGTGACCTCGCCCTCCATCTCGATCTTCTCTTCCTTTGCCATGCGACCGGTGAGGGTAGCTCAACCGACCCTCGAATTTGGCTTTCCCAGGCCCTTCGGCGAGAAATGACCGGACCGCGTTCTGAAGGTCCTCGGTGGCGAACAGGTCGGCGAATTGCCTGGGCGTCACCTCGTCCGCGCGCTCGATCCCGCCGTCGGAGAACGCGCGCACGATCCGCTTCGTCGCCGCGTGGGCCTTGGTCGGCCCGCTCGCGAGCCGCTCGGCGAACCGCATCCCCTTCTCGTGCACCGTGCCGTCGGGGACGACGCGGCTGACGACGCCCCAGCGCTCGAGCGTCTCCGCGTCGTAGAGGCCGCCGGTCATCACGAACTCGCGCGCACGCGCCGGGCCGGCGCGCTCGGCCATCCGCTGGGTGCCACCCGCGCCGGGGGTGAGGCCGACGACCGCCTCGACGAGCCCGAACCTCGACGATTCCTCGGCCCAGAGGAGGTCGCAGCCGAGGGCGACCTCGAGCCCGGCCGTCAGGCAAAGACCGTGTATCAGCGCCAGGGTGGGGATCTCGAGCGCCTCGAGGCGCTGGACGCCCTCGATCAGCGGGCCGGCGAGCGCGTCGGCGTGCTCGCCGGCGCCCGCGTCGACGATCCGCTGGAAGCCATTGACGTCGACGCCGCCGGTGAAGATCTCGCCCTCGGCGCGCCAGACGAGCGCGCGCGCGTTCGAGCCCTCGACCTCGTCCAGGCACGCCATCAGCTCGTTGAAGGCGTTGTCGGTGAACAGGTTCAGCGGCGGGTTCGAGAGCACGATCGAAGCCACCGCACCGTCGCGCTCGAGCTTGATCGTCGCCATCAGGCGGCGCCGCGGATCTGCTCGGCCACCGCGGCGATCTGCGGGGCGTCGGCGCCACGGGGGATCCAGGGCAGCTTGAGCGGATCGTCTTCGTAGCGCGGGATCACGTGGAGGTGGAAGTGATAGACCGTCTGCCACGCGACGGCACCGCAGGCGTTCAGCACGTTGAACCCGGCCGGCTCGAGCGCGGCCTCGATCTTGCGGGCCAGGCGGCGTGCGGCAAGCGTCGTCCGCTCGAGATCCTCGTCGGAGATCTCCATCAGGTCGGCCGAGTGGGTCCGCGGGATCACCAGCGCGTGGCCTCGCGTGGCGGGATTGATGTCCATGAAGGCGACCGTGTGCTCGTCGGAGTCGACGATCTCGGCGGGGCCCTCGCCCGACGCGATCGCGCAGAAGATGCAGTCGTCGGTCACTCGTCCCTGAGCCTATTCGCGTACTCGATGGCCTGCTCGGCCGTCTCCACCTCGCCGGCGAACACCGCCGCCTCGATCTCGCCCAGCAGCCGGCCGAGCTCGGGCCCGGGCTCGATCCCGACCTCTGCGGCGAGCTCGTCGCCGGCGATCGGCAGCCCGCGGCGGCCCGTCGCGATGCCAGGCCAGCGGCCGCCGGCAGCATCTCGCGGGCGAGCTCGAGGTGCGCCTCGATCATCTCCGGGCGCGCGGTCGGCCCGCCCCCTCGCGCCGCGAGCCGGTCGGCGACCGTGAGCAGGGTGACGTCCGACCGCCACCGGCTCGGGTCGCGCGCAGGTAGTCGTAGAGGCGCCGGCGCGACAGCGGCCGCTCGGCGGCCAGGAAGCCGAGGCGCAGGTGGTGGCGGGTGAGCGCCTGCGAGGTAGCGCGTCGAGCGCCCGGCTCGCCTTCAGCCGCGCGCAGACCCGCCGACGAGCTCGGCGCCCACCTCGTCGTGGCCGATGAAGGTCACGAAGCCGCCCGCGCTGCTCGCTCGCGGGTCGCGGGCTTGCCGATGTCGTGCAGGAGCGCGCCGAAGCCGAAGCGCCCGCAGCCGGGTGAGCTCGTCGGCGAGCGGCTCGGCCAGGAGCTCGCCGACCGTCGGCGCTGCTTCGCCCGCGTAGCGATCGAGGTCGCGCTCGACCTCGAGCGAGGTTCGAGAGCACCTCGATGCGTGTGGCCGTGGACGTCGAGGTGGTGGTTGGGGTTCTGCTCGACCCCGCGCAGGGCGTCGACCTCCGGCAGCACCGCCGTCCGTCGCGCCGAGCTCGTCGAGCAGCTCCAGCCCGCGGATCGGGTCCGGGCCCGCGATCAGCAGGCGCAGCTCGGCGAGCTGGCGCTCGCCCGCGGCCTCGGCGGCCCGCGCGGCCGCCGCGCGGGCGAGCTCGACCGTCCCCGGGTCGATCTCGAACCCGAGCTGCGGCGGCGAGCCGCGCCGCCCGCAGGATCCGCAGCGGGTCGTCGCTGAAGCTGCGCTCGCGAGCCGGCGCACGCAGGCGCCGCGGCCGAGGTCCGCGAGGCCGCCGGCGGGGTCGATCGGCGTCGCCGCCCGGGTCGGACAGCGCGACCGCGATCGCGTTGACGGTGAAGTCGCGCCGCGCCAGGTCGTCCTCGATCGACGGTCGCCGCGCAGCGCGGGAGACGTCGACGTGCCAGGACGCGTCGGCGGCCGAGCGCGCGCCAGGCGCCGAACTCCGCCGAAAGCTCGAACGCGGGGCCGCCCGCCGCCGCGGCGATCGCGCCGGGCGGCCTCGCCCGGATCGCCGGCGACCGCGAGGTCGAGGTCGACGACCGGGCGCCCGAGCAGCGCGTCGCGAACGGCGCCGCCGACGATCCAGGCGTCCGGCGCGCCGGCGAGCGCCTCGCGGCGACCCGGACCGCGGGCGCGGCCTCCAGCAGCCGCTCGGCGATCGCGGTCACGCGTCACGGCTCGACGTATCGACCCGCGGCACCCGCTGCGAGATCCCGCAGGTGACCTCGTAGTTGATCGTCGCCAGCCGCGTCGCGACCTCCTCGGCGAGGATCCGCTCGCCGCCCTGGGCTCCGATCAGCACCGCCGGGTCGCCCGGCTCGATCTCGGTCTCGGGGCCGAGGTCGATGGTGAGGTTGTCCATCGAGACGGTCCCGACCAGCGGATGGCGGCGGCCGCGCGACCAGCACCTCGGCGTTGTTGGTCAGCGCCCGCCGGACGCCGTCGCCGTAGCCGATCGGAAGCACGCCCGACGTAGGTGTCGCTCGGTCGCCCGCCAGCGCTGGCCGTAGCCGGCGCTGGCGCCCCGGCTCGAAGCGCTTGACGTCGGCGACGTAGGAGTGCAGCTCCAGCGCGGGCTCGAGGTCGCGGCGCGAACGGGTCCTCGCTGGAACGGGTCGAGCCCGTAGATCGCGATCCCGCAGCGGACCATGTCGAAGTGCGAGCCGGCTCGCGCAGGGTCGCGGCGCTGTTGGCGGCGTGCACGAGGAGCTCGGGATGGTCGCGCGCGCAGCGGCTCGGCGAGGGCGCGAAAGCGCTCGAGCTGCTCGTCGAAGAACGCCGAGCCGGGCTCGTCGGCGGTCGCGAAGTGGGTCCAGAGCCCGGCCAGCTCGACCCGTCGCTCGGCGGCCGCCACGGCGCGCGAGCTCGGCGACCGCGCCCGGCGTCGCGCTCGCCGAGCCGGCCCATGCCGGTGTCGTACTTGACGTGGACCCGCGGCCGGACGCCGAGCGCGCTCGCCGCGCGCCGGCGGACGAGCTCCAGCGAAGCCCGGGCGCCAGACCGCCAGGTCGGCATCCTGCGGCAGGGCGACGTCGCAGCTCCTGCGGGCGTCAGCGCGCCCATCACGAACAGCCGGGCGTCGGCGAGCTGCGGCGCGCAGCTCGGCGGCCTCGGCGGCGGCGGCGACCGCGAGCCAGCTCGGCGCCGCCGGCGAGCGCGGCGCGCGCCGCACTCGACCGCGCCGTGGCCGTAGCCGTCGGCCTTGACGACCGCGCAGAGCGCGGCGCCGCCGTCGAGCTCCGCAGCGCAGCCGGGCGCAGTTGCGCTCGATCGCGCCGAGCGTCGACCAGCGCCGTGGCCCGCGCGACTGCTCATCGCGCCCTCCGGGCGCAGCGCCTCCGGCAGCGCCGCGATCACGTCGCCGGCGATCACCGACTCGGCGGACCCGATCCGGCTGGCCGCGATCCGCCCGGCGCGCTGGTGGGCGAGGACGGCGGCGCAGGCGGCCTCGAACGGCTCCAGCCGCCGCGGGCGAGCAGCGCGGCGATCGTGCCGGCGAGCACGTCGCCGGTGCCGGCGGTCGCCAGCGCCGGGCTGCCGCCGGCCGTTGACCGCCAGCCGCTCGCCCGGGTCGGCGACGATCGTGTCGTCGCCCTTGAGCACGACGATCGCGCCGCTGCGCTCGGCGGCCTCGCGCGCGCACGGCCAGCCGGTGCGCCGCGATCTCGTCCGACTCGCGTCTCGAGCAGGCGGCCGAGCTCGCCCGCGTGCGGGGTCAGCACCGTGGCGGCCTCGCGCCGGCGCAGCGACTCGAGCCGCCGGCGATGCGCGTTGAGGCCGTCGGCGTCGATCACCAGCGGCGCCTCGATCCTGCGCGGCCAGCGCCCGGCGCCAGCCGCGGCGAGCCGTCGTCGCGCCCGAGCCCGGGGCCGAGCACGACCGCGGCGCGCCCGCTCCGCGGCGGCGAGCGATCGCCTCCGCGGCGTCCGGGCCGAGGCGCCCCGGCGCTCCGGCGAAGCCGCGCGACATCACCTCGGTCAGCTTCACCTCGAAGATCGGCTCGAGGTCGTCCGGCACCGCGACGGTCGCGTAGCCGGCGCCGGCGCGGATCGCCGCCTCGGCCGCCATGCAGACGGCGCCGGTGAGCCCGCGCGAGCCGCCGGCGATCAGCACCTGGCCGGAGGTGAACTTGGTCGAGCCGCGACCCGCGCGCGGCGCGAGCGTCGAGCACCGCCGTCGGTGATCAGGCCCGCCGGGCGCCTCGCCGGCGCGCCGCGCGGGATCCCGATCGCGGCGACCCGGAGCTCGCCGCGTGTGCGCCTTGCCGGGCGCGATCCAGTGCCCGAGCTTGGCGGCGTGGAAGGTCACCGTGACGTCCGCCTCGACCGCGACCCCTCGACCTCGCCGGTCGAGGCGTCGACGCCCGGAGGCGATGTCGGCGGCGACGACCGGCGCCGCGGCAGCCGTTGATCGCCTCGATCGCCGCCTCGCGCCGGATGCCCGCGGGGCGCCCGCGAAGCCGGTGCCGAAGATCGCGTCGACGATCGCGCCCGAGCCGGCGAGCGCGCGCCGAGGCGCTCGGGCGCCACGCTCGCGCACCTCGCCGGCGAGGCGCTCGAGGTTGGCGGCGGCGTCGGCGCGAGAGCTCGTCGGCCGGCCACAGCAGCAGCGCCTCGACCTCGATGCCCGAACCGGCGCAGATCGGCGAGCCGCGACGAGCCCGTCGCCGCCGTTGTTGCCCTTGCCGCAGACGACCCGCACGGGCCCCTCGCCGGCGACCTCCGCGCGGCCTCGGCGAGGCGCGGCCCGCCGCCTCCATCAGCTCCAGCGAGGGCACGCCCTGCTCGTCGATCGCCCAGGCGTCGACGGCGCGCATCGCCGCGGCGTCGTAACAGCGGCTCGAGCCAGCTCTCCATCGCGGCCAGCGTAGTCCGGCGACGCGGCGCCTCCGCGGACGGCGCAGGCCGCGCGAGCTGACGACGACCGCGGCGGCGATCTCGCGCGAGTGGGTGAGCGAGACCTCGAGCCGACGCCGTGTCGCCGCGCCGCTCCGCGGCGCGTGCCGTGCAGCACGCAGCCGCGGGGGCTCGGTCGCCGCCCCCGCGACCTCGACCTCGCGCAGCCGGAGTCCGCCGAGCCCGAGCGCCTTGATCGCCGCCTCCTTGGCCGCGAAGCGCGCGGCGAGGTGGCGGCCGGGCCGGCGCGCGCGCGTCGGCGAACTCGAGCTCGCGCGGCGCGGAAGAGGCGCTCGCGCCAGCCGCGGGCGGCGCTCCAGCGCCCGCTCGAGCCGCTCGATCTCGATCAGGTCGATGCCGATCCCGGCACGGTCACCGCGGGCGCCTACTCGACCGTGACCGTCTTCGCGAGGTTGCGCGGCTGGTCGACGTTGAGCCCGTTGAGCGCGGGCGATGTGGTAGGCGAGCAGCTGCAGCGGCACGATCGCCAGGATCGGCTGCAGGATCCAGTCGGTGCGCGGGCACGTACAGGGTCTGGTCGGCGGCCTCGGCGACCTGCGTGCGAGCCCTCGGTGGCGACCGCGATCACGTCGGCGCCGCGGGCGCGGACCTCGGCGACGTTCGAGAGCACCTTCTCGAGCACCGGGCTGTCGGTGGCGACGCAGACCACCGGCGTCGACTCGTCGAGCAGCGCGATCGGGCCGTGCTTCATCTCGCCGGCGGCGTAGGCGTCGGTCGGGATGTAGGAGATCTCCTTCAGCTTCAGCGCGCCCTCGAGGCAGACCGGGAGGCCGATGTTGCGGCCGAGGTAGAGGAAGAAGCGCTGGTCGTGCATGGCTGCGGGCGATCGCCTGGACCCGCTCGTCGACGCGAGTCGAGCGTCTCCTGGATCCGGCGCGGGATGCGCCTTCAGCTCGGCGATCAGCTCGGCGAGCCGGGCGCCGGCGAGCGTGCCCGCGCTTCTGCGGCGAGCCAGAGGCCGAGCAGGTACATCGCCGCGACCTGGCTGACGAAGGTCTTCGTCGCCGCGACGCCGATCTCGATCCCGGCGCGGGTGAAGAGCACGCGTGTCGGCGTCGCGGGTCGCCTGGCTGCCCATCACGTTGGTGAGCGCCAGCACGCGTCGCGCCGCGCTCGCGCGCGAGCCGCATCGCCGCCAGCGTGTCGGCGGTCTCGCCCGACTGGGTGATCCCGATCACGAGGTCGTCGGCGTTGACCACCGGGTCGCGGTAGCGGTACTCGGAGGCGACGTCCATCTCGACCGGGACCCGCGCCCACTGCTCGATCGCGTAGCGGCCGACGAGCCCGGCGTGGTAGGAGGTGCCGCAGGCGACGATCACGATCCGCCGCGATCCCGGCGACGAACTCGTCCGCGAGCTCGAGCTCGGAGAGGTCGACCGAGTCGGTGTCGCGGCAGCCGGTCGGTGATCGTCTCGGCGACGGCGTCGGGCTGCTCGTGGATCTCCTTCAGCATGAAGGTCTCGTAGCCGCCCTTCTCGGCGGCCTCCTCGTCCCAGGTGACCTCCTCGACGTCCCGCTCGATCGGGCTGCCGTCGGCGTCGATGATCCGGGCGCCGTCGGCGTCGACGGTGACGATCTCGCCGTTCTCGAGCCTGAGCACCGTCGCGGGTCTCGCGCGAGGAACGCCGGGATCGCCGAGGCGACGAAGGTCTCGCCCTCGCCGAGCCCGACGATCAGCGGGCACTCCTGGCGCGCGGCGACCAGCGTGTCGGGGTGGTCGGCGTGCATGGCGACGAAGGCGTAGTGGCCGCGCAGCTCGGCGAACGCGCCCGCGGACGGCCTCGGTCAGGTCGCCGTCGTAGTGGCGCTCGATCAGGTGGGCGACGATCTCGGCGTCGGTCTCGGAGCTGAAAACGTGCCCGTCGGCGGTCAGCTGGCGCGCAGCTCGGCGTGGTTCTCGACGATGCCGTTGAGGACGATCTGGATGCTGTCCGTGCAGTCGCCGTGCGGGTGGGCGTTCTCCTCGGTGACCCGCCCGTGGGTCGCCCAGCGGGTGTGGCCGAGGCCGATCGTCGCCGGAGGCGCGGCGACCGCGACGCCGCCGCCGTTGCGCTCGTGACGGGCCGTTCGGCGTCGAGCCCGACCGCCGCTCGCAGGTTGGCGAGGTTGCCGACCGCGCGCACCGTGTCGATCTCGCCGTCCGCGAGCAGCGAGATCCCGGCCGAGTCATAGCCGCGGTACTCGAGCTTCTCGAGCCCCGCGATCAGCAGGTCCCGGCACGGGCGCTTGCCGACATATCCGACGATCCCGCACATCAGACTGCGATAAGGGTAGAGCCAGACGGCCGGCTACCGGGGCGCACCAAGCTGAGCTCGCGCGACGAGCTCGACCAGCCGCTCGCAGACCTCGTTGGCACTCGTCCTCGGTCGGCGCCTCGACCATCACCCGCACCAGCGGCTCGGTCCCCGAAGGACGCACGAGCACGCGGCCGCGGCCCTCGAGCGACCGTTCGCCTCGCTCGACGGCGCCCCAGACGCGCTCGGCGCCCGCCACGGCCTCGCGGTCGGCGACCTCGACGTTGCGTCAGCACCTGCGGCAGCCTCTGCATGGGCTTCGACTCGGCCAGCGGCCCGCCGCCGAGCGCCCCGAGGACGAGCAGTGCGGCGGCGATGCCGTCGCCGGTCGGCGCGTAGTCGGTCCAGATGATGTGCCCGGACTGCTCGCCGCCGAGCGACCAGCCCCGCCGGTCGAGCTCGGCTGCGACGTGGCGGTCGCCGACGTCGGTCGTCGCCACCTCGATCGCGGCCTCGCGCATCGCCTGGTGAAACCCGTAGTTGCTCATCACCGTCACAGCGACCCCGTCGCCGGCGAGCGCCTTCGCGGCCTTGAGGTGAAGGGCGCCCGAGCGCGATCAGCTCGTCGCCGTCGCGGACGGATCCCCCGCCGTCGACGGCCACGACCCGGTCACCGTCGCCGTCGAAGGCAAAGCCGATCGCGGCCCCGAGCTCGGTGACGCGAGCGGCGAGCGCCTCGGGCGCCGTCGAGCCGCAGCCCTGGTTGATGTTTCGCCCGTCGGGCTCGGCGCCGATCACGTCCACCTCGGCCCCGAGTCGCTCGAAGATCGCGGGAGCGGCCTCGAAGGTGGCGCCGTTGGCGCAGTCGAGGACGACCTCCAGGCCGGCAAGGTCGAGGCGGAAGGCCGACTGCAGTTCGCGCAGGTAGTCGTCGAGGCTCGCCTCGAGCGTCCGGGCGATCCCGCTCGGAGCGGGCTCCTCGCCGTCGCCTTCGAGCAGCTCGAGCACCCGTTGCTCGATCTCCAGTTCCGCCTCCGGCTCGAGCTTCCGGCCTCGGGCGTCGAAGAACTTGATCCCGTTGTCGCGCCAGGGGTTGTGGGAGGCCGAGACGACCGCCGCCAGGTCGAGCCCGAGCCGGCGAACGAGGATCGACGCGGCCGGGGTCGGCAGCACCCCGGCGTCGAAGCTGTCGCCGCCCGCCTGCGCGGCGCCGGCCGCCAGCCCGGCGGCGAGCATCGGACCGGACTCGCGCGTGTCGCGAACGATCAGGAGCTGAGGGCGACGGGCCTCGCAGAGCTCCGTCGCGGCGCGCCCCAGTGCCCGCGCGAGCTCCTCGGTCAGCTGTTCGCCGGCGACGCCGCGAACGCCGTCGGTGCCGAAGAGCTTTGCCGGCTGCGTGTTCAGCGCTTGCTGAACTGGGGCCGCTTACGCGCCTTCTTGAGTCCCGCCTTGCGCCGCTCCTTGATCCGCGCGTCCCGGGTGAGCAGGCCGCGGCGCTTGAGCTCGGCGCGGAGCTCGGGGTCGACCTCGGTCAACGCCCTGGCGATGCCGTGGCGGACCGCCCCGGCCTGGCCGCTGACGCCGCCGCCGTGGACGCGGACCTGGACGTCGACCGTGCCCTCGTAGCCGGTGGTGACGAGCGGCTGGCGGACCATCGTCCGGAGGTACTGCCGCGGGAAGTACTCATCGAGGCTGCGCCCGTTGATCACGAACTCGCCCCCGCCCGGGCGCACCATCACGCGGGCGATCGAGCTCTTGCGCTTGCCGGTCGCCTGGATGCGAGCGTCGGCGGCGAGCTGGACCGTCGGGCCGCTGCGGGCGACGGGCTCCTCCTGTTCGGCCGCCGCCTCCAGCCGGGCGCGCTCCTCGGCCTCCGCCTCCACCCGGGCGCGCTCCTCGGCGCTGAGCTCGCGCTCGGGCTCGATCGCGATCGGCTCGAGCTCGGCCCCCGGCGGGACGTCCTTGGCCTTCTGGGGCTGGGCGGCCGGCGCCGCTGCGTCGGGCTCTGAGGCGGGCGGCTCCGCCTCCTCCGGCTCCACTTCGTCGGCGGCTTCGGGCTGCTCCGCCGCCTCCGGCTCGGGCCCCGCGGCCTCGGGCTCGTCGCCTCCGGCTCTGGCTCGGCGCTCGGCCTCGGGCTTGTGCGCCTCGGCCTCCGGCTCGGGCTGCTCGGCCTCGGGCTGCTCGGCCTCGGGAGCCTCGGGCTCCGGGGCTTCGGGCTGTTCGTCCTCGGGCTGCCCGGCGTTCTCGTTCGGCTCGTCGATCATCAGATTTCGATCTCCATCGGCTTGGGCTGCTGGGCGGCGTGCGGGTGCTCGGGGCCGGCGTAGACCTTGAGCTTGCGCAGCTGCTGGCGGGCGAGGCGGTTGCGGGGCAGCATCCCGCCGACGGCCTTGCGGATGACCTCCTCGGGCCGGCGCGCGAGCATCTCCTCCAGCGTCCGCGAGCGGATCCCGCCGGGATAGCCGCTGTGGCGCCAGTAGATCTTGTCGGCGCGCTTGTTGCCGGTCACGGCCACCTTCTCGGCGTTGACGACGACCACGAAGTCGCCGGTGTCGCAGTGGGGCGTGTACTCGGGCTTGCGCTTGCCGCGCAGGGTGTCGGCGATCTGGGTCGCCAGACGGCCGAGCGTCTTGCCGTCGGCGTCGACGACGTACCAGTCCCGCTGGCGATTCTCTGGCGTGGCAACGTAGGTCTTCATCGGCTGCAATAGGCGCGCGAAAAGCCGTCCCGCGCGGCTGCGCGCTCGCTCAGAACGGCCGGCCGATGATAGTGAACCGATAACGGTCGGGGATATACTCGCCGGCCAAATGACCTGCCGAGTCCCGTGCCGCCGTCGGCGCGGGGGCGGGGGAACCGTTGAGGCGGCGTCGAACACCGCCCCAGGGGCGAGTCGGCCGCGCAGGCCGTAGCGCCGCTCTTTCGGCGCGAGCCCGTCAGCTAACCCCGTAGGCGCCGGAAAGAGAGGCCAGTAGGTGTCGCACACCGCAGCGCCGCGCGGATCGAGGCGCAGGCGTCCATATCCGATCGCGATCGCCGTCGGGGTGGCGACCATGTGCGCGTGCGCGGGCGTCGCCTTCGCGGGCGGCGGCGTCACGCCGGATGGAGGCTTCGCGCTCGCCTCGGCGGCGGCGACGCCGAAGAGCGCGTTTTTCGACGGCGTCCGGCGGCCGAAGGTCGGCTACACGTTCAGCGGCGCCGAGGCGGTGGACGTCACGGTCCAGGTCGTCGACCGCGAGACCGGCGAGGTCGTCGACTCGTTCGTCGACCAGGCCGCCGAACCGAACACCGCCAACGCGGCGGTCTGGGACGGCCGCGCCGGCGGCGGCGCCGCGGCCCCGAACGGCGAGTACGCGTTCCGCGTCGGCGCCGGCGGGGTGACGGAGACGACGCCGGACCTGGAGTTCTCCTTCCACAAGTTCCGCTTCCCGGTCCCGGCCAAGCACGGCTACGGCGACGGCTTCGGGGCCAACCGCGACCATGAGGGCCAGGACGTGTTCGCCAAGTGCGGCGCCAAGCTGCTCGCCGTCCGCGGCGGACGGGTGCAGGTGAGCGACTTCCATCCGCCGCGGGCAACTACCTGGTGATCGACGGCAAGGGCACGGCCAGGGATTACATGTACGCCACATGCTGCGGCCTTCGCCGCTGGCGGAGGGGCGCTCGCGTGCGCACCGGGCAGGTGATCGGGCAGGTGGGCCAGAGCGGGAACGCCCAGGGCTGCCACCTTCACTTCGAGCTCTGGTCGGCGCCCGGCTACTACGAGGGCGGACAGGCGATGGCCTCGGTGGGCATCTTCCTCGAGACCCTCGACGGCTGGAGTTGAAGCCGGCGCCAGGGCGATCGCCGCGGCCGCGCTGGCGGCGGGCGCGATCGGCGGCCTCGCACCGGCCGGGACCGCGGCGCCCACGGGAGCGGGGTTCGAGCTGCGCTCGGCGCGCCAGTCCCCGCACCACGCGCTGTTCGACGGCCAGCGGCCGGATCAAGGTCCGCTACTCCTTCGGCGCCTCGCGCCGACTCGACCTCGTGATCCGGGTCGTCCATGCCGGGAGCGGGCACGCCGTGCGTCGCTGGCTCGTCCACGACGTCGCCCCGGGCCGCCGGCACGAGCAGCGGTGGGACGGACGGCGAGGCGACGGCGGCGTGCCTTCCGACGGCGCGTACGAGTTCAGGATCGGGCCCGTCGGTCACCGCGGCGAGCCGGCCGGCCGGTTCGAGTTTCACGACCACGTGTTCCCGGTCGCCGGCTCGCACGCCTACGGCGACCCGTTCGGCGACCCCCGGTCCGGCGGTCGGGTTCACGAGGGTCAGGACATCCCCGCGGCCTGCGGGACCCCGCTGGTCGCCGCGCGCGGCGGGCGGGTGCAGGCCGAGGGCTACAGCGACGCGCTCTACGGCTACTGGGTGCTGATCGACGGCCGCGGGACGCGAACCGACTACTTCTACGCCCACCTGCAGGCGCCGAGCCCGCGCGGCGAAGGAGACCGCATCCGCACCGGCCAGCGGATCGGCTGGGTCGGCAAGACGGGCAACGCCCGCTCGGAGTTCTGCCAGCTCCACTTCGAGCTCTGGCCGAGCGGCTACCACCACGGCGGCCCGATCGACCCGGCCCCGGCGATGCACGACTGGGACGCGTTCTCCTAGGGGCTCGACGCCGACCCGCTGCCCCGCAGCCGGCGGAGGCTGGTTACGTCAGCACTAATAGTTGGTGCTCACGTGGCGGACGTCGCCGCCCGAGGTAGGGTTTGGGCATGATGAGGACGGTCGAGGCGCCGTCTGCCGGCGTCCAGCTGAAACCCCCGGTCCGCCCGGGGCTGCTCCGGGTCGGATGGGCGACTTTCAGCGGCTACGTCTGGGCGCTCGTCTTCCTGGTGCCGGTCGGAATCGGCGCCTATCTGCTCGGAATCGACGCCCTCGGATTGTCCGATTCCAACGGCCGCGGTGCCTTCTATCGCTTCGACGCCTGGAGCTACCTGGCCGAAGCCTGCGTCGGCATCTTCGTTACCGCCGTGACCGCCTATCTCGTCCGCTATCAGCTGACCAGGATTACCGGCTGGGAGGTCTCCTACGGATTCGCGTTCGCGGTCATCTTCCTGACGGGCTACGCGCCGGCCGCCGCACTCACGCCGCTCTACGGCGCCACCGCGCTGGTGTCTCTGGCGGTCGCGGCCGTCCTCCTGCGCTGGCGGAGTGAACCCGCCGGCGCCGAGCCGATGGCTTTGCTGTCCGCGATCCCTCGCAGGCACCGGCGGCCAGTGGCGATCGCCATCGCCATCGGGCTGCCGGTGATGGCTTGCTACGCGCTCGCCTACGGAGCGACCCACCCGCTGCGCTGGGATGGATCGGTCAGCCTCGCGGCGAACGGGACGGCCGACCGGGGCGGAAATGTCGAAGCGCCGACCTACGAGCGCGACCCCGGAGCGATCGAACGCTACGTGTTCCCCGTCCAGAACCTGGGCCGTTTTACGGTGGACGACCTCGGGTTGGTCGCGATCGAGGGTAACCCCGTGTTCCAACTGCAGTTCGCCGGGATTGGCGGCCGCGGAACCGATTTCTGGGGAAGCGGACCGCTGAGCCCGCTGAACGAGGCGGAGCTGTCGGCGGGCGAGACCCGGTATCTCGCGCTCGGGTTCCGGCAGGGACCGACGTGTGTCGGCCGGCGCGCTCAGCTCGACGCCGTCCGACTCAGCTTCTCGGTCCTCGGCGGGCGCTTCGTGGAACGCGTTCCACTCGACAAGCCGCCGACGATCGCCTGCTAACGGGCGCTACTCCCACTCGATCGTCGCCGGGGGCTTTGAGGAGATGTCGAGCGCGACTCGATTGACGCCCGAGACCTCGTTGATGATCCGGTTCGAGACCCGCTCGAGCAGGTCGTAGGGGAGCCTCGCCCAGTCGGCGGTCATCGCGTCCTGGGAGGTGACCGCGCGGATCACGATCGGGTAGGCGTAGGTGCGGCCGTCGCCCTGGACGCCGACCGAGCGGACGACCGGCAAGACGCAGAACGACTGCCAGAGCTCGCGGTACAGGCCGGCGGCCTTGATCTCCTCCTGGAGGATCGCGTCGGCGTCGCGGAGGAAGTCGAGCCGCTCCCTGGTCACCTCGCCGCCGACGATCCGGATCGCGAGGCCGGGGCCCGGGAACGGCTGGCGCCAGACGACGCGCTCGGAGAGGCCGAGCTCGGCGGCGACCGCGCGGACCTCGTCCTTGAACAGCATCCGCAGCGGCTCGACCAGGTCGAAGCCGAGGTCCTCGGGCAGGCCGCCGACGTTGTGATGTGACTTGATCGTTTCCGCGGCGCGGCCGTCGCCGCCGGACTCGATCACGTCGGAGTAGAGCGTCCCCTGGACGAGGTAGCCCACCCCCTCCAGCTTCGCCGCCTCGTCCTCGAAGGTGCGGATGAACTCCTCGCCGATGATCTTCCGCTTGCGCTCGGGATCCGAGACCCCGGCGAGCTTCTCGAGGAAGCGCTGTTCGGCGTCGACGTGGACCAGGCTGACGCCGAGCTCGCGCATCGCCGCCACGACCTGCTCCGCCTCGTTCTTTCGCATCAGTCCGTGGTCGACGAGCACGCAGGTGAGCTGGTCGCCAACCGCGCGGTGCACGAGCGCCGCCGCGGTGGCCGAGTCGACCCCGCCGGAAAGGCCGCAGATCACGCCGGCGTCGCCGACCTGGGCGCGGATGCGCTCGACCTGCTCCTCGATCACCGAGGCCGGCGACCAGCGCTCGCGCGCACCGGCGATCTCGCGCAGGAAGCGCTCGAGGATCTGCTGTCCGTAGGGCGTGTGGACGACCTCGGGGTGAAACTGGATCCCGTAGAGGCCGCGCTCGGTGTCCTCGAGCGCCGCCACCGGCGAGCCCGGGCTCGACGCGAGCGCGTCGAAGCCGGCCGGCGGCTCGAAGACCGAGTCGCGGTGGCTCATCCAGGCCTGCTGATCGCTCGGCAGCTCGGCGAGCAGCCGTCCACCGTCGCCTGTGAGCACGAGGTCGGTACGGCCGAACTCCCCCGCCTCGGCGCCCTCGACCCGGCCGCCGAGCTCGAGCACCATCGCCTGCATCCCGTAACAGATGCCCAGCACCGGGATCCCGAGCTCCAGCAACTCTTGGCGCAGCCGCGGCGCCCCGGGCGAGTAGACCGACGCCGGGCCCCGGAGAGGACGAGCGCCGCGGGCCTGCGCTCGCGGATCTCCTCCAGCGCCAGGTCGTGCGGAAGCAGCTCCGCGTAGACGCCGCACTCGCGGATCCGGCGCGCGATCAGCTGTGAGTACTGGCCGCCGAAGTCGAGCACCAGCACCTCCTCGTGAGCGGTCTCCGGCGGGGAGACCTGGAGCGGGTCGCGCACCCCCGGCTCGACCGGGAGCGCCGGGTCGCCGGCCTGGAGCGGGCCGCGCGAGCCGTCGACTGGCCGCACCCCACCCTCGGTCTCGATCGCCGGGGCGGGAGTGGGGTCACTCATCCGCGACGGCGACTCCAGTCTCGATTCGGGCCCGACCGTTCGACCCCATGCCGACCGACTGCTCGCGCTGGAGCTGCTTGCCCTCGGTCTGGAGGGCCGGCGCGACCATCACCTCGGCGCGCTGGAAGTCGCGGATGTCCTCATAGCCGCAGGTCGCCATCGAGGTCCGCAGGGCCCCCATGAGGTTGAAGGTGCCGTCGTTCTCGTGCGCGGGACCGAGGAGGATCTCCTCCAGGGTTCCGTCCTGGGCCGTCGCGACCCGCGTGCCTCGCGGGAGCGACGGGTGGAAGGTCGCCATCCCCCAGTGAAAGCCGCGGCCGGGCGCCTCCTTGGCGCGGGCGAGCGGCGAGCCGATCATGACCGCGTCGGCGCCGCAGGTGATCGCCTTCGAGACGTCGCCGCCGGTGCGCATGCCTCCGTCTGCGATCACGTTGCAGTATTCGCCGGTCTCGAGCATGTGCTGGGCGCGGGCCGCGGCGACGTCGGCGATCGCGGTTGCCTGCGGAACCCCGAGGCCGAGCACCCCGCGGGTGGTGCAGGCGGCGCCGGGGCCGACCCCGACCAGAACGCCGTTGGCGCCGGTCCGCATCAGATGCAGCCCGGTCGAGTAGGAGGCGCAGCCGCCGACCACGGTCGGCACCGGCATCTCGGCGATGAACTCCTTCAGGTTCAGGGGCTCCGACTTCGAGGAGACGTGCTCGGCCGAGATCACGGTTCCCTGGACGACGAGGATGTCGAGCCCCGCCTCGAGCGCGCCCTCGTAGTACTGGGCCACCCGCTGCGGGGTCAGCGAACCGGCCGCGACCGCGCCGGCCTCCTTGATCTCCTCGATCCGCTGCGCGATCAGCTCCGGGCGCACCGGCGCCTCGTAGATCTTCTGCATCACCGCGGTCGCGCGCTCGGGGGGCGCCGCGGCGATCTCCGCGAGCTTCTCCTCGGTGTCCTCGTAGCGGCTCCAGATCCCCTCGAGGTTGAGCACGCCCAGGCCGCCGAGCCGGTTGAGCTCGATCGCCGTCCGCGGGCTGACGACGCCGTCCATCGCCGAGGAGAGCAGCGGCAGCTCGAAGCGATAGGGGCCGAGGGTCCAGGAGATATCGACGTCGTCCGGGTCGCGCGTGCGCCGCGAGGGCACGATCGCGATCTCGTCGAACCCGTAGGCCCGCCTGCCCTTCTTACCGCGACCGATCTCTACTTCCATCTTTGAACCCTATGCAGATCGACGGACGAAAAAAGCCCCTCTCGGGGCCCTCGAAAAGTCGCGATTTGCGCCGTTCCGGGCCCGGTATAGAGGCCCACGCGATCATAGCGAGCGCTCGCCGGGGTGCCGACTCGGTCAGGTCGCGGGGACCCGGAGGTTGACGCGCTCGCCCCCGAGCTTGCCGCGGACCACGAACGAGGTCGCGTCGTGGAAGAACGCGAACCAGAGGCCCTTGATCCGCAACCTGCCGCGCGAGCCGCGGGGTCCGTGGACCTTGATCCTCGCCCGCAGCCGCTCCGATTCGAAGCCGTAGCTGGCGCGGCCGCTGACAGCGACGTCGCGGGCGAACCGCAGCTTGTGGAGCTCGGCGACGATGCCGCGTCGGCGTCGTTGAACTGCACCTCCGCGTCCCTCCGCGAAGCCCCGCTCCGGCGCGGAAGAAGACGTCGATCGTCCCCCGGGAGGGATCGCTGCGATCGAGCGGCACGGTGACGGTCCCGCACATCCCGTCGGGCTTCGCCTCCTTGCAGGGCTCGAGCCGGGGCTTCGATGGCGTCCCGGCGTCAGCGCCGGCCCCGGGAACTGCGGTTAGAAGAGCGGCAGCGGCGATCAGAGCGCCCGTGGCGAGCCGCCTCCGGCGCCGCGCTGCAACACCCCCGGTCCGAGTGACCAAAGAACACCTCCGTGTGGTCCGCCGACCCTCTCACGGCGGGGCCCTCCGATCAACCCGCGCCCGGGTCCGCCGAGCGGCGTTCGAAGGATCGACCACGTCCGGGTGTGGCGAATCCTTCGAGCGCGGTTAGGCGGGCCCTATCCTCGATGCAGGAGGGACGATGGCTCGACAGAAGGGCAGAACGGTCTGGGTGCTCGACACCGAGACCAAGGGAACCGGCGCCGAGATGGTGCCGCTCGAAAAGCTTGAACGCGATCGGAGCCCGCAGGCACCGCGGGTGCGTACGACCGTGCTCAGGCGCGAGCGACCGCAGAGCTCGCCGGAGGCTGATCCCGCCCCAGCCGAACAGGCGCCGCGCAGGTTCAGGGTCGAGAGCGTGATGACCGGCCAGGTCCTCGCCGACGACGTCCGGGCGCGGGAGGCGGTGGAGGCGCTGCGGTCGGTCGAGAGCGTGATCGACGTGCGCATCGACGTCTGGGACGCCGCCGAGGAGGGTTGGCGGCCGCTGACGCTGGCCGAGAAGAAGATGCTCTGGGCGTTTCGCGACGTCTGACGTCTCAGTGGACCCCGGCCGGGATCTCGAGCTCGGCGACCTCGATGTGCGGCAGCAGGCGCTCGACCTCTCGCCGGTCGAGCGTCCCGGCGCCGAAGTGCTGGGTGGACTCGGCGCCGCAGGCGACCCCGAAGCGCAGGCAGTCCGCGGGCGGGCCGCCGTCGTACCGGGCGGCGACGTAGCCGGCGAGGAAGGCGTCGCCTGAGCCCACCGTGGCGACGGGCTCGAGCGCCTCGATCCTGATCTCGTAGCGGCGGCGCTCGACCCGGTCGCCGACGATCGCGACGCAACCGTCCGTGGAGGTGATGATCGCCTCGCCGGCGCCCATCTCGAGCAGGCCGGTGAGGCCGAGCGTGAGGTCGTCGTCGTCGTTGAACTCGTGCCCGACCGCTTCCTCCGCCTCGCCGGCGTTCGGCGCCACGACGTCGACCTCGGCCCGCAGGCCGGCGCGCATCGGCTCCCCGTCGGTGTCGAGCACCGTGAGCACGCCGAGCGCGCGAAGCTCCGACACCAGCCGCCCGTAGACGTCCGGCGGAGCCCCCGGCGGGACGCTTCCGGCGAGCACGCAGACGCTCGCCCCCTGGGCGAGGTAGAGCAGCTTCTCGAGGAAACGGTCGATCTCGGACTCGCTGACCTCCGGCCCACGCTCGTTGATCTCGGTCTGCTCTCCCGAGGTGGGGTCGACGACGGAGAGGTTGGTGCGCGATTCGCCCTCGATTCGCGTGAACGCGTTCAGGATCGATTCCTCCGCGAGGCGCTCGAGGATCCGGGTCCCCGTCCCGCCGCCGGCGAGGCCCGAGGCGATCACCGGCCGGCCGAGCAGCTTCAGCGCCCGGGCGACGTTGACCCCCTTGCCGCCCGCCATGGTGCGGGCGTCGACCGCCCGATGGCGCTGGCCGAGGCGGAAGTTCGGGACCGCGACGGTGCGATCGATCGCGGCGTTGAGGGTTACCGTGAGGATCACTCTCTTCCCATCGCCAAGGCTACCGAGTGGCCACGCGGCGGGAGAAAAACCAGACGATCAGGATCAGCCCGCCGGCCACCACCGCCGTGATCAAGGCCCAGGCGAGCAGCCGGGGCCCGGGGATTGCGGAGTCGAGCTTGTCGCCGAGGTCGGCGGCCGGCGCCGAGCGGGCGCTCACCAACCCCGCGGACTCCACCTTCTCGCCGTCCACGCTCACGGTCGCCCTCCCCAGCCGCTCCCCCTGCGCCACCGGTCCCTCGACCTCCGTGGGGGCGTCCACCGAGACGTCGAGTCGCTGTCCGCGACGGACCGTGACCTCCACCGGGCGCGCGGCCACGAGCGGCAGGCTCGCGTCCTGGAAGCGCAGCGTCGCCGACGCCAGCTGCTCGCGGCGCTTCACAGGCTCGCGCTGGCGGTAGAGGCCGAACCCGTAGTCGAGGAGCGCCAGCGCGCCGGCGTCGCGCGCCGACTCGCTCGGCGCGCCGAGGACGACCGAGATCAGGTCGACTCCCTCGCGGCTCGCGGAGGCGACGAGCACGTTGCCGGCGCCGAGCGTGTAGCCGGTCTTGACGCCGTTCACGTACGGGACCGCTCGCACGAGGTTGTTGCGGTTGACGATCTGGCGCTCGCGCGCACCGCTCGAGAGCACGATCTCCGGGGTGTCGAACACCTGCCGCATGAAGTCGTCGCGCCGCAGGCGCGCCGCCAGCTCGGCGAGGTCGAGCGCGCTCGAGTAGTTGTCTGGATCGTCGAGGCCGATCGGGTTCGCGTAGCTGGTCTGCCCGAGGCCGAGCCGCCGCGCCGCGGCGTTCATCTCGGCCACGAACGCCTCGGTCGAGCCGGACGAGGCATCGGCCAGCGTCACCGCGGCGTCGTTTCCGGAAGCGAGAATGAGCCCGTAGAGCAGGTCGCTGACCTTGATCCGCTCGCCCTCCTCCAGCCCCAGGAGCGACTCGGCGGGGGACGAGGGCACGTACAGCGGCGCCGTCACCTCCTGGTCCAGCTTCAGGTCACGCCGGGCGACGTAGGCCGTCATCAGCTTGGTCGTGCTGGCCACCGGGTGGGAGCCCTGGGCGCGGTGGGCGGTGAGCACCTCGCCGTCGGCGGCGTCGATGAGCACCCAGGCGCGAGCGTCGATCGAGGGCGCGCTCGCATCCGCGGCGGCCGGGATCAGCGCCAGCGCGGCGAGCGCGACCAGCGCCGCGCGCCGGGCCTGCCTCAGGAGGCGTTCTTGCAGCCGTCGGGCTTCAGGTTGACGCAGGCGTTCACCGGAAGCTGGAGCGGGTCGAGATCGGGGTTCAGGCGCTCGAGCTCGGCCCCCGCCACGCAGGTGCGCTCGCTCACCGTGCCGAGCGTCTCCCCCACCTTGATGATGTAGAAGCCGGCCTCGACGGCGGCGTCGGCCGGCGGGTTCGGGGGGTCGGCGCTGCAGCCCTTGCCCGCCGTCGTCGTGGGGCTGCTCGAGGTTTCGTCGGAGTCCGAGTCCCCCAGCGAACCGGCGATGACGATGATCAGCACGCAGACCGTCGCCACCAGCGCCACCGGCGCGAGCACTCGCAGGGTCCAGCTGCGCGGCTCCTGATCCCGCCCTGAGGCCTCCATAGCCGCCCGATGGTAGGCGCTTGGCCGCCCTGGCAAGCGGTTTTGCGGGGGTCACCGGGTGGCTGATTGCGAGACCGAGAACACTGCGTCGCGGAGTTCGGCCGCCGCCGCAGCAGGATCGTCCGCGCCGGCGATCGAGCGCGAGGCCGTGACGATCGCCGACGCCGGATGGCCACCGAACGCCGCCGCGAGCTCCTCCGGCCGTCCGCCTTGGGCGCCGACGCCCGGGATCAGGAAGATCGAGTCCGGCATCAGCTCGCGCAGGCGATCGAGGTGGCCCGGCTCGGTGGCGCCCACGACGGCGCCGAACCCGCTGAGACCGGACTCGCCCGCCAGCCGGCCGGAATCCGCCGCGACCAGCTCGGCGAGGCGCTCGTAGAGCGGGCGCTCGGGCGCCGGCACGTCGAAGAGGTCGGCGGCGCCGGGATTGCTGGTGCGCACGAGCGCGAAGACCCCGGCCCCGTGCTCGTCGGCGGCGGCGAGCAGCGGCTCGAGCGCATCGCGGCCCGGCAGCGGGTTGACGGTGGCCGCATCGGCGCCGAGGCCGTCGACCTCGCCCCACGGGGTCGGGGTCTGTCCGAAGAGCGCCTGTGCGTACGCGGCCGCCGTGACCGGGACGTCACCGCGCTTGCCGTCCGCGACCACCAGCAGGCCCGCCCGATGCGCCGCGCCGACGACCCGCTCGAGCGCCGCCCAGCCGGGCGGACCCAGCCGCTCGAAGCATGCGAGCTGGGGCTTGACCGCGACGCAGGCTGGGCCGGCCGCCGAGATCAGCCGCTCGCAGGCGATGCCGACCGCCTCCGCGGCGCGCTCGGCCGCCGACCCCGGCCCAGGGCTGACCTCGCCGGCGAGGCTCGCCGGGTCGGGATCGAGGCCGAGGCAGACCTGGCTGCGCCGCTCCCCGACGAGAGCGGCGAGCCGGTCGGCGAACGGCGTCGTCAGCGGAACTCGCCGGCGGTCGGGCTCAGCCGCCCTTGACGCTGGACTTCAGTCCGGCGCCCGCCGAGAACTTCGGCACGCGCCCGCCGGCGATCGTGATCCGCTCGCCCGTCCGCGGGTTGACACCCTGGCGGGGGCCGCGCTCGGCGACGCTGAACTTGCCGAAGCCGGTGAAGTTGATCTCACCGCCGCTCCTCAGCGTCTGTGTGATCCCGTTGAGAACGGTGTCGACGGCGTCGGCGGCGGCCTTCTTGCTCGCGAAGTTACCGGCGATCCTCTCGACGAATTCTCCCTTGGTCACTGTAGATCCTCCTCGTGGTCGTAACGGGCGGGGCCACCTTAGCGAGTGCTGCCGACGCCGTTTTTCCGCTTGAGCCGTGCGTGGATCGGGGCTCGGCGCGGAAGACGAGCGCCCCCATCCCCCACAAACCGGTGGCGGATGCGGGCGACGGGGGGCGCTGGGGTGCGATTCGGCGCGCGCTCGCGCCGGTCGCCGAACCGGTTTACGAGACGTTGACCTTGTTCGACTTGCCCTTCTTGCAGACGATCTTCTTGCCGTTCTTGTTGAGCTTCTTCTTCTTGGCCTTCGCCTGGTAAGTACCGTCCGGGGCCGCGCGGTTCAGCGAGATCGAGAAGCTGCCGCTGCTCGAGCTCTTGGTCGAGCCGACGCCGGGGATGGTCACCTTGCGGTTCTTCTTGCACCCCTTCTTCGCCTTGACCTTCCCCGAGAACTCCGACTGGTCGTAGGGCGGGTTGCCACTCTTTGTGTAGTCGAGGGTGACCTTGGTCTTGACCTTCTTCACCCCCGGCGCGCCGACCGCCATGGACACCGAGCCGAGAGCAAGGCAGGCGATGAGCGCCGTAACAATCGCGAAACGTCTGTTCATTCGGGTCTCCATTCCCATCATGCGCCGACCGGTCTACTGAACGGTGACCGTGTTCGAGGTGCCCTTCTTGCAGACGATCTTGGTCCCGTTGTTGTTCTTCCGCTGCTTCTTTGCGGCCTCGGCCTGGTAGGTGCCCGCCGGCGCCGCGGTCGAGAGCGAGACCGAATACGAGCCGTTGCTGTCGCTCGTGGTCGTCCCGACGACGGCTCCCGTGCCGGTGTTGCGAACGGTGATATCGCGGGCCTTCTTGCAGCCCTTCTTCGCCGATACCTGGCCCGAGAACGCGGACTGGTTGTAGGGCGCAGTGCCCGTCGTCGCGTGGCTGAGCGTGAGGGTCGTTTCGACCTTCTTGACCTTCGGCTTGCCGATCGCCGTCGTCACCGAGCCGGCGACGAGGCAGGCAACCAGGGCCAGCGCGATCGCGAGACGCTTCTTCATTCGGTCCCCACTCCAATCATTTGGACGGACATTTGCCTGTTCGGCCGGTTGGCTTCTCTTACGCGTTCGAGGCGGGGATACTGACAATAGGTAGGACGGCGGTCTCAACGCTGTCTCCAGACCAGGCTCTGCTCGCCCCCGACGACGGCCCGCAACCGCTGGTGCCCCCGAAGCCTCAGCTTGGGACTGAACACCTGTCCCTCGGCCACGTCGAAGGACTTGACGGTTTGCCAGCCTTGCCGGCGGTGCTGGATTTCGAGCCTCCCTGTCACGGGCGCCTTGCCCCACGCCAGCAGGCGTTTGCCGCGCCTCTCGGTGACGAACGGAAACCGGAACGCAGTGAACGACGGCTTCGCCGATCCGTCAGCGAACAGGAGGCCCGCCGCTACCGGCTTGCCTTTCGGAGGATCCTCCAAGTTCAGATTGATCACGACCTTGGCGCCCTGCTTGTAGAGCAGATACAGCGCCTGCTCGAGATAGCGGGCCTGCTTTCCAAGCGAGATGCCGAACCGACGGTCGGGTGGCTTGCTGCTCCACCAGATCTCGGTCGCCCAGAGCGGGTGACGACCGGCCGTCCCGGTGGTGTGCAGCCGCTCGGCGGCGCGGAGGACCTTGGCGACGTTCTTGAAGTCAGGCGTGGAGGCGTCGTCGGGATTGACGGCGCTGCGCGTGGGCGACCCCGAGGTGTTGATCGGATGATGGGCGAGCACGTCGAATTTCGGCTTCTGCGGACATTTCGTCTTACGCAGCCGCTCTTGACCGCGGAGGCAAAGGGCCTCGCGCCAGAAGACCAGCGGGCGCGTTCGTTCTCCGCCGGGATCGTCGCCATAGGGACCGGTGCCTCCGGTGACGACGACGTTGTCGGCGTACACCGACTTGATCCCGTCGTAGAACGCATTCAGCATCCGCCTGTAGAGCGATGCGGCGACCTGTCGCTTGCCGACGTACTGCGGGGCCAGATGGTCGCTCAGGTTGGGCTCGTTCCAGGCCTGGAAATACCGTACGCGCGGGATGCCGGGGTAGGACCCCGAGTAGCGGGACGCCACCGCGCGGGCGAATTCGCCGAACAGCGACGGATCGGGTTTCCAGGTGCCCGCCGCCGCGCCGGCAGGTCGGCTCCCGCGCTCGGCGAACGAAGGCGCCCCGCTGACGGTCAGAAGCGGCGTCAGGCCAGCGGCCGTCGCATCGGAAACGGCCTGATCGAGGGTTCCGAAGTTGTAGGCGGGGTCGAAGGGGTTCGTCGGATCGGCGGGTCGGGAAGCGGCGATCGCGCGCCACGATACGAGCAGACGCACGATCTCTGCCCTCGCCTCAACCGCGCCTTCGAACGCGGCAGCTCGCTGCGCGTCAACGCCCGACTGGAATTCTTGCCCTGCGAGGCCGGTTTGGAAGTTGGCGTTGGCCGGTCCGGGGACCAGCATGAGAGAGCTGACCCCTAGGACGAGCAGCGCGGCGCCAAGCCGGCCGCACGACACTGAGCGGTTCCCTGAGTGCACAGTCGATGCCGGCCAGGGGCTAGGAGACGGCGTCCGGCTTCCTCATCTGGCGGCGCAGCACGAACGCCACCCCGGCTATGAGGGTCCCGACGACGATCAGCGGCAGGACGAAGCCGAGGCCATCTGGAGCCGGGTCAATGAGACGGGCCGCTACACCGAGTGGGCCGTTGTCGCCACCCGCATCGGCATTCCCATTGCTGCGACCCACCGGCTTCCGGACCGTCACCCTCCTCGTCGGCACGGCCCGCCGGGCCGCCTGGGCCCGTCTCCGTGGCCAGAGCGGCGGTCTCCTCGCCGGCCTGGCCAAGCTGTTGCAAGGACTGCTCAGCGGCCGGCGGCAAGGGTTGGCCCGCCTGCCCGTTGCCGTTCTGACCGCCGAGATCGTGGCTGGGCTGATCCCCGCCTGCGCCCGGTACCGCTTCGAGGTATTGGTCAATCGCAGAGCCGGGCTCCGCGCTGGCGATCGCGGGTGCGATGAGGGCCGAAGCCGAGACCAGACACAGCACCAAGACGCAGTCGGCGCTTGCTTCGGGGCCGCACGTAATCAGCTTACGCTCGCAGCGGGGCGAGGCTGACAGCGGCGTCAGCCGGCGCCGGCGAGATTCGTATCTAGCGACGCAATGGATTTGACGGCTGACCGCTCCAGGGCTGCGATCGGGCCCGTCGAGGGACCGGCCGCGTCGGTGCGCGACCGCCTGCTGGGCAGCGGACCCGCTCTCGCCGGTTGGCTGCTCCCGTTCAGCGTCGTGCTCGTGCTCGGATTGAAGAACGGGGGCTACGACGTCGGTATCAGAAGCGAAGTCGGGATCGCGATCTGGTGGATCATCCTCGTCGGGACCGCGTCGGGAATGCTCGCGCTGCGGCGGGTTACCCAGACGGGTTGGGTGATCGCCGGTGTGCTCGCCGCGCTCGCCATCTGGACTGGGTTGGCCATCGGCTGGTCGGAGAGCGCCGAGCGGTCGGCTGGTCGAGCTCGCTCGCGTGGTGACCTATCTCGGCGTGTTCGTCCTCGCCTTGGCCACCCAGGGTCGTGACGGCCTCCGCCGCACGATCGCGGCGACCGGAGCGGCGATCGCGGTGATCGGGATCGTGGCGCTCGCATCGCGGCTGCACCCTGACTGGTTCCAGTCCGCGGTCGACGACGCACGGCAACTCCCAAGCTCCAAGACGCGACTCAACTACCCGCTCGGATACTGGAACGGTCTCGGGGCGCTGATGGCGATGGGCATCCCACTGCTGCTCGTAATGTCGCTCCGCGCCCGGTCGATCGTCGGCCGCGTGCTGGCCGCCGCAGTCGTACCGGTCCTGGCGCTGGTCGCCTTCTACACGCTGTCCCGGGGCGCGGCGATCGAGGTTGGCATCGCGCTCGCAGTTCTGTTGGCCCTCTATCCGCGACGACTCGCAGCGCTCCCAACCCTGTCCGTCTTGGTCGCCGGCAGCGCCCTGCTCGTCGCTGCGGCGGCTCAGCGCGACGCGCTGGAAGACGGCCTGTTCACGGGCCTGGCCGACCAGCAGCGCGACGAGATGATCGCCATCGTCCTGGTGGTATGCGCGGGCGTAGCGATGCTTCAAGCCGCAATCGCTCTCGCCGGCCGCTACGACCTCGGCCCCCGACCGCGCATCTCTCGCACCGACACGCGGCGCATCGCCCTCGTCGCCGCCGTCGTCGCGGTCGTCGTTGCCGTGGCGGCCGGCGTCCCCGGTGAGCTCGGCGATCGATGGGAGGACTTCAAGCAGCCGGGGACCCCGACTGCCGAGACCGACAGCGCGGCTCGTTTTGCGAGCTCGGATGGGAGCGGCAGATATCAGGCCTGGCAAGCGGCCATCGACGCGGACCAGACCGCGCCCTTGACGGGGATCGGCCCCGGAACGTTCGAGTTCTGGTGGGCTCGAAACGGCTCGATCCCAGGATTTTTTCGTGACGCGCACTCCCTCTACCTGGAGGTCCTGGGAGAGCTCGGAATCATCGGGCTCCTTCTCGTCATCGGGCTCGTGGGCGGGGTCCTCGTGGTCGCAGTCCGAAGATCGTTGCGGGCGTCCGAGGAGAAGCGCGCCCTGCTGGCGGCGGCCGCCGCCGCCTGCGCCGCGTTCAGCTTCGCCGCCGCGATCGATTGGGTCTGGGAGCTGGCGGTCCTGCCGTGCACATTCCTTCTGCTCGCGGCCGGAATCGCCGGTCCGATGGTGGTGCGCAAGCGAATCGACTTGTCGTCCGCGGACCCGAGGGACCGAGTCGCTTCCGGACGAGTCCTGGCCGGTCGATTCGTGCGGTCGAAGCCGGCCATCGCGCTTACGGCGCTGCTGGCCTTGATCGCGGTGCTGATCCCCTATGCCGGGGCGAGCGCCTTGAGCAAGAGCCAGGACCTGGTCCAAGCCACCGACCTCGAGGGTGCGCTCGAGCAGGCGAGAACCGCAGCGAACATCGAGCCGTTTGCGGCCACCCCGGCGCTCCAAGAGGCGCTCATTCTCGAAGCCGACGGCGATCTCGCCGGAGCTGCCGAGGCGGCAACACAGGCAACGGAAGACGAACCGACCAATTGGCGAACCTGGCTCGTCCTCTCTCGCATCCAGGCCTACCGCGGCGAAGCACGAGCCGCCGTATACGCCTACGAGGAAGCGCGATCCCTCAACCCACGCAGCAGGCTGTTCACAGATTCTCGATGATGCGTCCCATGGAGCGCCACACCGAAAATCGACTCCAGGCCGAACGCCCGGTTCCCCGGCCCGCCTTTCGGGGGGCCCTGGGGCGACGTCTCGAGGCGATGCGCGCGGCGGGGGTTGGCCGGCCCCGGCACCTGAGGGCGCTCGTGGCCGCCTACGCCGGCTCGGGCTTCGTGCTGCTCGCGGTTGTCCTTGCCGGCGTGCTGGGCGGCGGTCCGCTCGACGCGGGCTGACGGGCTAGCGATCGTCTCCTTCCAGTTGAGCTCTGAGCCGGCGCAGGGACCGGGACAGGATCTGTTGAACGTTGGCCAGCGTCAGCCCGGTGATCTCAGCGATCTCAGGGCCGGTCAGATCGCCGCCATAGCGGAGCGCGATGATCTCTCGGTCGCGATCGCCGAGCGCCGCCGAGCGCCCGCTCGAGATCCGGCGCGAGGCCGATCCCGGGGTCCTCCACCGAGCCGACGAGCTCCGGTAGATCATCCAGTGGGTCAACCGGCACCGGGCCCGAACGCCGGTAATGGTCGATCAGCAGGTTTCGGGCAATGGCCAGCAGCCATGTGAGGGCGCTCGCTCTACTCGGATCGAACCGCTTCCAGGCACGAAGCGCCCGCTCGAACGTGAGCTGCGTGAGGTCCTCGGCTTCGTGGCGCGAATTGACCCGGTAGCCGAAGAATCCGTACACGTGCCACACGTGTAGGTCGTAGACCTCCGCGAAGTCGCGCTGCTGCTCGGCGGGCCTCCCCTGCCGGCCCCGCTCGAGGCCGTCCCTGGCGCGATCTCGAGCGGCCATTTCGGCGGCAATGCTAGAGGCGTTCATCGGCTCGAATCCGCCCACGCGGGTGTCTTGCACGACCGTCATGCGCGACCGCCGGGAACGCTCATGACGCCTGGTTGGCCACGGGACTTGCGGCACAAGCCGATTTGGTGAGAGACTCCGGCTGCGGCAACGTATCCATGATTTCAAGTAATCAGAAGTAAGTAAGGAGCGAGCCGTCATCGAACCGGGACGCCCGGATCTCGAGCGCACCGTGATCCACGACCCTCCGGCGCGGGACGGTTGGGCCACCCCACCTAGCAATCACGCGGCGCGAGGACCAGCAGCACTGGCGCGCGCACCCGCCGTCGCTGCGGACGGAAGCGAAGCCACCGCCGCCGCCGGCAACAAGGACGTCGGCTTCTGGCGCGATGCGCGGCGTCGCCGGATGCTCGCCGTCGCCGACCTGCTCGCCGCCGAGGTCACTGCGGGGCTCGCAGTTGTGCTGGTACCGGGCTCCTACCTGGCCTTCCTGGTCGTCCCGCTTTGGGTGCTGATGGCAAAGCTGTTCGGCCTCTACGACGCCGACCACAAGGCGATTCGCCACCTGACCGAGGACGAGCTCCCGACGATCGCCGGGCTGGCCGCACTTGGGACCATCCTTGTGATCATGCTCGCGCAAGGGGCGTCCGGACAGACCGTGGGCGCGATCAACGCATTGGCCCTGTGGGCGGTCGCGACAGCAACGACGGCGGCGTTCCGAGGCGCGGCGAGGTACCTGTGGCGCAAAACGACGCCGCCCGAGAGCACGGCCGTCGTCGGTGCGCCGGAGTTGGTCAGTGCGTTTAAACGCAAGACGTGGCTGCTGCGCGGCATGCACCTGTCGCTCGTCGACGTCGATCCTGCGCCCGGGACCGCGGTGCCCGCCGAAGCCGACCTGGACCGGATCGATCGCCTCGTTCTCGCCTCGCCGACCCTCGACCCGGAGCTGCTCAATTCGCTCACCGCCCAATGCCGCGAGGCGCGGACAAAGCTCAGCGTCGCCTGCGCGCTCACCGGATCGGCACGACCCGCAAATCGGCTCTCGCAGGTCGGAGAGATCCCGGTGCTCGAGTACAACACCTGGAACGTCCCGCGGACCACGATGCTGCTAAAGCGCTCGTTCGACGTCCTCGTCTCGGCCGCGGCGCTGATACTGCTATCGCCGCTGCTGCTGGGAATCGCGGTCGCGATAAAGCTCGAGAGCCGCGGGCCGATCCTGTTTCGACAGCGGCGCGTCGGCCTCAACGGGCGGGCGTTCAACATGCTCAAGTTCCGATCGATGGTCGCCGACGCGGAGCGGCGGCTCGGTGAGGTGGACGGTCTCGACGAGGAAAGGGTGGCGATGTTCAAGCCGGTCGAGGATCCCCGCGTCACGTCTGTCGGCAGGGTCCTGCGCCGCTACAGCCTCGACGAGCTACCGCAGCTCTTCAACGTGCTGAAGGGCGAGATGAGCATCGTCGGGCCGCGGCCGGAGAAGTCGGCAGTGGTGGACCGACACCGCGACGAGTTCTCGCCGCGGCTCGCGGTCCGGCCCGGGATCACGGGACCGATGCAGGTGCTCGGCCGAGGCCATCTGACCTTCGACGAGCGCGCGGCGCTCGAGATCGAGTACGTCGAGCAGCTCTCGTTCGCCCGCGACCTACACCTGCTGGTGATGACCGCGCCGGCGGCCGTTCGCGGTACCGGCGCCTTTTGACCCGACGCCTTCGTCACGCGTTGGCGCGGCGAGCCGAATCGGCGTGGGTGCGCGGTGGCGGGACCCGCCCCAGCTACTCGAGTCATGGCGAGGACACGCTGCTGCAGGTTTGCGTTTAACGATGGCTCGCGGAGCGCCGCGTTCGAGATGGATCCGCAAAGCTTCCCCCAGTTGGCGCGCACCTAGGCACGGGTTCTCACGGTCGATCTGCGCCGCGGCAGGGCGAGCCCTCGACAACGTGGTCGGCGTGCTCGACGCCACCGGCCTCCGCACGACTTCGTGCGACGTCGCCCTCATTCCCTCATTTCGCGGTCTGACGACCAGCAGATTTGGCCGGTCCCTGGCACTCCCCTTCGGCCCGGGGCTAACGCGCGCGCAGCGCGGCCTCGGATCAGCGTCCCAGCTGGTGGACGAACGTCCGATAGCGGGGTAGTACCGCCGCTGCGGTCAGGTTGTCCGAGGCGAATTCGCGGCCGTTGGCGCCCAGCCTCACGCGCAGCACCGGGTCCGCCTGCAACCGCAGAAGGGCGTCGGCCAGCGCCTCGGGATCGTCGGGCTCGACCACCAGCCCTGCACCGGCGGCCTTCACCTCGTGTGCCGTCTCGCCGTCCGTCGGAACGGCGGCGACGACGGGTCGACCCGCGGCGAAGTAGGAGGTCAGTTTGCTCGGAAGCGACATGTCGCCCGCCGAGCCGCGCTGGTTAACGATCAGTACGTCGGCCGAGGCCAGCATCGCCTCGTAGGCGCCTGGCGGCTGCTGGCCCATGAACCGGATTCCGGTCCCGTTCGCCGCCGCGAGGTCCTCCAGCCGCCGACGGTCGTTGCCTTCGCCGGCGAGAATGAAGGTGATCACAGCGCTGCGAGGGAGCGCCGCGGCTCGAACGATGTTCTCGAGCCCCTGCTTGTGGCCCATGTTCCCGGCGTGCAGGCAGACGAAATCCTCCGCCGTCCAATCGAACCTCGACCGGTCGGCTTTGGCAGCGGGTTCCGCGCCCAGGGTCCAGGTTCGAAGTCGGTCGATCCGGTCGTCGGAGACGCCGGCGTCATGGAAGTAGCTGCGGAAGCTCTCGGCGATGACCCCGACCCGATCGGCGCGCCTGGCGATCATCGATTCGCAGCGTCCGACACTGCCCGCAACCACCGATCCCCCACTGACGCCGCTCTGCGCCGCCGCGCGCCCCATGACGTCGTGGACGATGAGCCCGAACGGGGCCCGGTGTAGGCGGGCGGCGGCAGCGGCGGTGATGGCGCTTGCCAGGGACGGGATGAAGCCGACGACGACGTCGGGGCGACCCGTCCACGGCAGCGCGGTGAGCGACCCCATCGCCATCGTCGCCTCATAGCCTGCTCGCCTCGCCGCGGACTGCTTCTTCGGTATGTAGTGCGGCCTGCGGTGAACGTCGATTCCGTCGAGGGACTCGCGCAGCACTCGGCGCGAACGAAGCGCGCGCCACTCGGGATAGTGGGGGTGCCCGGCGATCACTTCGACGTCGTCGCCGGACTCGTAGAGGTGGCGCGCCATCGCCGTGACATAGGGGGCGGTCCCGGTGAGCTCGGGCCAAAAGTACGACGAACAAATCAGTATCTTCAACCCGTTGTCCCTATCGGCTTCGCTTGGATCGCTTCACGGCCGTAACGGAGGCCGGTTGCGAACGAACGCGGACGACTCAGCCTATCCACCGATCCTCTCCGGGCCGCTCGGGCGGATCAGAGCGCGGCTCGGGTACTCGGCGCCGATCCGGCTCTGGCGGCAGCTTCGTCCGACATGGCTTTGGCGCCGAACGAACCCGGTCGGCCGGGCGACCGACGCGCTGCTGCGCCAGCACTCGCTGACGATCTCGGACGGTCCGTTCAAGGGCATGCGCTACCGCGAAGCGGCCGGCTGAACGCGTCTTGGCCGGCGACCCGAGACGCATCCGACGATCGGGCCGCCCTGTCCGCGTTGCGATGCTTGCCGAGTCGCCGGTCTACCCGCACCAGCCGATGCTGCGCTCGCTCGCGGCCGATCCGCGGATCGACCTGACGACGATCTACGCGTCCAACGCCGGCCTGCGTCCCAACGATCCAGGGTACGGCCGGGAATTCGCGTGGGACGTCGAGCTAACCGCGGGTGACAACGTCCGCTTCCTGAAGCACGCCGACACCAACCGGATCGAAGGAGGCCTGCTGAGCCTCCGAGATGTCGACGTGGTCGGCGAGATCGTGCATGGCCGCTACGAGATCCTGTTCATCTTCGGATACAACTCGATCACCCATCTGCTCGCGGTCACGACCCAGCGCGCCCGAGGCGGCAAGGTCATCGCCCGCGAAGAGCAGACGCTTCTACATCCGCGCCCGCTGCTGACGACGATTGCCAAGGAGGTCGGTCTACGGGTCCTGTACAGGGGCGCGTTCGGCCTCTACATCTCGAGCGAGAACCGGCGCTGGTTCGAGCACTACGGGATTCCACCGGAGCGATTGTTCTTCACGCCTTACTCGGTCGACAACGAACGGTTTGCGACGGAGCGCGCGGCACTGCTTCCACGACGCGACGAGCTTAGAAGGGAGTTCGGGATCGGCGAGGACTCCGGACCGGTGTTCCTCTACGTCGGCCGACTGATCCCGAAGAAGCAGCCGCTGTTCCTCTTGGAGGCGTTCGCACGTGCTCGGTCACGTGTCGCAGTGCACCCTGCTCGTCGTCGGCTCGGGTGAGTGCGAGGCGGAGATGAGGGCCCAGATCGAGCGCATGCAGATCCCCGACGTCTTCTTGGCGGGGTTTCTCAACCAGTCTCAAGTGGCGAAGGCGTACGCCTGCGCCGACGCGTTCACGCTGCTATCGAAGGAGCACGAGACGTTCGGGCTCGTCGTCAACGAGGCGATGAACTTCGGACTCCCGCTGGTGCTCTCGGACAAAGTCGGCTCGGGCGCTGACCTGCTCAGCGACGGCCTCAACGGCTACCGGGTGCTGTCGACCGATGTTGATCCCGCCGCCGCTCGCCTCGAGGCCCTGGCGGCAGACCCGGAGCTGCGAACGCAGATGGGTGCCCAGTCCTTCAAGCGCATTCAAGACTGGACCGGCGAGCGTGGCGCTCAGGGCGTCGTTGCCGCGGTCGCCGCTGCGGTTGGAACCGACCGCTGGGCGCAGGCCGAGGTCCGGTCAGACTGAGTCGACCGGGCGAACGAGCTCGGGGCGCTCGGGCTGGGCGGCGTTCGCCTCATATCCGTAATAGCCATAGCCGTAGCGGCCGCGCGGCGAGGCCCTGTTGGCGACCACGCCCAAAGTCGGTGCATCGAAGTTACCGAGCTGTCGCTGTAGCTCGGTGGCTTCATCGCGGGTAGTCTTATTGAGCTGGCCGACGACGATCACCCCGCTCACGTGGCGCAGGAGCGGGATCGCGTCGGCGAGAAGCGAGATCGGCGGCGTGTCGACGACCAGGAGGTCGTACTCGCCCATCAGGTGCTCGACCAGCCGAGCCATCCCGTCGCTCTCGAGCAGCTCGCCCGGATTCGGCGGCAGCGAGCCGGCGACGATGAAGTCGAGCGCGCGCTCGGGCTTATGCCCGTTCGCTCGATCCTCGACCGCGACGTGCTGGACCGCGTTCTCGAACGGCGCTTGTCCGCTCAGCAGCTCCGACAACCCGGGAATCGGCGCGGCACCCACCCGCTCGGCCACGGTCGGGCGGTGAAAGTCGGCCTCGACGAGAACGCTTCGCACCCCCGCGGCTGCGGCGCTCGCCGCGAGGTTCCACGCCACCGTGGTCTTGCCGTCCCCCGGCGGCCGACGATGTGACCAGTACCGAGCGGATATCGCGGTCGACGTTGAAGTAGCGCAGGCGAGTCCGCAACATTCGAAACGCCTCGGCGTCGGAGTCTGAGCAGGCTCGCCATTTCGATGCTCGTCGCGAGCGAACTGCTTGCGCTCCGGGATCGTCGTCAGTACCGGCAGCCCGAACGCCTCCTCGAACTCGGGCGGCGCCCGCAGCCTGCGGTCGAGGCGCTCGAACAGGACCGCCAGCCCGCAGCCGACCAAGAGCCCGAGGATCCCGCCGAAGACTGTGTTGCGAAGCGTCTTTGGAGACGATGGCGAATCGGGCACGCTCGCCCGTTGGACCAGCTCGGCATTGCCGGTCTGGAGCGCCTCCAGAGCCTTCAGCTGGCTGAGCTGGCGCTGAAGCGATTGACCGGCCTCGCTATTTCGTTCCTCGGCGTCGAGTCGGTCGAAGTCGGCCTTCACTAGGCGGAGGCGCGTTGTGGACCTGTGCTCGGTCTGCGTGGCGGCGGAACTGGATGTAGTTCCTGCGCGAACGCATTCGCCAGGCGCGCGGCGAACTCGGGATCGACGTCGGTCGCCGCTGATCGTTACGACATCCGACTGGCCGTCGCTGTTCAACCGAGACCTTGTCGGAGATCTGGTCTCCGGTCAGCCCTGGCACGTCGTTGGCGGTGCGGTCGGCGACCACGTCGAGCGAGACGAGCTTGACGTTGGTAGCGGCCTCCCGGGTCCGGATCGGTCTTGGTGAAGTCTTGGCAGCCGAAGAGGTTCTGGTCGAAGCCGGGGTCGCGGAACAGCAGCGAGGACTCGGCGGTGTACTGCTTCGGTCTGCAACACCGAGAAGACCAGCGCCGCGCCGGTCGCGATGACCGTGCAGACGATGATCAGCGGTAGCCTGCGCCGCAATGCTCGGAGCACGGTTCTCGCCTCGGCGTGGCGCGTTTCTTCCGTCATGTAGGCCGCCCGACGATCCGTCTGTCTCCTTGCCCGCCAGGTCCCGCGATGCTAGACGATCAGCCGGCGAGGGCAATCACGGCGATGCCGACGCGATCCATGGATGAAGGAAGACCGAGGGCTCTCGAGCTCACGCCGGGCTCGCTCTATCCATACGCGGTCGCGGTGGCGTGCGCGTTGCTGGTCGGCGTCGTCGCCGCCAAGGCCCCGTTCTGGCTGGTGATCGCGCTCGCCGGGACCGCCGTCGCTATACCCGCTGCGGCCTGGGTGCGGGGCGTCTTGTCGCCGGCCGACCCGACGCAGGGGCAGTCGCCGCCAGCCGCCGGCGAGGCAGCCGAACCGCTCGCGCTGAAGACGAGTCGTCTCCTCTATTACGGCGGGCTGGCGGTGATTGGAGCGCTGATCGTCAGACCGGGGCGGGCGTAACGCTCTCCGATCTTCTCTTCCTGGGCGCGCTGGGGTTGGCGGTCCTCGGCATGTTGGCGGCCCACAGCAAGATCCCCAGGCTGCCCCCGCTCGTGGTCGTCGGAGCGATCCTCTTCGGCTTCGGCAGCCTGATCTCGGCGGTCACGGCGCCGGACCGAGGTGAAGCGGTGCTCGCGACAGCGCAGTTCCTCTATCTCACGCTCGCTTGGTTCTGGCTCGGAGCGGCCCTGCTGTCAACTCCCCGCCGCATCTCGATCGCGATGATGTTCTGGGTCGGGTCGGTGGCGGTCAGTGGAGCCTGGGCCATCGCACAAATCCGGGGCCTGGCCCCGGCCGGTGAATCGCTTTACGGTCGCTACGTCGGCCTCACCGCCCATGTGAACGACCAGGGGGCGCTCAGCGCCGTCGCGCTCGTTCCGGCGCTGATGCTGGCGACAACGCCCTATCGAACGATCGTCGGCCGGCTGCTCGGCGTCGCCGCGCTAGCGCTCGTGGGCGCCGGGCTACTCTTCTCCGGCTCGCTTGGGGGTATGTTCGCGGCCGCGTGCGGGGTGGTTGTGTGGATGGTCGCCGGCAGGCGGACGGCTCGAACGCTCGTGCTCGGTGTCGCGATCCTCGCAATCCTGACTGTCGGAATCAAACCCTGGGACGAGAGTGACCTCCCCGGGCGAGCGCCTCCAAGAGATCGCGGCCCCCCCGGGTGACCCACGCAACACGGCTTTCACCCGCGAGGCGGCCACGCGGGCGGCGTGGAAATCGATCAGCGACGATCCCCTGATCGGCGTCGGGGCGAACCGGGCCGGCGCGCTCACGGAGACTGGCTCGGCTGTACACAATGTCCTCCTCAAAGCGTGGTATGAGAGCGGGTTGTTCGGCCTCCTTGGCATGGGGCTGATTCTGGGCGGCGTGGCCCTCGAGGGGGTACGGGCGGTGCGAAGCGCCGACCGGTCCACCCATCCCCTTGCCGTCGGGATCCTCGGCGCCTACACCGCGTTCGTCGTCAGCGCGATGCTCGCTCCGGTTCTATTCCAGCGGTACGGCTGGGTGAGCGCTGCCTTGGTCCTCTCCCTGCGAGCGGCGCAGAGCCGCGGTTACGGTCCCGTCCCGGCGCCAGTCACCCCGGGGCCGGTCGCCGGCGCCAGGATCGAGAAGTTTGAGCTCCGCCTGAACAGGCGCAACCCCGTTCGCACGAACGGGTGTCTGGCGGCCACCTGACACTCGAGCTCGACGACCTCAAGCCCTGCCGCACCAGCCGCGCGAGCGTGCGGACTCTACGCCAGTCCTTCCCGGCGACGCCGTTCCCGTTCAGTATCTTGCGACCAATGCCGGGGCCTTCGCAAGGTTCGTTTTCGCGGAGGCCAGGGAGGAGGAATCCGATCCGAGCGTTCTGCGTGGCGTCGCGCTGCCGGAGCGCTACCGCCGCCCTTCGGCGGGATATATCCCGAGCTTGCAGCGCCCCAGCTGAGGCCCGGAAGCAACGTCCTCGATGTCGGGTCGGGTCGTCGCCCGGCGCTTTCCGCGGGCCAACGCGCCGAGCTCGAGTACGTCGGCCTGGACCCGTCGGCGAAGGAGTTGTCGCTGGCCGGAGACGACGCCTACAGCGAGGTCGTCGTGGGCGGCGTCGAGGAGCACTTCGCCGGCTCGACGATCGCTTCGACCTCGTACTCAGCTATCAGGTCCTGGAGCATGTCTACAGCCTCGACCTGGCTCTCGAGAACATCCGCTCCTATCTGCGACCCGGCGGTGTGCTCGTGGCATTGCTGTCGGGCCGGTACTCATTCGTCTCGTTGATAAACCGGGCGATCTCGACCAGCAGGGCTCGGCGACTGAACGAGACATTGCTCGGGCGCGACCCGTCGACCGTCTTCAGGGCGCACTACCACCGCTGCTATGCGTCGGCGATCCGCGCGATGACCACGGAGTGGACGGAGATGATGATCGAGCCGCGCTGGGGGGCCGCCCCCTACTTCGGTTTCTCGCGACTGGCGTTGCGGACCTACCTGATGGCAGAGAACGCGATCGCGCGGGGCGGTTGGGAGGACCTGGCGACCCACTATTTCCTGCGGGGCCGAGAGGTGACCGGCTAACCAGGGGTCTGTCGAAATAGCATGTCGGCCTCGAGGCAGGCCTTGTCGACGCCGCGCACCAGGTTGAAGACTCCCCGCAGTTGAAAGCCCGCCGCGAGCAGGAAGGAAATCACCTCGCTCGCCAACGGCTGTCCGGCGTACAGCTCGACGAACGCACACTCGACGTAGATCTCGTCAATTCGGCCGAGCAGTGAGCCAGCGCCGCGCAGGACGGCGAGCTCACCGCCCTGGACGTCGATCTTGAGCAGGGTCAGGGGTGTCAGCTCGTCGGGGTCGACCACCTCGTCGAGGGTCGTCACCGCCACCACCTCGGGTGCCGGTTTCTCTCGTCTCCGGAAACTCGCGTACCTGGCGGTCGCCGATCGGTAGCAAGGAGGACGAGTCCTCCCGTCCAGACAGATGCAGCGCGGCCTCGCCCGGCGTGTCTCCGAGCGCGGCGATCGTGACCTCGACACGTGACGGTGCCAGCTCGGCTAGCTGAGCAGCCGGCCCCGGCAGAGGCTCGAAGCAGTGGACGATTGCGGCGGGCCAGCGATCGAGTGCGAAGACCGTGGAACCGCCCCCGCGCCGCGCCGACGTCGAGGACTGTCTTGATGTTCGGATCGAACGGCACGTCGCCGTGCTCGACGCCTGGGAGGACGCCCCGCGAAGGTAGCGCCACGCGCTCGGCCTGCGAATTAGGGCGACTCCTTTGCGGATGCGCTGGCGGAACAGATTCCGCTTCGTGCTCACGGGCCCGACTCGCCAAGCAGCAGGTCATCCATCTCGGGGTTGGTCGACCGCGCCTCGGGACGCGCGCGATCCGGTACCACATGCAGCGAGACGATCAACACGAGCAGCCCTGCGCCCGCCGAGGCGACCACGGCCCACGCGACCCCGTTGACGCCCTCCAGGGCTGCCAAAACCGCCGCCGCCGGCACAAAGACAAGCCAAGAGGCGATCTCGCCCAGCGATCCGATCCCGGGCCGGTTGGCGCCGCGAAGGGCGTCGGTGAGCACGCGCCGCAAGCCCAGAAGAAAGGATCCGATAAGAAGGATCCGGGTCGTCGTTGTCGCCGCCGCGAACTCATCGCCGAAGAACAGGTTGACGATCTGGGCGCTGAAGAGCTCGAGCACGACGACCACGGGTGCGGTCAGTGCAGCGCAGCGGAAGGTCCACTTCCAGACCTCTGCCTGCGACGCCGAGCCGCTCGAGCGGCCGCTCGCCACAACGGGGAAAGCGACCATACCGACGCTCTGGGCGAGGAACCTCGGCAGATTCGCGACCGCCAGGGCACTGACGTAGAGGCCGAGCGCCGAGGCCGAGAGGAAGAACCCTACGATCGCCTGATCGGGCCGAAATGCCTCGAGCGGCGAGGCGGAGCCGATCAAGCCGCGAAGGCCGAAACCGATCATCCACTTAAGCCCGGGACCGGGACCAGCGCGTCGCCGCGGAAGCCCCCCGTGGGCCGTCGCGAGGGTGCCGAGAGCACAGACGAGGTTGGTGGCCGACCAGGCGACGGCGAGCGTGATCAGCGTCGCCGCCGACGCCACCGCGAGCGAAGCGGTGACCGTCGCGTAGGCGACCACTGGAGCGGCCCGCCAGACGTTGAACGCGATGAACCTTTCTGCCCCCTGCAGAAACGCGAGCGCGTAGCTCTGCAGCAGCATCGCCGGGGCGACGATGAGGCTGATCGCACCCGCGGTGAGGAGGCGGTTCGACTCGTCCGCCATGATCGCGCCCAGGATGAGGGCCTGGGCGCCGACTGCCGCAAAGACCTGGCCGACGACCAGTCGCGGCAGCCGGCCGGCGACCGTTGCGGCCAGATTTTTGTCGCGCGCGACCGCGTAGGTGATGGCGAGTGGGACGCCGAGGCTGGCGAGCTGGGAAACGAGCAGCGGGACCAGGACCAGCAGGGCGAGGTGGCCGCGGTCCTCGACCCCAAGCACATGGGCCGCGATCGTGCCGGTGACTAGCAGGGCGGCTTGGCCCGCTAGAGCCGCGACGAGCGTGGGGGCGACCGGTCCGAGCTGCCGGGGGTCGAAGCGACCCTCCCGCCAAAGTCCGCGGAGGCCCGGCGTCCTTCTCTTCGCAGCCGCGTTCATGCCCGCTCGTCGGGCGGACCGGCGCTCAACCCTTACGCGCTTCGAGAAACAGGCTCCGAGGACGGTGTTCGACCGATTCGAGGTCCGGAACGGTCCCGACCTGGTATTCGCACCGGCGCGCGTCCATGAAACCGGTCTCCTTCAGCAGGGTCGTCAGCGAATTCTCGTCGTACAGCCATTGGTGAATCGCGCCGCTGAAGTGCCGGCGAACAAGCCGCTGCACGGGCGAGATCGGAAGGTCGAAGTAAGCGCCGTACTCCAGCACGAACGAGTCAGCGGCGGTGGTCGCCTCGTCAACGACGATCTCGCCATCGAGGTAGGAGCGAACCAACTGGGCGAGGTCGGGAGTCGAGATCCGGAGTACTCCGTCGCGACCGAGAACGCGGTGACACTCGGCTAGGAACGCCGCTCCCTGCCAGCGGCTTAGGTGCTCGATCATGTGGCCGCTGTAGATGTACGCGGCGCTCCCGTCGGCAAACGGCAGGCGTTTGCTGGCGTCAGCGCAGACAATCCCCTCGGGGAGCCCGGCGGCCTGCTCGGGGGTCAGGATCCTCAGACTCGACAGCAGCCGCCGAGTGCGCGGCAGCTTTGCGAGCCAAACCGACGGCGACTTATCCACGTTCTGCCACCCCGGCGCGACGTCCGGGCCGCAGCCGACGTTGATCCGAAGCTCGCCGAACGTCACGAGGGCCGAGTACCCGAACCCGCGGGTTGGGCGAGCCAGTGGTTTCCGTCAATCAGCTCGAGCGAGTAACCGGACATCAACCCGCGAGCCTCGCCGACCATCTCAGGTCCCGTGAATTCGATCAGGAACGTCGTCAGGCCCTCCTTGATCAGATCAGGCCCGCCCTCGAGGACCGCGACTTCGGCGCCCTCCGCGTCGACCTTGACGAGATCGGGGACGCCGAAGCGCTCGAGGTGACTGTCCAGCGTGCTCACTGCGACCAACCGGCCGCCGAGATGGTCGTCGCCATCGGCGCCCATCATCCACGTGAAGCTGTCCGCACCAGGCTTGAACATCTTCGCCGGGCCGCGGTCCGCCGCCAGCGCCTCGCCGATGACGACGATGTTCGCGGCGCAGTTAAGCTCGACGCTTCGCCGGAGGCGGGCAGCGTTCTCGTCGATCGGCTCGAACGCGATCACGCGGCCCTCCGCGCCGACCAACCGCGACGCCTGCAGCGAAAAGTAGCCGACGTGGGCGCCGACGTCCCAGAACCTCATCCCGGGCTTCAGTTCCCGGGCGAGGACCTCGTGGACATGAGGCTCGTGGATCCCCGACCACAGAAACTTCTCCGACTGCGGGTCGATCACCAGCCGCAAGTCCTTGGCGCGGCCGCCTCGGACCGTGACCGCAGTCGGCTCGCGCGAGAGAACGCGGTTGGCGAGCGGGCGAAAGGCGCGTTGCACCCGAGGCGCGTTGGCCGCCCGCTCGACTAGTCCCGGCGGAAGGTGGTCGACGACTCCAGCGACGAGACGCCCAATCATCGAACGCACGTTTTCACTCTACCGGCGTCCATCGGGACAGGGTCTCTGAGGCCGACGTAGGATTCGGCGATCTTGACGCGGGCGCTGATCACCGGGATCACGGGCCAGGACGGCTCCTACCTCGCCGAGCAGCTGCTCGAGCGAGGGCTACGAGGTCCACGGGATCATTCGCCGCGCCTCGACCTTCAACACGGCGCGGATCGACCACCTCTACCGCGACCCGCACGAGGAGGGCGTGCGCCTGTTCATCGCACTACGGCGACCTCGCGGATCCGGTCGCGCTGACGCGCCTGATCTACGAGATCCAGCCCGACGAGATCTACAACCTCGGCGCCCAGAGCCATGTGCGGGTCAGCTTCGACATCCCCGAGTACACCTTCGACATCACCGGCGCCGGGACGCTGCGGCTGCTCGAGGCGATCCGCGAGTCGGGGGTCGAGCCGCGCTTCTACCAGGCGGCGTCGTCGCGAGATGTTCGGCTCGACGCCGCCGCCGCAGTCGGAGCGACGCCGTTTCACCCCCGCAGCCCCGTACGCGGTCGCCAAGCTGGCGGCGCTACTGGATGGCGGTCAACTACCGCGAGGCGTACGGGATGCACGTGTGCAACGGAATCCTCTTCAACCACGAGTCGCCGCGGCGCGGGCGAGACGTTCGTCACCCGCAAGATCACCCGAGCCGTGGCGCGGATCAAGGCCGGCCTGCAGGAGAAGCTCTACCTCGGCAACCTCGACGCCAAGCGCGACTGGGGCTATGCGCCCGACTACATGCGACGCGATGGGCACATGATCCAGCCACGCCGAGCCCGACGACTACGTGATCGCAACCGGCGAGAAGCACTCGGTGCGCGAGTTCCTCGACGCTGGCCTTCGAGTCCGCTGGCCTCGGATCATGGGAGCCCCACGTCGAGATCGATCCCCGGTACTTCCGGCCCGCCGAGGTCGACGCGCTCTGCGGCGATGCGTCCAAGGCCGGGAGCGAGCTCGGCTGGGAGCCCACGAGTCGGCTTCGAGGAGCTGGTCCGGATCATGGTCGAGGCCGACATGCGGACGCTTGAGCGACGCAGCTCGCGGGGAGGGTGGAGCGCTACAGCCACGAGGCGAACGAGTGAGCGCCACGCCGATCGCCGGCGTTCTGGGACGGCACGCAGGTCGTCGTCACCGGCGGCGCGGGCTTCCTCGGCCGACCGACCGTGCGAGCTGCTCGAGCGACCTCGGGCGCCGAGGTGCGGGTGCCGCGATCGGCCGAGTACGACCTCCGCGACCGCGGACGCCGCTCGCGACGCTCTCGCGGGCGCCGAGGTCGTCGTCCACCTTGCCGCCACGGTCGGCGGGATCGGCTTCAACCGCCGCAACCCGGGCCCGCTGGCCTACGACAACCTGCTATGGGCGACGAACGTCTTCGAGGCAGCGCGCCGACGACGGGGTCCGCAAGCTCGTCGCCGCCTGCTCGGTCTGCGCGTATCCGCAGCTCACCCCGGTCCCGTTCCGCGAGGACGACATCTGGAACGGCTACCCGGAGGCGTCCAACGCTCCCTACGGGCTTGCGAAGAAGATGCTGCTCGTCCTCTCCGACGCCTATCGGCGGCAGTACGGCTTCGACTCCTGCGCCCCGGTGATCGCCAACCTCTACGGGCCCGGCGACAACTTCGACCTCGAGGACTCACACGTGATCGCGGCGATGGTCCGAAAGTTCTGCGAGGCGGCTGAGCGCGGCGACGCCGAGGTCGTCCTCTGGGGAACCGGCAGAGCCGTCGCGCGAGTTCCTCTACGTCGACGACGCCGCCCGCGCACTGGTCCTCGCGCGGAGAGCGGCTCGAGACCTCGGAGCCGGTCAACATCGGGACCGGCACGCGAGACCAGGATCCGCGATCTCGCCGAGGCTGATCGCGGCGGCTGGCGGGGTTCGGAGGCGAGATCGTCTGGGACGCGCCCGGCCCGACGGCCAGCCGCGTCGCCGCCTCGACGTCAGCCGCGCCCGCGAGCTGATCGGCTTCGAGGCCGAGGTGCCCCTCGCCGAGGGGCTCGACAGAACCGTTGCGTGGTTTCGGGACGCGATCTTGCACCAGGTCCGGTAACAGGTCGATCTCCTCCACCCCGGCCGTGGCCGAGTCGGCGAGCCCCTCTCGTACCGCACCACCAGCCATCCTCGACGCGGGCGTTCGACGCGTTCCAGCCACGCAGACGCGAGGTCAGCTACATCGACTCCGGCGCCGAGACACCGATCAAGTCGAGCGTGGTGGCGATCGTCCGCTTGGCCGCCACGCAGAGGGCCAAACGGGCGCGCTCGGTCGCCGGTTCGGCGCCGACCACCCGGCAGTCTCGGTAGAAGGCGTGAAAGTCGGCTGCGGTCGCGGTTGCGTAGGCGCACATCCGGTGCGGCGCCCGGCGCTCCGCCGCGGTTGCCGCCTCGCCGGGGAGCTCCAGCAGCCGCCGGATCAGGGCACGCTCGGTGGGCTCGACCGCCGCGGCGAGCGCCGCGTCGGCCGCGGCCGCTGACGGCGATCTCCGCCTCGCCGGCGGCGACCCCTTCGGACTCCGCCTTGCGCAGGATGCTCGCGATCCGGGCGTGGGCGTACTGGACGTAGTAGACGGGGTTGTCCTGCGACTGCTTGCGCGCCAGCTCGAGGTCGAGGTCGAAGGTGGTGTCGTGGCTGCGCTGGACCATGAAGTACCGCGTCGCGTCGACGCCGATATCGTCGATGAGCTCGTCGAGGCTGACGAATTCGCCCTTGCGCTTCGACATCCGCGCTCGCTCGCCGCCCTCCACGATCGAGACGAGCTGCATGATCGGCGCCTCGTAGCGATCCGGCTCGAAGCCGAGCGCCGCCAGCGCCGCCCGTAGGCGCGGGAAATAGCCGTGGTGGTCGGCGCCGAGTGGGACGATCATCCGCTCGGCGCCGCGGGCGATCTTGTCGCGGTGGTAGGCGATGTCGGAGGCGAAGTAGGTCGGCTCGCCGTCGCTGCGGATCAGGACGCGGTCCTTGTCGTCGCCGAAGCTGGTCGTTCGCAGCCAGACGGCGCCCTCGGAGTCGTAGGCGTGGCCGCGCTCCCGGAGCTCGGCGACCACGGCGTCGACCGCACCCGCTTCGTGCAGCGCCCGCTCCGACGACCAGGTGTCGTACTCGACCCCGAACCGGCGCAACGTCACCTCGATCCGCTCGCGCATGACCGCGATCCCGCGCCGCTCGAGCTCGTCGATGTCGGCGGGGTCGACACCGGCGCCGCGCAGCTCCTCGGCGAGCTCGATCACATAGTCGCCCGCATAGCCGTCCTCCGGGGGCTCGTCGCCTCGCATCCTGGCGGCGATGGACTCGGCAAAGAGGCGCACCTGGGCCCCCTCGTCGTTCATGTAGTACTCGCGCTCGACCCGGTCGCCACCGGCCGCGAGCAGCCTCGCGAGCGAGTCGCCGTATGCAGCCCCGCGGCCGCTCGCTGCGGTCACCGGACCGGTCGGATTGGCCGACACGAACTCGACGATCACCCGCTCGCCGGCCCCCATGGGCGGGCGCTCCGCGGCGGCTAGGATGCCGGCGACCGCCTCCCGGTGCCAGCGGTCGGAGAGAAAGACGTTGAGAAAGCCCGGGCCGGCGACGTCGATCCGTTCGGCGTCCGCCCCCAGCCGAGTGACCAGCTCCTCGCGCAACCGCTCGGCGATCTCCCGCGGCGGCCCACCGATGGCCGGCGCCAGCAGCATCGCCGCGTTGGTCGAGTAGTCACCGAGGTCCGCCTGTGGCGGTCGCTCGACGGTGAGCCGATCCCCGACCTCGCCGCCGACGGCCGCGGCTGCGTCGCGAACCGCGCCGCGAAGCGCCGAAACCGGGTCTTCTCGCTGGCTCACGGCCACGTCCTGAGCCTACCCAGGACCGGCTATCGGGCCTCGATCGACTCCCACTTGGTCGCCGCGCGCTGGAGCTGTGGGTGGCTGACCAGCAGATGCCAGACGACCGCGCACAGGCCCTCGGTATGTGGCGTGATTCGCTCCACCGCCAGGGGCGGGATGACCACGCAGGCATCCGCGACCCGCGCCGTGTAGCCGCCGTCGCGCCCGACGATCCCGAACACCGACCCGCCAGTACCGCGGACGACGTCGATCGCCGCCACCAGGTTGGCCGACACGCCGGCCTCGGCGTCGCCGCCACCGACCGAAAACACCAGCAACCCGTCCTCGGCCCTGCAACGCGATCCCTCGAGCCAGGCGCTGAAGGTCGTCTCCCAACCCTCGTCGTTGGTTCGCGCGGTGAGCTCGGAGACGTTGTCGGTGGGCGCGTAGGCCTCGAAGCCGCAGAGCTTGCGGAAGTCGTTTACGGCGTGGCTCGCATGGCCTGCCGACCCCCCGACCCCGACGATGAACAGCCTCCCGCCCCGCTCGCGCACCTCGGCCAGGCCGGTGGCCAAGCGCTCGACCTCGTCCGTGTCGAGAGCGCCGACGATCTCGGTCGTTTCGGCGAGGTAGGTGCTCGCGAACCCATCCATCGGGCGCGCAACCGTACCGATCTCAGTCGCGGGCTCGCAGCGCGGCGTCGAGCTCGGTGAGCCCGGCCGGCGAGCCGACCTCGTAGAAGCGATCCTCGACGCGATGGGCCGCGAGCTTTCCCTTGGCCGCAAGCTGCGTGTAGACGTCGGCGAGATCGACGCGCTCGCCGGGCGGCATCGTCGGCAGGACGAGGTCGCGATCGAGGACGGAGAGGCCGTAATCGATCTCGTCCATTCCCGCGGCCGCCGGATCGGCCAGGCCCTTCTCGTAGCGCGAAACCCAGCCGTCGCGGACGCTCGCGTTCGACGCGTCCCAGCGGCCTCGGTTGCGATAGGTGCACATCAGCGCGGGTGGGCGCCGGGCCTCGAAGTCGCGGTAGACCTCGCCGAGGTCGACGGTGAGATACGAGTCTCCGTAGAGAACCGCGAACACCGGCGAGAGCGCGCCCTCGTCGAACGCCCTTCGCAGGGCGCCGCCGGTGCCGAGCAGGACCGGGCCGTCGTCGACGTAGTCGACCGCCAGGCCCCAGCGCGAGCCGTCGCCGACGAACTCGTGGATCTGGTCGCCGAGATAGCCCACGCAGAGCACCACCCGATCGACCTCCGACTGCGCCAGCCAGCTGAGCTGGTGGTCCGCGAACGGCCGATCGGCGACCTCGAGCAGGTACTTCGGCCGCTCCGCGGCCAGCTCGCCCATGCGAGTCGCCTTGCCGCCGGCGAGGATCGCCGCCTGGATCATCGGCCGCAGCCTACGATGCGCCGGACATGCGAGCCCTGGTCACAGGAGGCGCCGGCTTCATCGGCTCCAACGTCGTCGACGCCCTGGTCGCGCGGGGCGACGAGGTGCGGGTGCTCGACGACCTCTCCTCGGGCCGGCGCGAGAACCTCGAGCAGGCGATCGCCGCCGGCGCCGAGCTGATCGAGGGCAGCGTCACTGACCAGGAGACGATCAACGCGATCTTCGACGATCTGCGGCCCGATGCCGTCCTTCACCTCGCGGCCCAGATCGACGTCCGGAGATCCATCGCGGAGCCGCTCTTCGACCTCGACCTCAACGTCGGCGGGACCATCGGGCTGCTCGAAGCCGCGCGTCGGCAGGAGCGCTGCCGGTTCGTGTTCGCGTCGACCGGCGGCGCGATCTACGGCGAGGGGAAGGATCGCGAGCTGCCCCTGTCCGAGGACTCCGACCGGCTCCCTGACGCCCACTACGGCCAGTCGAAATACGCCGCCGAGGGCTACATCGGCCTCTACCGACGGCTGTACGGACTCGAGGCCACCGCTCTTCGCCTCGGAAACGTCTATGGGCCGCGCCAGGACCCGCTCGGGGAGGCCGGCGTGGTCGCGATCTTCGCCAACGCGTTCGAGACGGGCGGCCGCCCCAGGGTCTTCGGCGACGGGCTGCAGACGCGCGATTACGTCTACGTCGGCGACGTCGCGGCCGCATTCTTGGCCGCCCTCGAGGGCGGAGCCGGCACCTACAACATCGGCACCGGGGTCGAGACCAGCGTCCTCGAGCTGGGTGAGCTGATCGCGGCAGCATTCGGTGTCACCTTCGAGCCCGAGATGGCGGCGCCGCGCCTGGGTGAGGTCCAACGGATCTCGATCGACCCCTCCCTCGCGGCGTCGGAGCTCGGCTGGCGGGCCGAGCACGACTTCGAGCGCGGCATCGGACTCACCGCGAACTGGTATCGCTCTCGCTGAACGCGAGCGCGGCGCCGATCCTCTCGACGGTGGGGGGATGGGTGCCGAAGAGAAAGCGCAGCGCCGCGGGCGGATCGGGGTCTGAGAGGCTCGCACGCGCCAGGTGGCGCTGGACCTCGATCAGCCCGCGGGGGTCGTCGGTGAGCTCGAGCGCGAACGCGTCCGCGCTCGCCTCGACGTCGCGCGAGAGCTGGTTGCCGGGCACGTTGACGACGAAGGCCGCGATCGCGAGCGAGAACAGATAGGCGGGCACCGCGGCCGGCGAGCTGGGGTCGATCACCCGCCGGCGGGTGATCGCTCCGGCCAGCTCGCGCGCGAACAGCATCCCGAACGGCGCCACGATGGCGACGAACGCGAGCCCGCGAACGATGTCGTTGTGGGCGACGTGGCCGAGCTCGTGGGCCACGACCGAGTCGAGCTCCCGGCGCTTGGCGCGGTCGAGCAGGTTGTCGTAGAGCACCACCCGCTTCGACGAGCCGATGCCGTCGACGTAGGCGTTGAGCGTCCTCGTGCGCCGCGAGGCGTCGACCGAGTAGACCTCCCCGATGTCGACCCCCGCTCTGCGGCCGAGCTCGAGGACGTCGGCGCGGGCGCGGCTCGACTCGGGCAGCGGCTCGAAGCGGTTGAAGATCGGCGCCAGCACGATCGGCGCGAGCCAGGTGACCACGACGGCCAGGCCGACGGCGATCGCGGCACCTCCGACCCACCAGCGCTCTCGCGAGCGGCGCACGAGGGCAAGCAGGATCGCGGCCCCCGCGGCGGCGAAGACGGCGCCGATGCCCGCCGATCGGGCCAGGTCCCAGAGCCAGCTCGCCATGGACTGGGTCGACAGGCCGGCGTCGACGGCACGGTCGTGCGCGATCAGCCGGGTCGGCACGGAGACCACCGCGACGACCAGCGAGACCGTGGCGCCTGCGGCGGCGCCGGCGAGCAGCGGCCGCGACTCGAGGCGTGCCAGCACCCTCCGCGGCGGCCTCACCGCGACCGCGAGCAGGGTCCCGCCCGCGACCGCCAGTCCCGCGAGCCCGACCAGGCGCTGGCCGCTCGAATAGTCGTGCGCGCGCTCGAGCTCGGCGGCGGAGAAATAGTCGCGCTCGGAGACCGGGACCGGGTCGGGGATCTCGTCGCGCGGTCGCAGCAGCCAGACCGCCGCCTCGGCGACGACGATCATCACCACCGCCGCGCCGCCCACGCGAGCCGCGGCCGAGCGCGGCATCCATCTCATCGCGGTCCGTACGATAGTCCGCCGCCGGTCTCGTCCGGCCCCGTCGATGCGACTCGCGATCATCTCCGACATCCACGCGAACCTGCCCGCGCTCGAGGCCGTGCTCGAGGACGTGGCCGAGGCCGAGATCGAGCAGATCTGGTGTCTCGGCGACGTCGTCGGCTACGGCGCTCAGCCCGATGAGTGCACGGAGCTGGTCGCCGAGCGCTGCCAGGTCTGCCTGGTCGGAAACCACGACCTCGCGGTCCTCGGCGAGCTCGACACATCGACCTTCTCGCCGGCCGCCGCGGCGGCGGTTCGCTGGACCCAGGAGGCGATGAAGCCCTCGACCGCGCGAGTACCTGACGCGGCCTCGAGCCCGCGAACACGGAGCTCGAGGTGGCGCTCTACCACGCCTCGCCGCGCGATCCGGTCTGGGAGTACGTCCTCTGGCCCGACCAGGCGGCGGAGTGCATCCGCGCCCAGTCGCGCCGGGTGGCTTTGATCGGCCACTCGCACGTCGCCCTCTACTTCGCCGCCGACGAGGAGGACCCGGAGGACGGCCATCTCGAGGCGGGCGGGGCGCAGGCGGGCGCGGGCACCGAGCTGGACCTCTCGGGGGGCCGGTGGCTGATCAACCCCGGAAGCGTCGGCCAGCCTCGCGACGGCGATCCCCGCGCCGCCTGGCTCGAGCTCGACACCGACGCCTGGACGGCCCGCTTTCACCGGGTCGGCTACGACATCGACCGGGCCGCCGAGGCGATCATCGCCGGCGAGCTGCCGGAGCACCTGGCGCGGCGCCTGTACGTGGGGCAATGATGGTCGGGCGGCGAAACCCTGTCTCTAGACTCGCCGCGATGCCGCGCGGACCGCGGAGAATTGCCGCTGCCCTCGCCGTGGCCGCCCTGGCGGCCGCGTCGACGGGCTGTGGATCCGGCGACGACAAGTCGATTCCCTCGACCGAGTCGGAGCAGCTGATCGCCCAGCTGAACGAGGTCGAGGCCCAGGTGTCGGCGGGGCGGTGCGAGCTCGCCCAGGGCGGGGCGCAGCAGTTTCACGAGAGCGTCGACCAGCTTCCCTCCGAGGTCGATTCGGAGACCAAGAGCGAGCTGACCAAGCTCGCCGACAACCTGGTCGAGCTCGCAAACGACCCCGGCCAGTGCGGCACCGAGGACGGTGCTACGGGCGCGGCCGGCGCGGTCACCGAGCCGACGACCACCGAGACGAGCGTCCCGGAGACCACCGAGACGACCACCGACGAAACGACGACCAAGCCGGAGGAGCCCCAGCCGGCCGAGCCTCAGCCGTCGGACCAGGGCTCTCAAGGCGGCGGGAGCGAGGGCAGCGGCGAGGTCGGGGGCAACCTCGGTGGTGAAGGCGGCACCTCGGGCAGCACCGGCGGCGTCAAGCCGAAGGACGGGCGATGAGTGCCGCCACGATCTCCGACCGCTACGAGCTCGGCGACCGACTCGGCTCGGGCGGGATGTCGACCGTCTACCGGGCCACCGATCGGGTTCTCGAGCGCACGGTCGCGGTCAAGATCCTCGCCGAGCACCTCTCCGACGACGACAAGTTCGTCGCCCGCTTCCGCCGCGAGGCGCTGGCGGTCGCGAAGCTGATCCACCCCAACATCGTCCAGGTCTACGACACCGGCGTCGACGCCGGCCGCCACTACATCGTCATGGAGTACGTCGAGGGCAAGTCGGTGGCCCAGCTGCTGCAGACCAAGGGCCGCCTCGGCCCCGACTCCGCGGTCGAGATCGGCGTCCAGGCGTGCGGTGGGCTCGAATACGCCCACCGCCAGGGGATCATCCACCGCGACGTCAAGCCCGGGAACCTGATGGTGATCGGCGGCCCGGCCGGTCGCCGCAAGCGCGACAGCTCGGCACACGAGCCGCCGACCGGCGAGATGACGGTCAAGCTCACCGACTTCGGCATCGCCCGCGCCAGCGCCCAGACCCGGCTCACGCAGGTGGGCTCAGTGGTCGGCACGGCGGCCTACCTGGCGCCCGAGCAGGCGCGCGGCGAGGAGGCCTCCCCCGCCGCCGACGTCTATGCGCTCGGCGTCGTCCTCTACCAGACCCTCACCGGCCGGCTGCCGTGGGAGGGCTCAACCCTCGCCGAGCTCGCGATCCGCCGCGAGAACGAGCGGCCCCTGCCGCCTACCTCGTACGACCCGGACGTCCCCGAAACGCTCTCACGCGCGGTGCTGAGGTCGCTCGAGGGCGACCGCGACCATCGCTACTCGACGGCGCGCGAGCTCTCGCTGGCGCTCGAGGCCGGCCTCGCAGGCCGTGAGCCGGCGCCGCCATCGGACGAGCTGCCGACCGACATGCTCAGCCCGGAGCCGACCACCGCGGCGACTCGGAGGATGAGCCGGGACCCGGCGACCCCTGTCGCCCCGCTGCCGGCGGCCCCGCCGCGTCGCGAGCCCGCCAGGCCGGCCTCCCGGCCGGTGATCACCCCGGCCGACTCGCGGCCGCGCCGCTCGGCCTTCGGCCGCTTCGCGCGCGTGGTCGGGATCCTGATCCTGATCGCGGTGCTCGCCGCCGCGATCGCCGGCGCGGTGCTGCTCCTCACCGACGCCGGTCAGAACACCGGCATCGGCGAGTTCATCAAGGAGAACCTCGGCGACCAGATCAACTCGATCGAGGACTTCATCCGCGCGCACACGCAGTAGCTACGCCGCCCACGGCGCCGCGCCACGAAGGACCCCGTCCTTGTAGTCGGCGAAGCGACCGGCGGCGATCGCCGCTCGCGCCCCGGCGACGAGCCGCTCGAGGAAGGCGAGGTTGTGGGCCGTGAGCAGCTTGGCCGCGGTCGCGGGCTCGGCGCGGGTCAGGTAGTGCAGGTACGCGCGGCTGTGGTCGCGGCAGGTCGGGCAGGGACAGCCGTCCACCAGCGCCCCTTCGTCGAGGGCGAACTCGGCGCGGCTCGCGTCGAAGCGAAACCGGGACTCGGGCAGGTTGGCGAGCGCGGTGCCGTGGCGCGCGAGCCTGGTCGGGACGGCGCAGTCGAAGAGGTCGATCCCGAGCTCGATCCCGGCGAGCAGATCGTCCGGCTCGCCGATCCCGAGCAGGTGCTTTGGCGCCTCGACCGGAAGCAGCGGGGCCGTGAAGGCCAGCACCCCGTACATCTCCGGCTTGTCGCGCCCGAGGGTGCCGCCGATCGCGATCCCGTCGACCGCAGCGCCGCCCACCACCTCCGCCGACTCGCGCCGCAGGTCCCGATGCACGCCGCCCTGGACGATCCCGAACACGGCCTGCTCCGCGGGCCCGTGGTCGCCGTGCCAGTCGAGGCAGCGGTCGAGCCAGCGATGGGTGCGCTCGGTCGAGCGGGCGGTGTAGTCGCGGTCGGCGTGGTAGGGGGTGCACTCGTCGAAGACGAGGGCGATGTCGGATCCCAGCGCCGCCTGGGTGGCCATCGACTCCTCCGGGCCCAGCAGGCGCTCGGAGCCGTCGAGGTAGGACCGAAACCGCACCCCGCGCTCGGCGATCTCGATCACTCCGCCCTGGCCGCCCGACTCACCGCGACGACCCTTGATCTCGTCGGCGACCGTCCCGTGGGCGAGCGAGAAGACCTGAAAGCCGCCCGAGTCGGTGATCAGCGCGCGCGGCCAGCCGGCGAAGCGGTGCAGGCCGCCGAGCTGCGAGATCCGCTCGGAACCCGGCCGGAGGAAGAGGTGGAAGGTGTTGCCGAGGACGAGCTCGTAGCCGAGGTCGGCGACCTCGGCGAGCGCCAGCGAGCGGACGGCGCCACGCGTCGCCAGCGGGATGAACGCGGGCGTCGCGACGGGCCCGTGGGACGTGAGGAGCCGCCCGGTGCGGGCGGCTCCGTCACGCGCAGTGATCTCGAATTCGAGACGTCGCGGGTCTTGGCGCACGACCGCAGCCTAGGGTCGCGCAAGCGAGCGTCCGGTCATCGCCTCCGGCTGCGGGATCCCGAGGAGTGCCAGTGCGGTCGGGGCGACGTCGGCGAGGATCCCCCCGTCGGCGAGCTCAAGGCCCGGGACGGTGACCACGAACGGCACCGGGTTGGTCGAGTGGGCGGTGTTCGGCGAGCCATCTGGCTCGAGCATGTTGTCGGCGTTTCCGTGGTCCGCGGTCACGAGGCAGGCGCCGCCCCGCTCGTGGACGGCGGACACCACGTCGCGCAGGCAGGAGTCCACGACCTCGATCGCGGCCACCGCCGCCGGGATCGAGCCGGTGTGGCCGACCATGTCCGGGTTGGCGAAGTTGATGATCCCGAACCGGTAGCCGTCCGCGCGCCAGCGCTCGACGAACGAGTCCCCCGCCGCCCGCGCGCTCATCTCGGGCTTGTGGTCGTAGGTCGGCACGTCGCGCGGCGAGTCCACCAGGCAGCGCTCCTCGCCCTCCCACTCCTCCTCGTGGCCGCCGTTGAAGAAGTAGGTGACGTGTGCGTACTTCTCGGTCTCTGCGACGTGGAGCTGGCGCTCGCCGCGCTCGGCGAGCACCGCCGCGAGGGTGGTCTTCGGCGGCTGGGGCGGGAACGCGACCGGGTACTCCCAGCCGGCGCGGTACTGCGTCATCGTCGCCAGGAAGACGTCCGGCACCCGCCCGCGCGGGAACTCGCCGAAGTCGGGGTCGCCGATCGCCGTCACCAGCTCGCGGGCGCGGTCGGGGCGGAAGTTGAAGTGGATCACCGCGTCGCCGCCCTCCATGCCGTCGTAGTCGCCGATCACCGTCGGGCGGATGAACTCGTCGGTCTCGCCGCGCTCGTGCGAGGCGGCGACCGCCCCGAGCGCGGTCTCCGCCCGCAGTCCCTCGGCGTGGACGATGGCGTCGTAGGCGAGCTTCACGCGCTCCCAGCGCCTGTCGCGATCCATCGCGTAGTAGCGGCCGCCGACGGTTCCGATCCGCCCGGCGCGCTGCAACCAGCGCTCGACCTCGGCGATGTAGCCGGGCGAGGACTTCGGCAGCGTGTCGCGCCCATCGGTGAAGGCGTGCACGACGAGGTCGGGAACGCCCTGTTGGGCGGCGAGCTCGATGCAGGCCTCGATGTGCTCCCAGCCCGAGTGCACGCCGCCGTCGGAGACGAGCCCCATGAGGTGAAGGCGACCGCGCGGACCGTTGCGCGCCGCCTCGCAGGCGGCGAGCAGGACCGGGTTCTCGAAGAAGCTGCCGTCGGCGATCGCGTCGTCGAGCCGCGCCAGGTCCTGTTTGACGACCGTGCCGGCGCCGAGGTTCAGGTGGCCGACCTCGGAGTTGCCCATCTGCCCGTCCGGAAGGCCGACGTCCCGGCCGCTGGCCGAGAGCTGGGTGCGCGGGTAGCGCTCCCAGAGCTCGTCGAAGACCGGGGTGTCGGCGAGGCTGATCGCGTTGCCCGGGCCGGGCGGCGCGAGCCCCCAGCCGTCGAGGACGACCAGCGCGAGCGAGGGCACCGGAACCTCGGACGGGCCGGAAGGGATCAGCCCGCCGCCCGGCATATCTCGAGGAACTGCTCGGGGTCGAGTGACGCCCCGCCCACCAGGCCGCCGTCGATGTCGGGCTGGGAGAACAGCTCGGCGGCGTTCTCGGGCTTCACCGACCCGCCGTAGAGGATCCGCACCGAGGCCGCGGCCGCCGGCTGGAGCCGGGCGCGGATGAAGGCAATCGCCGCCTGCGCCTGCTCCGGGGTGGCCGTGCGCCCGGTGCCGATCGCCCAGATCGGCTCGTAGGCGATCACGACCTCGCCCAGCCGGCCGGCGTTCACGGACGCGAGGTCGGCGGTGAGCTGGCGCTCGAGCACCGCCTCGGTCTCGTCCGCGTCGCGCTCCGCCTCAGACTCGCCGACGCAGAGGATCGGCGCCAGGCCCGCGTCGAGCGCCGCGGGCAGCTTGCGCGCAAGCGCCTCGTCGCTCTCGCCGAAATACTGCCGGCGCTCGGAATGGCCGAGGATCACGCCGGAGACGCCGAGCTCGGTCAGCATCGGCGCCGAGACCTCGCCGGTGAAGGCGCCGCTCGGCTCTTCGTGCATGTTCTGGGCGGAGATCGTGACGTCCGAGCCGCGGGTGCGCTCGACCGCCGCCGCCAAGGCGGTGAACGGCGGGCAGACGACGACCTCGATTCCGCCGAGGCCCTCGGCGGGACCGAGGAAGCCGTCGAGGAACGCGCGCGTCTCGGCGACCGTCTTGTGCATCTTCCAGTTGGCCGCGAGCACCGGCGTCCGCTCAGGCATCGAGCAGCGCCTCCACTCCGGGCAGTCTCTTTCCCTCCATCAGCTCCAGCGACGCGCCGCCCCCGGTCGACAGCCAGTCGACCTCGTCGGCGAGGCCGAACCGGGCCAGGGCCGCGGCCGAGTCGCCGCCGCCGACCACCGTGTACCCGGGCGCCGCGGCGACCGCCTCGGCGACCCCGCGCGTACCGGCCGCGAACGGCTCCAGCTCGAAGGCGCCCATCGGACCGTTCCAGAACACGGTTCCGGCGCCGGCGATGCGCTGCGCGTAGGCCTCGACCGTCGCCGGGCCGATGTCCAGGCCCATCCAACCGTCCGGGACCTCGGTCCCGTCCTGGTGCCGGACCTCGGTGGCCGCTTCGAACTCGAGGCCGAGCACGAGGTCGCTCGGGAGCATGAGCTCGCAATCGGACTCGGCCGCGCGCTCCAGCACCTCGCCGGCGAGCCGGACGCCCTCCTCCTCCACCAGCGAGTTCCCGGTCGGGATCCCCTGCTGGGCGAAGAACGAAAAGCACATCGCGCCGCCGATGAGGATGCTGTCGGCGCGCTCGAGGAACGCCTGGATCACCCCGATCTTGTCGGAGACCTTGGCGCCGCCGAGGACGACGCAGAGCGGCGGCCGCGGGTCGTCGCGGACCGCGGTGAGCGCGCGGACCTCGCGCTCGAGCAGCAGGCCCGCGTAGCCCGGCAGGACGTGGGCGACGCCCTCGGTGGTCGCGTGGGCTCGATGCGCCGCGCCGAAGGCGTCGTCGACGTAGACGCTCGCCGAGCCTGCCGAGGGCCGCGGCCAGCTGCGGGTCGTTCTCGGTCTCGCCGGGCTCGAAGCGGCTGTTCTCGAGCATCAGCAGCTCCCCGGCGCCGAGGCCCGAGGCGAGCGCCTCGACCTCAGGGCCGACCACGCCGGGGGCCAGCCCGACCCCGACTCCGATCAGCTCGGAGAGGCGCGCGGGCGACCGGCGCCATCGACAGCTCGGGCTCGCGGTCCTTCGGCCGCCCGAGATGCGAGACCAGTACCTGCGACGCGTCGCGGTCGCGGATCAGCTCGATCGTCGGCAGCGCGGCCCGGATCCGGGCGTCGTCCGCGACCTTGCCGTCGGCGAGCGGGACGTTGAAGTCGACCCTGACGAGCGCCCGACCGCCCTCCAGGGGCGCGTCGCGAACGCTCGCCTTCGCGAACGTCCCTACCGGCGCTTCGGTCAAACGGCGGCCGGCTGGCGCTCGAGGACCCGGGCGGCCACCTCGACGCAGCGGTTCGAGTAGCCCCACTCGTTGTCGTACCAGGAGAAGACCTTGGCGAAGGTGCCCTCCATGACCGCGGTCTGCTCGGCGTCGAAGATCGACGAGTGCGGGTCCTTGACGATGTCGGTCGAGACGATCGGGTCCTCCGTGTAGCGGAGGATCCCGGTCAGCGGCCCCGAGGCCGCCTCGCGCATGGCGGCGTTGATCTCCTCGGCGCTCGTCTCGCGGCCGAGCTCGCAGGTGAGGTCGACCAGCGAGCCGGTGATCACCGGGGCGCGGATCGACATCCCGTTGAGCTTGCCGTTCAGCTCGGGGAGCACCAGGCCGACCGCCTTGGCGGCGCCGGTGGTGGTCGGGATCAGGTTGACGGCAGCCGCGCGCGCCCGGCGCGGGTCCTTGTGTGGGCTGTCCTGCAGGCGCTGGTCCTGCGTGTAGGCGTGGATGGTGGTCATCAGCCCGCGCTCGATCCCGAACTGCTCGTGCAGCACCTTGGCCACCGGCGCCAGGCAGTTCGTCGTGCAGGAGGCGTTGGAGATGATCTGGTGCTTGTCGGGGTCGTAGGCGTCGTCGAAGTTGACGCCCAGCGCCACGGTGACGTCCGGCTCGGTCGCCGGCGCGGAGATGATCACCTTCTTCGCCCCGGCCTCGAGGTGCTTGGCGGCGGCGTCGCGCTTGGTGAACAGGCCAGTCGACTCGATCACCACGTCGACGCCCAGGTCTCCCCATGGCAGGTTGGCGGGATCGCGCTCGGCGAGCACCTTGGTCTCGAAGCCGTCGACCGAGAACGACCCCTCGCCGACCTCGACCTCGCCGGGGAAGCGGCCGTAGGTCGAGTCGAACTTCAGCAGGTGGGCGAGTGCCGGCGCGTCGAAGACGTCGTTGACGGCGACGAACTCGAGCTCTGAATCAGCCTCTTGGGCGGCGCGAAAGATGTTGCGCCCGATCCTCCCGAAGCCGTTGATCCCGACCTTGACCTTCGCCATCCGTCATCGCTCCTTTCGAAGTTCAGTCGCTGCCCACAGCAACCTCTACCCGGTTTCCATCCGGGTCCCGGAGGTAGGCGGAGTAATAGCTGCCACCGTACTCGGGCCGCGGCCCGGGCGGCCCCTCGTCGGTGCCACCGGCGCCGACGCCCCCCTCCCAGGCGGCCTTGACGGCGGAGATGCCGCTTGCCGTGAAGCAGACGTGGCCCCCGCCGGCGCGGCCGTCACCGAGGCTGGAGAAGAACACCGGCCGGACGATGCCCCAGGCGATCACCTCATCGTCGTCGCGGTGGCGGCGCCAGCCGAGCGCGCCCAACAGCGAGTCGTAGAACCGGCCGCTCGCCTCGAGGTCCGAAACCTCGACGCTGACGTGGTGGATCATCGTCTAAACCTACCCAGGTGTTGTTTGAGGTGCTTTAGCACCGAAGGAAGCTGTACGGCGGCGAAGCCGCGCAAGGTGTCCGAGCTGGCGCTGGTTGGGGCGCGCCCACGTTGGCGACTTTGTCCCACAGGGAGACAAAAGCGCCATCGACGACGAGTCGGGACAAGAGGAGGCCTCTCGATGCCGTGCGGGTTGCGTTTGTCCCGCATATCGAGACAAACCCAACCCAGCATGAGTTCCGCTTCTTGGCAGCGCAACTCCATGAACGTCCGGCGGTGGGGCCTCAGGCCCCCTACTCGGCTACTCCGACAGCCCGGCGGCTTGGAGGACCTGCTTCCAGCCGTTCTGCTCGACGAACCACTCCTGGCGCGCGATCTTGCCCCGCGAGGAGAGCTCCATGGGCTCCGGCTTGGCCATCGCTGCTCCTTCCGATCGGTCCGCCGTCGATCCTATCCGCGCCATCGCAGACGCCGGGTCTGCCGAGGCCACGGCAACGACCACCACCCCCTCCCGAGCCTGGAACGGGGTCGCCTACTCGTGCTCGCCGACCAGCGTAGAGTCCAGGCGACTGGCACGGAGCGAGCAAGGGAGAAGTCGATGATCGGTGCCGCAATCGTGGGATTCCTGGCCGGTGTGATTGGCCGCGTGCTCATGCCGGGCGATCCGTTCCATGGGATGAGCGGCCCGAAGTCCTGGGGCGTCTCGGTGCTCATTGGCCTCGCCGGGGCCGCGCTCGGCTACCTGATCTTCACCGTCGGGCTCGGCATCGGCGACACCGACGTCTTCGACTTCGGAGGGATCATCGGCGCGATCATCGGCGTTGTGATCGTCCTGGCCATCGCGGCTGCGGTGATGAAGAACCGGGGCGGCCCGACGACGCCGCCCAGGGGCCACACCTACCTGATCGTGCGCTCCTGACCCCCGCGTCCCGGTCCAGCACGAGCTGCCAGGCCCCGGGCCTGCGATCGTTCTGGCCGCTACTAGCTGCTACCGGCGGACGCGCTGAACGGTCTCGCTTGCGGCTTTCGGAGCGGCGCTAGCTCGCCCCTCGGCGTCCAGCGGAAGAAGCGGATCGCCAGCAGCAGGCCGAGCGCTCCCCAGGCGGCGACGATCGCCCAGGTGGCCCCACTCGAACCCGGGCCCGTCGTGGCCGGGTCCCAGGCGGCGAAGAAAGCCTCGAAGAAGTGCCGGATCGGGAACAGCGTCGGCGACCTGCAGGACGCCGTCCGGGATCTCCGTCTCGGGGATGAAGACGCCGGAGAGGAAGTAGAGCGGCAGCAGCGCCACGTTGGTCACCGCCGGGGCGGCGTCCTCGTTCGGGATCGCCGCCGTGAGCGCGATCCCCAGGCAGCAGAAGCTCGCGGCCCCGACCGCCAGGGTCACCAGCACCGCCGGCAGGTGCTCCCACGGGATCGAGACGTCGTAGATCAGCCGGCCGACAGCCGGGACGATGATCAGCATCAGCAGGGAGATGACCAGCGCGTTGCCGACCCGGCCGGCGAAGAACACCCAGCTCGGCAGCGGGGTGCCGCGGAAGCGCTTCAGGATCCCGTTCTCGCGGTCGACGGTGAGCGAGATGGCGAGGCTCTGCAGGTCGCCGAGACGATCGCCAGGGTGAGGATCGCCGGGACGTAGTAGGTCGTCGTCTTGATGTCCGCCGAGCTCTTCGATCGTGTCGTTGCCGAAGATCGTCGCGAAGATCAGCAGGAAGATCAGCGGCAGCGCGACGGTGAAGAAGACCGAGGCGGGGTTGCGCCAGAAGAGCTTCTGGTCGAAGCGGAACTGGTGCAGCGCGAGCGGCGGCGGCGCTCATCCTTCGCCTCGTGCGATCGCCGTCAGCTCGAGGTAGATGTCCTCGAGGCTCGGCGCGGCGGACCTCGAGCCCGGTGAGCTCGACCCCGCGCTCGAGCGCCCAGGCGGTGAGGCGTTGAGCAGCTCCACCGGCCGCTCGGACTCGAGCTGGATCACGCCGTTGCGGCCGCGCGGCGCCGGCGACCTCGAGCGGCAGGTCGGCGAGGCCGACGCCGGCCGGCAGCCGGAAGCTGATCTCGGCCGGTCGGCGCTCGCGGTCGCCGAGGTCGTCCGGCGTGCCCACGGCGACGATCTCGCCCGCCGCGATCATCGCCGACCCGGTCGGCGAGGCGCTGCGCCTCGTCCATGTAGTGGGTGGTCAGGAAGACGGTCTTGCCGAGGTCGCGCAGTCCGGCGATCACGCCCCACGCCTGGCGGCGCGCCGACGGGTCGAAGCCGGTCGTCGGCTCGTCGAGGAAGAGCAGGTCAGGGTCGCCGATCAGCGCCACGCCGACGTCGAGCCGCCGCTGCTGGCCGCCTGAGAGCGACCCGGCGCGCGGCGTCGGCCTTCGCGGTCGAGCCCGACCTGGGCGATCGTGTCGTCGACCGGCGCGCGGCGCGCGGTAGTAGCCGGCGTAGAGCTCGAGCGTCTCGCGGACGGTGAGCTCGGGCCGCATCCGGCATTGCTGGAGGACGATCCCGATCCGCTCGCGCCACTCGCGGGTCGGCGACGCGGGGTCGACGTCGAGCACCTCCACCTCGCCGGCGTTGCGCTCGCGGTAGCCCTCGAGGATCTCGACCGTGGTCGTCTTGCCGGCGCCGTTCGGCCCGAGGAACGCGAACACCTCGCCCGTGGGCGACCTCGAGGTCGATTCCCCTCACGGCCTCGAACTCGTCGTAGGACTTGCGCAGCCCCTCGACTCTGATCACGGCCTCGGTCATCGGCGGCGATTCTAGGTGACGGGTCAGCCGAGCTCGACGTCTCGGTGCACGACCCGCAGCGGCGATGTCGTCGCGGGCGCCCAGGTGGCGGGCGATCCGGTCGGCGACCGTGATCGATCGGTGGCGGCCGCCGGTGCAGCCGATCGCGATCGTCAGGTGGGTCTTGCCCTCGGCGACGTAGGCGGGGAGCAGGAAGTCCAGCAGCGGCAGCAACCGCTCGTAGAACTCGCGCGCCAGGTCGCCGGCCTCGACGTGCTCGACCACCTGCGGGTCGCGCCCGGTGAGCGGGCGCAGGTCCTCGCGATAGTGCGGGTTGGGCAGGAAGCGGACGTCGAACATCATGTCGGCGTCGCGCGGCGGGCCGTTCTTGAACCCGAAGGTGAGGAGGGTGAGCGCGAGCTTGGCCGCGGTCCGTGGGCCGAGGACGTCGGTCGCGATCCGCCGGCGCAGCATCGCCCCCGTGATGTCGCTGGTGTCCATCACCACGTCGGCGCGCTCGCGCAGCGGGCCGAGGATCTCGCGCTCGGCCCGGATCCCGTCGAGGATCCGGCCCTCGGGCGCCAGCGGATGGCGCCGGCGGGTCTCCTTGAAGCGGTCCAGCAGCGCCTCCTCGCTGGCCTCGAGGAACAGCACCTGCGGGTCGAGGCCGGCGGCCTCGAGCTCGTCGAGCACGGCGAGCAGACTCGGCGAAGTAGTCGCCGCCCCGAACGTCGGTGACCACCGCGGCGCGGCGAACGCCGCTGCCCTGGAGCCCGAACAGCTCGCCCAGCGCGGCGATCAGTCGGGGCGGAAGGTTGTCGACGCAGAAGAAGCCGGAGTCCTCGAAGGCCGCGATCGCCTCCGACTTGCCGGCACCCGAGTAGCCGGTGATCAGGAACAGCTCGACCCGCTGGCCGAACAAGCTCTCCCCCTTCCCCACCGTCTCCCCCTCCCGCTACCCGGCTCGGTTCAGTTGGCGGTGGATCTGGCGGGCCAGCTTGCCGGGGATCCCGGGAACCGCCTCGAGCTCCTCTCGGCTGGCCGCGACCAGGCGCTCGGGCGAGCCGAAGTGCTCGAGGAGGCGGCGCTTACGGGCCGGCCCGACCCCGGGCAGCTCGTCGAGCAGCGAGGCGGTCATCGCCTTGCCGCGCCTTCTGCGGTGGTGTTCGATCGCGAACCGGTGCGCCTCGTCGCGAACGCGCTGGAGCAGCTGCGAGGCCTCCGAGTCGGGTGCGATCTCGAGCGGCTCCGGGCGTCCGGGCACGAAGACCTCCTCGAGCCGCTTGGCGAGGCTGATCACCGTGCTCCCGCGCTCGATCAACGGGCCGAGGGCCCGCAGGCCGGCCGAGAGCTGGCCCTTGCCGCCGTCGATCACGACCAGGTCGGGTACCGAGGCGAAGCTCTCGTCGCGGGCGCCGTCGTGGGGGGAGCGGTCCGCCTGCTCGAGCAGCTGTGCGACCCGGCGCCCGAGCACCTCCTCGATCGAGGAGAAGTCGTCCGGGCCCGCGCGACCGATCGCCGCGGATGCGGAATCGGCGGTAGTCGGACTTCTTCGGCGCACCGCCCTCGAAGACGACCATCGAGGCGACCGTGTGCTCACCACCGATGTTGGAGATGTCGAAGCCCTCGATCCGCACCGGGAGCGACTCGAGCCCCAGCGCGTCCTGGAGCGACGAGAGCGCGTCGACGCGCTGGCTTCGGCGCCGCTCCTGGCGCAGGCGGTCCTGGGCGAGCGCCAGGGCGGCGTTGCGGGCGGCCAGCTCTCGCAACCGCCTATAGGACCCGCGCTCGGCAACGCGGACCTCGACCGGCCCTCCGCGACGCGCCGAGAGCGCCTCGGTGATCAGCGGCGCCCGGTCGCGCACGGCGGGCCCGACGATCACCCGCCGCGGCACCGCCGGGGCCGCCGAGTAGTACTGGGCCAGGAACTCCTCGGTGACCTCGGCCTCGTCGCGCTCGGCCTCGTTGGCGAGGTAGAAGCTGTGGCGCTCGGCGAGCAGCCCGTCACGGACCTGGAACACCTGCGCGTTGGCGTCGGCGCCCTCGATCGCAACGGCCGACGAGGTCGGCGCTCTCGAGGCTCTCACCGGCGACCGTGCGACGCTCCATCAACGTCCGCACCGCCTCGAGCCGGTCGCGGAGCACAGCCGCCCGCTCGAACTCCTCGGCCGCCGCCGTCTCGGCCATCTTGCGCTCGAGGTCGCGCTCGACGTCGCGATAGCGGCCGGAGAGGAAGTCGACGATCGCGTCGATCCCGCGCCGGTACTCCTCGCGGTCGACGTACCCGACGCAGGGCGCCGCGCAGCGCTTGATGTAGTAGTCGAGGCACGGGACTCCCGAGCGACGGCCCGGCTCCGGGCCCTCGCAGGTCCGGTACTGGAACAGCTTGCCCAGCAGATCGAGGGTCTCGCGCACCCGCTTCGCCGAGGAGTACGGGCCGAAGTAGATGCGGCCGGACCGGTGCCGCTCGCGGGTGAAGTAGACCCTCGGGAAGTCCTCGTCGAGGCTGATGCCGATGTACGGATACGACTTGTCGTCGCGCAGACGGATGTTGAACGGCGGCCGGTGGCGCTTGATGAAGCTCTGCTCGGCTAGCAGCGCCTCGGCCTCGTTCTCGGTCACGAGGAAATCGATCCCGGCGACCCGGTCGATGAAGTCGAAGCTGCCGCGAGAGGTCTTGCCCGAGAAGTGACCCGCGACCCGCTTGCGGATCGAGGCCGCCTTACCGACGTAGATCACCCGCCCCTGCTCGTCCTTGAACAGGTAGACGCCTGGCTGATCGGGCAGCCGCGTTCGCTGTTCGTCGACTGTGAGCTCGGCGTTCTCCGGCACGGAGATGAAGGTTAGGCTCCGGTACGGCCGTGCCACCCCGCCTCCAGGAGGATCTCCCCGCAATGAGCACCGCAACCGCCCCCTCGCCGCCAGAGCTGGAAACGCTTCAGATCGACGTCGACGGCGAGATCGGAACCCTGACGCTCAACCGGCCCGACTCGCTGAACGCCATGAGCCCTGAGCTGATCGGCGAGCTGACGGTCGCCGCGGCCTGGCTCGCCGACAGCGCACCGCTGCGGGCGTTGATCGTCACCGGCGCCGGGCGGGCGCTTTTCCGCCGGCGGCGACGTCAACTGGTTCAAGGGCGGCATCGACGACGCCGAGATGGACCTGCCCGCGTCGTGCGTCGCGGCGCCGACGTGCTGCACCAGGCGATCGTCGACTTCCGCCGGATCCCGTATCCGGTGATCGGCGGCGATCAACGGCGTCGCGGCCGGCGCCGGGTTCTCGCTGGCGCTCATGTGCGACCTCCGCATCGCCTCGGCCGAGGCCGCGTTCGTCTGCGCCTACGGGCGCATCGGGGCCTCACCCGACGGCGGCATGACCTATTTCCTGCCCCGGGTGGTCGGCCCGGCCAAGGCCGTCGAGCTGCTGCTCACCGACCCGCTGTTGAACGCCGAGCAGGCCCTGGAGCTCGGGATCGTGTCCGAGGTCGTGCCCGCCGACGAGCTCGACGAAGCGGCGCGCGCAAGGGCCCGCGAACTCGCCGCCAAGGCGCCGCACTACGTGCGAATGGCCAAGCTCCTCGTCGCCCAGAGCCTCGACAACACCCTCGCCGACCATCTCCAGGTCGAGCGTCACGGGATCGCGGACTCGATGGCGACCGACGACCTGCGCGAGGGAGTCGGGGCCTTCTTCGAGGGGCGTAAGCCGACGTTCACCGGGGATTGAGTTCTCGAGGGGTGTCTCGTAACGTAGAACCTTGCGAGAGGCCGACTAGAGTCCGGCGTACGCGACCCAGGAGGACCGACGCACATGACAAAGCTTGCAGCGCTGATCGCCACCCTCGCCCTGGCCGCCTTCGGGCTCGCGGCGTGCGGCGGCGACGATGACGACGAGACCACAGCGGCGACCACGCCCGAGGAGACGACCACCGCCGCGGGCGGTGGCGGAGGCGGAGGCGGGACGATCAGCTTCGAGGCCGACCCGGACGGCGCCCTCGCCTACACGCAGACCGAGCGTCAGCGGCCCGGCCGGCGGCGACACGATCGAGTTCGTCAACGACTCCTCGACCCCGCACGACGTGACGATCGAGGACTCCGGCGGCAGCCAGCTCGCCCAGACCGAGGTGATCACCGGCGACACGACCTCGACCGACGCCACCCTCGACGCGGGCAGCTACACCTTCTTCTGTTCGGTCGACGGCCACCGCGAGGCCGGCATGGAGGGCACGCTGACGATCAAGTAGGTCGATCCTGCGCGGACCGTTTGCGGCTCCGCGCTCCATCGCGCAGTCAACGCTGCAATTGCCGGAGGCGGGAGGCTGTGGACGCTAGTCGGCGAGCGCCCGGCCCACCGCCTCGGCGACGCAGACCGGCTTGTCGCCGCCCTCGCGCTCGAGGGTGAACCTGGTGACGACGTGGTACCAGCCACCCTCCAGCTCCTCCACCGAGTCGATCTCGGCGGTCGCCCGCACCTTTGAGCCGGCCGGCACCGGTGCCGGGAAGCGGACCTTGTTCCACCCGTAGTTGATCCCGAGCTTGACGCCCTCCTGGCGGATCAGCTCGCGCCGGAAGCCGTCGATCAGGGACAGGGTCAGGTTGCCGTGGGCGACCGTGGTCCCGAACGGGCTCTCGCGCTCGGCCCGCTCGACGTCGACGTGGATCCACTGGTCGTCGCGCGAGAGCGCGGCGAAGGTGTCGATGTCCCCCTGGGTGACCTCCACCCAGTCGCTGGGGCCGATCGGCTTTCCGATCAGCTCGCGTAGCTCGTCGATTCCGGAGATCGTCAGCGGCGGCATCGCCACCGAAGCCTAGCCCTCGTCGAGCGCCGCGCAGATCTCGGCGACGTGGCGGTGATCGGTGCCGCAGCAGCCCCCGACCACCAGCAGCCGGGAGCTGCTGTCGCGCAGCTCGCGGTGTCGGGCGCCGAGGTCGGCGGGATCGCCGTCGTCGAGCTCCTCCGCCTCGTCGAGCTCGGCATGGCTCTTGGTCGACGCGTTGGTTCGGAAACCCGCCACGCGCTCGAGGGCCTCGCCATCGGCGGCGAAGACGTCGGCGAAATGGGTGGGATGGGCGCAGTTGACCATGTAGTACGCGGGCGCCGATCCGGTCTCGCGATCGACCTGGCGGATCGCCTCGGAGAGCGCCTGGCCGCTCGGCAGCCGGCCGTCGGTCTCGACCGTGAACGAGATCACCGCCGGCAGGCCCTCGGTCCGGGCGGCCCGGGCGATGCCGATCGCCTCCTCGGCGTACGTGAGCGTCATCGCCGTGACCATGTCCGCCGCCGTCCCGGCGAAGCTCGACACCTGCTCCGAGTGGTAACGCTCGGCCTCCTTCTCGGTCATCAGCTCGGACGGCGCATAGGCATCGCCTCGCGGGCCGATGCAGCCGCTGATCACGATCGGCCCGGTCCGGCCCTCGTGCGCGTCGCGAATCTCCTCCATCAACGCGATCGCCTTGCGGTTGGCGGCCGCCAACGCCTCGCCGGTGTATCCGAGACGCGCCGCCCAATCGGCATTGGCCCGCCAGGTCGGCGCCTCAAGAATGAAGCCGGCGCCGTTGTCGTGCGCGATCTCCAGGTATGGCTCGTAGTAGCGTCGAAGCGTCTCGACCCCGGAGGCGTCATCGACGAGCGGGAAGGCCGCGAACTCGGGCAGGTCGATCCCCTCCCGGAAGATCAGCACGGTCTCCAGCCCGCCGTCGGTCAGGAACAACCGGTCGCCGGCCAGCTGGGGAAGCTGTGGCCGGGTGGTCACACGCCGAGGATAGTCGCGGATGGCCGTCGTCGAGCTCATCAGTCGACCAGCCGCACCGCGAGGGCCGGGGCGATCACCTCGCCGCCGCCGCCCATGAGGCCGAGGATGCGGGCGACGTAGGCCTGGGTCTCGGGTATCGCCGGGACGCACTGGCAGGGCTCCACCGCACCGGGGCCGGCGTTGTAGGCGGCCAGGGCGAGCGAGACATCGCCGCCGAACTGACGCAACAGGTCCGACATCAGGTGCGCCTGGGCGTCGATCGCCGACTCGGGGTCGAACGGATCATCGAGGCCGTAGGCGGGGTGGTTTGAGATCACCATCGTCAGCTCTGCGGGCAGCTCGCCTTGGTTCCAGCGCCAGAGCAGGTCCATCAGACAGTGACCCTCGCGCGAGACCATCAGCGCCACCTTGCGGCGATCGGCGCCGTAGGTGAACCGCCAATCCATCTCAAACATTCCCGCGAGCTCAGAGCCGAAGGCGGACTCGAGCTCCGCCCGGGCGTCACCTACACCGGGTAGAACAGGTGGCGAAGGGCGTTCCAGCGCTCGCGACTGGCGTCGATGAGGTTGAACCGGTTCACAGTGCTCCTTTAGCTCGAGACGGGCGATCGAGCTCCCGTCGTCTCGATCGCTTGGGCAGCCAGGAGGGTGTTGTCGAGCAACGCGGCCACGGTCAGGGGGGCGACCCCACCCGGGACCGGGGCAACCGCGCCGGCACGCCACCGAATCCTCTCCAGATCCACGAAACCGACCAGGCCCGAGTCGGCGCGGTGGGTACCGACGTCGATCACGATGCCGCCTTCGCGCACGTGCTTGGGGCCAATCAAGCCGGGCTTGCCGGCGGCGACGATCAGGAGGTCAGCGGATCGGGTCTCGCGGCTCAGCTCACGGGTCCGGGAGTGACAAAAGCGTCACCGTCGCATCGCGTTGAGACAGCAATGTCGCGATCGGACGACCCACGAGTTCCGATCGACCAACGACGACCGCCCGCTTTCCCTCTACCTCGATCTCGTAGTGATCGAGGAGTGCCAATACGGCCTTGGGGGCGCACGGCACAAGGCCGGCCGAACCGACGGCAGAGGCGCCCCATATTGACCGTCGTCAGCCCGTCGACATCCTTGTCCGGGTCGACGAGGTCCATCAGTTTCTGGCGGTCCAGGTGACCGGGCAACGGGAGTTGAATCAGGACTCCGCTGATTGACTGATCGTCGTTGAGGCTGCTCACACATTCCGCGACCTCCTCCTGGGATGCGCCTTCTCCCAGGGCTCGATGAGCGGAGTCAATGCCGACCTCGGCACACGCTCTGTGTTTGTTGGCCACATCGGCGTGCGAAGCCGGGTCGTCCCCGACGGCGACCGTCGCCAGCACTGGGGTCGGTTGGCCGTCGCCGATCCGGCGCTCCACCGCCGTCGCCACGCGGGCCTTCAGCGCGGACGCCGCGGCGACGCCATCGAGGACCCTGGCCTCGCGGAAGAGCCCCGGCAGCCCGGGAACGCCGTAGACGTTCGAGAGTCCCATCGCCAGCCTCCTAGAAGACCACCGTCGTGTTTCCCTGGACGAGCACGCGGTCTTCGCAGTGCCGCTGGACCGCCCTGGCAAACACAGTGCGTTCGATGTCGGCGCCGAGGCGCTCGAGGGTCGCGACATCGTCGCGGTGAGAGACGCGGATCACGTCCTGTTCGATGATCGGACCGGTGTCGAGCTCCTCGGTCACGTAGTGCGCGGTAGCGCCGATCAGCTTCACACCGCGTTCCCTGGCCCGCGCATAACGCCCTGCTCCCGGGAAGGCCGGGAGGAAGGAGTGATGGATGTTGATCACCGGCACTCCAACGCGCTCGAGAAAGTCGCCGGAGAGGCGTGCATTTGTGACGAGACGATCACGACGTCCAGGCTTCCTCAGGCTAGCGAGCCGGTTCCCCGTCGTCGGGCGAGTGCCGTCCCGGCACCCAATCGGTGCCGGCCAGCGGCACCTTCGACATCGCCGCCGCCTCGACGGTCAGCGCGACCATGTCCTCGGGCTCCAGGTTGTGCACGTGCGACTTGCCGCAGGCCCGCGCCAGCGTCTGCGCCTCGAGCACCATCGCGCGCAGGTAGTTCGCCAGCCGCCGGCCGCCGAGCTCCGGATCGAAGCGGCTCGCCAGCTCTTCGTCCTGGGTCGAGATCCCGGCCGGGTCGCGGCCCTCGTGCCAGTCGTCGTAGAAGCCCGCGGCGCTGCCGATCTCCTCGTAACCGGCCTCGTGCTCGGGCGAGTTGTCGCCGAGCGCAATCACCGCGGCGACGCCGATCGACACCGCGTCGGCGCCCAGCGCCAGCGCCTTCGCGACGTCGGCACCCGAGCGGATCCCGCCGGAGACGATCAGCTGGACCTTGCGATGCATGTCGAGGTCCTGGAGCGAGCGGACGGCCTCCGGGATCGCGGCCAGGATGGGGATCCCGACGTGCTCGATGAACACCTCCTGGCTCGCGGCCGTGCCGCCCTCCATCCCGTCGAGCACGATCACGTCGGCGCCCGACTTGACCGCGAGCGCGACGTCGAAGTAGGTGCGCGTGGCGCCGATCTTGAAGTAGATCGGCTTGCGCCAGTCGGTGATCTCGCGCAGCTCGCCGATCTTGATCTCGAGGTCGTCGGGCCCCGTCCAGTCGGGGTGGCGACAGGCGCTGCGCTGGTCGATGCCCTTCGGCAGGTCGCGCATCTCGGCCACGCGGTCGGAGATCTTCTGCCCGAGCAGCATCCCTCCCCCGCCGGGCTTGGCGCCCTGGCCGATCACGACCTCGATCGCGTCGGCGCGCCGCAGGTCGTCGGGGTTCATCCCGTAGCGCGAGGGAAGGATCTGGTAGACGAGCTTGTCGGAGTACTCGCGCTCCTCGGGGAGCATGCCTGCCGTCGCCGGTGGTGGTGCAGGTCCCGACCGCGCTCGCCCCGCGGCCGAGCGCCTCCTTCGCCGGGGCGGAGAGCGCGCCGAAGCTCATCCCGGCGATCGTGATCGGGATGTCGAGGTGGATCGGCTCGCTCGCGAAGCGCGTCCCGAGCGTGACGTCCGTGGCGCAGCGCTCGCGATAGCCCTCCAGCGGGTAGCGCGAGACGCTGGCGCCGAGGAAGAGAAGGTCGTCGAAGTGCGGGCACGCGCCGCTTGGCGCCGAACCCGCGGATGTCGTAGATCCCCTCGCGGGCCATCCGCTGGATCTCGTGGATCGTGTTGCGGTCGAACAGCGCGGACTCGCGCAGGCCGGGACGGGGCGGTGCCGACATCAGTACTCGCCGGCGTGGTCGACGTTGAAGTTGTAGAGCCGGCGCGCCGAGCCATAGCGGCGGAACTCCTCCGGGTCGTGGGCGGCCTCGCCGGCCGCGAGCAGGCGCTCGAGCTCCTCCCGGTGCTCGTCGCGCATCTCCTTCTCGACGCAATCTGCGCCCGAGGCCGCGCGACCTCGCCGCGGACGTAGATCCGGGCCTCGTAGATCGAGTCGCCGAGATCCTCGCCGGCGTCGCCGCACACGACCAGCGTCCCGCGCTGGGCCATGAAGCCTGAGACGTGGCCGACGGAGCCGTGGACGACGATCTCCACCCCCTTCATCGAGATCCCGCAGCGCGCCGAGGCGCTGCCTCGCATCACCAGCAGCCCGCCGCGCCCCGTGGCGCCCGCCGACTGGCTCGCGTCACCGTCGATCCAGACGGCGCCGGACATGATGTTCTCCGCCACACCGACCCCGCAGTTGCCCTGAACGCGGACCGTGGCGAGCTTGTTCATCCCGGCGCAGTAGTAGCCCACGTGCCCGGCGATCTCGACCTCGATCGGCGCGTCGAGCCCGACCGCCACCGAGTGCGCGCCGTCCGGGTTCGTGATCCGCCAGCGCGACGTGTCGGACGGGTCGAGGTCGTGCAGGCGCTGGTTCAGCTCGCGCACCGGCGTCACCGCGAGGTCGACCAACTCCTCGGCGGCGGTCACGGTCACGCTACCTTCGCCCGCTCCCACGAGTACACGCGCCCGGGCTCCGGCTCCCAGACCTCGGCGTCCTCGGCGCCCGGGAGCACCGCGATCGCGCGGTACTCGGACGCCATCGCGACCCAGCCGTCGGTCTCGGCGAGCACCGCCGGCTTGCAGGCGATCGGGTCGCGCAGCACGGCGAAGCCGTCGACCGTGCCGACGGCGAAGGTGTAGAAGCCGTCGAGGTCGCCGATGCAGGCGCGCAGGGCCTGCTCGAGGTCGTCGCCCTCCCGCAGGCGCCAGGTGAGGTAGCCGGCCGCGACCTCGGTGTCGTTGTCGGTCTGGAACTCGATCCCGCGCTTGCGCAGGTCCATGCGCAGGCGGTTGTGGTTGGAGAGCGAGCCGTTGTGGACGAGGCAGAGGTCGAGGCCGGTGGAGAACGGGTGGGAGTGCTCGGTGGTCACGGCGCTCTCGGTCGCCATCCGCGTGTGCCCGAGGGCATGCGTGGCCGCGACGTCGCCGAGCTCGAAGCGCTCGACGAACTCGCGCGGGTCGACCGCCTCCTTGTAGATCTCGATCCGCTCGCCGATACTCATCACGCGCAGGTCGGATCGGCGCTCGGCGAACCAGCGTTGGGCATCGGCCGGCTCGGCGGCGACGACGAAGAGCGCGTGCGAGGCCCGCACCTCGGGCCCGGCCTCGCCACCGAACTCCTCGGCCAGCTCGCCGGCCAGCGCCGCCCATGGCTCCTCCGGGTCCGGCGAGAACACGGACACCTTGCACGACCCGGGCGGGGCCGGATCGCGGTACAGGGCGACCCCGGCGCTGTCGGGCCCGCGATCGGCGAGCTGCGACAACATCGCGCTCAGGTGAGCGCCAAGCCGCTCCTCGACGTCTGTCGATTTGCTGAACAGTCCGGCGATTCCGCACATGAGCTCATCCCCCCGGCTCAGAACAACTGCAGGTAGCGGTCGAGTTCCCACTTCGTAACCTGCTCGTGGGCGGCGCGCCACTCGCGCCGCTTGCAGCGGATGAAGTAGTCGACGTAGTCCTCGTCGCCGACCGAACCCAGGGCCTTGCGGAGGACCTCGTCCTGCTCGAGCTCGCGGGTTGCGTCGAGCAGGTTCTCCGGCAGGGTCTCGATCCCCATCTCCTGCCGGTCGGCCTCGCTGGTCTCGTACATGTTCGCGGTCGTCGGGTCGCCCGGATCGAGCCCGCGCTCGATCCCGTCCATCCCCGCGGCGAGCACCGCCGCGGCGGCCAGGTAGGGGTTGCACGAGCCGTCCACGGTGCGGTCCTCGATGCGTCCCGCGTCGGGGATGCGCAGCATCATCGTCCGGTTGTTCCAGCCGTAGGTGACGTATGCGGGAGCCCACGTGGCCCCGCTCGCCGGCGCCCCGATCACGAGGCGCTTGTAGGAGGAGACGGTCGGGGCGGTGAGCGCGATGTAGGCCTTCGCATGAGCCTTGAGGCCGCCGATGAAGTTATAGGCCAGCTCGCTGAGCCCGAGATTGCGCGGGTCGTCGTCGCGATCGCGCACGAACAGGTTCGTGTCGCCGTCCCACAGGCTCATGTGGAAGTGGCACCCGTTTCCGGTCAGGTGGGCGAACGGCTTGGGCATGAAGGTCGCGATCAGCCCGCGCTCCTGCGCCAGCGCCTCGACCATGTAGCGGTAGAAGACCGCGCGGTCGCAGGTCGTCAGCGCCTCGGCGAAGTCGAAGTTCTGCTCGAACTGACCGTTGGCGTCCTCGTGGTCGGTGGCGTAGAGGTTCCAGCCGAGCGAGTTCACGTGGCGAACGACGTCGGCGACGAAGTCGAACGATCGCGTCAGCGCGCGGATGTCGTAGCAGGGCTGCTCGAGCGTGTCGAGCGGGTCCGCGATCTCGATCCCCCCGTCCTCGGTCTGGCGAACCAGGAAGTACTCGAGCTCGCAGCCCATCTTGAACTCGAAGCCCGCGTCCGACGCGCGCTCGAGCTGGTGGCGGAGGATCGTCCGCGGGCAGTACGGCCACTCCTCGCCCTCCACGGTCGCGTCGCAGGCGAACCAGGCGATCTCGGGCTTCCACGGCAGCCGCGTGAAGCTGCCGACGTCGGGCATCGCGATCAGATCGGGGTTGTCGGGCGTCTGGCCGATGTCGCCCGCCGCGAAGCCGGCGAACCCGGCGCCGTCGGCGAGCAGCCCCTCGAGCTGCTGGGACGGGATCAGCTTCGCGCTCGGCTTCGCGTGCATGTCCACGAACTGCGCGAACAGGAACTCGATCCCCTCGTCGGCGACCGCGCGGCGGACATCGTCGGCCGTCGGGCGTTGAGAGCCGCTCATACCTGTAGGTATCCCACACATGCGCGGCCCGGGCAATGGACACGCAGGCCAGGATTCCCGAGGGTCATATGTGGTGTGTTCACACAGCTACCCCGCCTCGACCCCGACCACGAAGTCGATTTCGGGGTCGAGAATCTGCTCGATCAGCTCCGCGTCGGCGGTGATGCCCATCTCGCGGCAACGGTTGCGGTAGTGGCGGACCTTCTGTCGCTGGTACTTGTCGACCTCGAGCCCGGGCACCGCCTTCTGGTACTCGACGAGGCCCACCACGTTGCCGCGGTAGCGGTCGAAGACCTCGTGCACGAGCGCCTCGTACTCGGGGTGGCCCTCGATCAGGATCCGGCAGGCCTGGGTCCCGAACGTGATGTGGCGGCCCTCGTCCATGAGGATCTGCTTGAACCCCTGTCGCAGGCCGGGAAAGGCGACCCACAGGTTGGTCGTGTCGATCACGATCTCGTACGAGGGCATGGTGAGCACGCCCTCCACGAAGCCGTTGTAGGCGGCCGAGAAGCGGACGAACGCACGCTCGATCTCATCGCGGTCGCCGTCGATCGCGGCGCGTAGCAGCGCGCCGCCGTACTCGGGCAGCGCCTCGTGAAGCACGTCGCGGACCTCGAACCGGCCGCTGGGGTCGACAGTCTTGCCGCGGACCAGGAAGTGCCGCGCCACCTCCTCGGGCTCGAGGACGCCGACCACCTCGTCGTGCCAGCGCATGAAGAACTCGGCGTGCTTGGCCTCCTCCATGAGGAACGTCGCGAGGTACGTGACCCAGTCGAAGCGGCCGAGCGCCTGCGAGGCCGCGATCATCGGGACCAGCGGTCGGTGACCGCCTGCTCGCCGGCCAGGAAGCGGATCGTGACGCCGAGCAGCCCGCGGCGCTGGTCGTCGTCGATCCGCTGCCAGTCGGCGGCGTCCTGGGTGAAATCCAGGTCGTCCACGCTCCACACCCGGTTGATCGCGAACTTGTACTTGCGGTAAACCGGCCCCTCGACCATCTCGCGCGTGAAGTGGAAGCGGGCCAGGACATCCGGGTCCAGGTCGCTCGCGGCGCCGCTCACCGCCGGTCCTCTCGGGTCTCGACCTCCGTCGCCATGTCGACGATCACCTCCTCGAGCTCGAAGCTGTCGTGCTCCTCGGCCACATGCGCCTGCACGGCCTCGATCAGCGCCCGCTCGTCGGCCGCCCGGATCTCGACGTCGCAGCCGGCATCGAGGCAACGGTATGCGAGCGTCATCACCGACAGTCTTGCGTCGTTGTACCAATTTGTCTAGTGTGTGCCCGGAGTCCCGCGTCGGGCTCGGCAAATGTCGTTTCTGCTCACCTGTCCAAACTGTGGCGTGCGCGAGGTCACCGACTTCGCCTACGGCGGCGAGGTCGTCCCGCGACCCGCGACGAAGCCTTCCGAGCGGGAACTGAACGCCTACAACTACTTCCGCCGCAACGTCGCGGGCGTGCAGCGGGAATGGTGGTATCACCGCTCGGGGTGCCGGGCGTGGTTTCTCGCCGAGCGCGACACGACCACCAACGAGGTCCAGTGGGTCGGGCCTGCCCGGACGATGAGCCGCCTCCCCCCCAGCCGCGGCGAGCGGATCGACCGCGCACGGACCGTCTCGTTCACCTTCGACGGCGAGCGGATCGAGGCGTTCGCGGGCGACACGATCGGCTCGGCGCTGCACGCGGCCGATCATCGGGTCCTCTCGCGGAGCTTCAAGTACCACCGCCCGCGCGGCCTGTTCTGCTGCGCCGGCCAGTGCCCGAACTGCCTCGTCGACGTGGACGGCTGGCCCGGCGTGCGCGCCTGCACGGAGCCGGTCCGGGAGGGGATGAAGGTCGAGCACATGAACGCCAGGCCGTCCCTGCGCTTCGACGTCATGCGAGCGACCGACATCTTCGGCAGCCGCCTGACCCCCCCGGGCTTCTACTACAAGACCTTCATCAGGCCACGCCGCCTGTGGCCGCTCTACGAGAAGGTGCTCCGCAACGCGGCCGGCCTGGGCAGGCTCGCCCGCCGCCAGAAGCACCGCGAGTGGCGCACCGAGTACCGGCGTCGCCATGCGGACGTGCTCGTGATCGGCGGCGGCGTCGCCGGCATGAGCGCCGCGCTGCGCGCCGCCGAGCTGGGGGCCGACGTGGTGCTCGCCGACGACGGTCCGGAGCTCGGCGGGACCGCGCTGCTCGGCGATCGGCCCCGACCCGGTCGACGAGCTGGCGCGGCGCGTTCGCGCCGCCGGGGTCGAGGTGCTGGCGCCGGCCGCAGCGCTCGGCTACTTCGACGGCATCGTGCCCGTCTGGACGCAGAGCACGCTGCACCAGATCCGAGCCGAGCGCCACATCGCGGCCACCGGCTCGATCGAGCAGCCGCTGATGTTCGAGGGCAACGATCTGCCCGGGGTGATGCTGTGCTCGGGCGCGCAGCGACTCGCCTCGCTCTACGGGGTCCGTCCGGGCAAGTCGGCCGTCGTCGCGACGACGGCCGACCGGGGTCTGGAGTCGGCCCTTGCGCTCCACGACGCCGGGGTCGAGATCGTCGCCGTCGCCGACTCGCGCTCCAGCGGCGCGAGCCGGGAGCTGCTCGCGCGGATCGAGGCGGCACGCATCCCACTGCTGCGGGGCAGCACCGTGGTCCGCGCCGTCGGGCGCCGGCGGGTGACCGGAGCGGTCGTCGCGGAGCTCGACCGGGACGGCCGCGCGCTCGCCGACACCGAGCGCGATCTCAACTGCGATCTGGTCGCCGTCTCGGGCGGCACGGTTCCCGCGACCTCGCTGCTGCTGCAGGCCGGCGGCAAGGCGCGCTGGGACGCGTCCGCGGGCGCCTACGTCCCGGAAGCCATGCCGGCCGGGATCTACGCCGCCGGAGCCGTGACCGGCCACGCGTCCCGCGGCCAGGCGGAGCTCTCCGGCGCGGTCGCGGGAGCGGAGGCGGCGCTCTCGCTCGAACTCGGCGAGGCGGCCGACCGGTCACGACTCGAGTCAGAACGGCAGGCCCTGGCCGACGGCGCCGAGTCCTCCATCGAGGTCGTCCCGGCCCCCGCCGGGACCGAGCGCGGACGCAGGGAGAAGTGCTTCGCGTGCCTCTGCGAGGACGTCACGACCAAGGACATCAGCTACTCGATCGACGAGGGCTTCGACTCGCTCGAGCTGCTCAAGCGCTACACGACGGTGACGATGGGCCCGTGCCAGGGCCGCATGTGCCAGCTCGCGGCGATCCGGCAGACCGCCGCGGACACCGGCACGGACGTCGCCGACGTGGGCATGACGACCGCGAGGCCGCCGTGGTCGGCGGTCCCGATGGGCGTGCTGGCGGGACGCCCGTTCGAGCCGGCGAAGCGCTCCGCGGTCCACGGGCGTCACCAGGAGCTCGGCGGCAACGTCCTGTGGGCCGGCGACTGGCGCCGGCCCTACGACTACGGCGATCCCGAGGGCGAGACGATGGCGGTCCACCAGGGCGCCGGGCTGATCGACGTCTCGACGCTCGGCAAGCTGATCGTCGGCGGGCCGGACGCCGGCGCCTTCCTCAACCGCCTGTACCCGAACCGCTTCGACAACCTGAAGCCGGGCCGGATCCGCTACGGGGTCCTGGGCGACGACGCCGGGCGGATCACCGACGACGGGACGATCTGCCGCCTCGACGACGAGTCCTTCTACGTGACCACGACCTCGAGCGGTGCCGACGCCGTCGAGAGCTGGTTCGCGTGGTGGCTGGCCGAGTGGGACATGGACGTGCACCTGACCGATGTCAGCCAGGGCCTGTCCGCCTTCAACCTCGCCGGCCCGCAGGCGCGCGAGATCTTGACCGGGCTCACCGATCTGGACTGCTCGAACGAATCGTTCGCCTACCTCGACGGCAAGCGAGCCCGCGTCGGCGGAGTTCCCTGCCTGTTGCTGCGGATCGGCTTCGTCGGCGAGCTCGGCTACGAGCTGCACTGCCCGGCGGCGCTCGCCGAGCACCTGTGGGACGCGACGATGGCGGCCGGCGAGCCGCACGGGATCAGGCCGTTCGGGCTCGAGCCCCAGCGCGTGCTGCGGCTGCAGAAGCTCCACATCCTGGTCGGCCAGGACACCGACGCCGAGTCGAACCCGCTCGAGGCGGCGATGCCCTGGATCGTCAAGTTCGACAAGGAGGAGGACTTCATCGGCCGCTGGGCCCTGGAGGCGGTGAGCGAGCGGGGCAACGAGAACATGCTCGTGGGATTCACCGTCCCCGACGGCGCGGTGCCGGCGGAGGGCGCCGCGGTGCTGGCCGACGGCAAGCCGGTGGGCCGGGTGACGTCGTCGCGCTTCTCACCGCTGCTGTCACGGACGATCGGGATGGTGTGGGTGCCCGCGGAGATGGCGGAGGACGGCAGCGCGATCACGCTCGCCGACGACGGGCGGCGCCTCACCGCGACCGTGCAGACGGCGCCCTTCTACGACCCCGACCAGGAGCGGCTGCGGGGATGAAATTCGAGTTCCTCGCCGCGGACGCCACGGTGGCCGTCGACGGCGAGGTACCCGTGGCGCGGAGCCCGATCGAGTGGGTTCATCGCCGCGCCGGCGCGCGGATCGCGACTCGGGCCGGCTGGCGCGCCGTGGCCGGCTACGGGGCGAACGGAGCGGAATCCGACGCCTGCCGGCGCTCGGTCGGGGTCGCCGACCTCTCCTTCCTGGGCAAGCTCGAGCTCCAGGGGAACCCCGACGACGTCGCCGCGATCGTCGCCGAGCTCGCCGGCGGCGCCCGGCTGGCCCCCGGGCAGGCCGCACGGGCCGACGGGACATGGTGGTGCCCGATCAGCTCCGACCGCGTGCTGGCGGTCACCCCGCCCGAGTCCACCGGCACCGTCCGGGATGCCCTCGAGGGGGCGGCCGATCGGCGGCCGGGGTTCGTCTCCGTGCTCGAGCTGACCACGACTCTGTCCTCGAACGCGGTCGTCGGGCCGCTCGCACGCGAGACCTTCGCCCGGGCGACGGCGCTCGACCTGCGCCCGCAACGGTTCGCGGAGGCCGCTTTCGCGCCGGTCTCGGTGGCGCGGATCCCCGGCATGATCCTGCGCGAGCGCGGCGACCGGTTCCTCCACCTGTTCGGCGCCGGGTACGCGAACTACGTGTGGACGGTGTTCACCGACGCCGCCGAGCAGCTCGGCGGACGGGCGGTCGGGACCGAGGCCCTCGACCATGCGTGACCTGTTCCGCAAGCGCCGGATGTGGCGGCCGCGGGGCGAGCTGCGGGACCGCTACGACGTCGTGATCATCGGCGGCGGCTCCCACGGCCTCGCGACCGCCTACTACCTCGCCCGCAACCACGGGATCACGGACGTCTGCGTGCTCGAGCAGAACTACATCGGCTCCGGCGCGGCCGGGCGCAACACGACGATCCTGCGCTCCAACTACAAGACCCCGGAGGGCGCCCGCTTCTACGACGCCTCGGTCAAGCTCTACGAACGGCTGTCGGCGGAGCTCGGGTTCAACCTGCTCTTCTCCCAGCAGGGGCACCTGACGCTCGCGCACACCGACCGGGCGATGTTCGTGATGACCGAGCGCGCGGAGGTCAACCGGCTCTGCGGAATCGACTCGCGCGTCATCGGCCCGGACGAGGTCGGGCGCCTGGCGCCGGCGATGTCCCTCGCTCCCGACGCCGTCTATCCGGTGATGGGAGCGCTCTACCACCCGCCGGGCGGGATCATCCGCCACGACGCCGTGGTCTGGGGCTTCGCCCGCGCCGCCGACGCGGCGGGCGCCGAGATCCATCCGTACACCGAGGTCACCGGGATCGAGCGGTCGAACGGCCGGGCGACGGGGGTGGTGCTGCGCGACGGCCGCACGATCGGCGCCGGGCACGTGATCAGCGCGACCGCGGGCTGGAGCTCGACGATCGCCGCGATGGCCGGCATCGAGCTGCCGATCACCACCCACATCCTGCAGGCCTTCGTGACCGAGCCGCTGAAGCCGCTGCTCGACGTGGTGATCGTCTCCTCGCAGATGCACGTCTACATCTCCCAGACCGATCGCGGCGAGTTTCTGGTCGGCGCCGAGATCGAGCCCTGGACGACGTACCGGCAGCAGGGCACGCTCAACTTCATCCAGGAGTCGTCGCGCCACACGCTCGAGCTGTTCCCGCAGCTGGAGCGGTCGCGAATCCTGCGGAGCTGGGCCGGCCTGTGCGACATCAGCCCCGACTTCAGCCCGATCCTCGGCGTCACGGAGGTCGACGGCCTGCTGCTCAGCGCCGGCTGGGGCACCTATGGATTCAAGGCGGCGCCGATCGTCGGCACGACGCTCGCGGAACTGACCGCCACCGGAACGACCCCGGAGCTGATCGAGCCTTTCGCGCTCGAGCGCTTCTATCGCGACCGCCTCGTCTCCGAGCTCGGCGCGGCCGCGGTCTCACACTGACCGAGCAGGGAAGGAAACCCACCAGATGAAGAACAGCCTCGAGATCGCCCAGGAGGCGGCGCTCCTGCCGATCGACGAGATCGGCGCCCAGACTCGACCTCCAGCCCGAGGAGATCGAGCCCTACGGCCGCTACAAGGGCAAGATCTCGCTCGCGGCTCTGGAACGGCTCGCCGACCGGCCGAACGGCAAGCTCGTCTGCGTCACCGGGATGACGCCGACCAAGGCCGGCGAGGGCAAGACGACCACCTCGGTCGGGCTCACCGAGGGCATGGGCTACATCGGCCGCAGCCCCGTCCTCTGCCTCCGCGAGCCGTCGGTCGGCCCGGTGTTCGGGATGAAGGGCGGCGCGGCCGGGGGCGGGTTCGCCCAGGTCGTGCCGATGGAGGACCTCAACCTCCACTTCACCGGCGACATCCACGCGATCGGCGCCGCCAACAACCTGCTCGCGGCGATCCTCGACGCCTCGATCCTGCACGGCAACCCGCACCGCATCGACGCGCTGCGCGTGACCTGGAAGCGGGCGGTAGACATGAACGACCGCGCCCTGCGCCAGGTCGCGCTCGGGCTCGGCGGCAAGGCCAACGGCTACCCGCGCGAGAGCGGCTTCGACATCACCGCCGCGTCAGAGGTGATGGCGATCCTGGCCGTCGCCCGCGACCTCCAGGACCTGCGGCGGCGGATCGGCCGGATCACGGCCGCCTACACGCTCGGCGGCGATCCGGTGACCGCGGAGGACCTCGGCGCCGCCGGGGCGATGACCGTGCTGCTCAAGGACGCGATCAAGCCGAACCTGATCCAGACGCTCGAGGGGCAGCCCTGCCTGATGCACGCCGGTCCGTTCGCCAACATCGCCCACGGCAACTCGTCGCTGATCGCCGACCTGCTCGGGTTGAAGCTCGGCGAGTACGTGATCACCGAGGCGGGGTTCGGCTCCGACATGGGGATGGAGAAGTTCATCGACATCGTCTGCCGGACCGGCGGGCATCGCCCCGGACGCGATCGTCGTCGTCGCCACGGTGCGGGCGCTCAAGCACCACGGCGGTCTCGACGCCGACCATGAGCCGAACAAGTCGCAGCGGCTGGCGGCGATCGAGGCCGGGATCGCGAACCTCGTCCGCCACCTCGGCATCGTCCGCGAGTTCGGGCTCCCGGCCGTCGTCGCGGTCAACCGGCGTCCCGAGGACACGGACGAGGAGGTGGAGCTCGTCGCGAGGCTCGCGACCGAGGCCGGCGCGTTCGCCGCCGCCGTGAGCGACGGGTTCGCCCAGGGCGGCAAGGGGGTCGCGGACCTGGCCGAGTCCGTGGTCGCGGCCTGCGACGAGCCGAACGAGTTCCGCTTCCTCTACGAGGACGGAGCGACGATCAAGCAGAAGATCGAGACGATCGCCGAGCGCGTCTACGGCGCCGACGGGGTCCTCTACTACCTGGAGGCGGAGCACAAGATCGACCAGTTCACCGCCCAGGGACTTGCCGACCTGCCGGTCTGCATGGCGAAGACGCCGCTGTCGCTGTCGGCCGACCCCGAGCTGCTCGGCGCGCCGACCGGCTTCCAGCTCCCGGTCCGCGACCTGCGCGCCTACACGGGCGCCGGCTGGCTGGTTCCGCTCTGCGGCGAGATTCAGCAGATGCCCGGGCTCGGCAAGACCGCGGCCGCCTTCGACGTCGACATCAACGCCGAGGGCCGGACGGTCGGCCTGTTCTGATCGCGGCGGTAGCGTTCGGCCGATGGAATGGCTCGACGCGATCGCCGCCCGCGATCAGGCGGCCGCGGCCGGCGTCGGCTGCGCCCTCGCGTGCGCGACGGCGGCCGCGCTGGTGGAGCTGACCGGGAACCTTGCCGCGGACCGGGTCGAGGCGGCGGGCCGCCGTGATGACGCGGTCGCGCTGCGGGCGCTCGGCACACGAGCCGGTGAGCTTCGCGCAGCGGCGCTGCGCGCGGCCGACGACGACGCGCGCGCCTACGCGGCGGTGACCGAAGCCGCCGGAACAGGCCGAGCGCGCGGCGGCGCTCGGGCGCGCGAGCGATCCGCCGCTGGCGATCGCCGAGGCGGCCGCCGAGGTCGGTGCCGCAGCGGCGGAGATCGCGGCGGCGGGGACGTGGCCGTTCACGCCCGACGCGATCGTCGCCTGCGAGCTCGCCGCGGCCGCCGCCCGCGGGGCCGCCGGGCTGGTGGCGGCCAACCTCTCCGGGTCGAACGACCCGCGCGCCGAGCGCGCCCGGGACGCCGCCGGGCGAGCCGCGGTCGCGCGCGACCGGGCTCGCGCCGGGCGGCTGAGCCGGCGTGGCCGCGATCGCGCTGGGGGTCGGCGCCGCCGTCTGCTGGGGGCTGGCCGACTTCCTCGGCGGCCTGCGCGCGCGGACGCTGACGCTCGCCTCGATCCTGCTGGTCAGCCAGTTCGCGGGCCTTACCGCCGTCGCCGTCGTCGTCGCTCATCGGCGGCGAACCGGTGCCGGCGTTCAGCGATGTCGCCCCGGCGCTCGCCGCGGGCGTCGCTCAGCTCGTGGGGATCGCCGCCCTCTACCGAGCGCTCGCACTCGGGACGATGAGCGTGATCTCGCCGATCTCCGCCAGCGGCGCCGCGGCGCTACCGGTGATCGTCGGGATCGCCGGCGGCGAGCACCCGGCCGGTGTCCAGCTCGCCGGGATGGCGATCGCGTTTGCCGGCGTCATCCTCGCCACCCGCAGCCCGGCCCCGTCGTCGGGCCGAGGCTCGCGCGAGGCGCTCCTGCTCAGCGGCATTGCGGCGCTGGGGTTCGGGGGCTTCTTCGTCGGCATGGACGCCGCCGTCGACTCGGCCGATCCGTTCTGGGCGCTGCTGGTCGCCCGCGCCGCGGCGGCCGCGCTGCTGGTCGTTGCGCTCGCGGCACTGCGGCCCGGCCTGGCGACCGATCCGGCGGTCCTCCCCGCCCTGATCCTGATCGGTCTGCTCGACGTCGGCGCCAACGCCTGCTTCACGCTCGGCACCGACACCGGCCTGCTGAGCGTCGTCGCCGTGCTCGCCTCCCTCTATCCGGTGACCACCGTCGTGCTCGCACGCGGCGTGCTCGGCGAGCGGCTCGTCGCGATCCAGGGCGCCGGTGTGTGCCTGGCGCTCGCCGGCGTCGCGCTGATCGCGGCAGGGTGACGCACTAAGTCCACGGATACGGCCCCTTCGATGCCGGATGGGTTTCACCGCGCTCGAAGCGCGACAGGCGGAACGGCTCGAGCGTCGGCTCGCCGCCGAGGAACTCGTCGGCAGCGAGGCGGCCGAGCGCGAGCAGCTTGAAGCCGTGGCCCGAGTCGACGATCGCGTAGGCGTTGGGCGCCACCCAGTCGCAGATCGGATAGTTGTCGGGGGTGTGGGAGACGATTCCGCCGGCGAGCGTCGTCCGCCAGTCTCCGGCGCGCCCGCGGAAGCGCCGGATCGTCGCGGCGAGGCCCGAGATGAAGAAGTCCGCGAACGCCGGCCCGGCGGCGTGTTCGGGGTTGTCAGGACCGTACGGGTCGAGCTCGGGCGCCACCAGCGGCACCGGCAGCCCGCCGCCGGTCACGGTCGCGCCGCCCGCGCCAACGCGGAAGTAGATCCCCCAGGGACCGTCGACCAGCAGCCCGCCGTCCGCGTCCGACCGCAGCGGTCCGGCCTGGTCGAGATGGACCACCGGCGGCTCGTGTCCGGCGCGCGCCCCGGCCACCGCCTCGCGGAGCTCGAACTCCCCCTCCTGCGCCTTCCAGTAGGAGATCGCCGGCCAGGTCCCGCCGAGCATCCCCAGCACTCCCGCGGCCCACGGACCCGGCGCGAACACGACGCGCTCGCAGCGGATCCGCCCGCGCGAGGTCGCGAGCGCCTCCACCCCACCTTCGCCGCGCTCGATTTCGGTGACCTCGACGCCCTCGGCGATCTCGGCGCCGGCGGCGCGCGCCAGCTCGGCGAGCCGGCGCACGGTCCGCATCGGGTCGGCCCAGCCACCGCGGCGCTCGTGGAGCAGCGCGGCGACGGGCGCCTCCCAGTCAGGCCACGTCCAGGCGAGGTACTCGCTGCACGGCCCTTCGCCGATCACGAGCTCGGACTCGTACCCGCACTCGCGGTGGCGCCCGTTGATCGCGACCAGGTCGTCGACCTGGGCCTCGGGCACGGCCGCGAGGTACCCGACCTGGCGGAAACCGAAGGCCTCGGGATCGGCCTCGAACATCTCGACCGACAGCCGAACGACGTCCGTGATCGCCGGCGCGCGGTAGTAGTTGCGCACGATGCCGCCGGCGGCCCCGGAGGCGCCGCCGCCGATCCGGCCCTTGTCGAGCACCAGCACGTCGGCGCCGCGCTCGGCGAGGCGCCACGCTGCGGAGAGGCCGAGCACGCCGCCACCGACGACGACGTGGCCGGCGGCCTCCCTCAGCTCCACGGGTACGGGCTGTGCGAGACCGGGTGCAGGTCGCCGGTTGCGAACCGCTCGAAGCGGAACGGGTGCAGGAGCGAGGAGTGCTCCCCGCCGAGGACCCGCGCGATCTCTCGGCCGACCGCGATCATCTTGTAGCCGTGGTTCGAGTCCGCGGCGACGTAGACATTCGGGCGCATGTAGTCGAAGACCGGGAAGTTGTCCGCCGTGAACGCGCCCGCCCCGCCCGAGCGCACCTGGCGGTAAAGGCCGCGGCAGCCCGCGAACCGCTCCATGCAGTGCGACAGCGCCGCGCACCACAGGTCGGGAAAGCCGGGCTCGACGGTTCCGCTCGGGTACGGCTCGAGGCTGAGCTCGGAACCCACCGGGAGCGGCTGGGCGCCGCCCTGGACCGACTCGCGGTCGGGCTTTACGTAGATGCCCCACGGCTCGTCGGTGATGGGTCGGCCCTCATCGTCCGCAAGCGGGCGGTCGGAGTCCACGTGCAGGACGGGCCCCTCGGCGCCAAGCGCGGTGTCCAGCGTCGACGGCGCCAGCCCGACCTCCCCCTCCTGCAGGTACCAGTAGGTCCACATCGGCACCCCGGGTTCCACCGAGCCGTCCGCAGAGCGAACGTCGATCCGCTCGGGCAAGCCGAGCATCTCCCACAGGCGCGGGATCCACGGCCCGACGGCCACGACCACCTGCTCGACCTCGACGGCTCCAGCGCGCGTCTCCACCGCGGTCACGGCGCCAGAGCCGTCGTCGACGAACCCGGTCACCTCGATCCCCTCGGCGATCCGCGCGCCCGCCGCGCGCGCCTTCGCCGCCAGGCCCAGCATCGACTCGTGGTTGAACGCGAAGCCGCCGCGGTGCTCGTGCAGGCAGACGGTCAGTCCCTCGGCCCGCCAGTCGCGGTAGAGCCCGCGCATGTGGTCGCGCACCGCTCGCTCGCCCAGGTGGAGCTCAGACGAGTAGCCGATCGCCTGCTGGCGCTCGAAGACCTCGACCAGGTCGGGCTCCTGCGAGGGCGGCCCGAGCGCCACGTAGTCGCTCGGGTGGTAGTGGAGCGTCTCGGGATCCGACTCCCAGATCTCGACGCACGCGGCCATCAGCTCCTGCATCGCCGGCTGGAAGTAGTTGTTGCGGATCACCCCGCAGGCGATCCCGGAGGCGCCCGCGCCGACCCCGGCCTTGTCGACGCACAGCACCTCCTCGCCGGCGCTCGCCAGATGCCAGGCGGTGGAGAGGCCATGGACGCCGGCGCCGATGACGAGATGGCGAACGGACGCCGGCAGCTCGGGCATCGTCGCCGCCCTCAGTGCTCTGGGGGCTCCCAGCCCTCCAGCACCGACGGCTTCCAGTCCCCGCCGACCGTCTCCGAGCCCTCGACCCACGGTCCGAGCTCCGGCTGGGCGAACTTGGCGTGCGCCTCCTTGAGCCGGATGCCGTAGGAGTTGCCCGACTGCAGGTGGGCGATCAGCACCTTGCGCGCGATCTCGTCCTCGCGGCCCTCGGGGATCGGGAAGTAGATCCGCAGGAACGAGTTGGAGTAGCGGTCGAACACCGCCGGCGTCCCCTCCTCGACCAGCAGCTCGACGTCCTCGAGCCAGTTCAGGTCCTCGCCCGGGGTCGCCGCATCGAGGTCGATGCCCTCGACCAGCGAGATGTCCTCCTGGTAGGGAAAGCGCTCGCCGGAGAGGTACTCGGCGTCGATCGAGACGACCTTCTCGGGCTCGGCCGTCACGATCCCTCCGTCCTCGAATCGGCGGTCTGCGGCAGGTAGTCGACCGGGTTCTCCAGGTACTGGTCGAGCAGGGTGCGGATCTCCTCCAGCGCCCGTCCCTCGGTGACGCCGGGGATGTAGTCGGTGCCCGCAAGCGGGACCCTGGCCATCGCCGAGGCCTCGATCGTCAGCGCCGCGAGGTCCTCCGGCTCGAGGTTGTGGACGCTGGTCTTGCCGCAGGCGCGGGCGAGCATCTGGACCTCGAGCGTCAGCGTGTGGAGGAAGTTGAACACGCGCTGGGCGGCCTCATCGACGTGCAGGCGCTTGCGCAGCTCGGGGTCCTGGGTGGTGATGCCGACCGGGCAGCGGCCCGTGTGGCAGTGGTAGCACTGGCCGGCGGGCACGCCGACCGTCCCCTCGTAGTCGGTGACGCCGGGGATCTCCTTGTTGCAGTTCAGCGCCATCAGCGCCGAGTGCCCGATCGCGATCGCGTCGGCGCCGAGCGCCAGGCACTTGGCGACGTCCCCACCGTTGCGGATGCCGCCCGCCACGACGAGGTCGACCTCGTCGGCGAGGCCGACGTCCTCGAGCGCCCGCCGCGCCTCCGGGATCGCCGCCAGGAGGGGGATCCCGGTCTCCTCGGCGGCGATGTGCGGGCCGGCTCCGGTGCCGCCCTCAGCGCCGTCGAGGTAGATGACGTCGGGGCCGCACTTGGCCGCCATGCGGACGTCGTCGTAGACGCGCGCGGCGCCGAGCTTGAGCTGGATCGGAACCTCGTAGTTGGTCGCCTCTCGCGTCTCCTGGACCTTCAGCGAGAGGTCGTCGGGGCCGAGCCAGTCCGGGTGGCGCGCCGGGGACCGCTGGTCGATCCCCGCGGGCAGCGAGCGCATCTCGGCGACCTGCTCGGTGACCTTCTGGCCCATCAGGTGGCCGCCGAGGCCGACCTTGCACCCCTGGCCGATGAAGAACTCGACCCCGTCGGCGAGCATCAGGTGATGCGGGTTGAAGCCGTAACGGCTCTGAATCACCTGGTAGTACCACTTGGTCGACAGGTCGCGCTCGGGCGGGATCATCCCGCCCTCTCCCGAGCAGGTCGCGGTGCCCGCCATCGACGCGCCCTTGGCCAGTGCCATCTTCGCCTCCAGCGACAGGGCGCCAAAGCTCATCCCGGTGATGTAGACGGGGATGTCGAGCTCGAGTGGCTTCTTCGCGAAGCGCGCGCCGAGGACGGTCTTCGTGTCGCACTTCTCCCGGTAGCCCTCGATCACGAACCGCGTCAGCGTGCCCGGCAGGAAGATCAGGTCGTCCCAACCCGGGAGCTTCTTGAACATCGAGAAGCCGCGCATCCGGTAGCGCCCCAGCTCGGCCTTCATGTGGATGTCGTTGATGACCTCCGGCGTGAAGATCGGGCTGCTGCCGAGGACCTCGCGTGCTCTTGGGGCGTCGTCGGCCATCAGAGGACCAGCTTGCGCTCGCTGGGCTCGAGGTTGTCGTAGTTGTAGAGCTTCTTGCCGCACACGAACTTGCGCAGCGCCGGCGGCTCACCGAGCCCGTGGATCGAGAACTTGCGCTCGACCAGCTCGGTGTCCGCGTCGGTCCACTCGGCCTCGACGCAGTCGACCCCGAGCGACGCGACCTGGCCGCCCACGTAGATCGCCCCGTCGTACATCGAGTCGCCAAGGCCGGGACCGACGTCGCCACAGATGATCTGGCGGCCGCGCTGCATCATGAACCCGGTCATGGAGGCGGCGTTGCCGAGCGCCACGATCGTGCCGCCCTTCTGGTCGATCCCGGTCCGGGAGCCGACGTCGCCCTTCACCACGAGATCCCCGCCGCGCAGGGCGGCCCCGGCGAGCGAGCCGGCGTTGTGGTCGACGACGACCACCCCGGACATCATGTTCTCGGCGACCGACCAGCCGACCCGCCCGGTGATCTCGACCTCCGGCCCGTCGATCAGCCCGCAGCCGAAGTAGCCGAGGCTGCCCTCGAAGCGGATCCGGCAGCGGGCGAGGATCGCCACCCCGAGCGAATGCCGCGCGCTCGGGTTGAGCACGGTGACGTCGCCGACCCCCCGTTCGTAGATCAGCCAGCGCAGCTCCGCGTTGATCTTCCGCGTGGTCAGATCGCGCGCGTCGAGCACGGCCCGGCCGTCCTCGATCTTCGAGGTCTTGGGCACCGCGTCGTCGAGCTCGACCAGGCCGCGCTCGTCCATCCGCGGCTGGTCGGTCACCTGCTCCACACGTGCACCTCGCCCTCGTAGGGGTCATGGGTCTCGATCTCGCGATCGAGCACCTGGCGGATCGCGATCTCCTCGGACGCCAGCGCCACGAGGTCGTCGTCCTCGTAGAGCACGAGCGGCTTCGCCCCGAGCTCGTCCTTGGCGACGCCAAGGGCGTCCTCGGTCACGCAGATGTAGGTGAAGACCCCGTCGAGGTCCTCGAGGCTGCGGCGCATCGCCTCCTCGAGCGTCATGCCGTCGCTCATCCGCTGGGCGAGATAAACCGCGATGATCTCGGAGTCGCACTCGGACTGGAAGCGGTGGCCGGCGCGCTGCAGCCGCCGGCGCCAATCGTGGAAGTTGGTCAGCTGACCGTTGTGGACGACGGCGACGTCGGGGAATGGATAGGCCCAGTAGGGGTGGGCGTTGGCGATGTCGACGTCGGACTCGGTCGCCATCCGGGCGTGGCCGATCGCGTGCGTGCCCAGGTAGCCCGAGAGGTCGTACTCGCCGGCGACCGTCTCGGCGTCGCCCAGGTCCTTGATGATCTCGAGCGAGCGGCCCAGCGAGAGCACCTCGGTGTGGCGCACGCGCTCGATCGCGTCGGCGATTGGCTTCGGGTCGCCGTCGAAACCAAAGCCCACGATCATCGTGCGCGCGGTGTGCTTGACGTCCTCGATCCGCGCGCCGGCCGCGCGCATCCGCTGCTCGACCTGGTCGCGCTGGCGGTCGAGCCGGGCCGCGAGCTCGGCGTCGCCGTTGGTCGTCTCGGTGAGCTTCACGTGCACCACGTAGTCGTCGGCGTCACCCCGGTAGAGGGCGAACCCGGTGGAGTCGGGGCCGCGATGCTTCATCGCCTGGAGCATCCGGGTCATGTCCTGCCCGACGTCGCGCTCGCCGCCGCCGTTGCGATAGATGATCCCGGCGATCCCGCACATGGTCTAGGCGACGCGCTCCATCTAGGGCAGTACCTCCAGGTACTCCTCGCGCTCCCAGTCGGTGACCGCTGCGAGGTAGCGCTCCCACTCGTCGCGCTTGTAGTGCTGGAAGACGTCGTACAGGCGGCCCGGCAACGCCCCGCGCACGACCTCGTCGGCCTCGAGCGCGATCCAGCGCGGCGCCGAGGCTCTCCGGCACGCGCTCGAGCTCGACACCCTCGCTGAGCAGGTCGTAGGTGTTGCCCTCCTGCGGCGGGCCGGGGTCGGACTTGCGCTTGATCCCGTCCAGACCGGCCTCCAGGAGCGCCGCGATCGTCAGGTACGGGTTGCACGACGAGTCGACGCCGCGGTACTCGAACCGCCCGCCGCCGGCGACGCGCACGGTGCAGGTGCGGTTCTGCCAGCCCCAGTTCTTGTAGACCGGGGCCCAGAACCCGAAGTCCCACATCCGGCAGTACGAGTTGACCGACGGGTTGCCGACGCACATCAGCGGCCCCGAAGTGGTCGAGCAGGCCGCCGAGGAAGTGCCGCGCCGTGTCGGAGAGCTGCGCAGACGCCGTCGGGATCGTGGAAGACGTTCTTGCCCTCGTCGTCGACGAGCGTGAAGTGGTGGTGGTGTCCGTTGGCCGAGACGCCCGTGAACGGCTTCGGCATGAACGACGCCAACAGGCCGTGCTTGCGGGCCACCGCGGCGCAGATCTGCCGGTAGGTGGTGATGTTGTCCGCGGTGCGGACCGGGCGGTCGTAGCGGAAGTTGAGCTCGAGCTGGCCGGGGGCGTCCTCGTGGTCGCCGTAGCTCATGTCGAGGCCCATCCGCTGGCCGTAATCGACGACGTCGAGGAGCACCGGACGCAGTTCCTCGAACTGGTGGATGTGGTAGCAGTAGGGCTTGGTCACGCCCTCGGCGCGGTGCTCGGTCCTCGCCGCGGCGCATCCACATCATCTCGGGCTCGATCCCGATCACGAAGTTGAGCCCGAGCTCCTCCTCGAACTCGCTGCACGACCCGCTTCAGGTTCTGGCGCGGGTCGGCGTCGAGCAGCTCGCCGGTCTCGGTGTCGTAGCAGTCGCAGTACACCCGGGCGACGCGCTCGTCCCAGGGCAGGACCGAGAACGTGTCGAGGTCGGCGATCGCGGCCAGCTCGGACTCCTCGGGCCCGAAGCCGATGTAGTTGCCGTTGCGGTCGGTGAACAGGTTCGCGGTCGCGCCGTAGACGAGCTGGTAGCCGCGCTCGGCGACCTGCGGGAAGAACGACGCGACCACGCCCTTGCCCATCACGCGGCCTGTGATCGAGACCTGCTGGAAGAAGACGTAGCGGATGTCCTCGGCCTCGATCCTCTTGGTGAGCGGCCTCGATCTGGGCCGGGCGGCCCTCCTGGTTGCGGGCCTCCTCCAGGGTCGCGGGGGGCATCTGCACCCGGGGGTTGGAGAGGACGGTCGTCGATCGTCCCTCCGACCTGCTCAGCGGCCACTATCGGGGCTCCTTTCCCTAATGGACAAAATTGTACAAAGCACACCGGGGACGGCCCCTATCGCCGGGGCTCCGGCAAGCGCGAGCCAGTTCGCGAACAATCGCCGAGCGGGCGGGTGCAACTCGCCGGCGCGGCGCTCGACCGTCGGCGATGAAGTCCTCGCCGGCGGCGCTCGCCGAGGGTGTCGGCGAGCGACTCGCGGTAGGCCGGGATCGTCGCCCACTCGCGCGGCCATCTCGGCCGTGACCTCGAGATGGAACTGGACCCCGTAGGCGCGCTCGCCGACGCGAAAGGCCTGGTTCTGCGCCGTCGGCGAGCGCGCCAGGCGCACGGCGCCCGGCGGCAGCTCGAAGGTGTCGCCGTGCCATTGCAGCGAGACGAGGCGGTCGTCGAGGCCCGGCGAACAGCGGGTCGGCGCGGCCCTCGTCGGTGAGCTCGACCTCGAGCAGCCCGACCTCCGGGCGCTCGGCCGCGCAACACCGACGCCCGCCGAGCGCGGCCGCCAGCAGCTGCACCCCGAGGCAGACGCCGAGGACCGGGCGTCCGGCGGCGACGGCGTCGCGCGACGAGCCGCCGCTCCTGCGCGAGCCACGGGTGGTCGCGTCGTCGCCGGCTCCCATCGGCCCGCCCATCGCCAGCACCGCGTCGAACTCGCGCCAGTCGGGCAGCGGCTCGCCCTCGTCGATCTCGACCGCGACGGCCTCCACGCCCCGCTCGCGCGATCACCTCGGAGAACACGCCCGGGTGCTCGCAGGCGATGTGCTGAAGGACGAGCAGGCGCACCGAGCTACGGGGCTTCGTCGGGGCCGCGCCGCGCGTCCTTCTGCTCGCGGAACTCGACGACCTCGCCCGTCTCGGCGTCGATCCGCGCGACCGCGAGATCGGCGTAGGTCCCGAGGGTGGGCCCCGGCGTCGAGAGCGAGACCACCCAGAACGGATGGCGGTCGATGCCCCTGGCGCAGGAAGCGGACCTGCGTGTCCTCGGGGACGAAATCGACCTGCTGGGTGGCCTTCGCGACGGCCTCCTCCTGGGTCACCTCCGAGTCCGACGCCGCGGGAGATGACGAAGGCGAGCACGAGCACCCCGACGATCACCGCGAACCGAGGCCAGGTCGGCGTCCTGCGGTCCGGTGTCTCTGCCTGCGGAGCGACTCCAGCGTCGCCGAGGGACGGCACCCCGCGAGTGTAATCCGCGCCGCTCAGACGGTCGGACGGAACTCGTCGCCGAGGTCGGTGCCCAGGACGATGAACAGCACGACGATCGACGCAGATCAGGCAGATCACGAGCATCGCGACCTCGAACGACCGCACGTGCGTCTGCTTGGGCGGGAACTCGATCTGCTTTCCGTTCATGGCCATCTCACTTCTTCGGGTCCGGCGTGATCCCGGGCTGCGGGACGTCCGGCTCGTCGTATCCGCGGCCGATTCCCAGCGTGTAGGCGATCAGGCGACGGTTCTCGTACACCACCCAGGCGAGCAGGGCCGCGACCATGAAGACGATCCCGATCCACGTCAGGACCATGTAGCCGGTCTCCGCTCCGATCCCCTCCTCTCCGTAGGTCGAGCCGGGGCCGAAGGTCATGAAGCCCGCGCATTCCGTGTAGGGGTCGCCCATCACGAAATCGGCGGAGTCCTCGACCCGCGCCTCGGTCGTCCCGGGGTCGCTGCTGACGCAATCGGGAGCGCTGTCGATGATCCCGGGCATCAGCCAGGTCCTCCTCTAGGCGTTGGTCTTGCGGCCATCGGGGTGACCAGCTCCGCCGCGGCCGCCCGCTGCATGGCGTCGGCCGGCACCCGGGTGCCGTCGGGCTCGATGACCAGGTCCGGGGCGTGCTGCGAACTCGGGCACGTGGATGTCCGGCTCGTACTCGGCCTGATCGAGGCCGTCGACCTCGACCTCGGGCGGTACCCGCAGCAGGTTCAGCTTCTTGAGCACCCAGGACGCGAACCAGCCGGTCAGGAAGCCGAGCGGCAGGAACGTCGCCAGGCCCATCAGCTGGCCGCCGATCGAGCTCTCGACGTTGTTGACGCCGGTCGGATAGCCGGCCGCGAACACGCCCACCCAGATGATCCCCATGAACCCGGCGAAGCCGTGAACGGACACGGCGCCGACGACGTCGTCGACGCGCATCTTGGTCTCGATCCAGTTGCCGACCCAGACCGTCAGAGCAGCCGTCCCGGCCGCGATCAGATAACCCAGGGTGGGCGCGTAGACGTCGGCGCCCGCGGAGACGCTGATCACCCCCGCGAGGCCGCCGGACACCGTCCAGAACGGGTCGCCGCGACTGGCGAAGTAGCCGCCGGTGAACCCGCCGGCGAAGCCGAAGGTGATGATCATCGCGATCGAGCCGAGCGTGGTCGGGCTGAGGTAGATGTTCGCCCAGCCGGGGAAGGTGGTCGAGACGATCACCAGGCACGCGGCGTAGAAGGCGTAGAAGCCGGTGAAGATCAGCATCAGCCCCATCAGGGTCATATGGATGTTGTGGGGTCTGAAGGTGCGGGCTAACCCCTCCTTCGTGTATTTGCCGATCCGCGGCCCCAGGTTGAACAGGACGCCCAGCGTGAACGCGCCGGCAACGCCGTGGACCACCGCGGAGGCGATCGAGTCGTGGAAGCCGAAGCGCAGGGTCAGCCAGCCGCCGAAGCTCCAGCCCCAGGCGGCGTCGAGGATCCAGACGGCGGAGCCGAGCAGCACAGCGAGGAGCAGGTAGGCGGAGAGCCGCACCCGCTCGAGCAGCGCGCCGGACATGATCGAGGCGGTCGTCCAGCTGAACAGCAGGAAGGCGAGGAAGAAGACGAGGTTGATGTTGTTCGTCAGGTTCGGGCCCGAAGATGTCGGACCACGGGATCCCGCCCTGGCACGCGGCGGCGGTGAAGTCGGTGCTGTTCGGCCCGATCGGCGGGATACCGGGCATGTTGCAGTTGTAGATCCACCAGCCGAAGTAGTAGAAGCTCGGCGTGACGACGGCGATCGTGAGGATGTTCTTCATCGCCGTCGCGAGCGCGTTCTTGCGGCGCGCGACGCCGGTCTCGTACGTCATGAAGCCGACGTGGATCAGCCACATCAGCACGACGGTGAAGAAGTAGAACTGCTCGCCGAGGATGACGCTGTCGAGTCCCAGGCTCTCCGCCGGCGCGGCGTCCTTGAGGTCCGAGACCTGGGCGAGCAGGAAGTCCACTAGCGGCGGCAACGTATCCCGGCCGGGCCGGTCGTGACAATAGGCACACGCCCCATACTTGGCCGTCTCCGAGTGTAGGATCGCGACATAGGGCTTGCCGGCGTCCGGAGTTAGTGTGCGCCGCGGGGACGACACGACCGAGGAGGTCTCGTTTGAGTCTGCAGCTTGTCGAGGAGGACGACGCTCTCAGCCGGGCACGGCTCGAGAACGAGACGCTCTACGCGGTCATCAAGACCGTCTCCTCGTCGCTGGACCTCGATCGGGTCCTGCACGGGATCGTCGACATCGCCACCGACGCGACCGCGTCCCACGCCTGCTTCATCTACTTCGTCGAGGGCGAGCGGCTGGTGCTGAGGGCCGCATCGCCGCGTTACGCGCGCTTCGTCGGCGAGCTCTCGCTCGGCATCGACGAGGGGCTCGCCGGCTGGGTGGCGCGCAACAAGACGCCCGGAGTTCATCCGCGAGAACGCGATGGCGGACCCGCGGATGAAGTTCGTTCCCGAGCTCGAGGAGGAGGAGTTCCAGTCGATGGTCGCGGTGCCGATCCTCGCCAAGGCCGGCGACGTGATCGGCGTCGTCGTCCTGCACACCGAGGCGCCACGGGAGTTCGAGGACGACGTCCTCAACTTCCTCGTCCACACGGCGTCGCTGGTCGCCGGCGCGATCGAGAACGCGCAGCTCTACGAGGACACCAGGCGCCGGGTCCAGGCCCTGACCACGCTGACCCAGCTGAGCCAGGCGCTCGCCGAGGTCACCGTGCGCGAGGACCTCTACGAGGCCGTGGCCCGCGGCGCTCGCGAGCTGCTGCGCGCGGACGCCTGCCAGATCCACCGCCTCGACGTCGACGCCGACGAGCTGATCCTCGTGAGCTCCGACCCCCCGAACGCTCCGCGCCCCCAGCCCGCGACGGGGCGGCGCCCGGCTGGTGCTCGACCTGATGCGCCGCGCGGGCGGGAAGGGTCGCAACGGCGGCGGCGCCGCCGATCCGCGAGCGCGTGGCCCGACGCCGGCGACCAGGCGGTGCTCGCGGTCCCCGCTGGTGGCGCGCAACGAACAGCTCGGGGTGATCTGCTGCCTCGCCCGCGACCGGCGAGTTCACCGACGAGGACGCGGAGCTGCTCGGCGCGGTCGCGAACCAGACGGCGGTCGGGCTGAAGAAGGCCGAGCTGATCGAGCGGCTGACGGCCGAGAACATCGTCAAGGACATGTTCGACGCGCTCGCCGCGGGCTCGATCGAGGCCGGGCAGGCGAAGGCGAGCCAGGCCCGATGCGACCTGTCGGGCCACCATCTGTTCCTGCACGTCGAGCGCGCGCCGCGGGCGGATGGCGCGACGGCCGCCTGGCCCGAGCTGGCGGTGAGGTTCGAGACGCGGCTGCGCCGCGCCTACCCGCGAGCGTTCTTCGACTCCCGCCACGATCGGGTGCGGGCGCTGGCGCCGCTGCCGACCGCGAACGGCGGCGCGGCCGAGGCGCTGCGCGAGACGTGCGAGTCGCTCGCCCGCGAGGAGGGGCTGGTCGATCGGCCTCAGCGACGTCGACCGGGGCGCGGCCAGCGCCCGGCGGCGGATGCGCGAGGCGGCCGACGCCGCGCGCGTCGGGCGCTCGCTGGTCGCCGATGGCGGCGCGGTCTCCTACGAGCAGCTCGGCGCCTACCGGTATCTCGTCCACATGGAGCTCGACGAGGCGCCGCGCGATCGCTATCGCCAGGCGGTGGAGAAGCTCGCCGAGTACGACCGCCGCCACGGCGCCCGTCTGATCGAGACGCTGGAGCAGTTCCTCGCCGACCGCGGCAGCGTCAGCGCGAGCGCCAGGGCGCTCTACGTGCACCCGAACACGGTCCGCCAGCGGCTGGAGCGGATCCAGCGGGTCACCGAGCTCGAGCTTCCGAAGGAGGACCTGCTCTCACTGGAGCTGGCGCTGAAGCTCGCCCGGCTGCACGACGTCCGGACCGAGGCCGAGTGAGCGGCTCGTGCTGCTAGGCGGCGCCCGCGCGGCGGACCCGCCTGATCGCCAGCCAGATCCAGAAGATCCCGAAGCCGACGACGTTCAGCAGGAACACGAGCAGGACCCACCAGGCCTTGAACAGGAAGGCGAGCTCGGTCTCCTTCCACAGCTCGTACCCGGTCAGGTAGCACATCCCGAGCAGCGTCAGGACCAGGATCGGAGGCGCCGCTCCGGTGAGGACGAACAGGATCATCGTCGCGGCCGATGCTATCCGGAGCGCGAGCCGGTGACGATCAGGGCGAAGCTCTACGCGGCGATCGTGCTGACGATCCTCGGGCCGCTGGCGACGACGGCGGTGGCGCTCCACGGGATGTCGGAGCTGGGCGACCGGTTCGACCAGGTCGGCGAGCGGGGCCGTCACGAGGCGGTCGCGCGCGAGCTCAAGTTCCTGGTCACGGACGTCAACGGCTGGCAGACCGCCTACGGCTATGCCGGCGGCGACCTCCGGGAGCGGTTCGTGGCCTCCGCGGCCGAGCTGCGGCGCGAGCTCGAGCTCGCCGGCGACGAGCTGACCGACGCAGCGCGAGCGAACCGGTGCTCGAGCCGGCTCAACGAGCAGTTCGACGGCTTCATGGAGCTCGACGAGGTCGCCTGGCGCGAGCTCCAGGCGGACAACCCCGAGCGAGACGAAGCGGATCCTGCTCGGGCCCGAGCTGCGTCGCTTCGAGGCGATGGCCGCCACGGCCGAGGAGCTGGCGGACTACGAGGCGGAGGAGGCGACCGCCACCGAGGCGGCCTTCGACGACGCGCGTGACGATGCCCGGCGGCGCCTGATCGCCGTCGCGCTGGGCGCAGCCCTGGTCATCATCCTGCTGCTGGTCACGGCGAACGACATCGCCCGCATGGCGCTCGAGGGGGAACGCACCGTTCGCGGCCGCAAGCCGCCCGAGACGCCCGACGACGGATCCCCGTGACCCAGGACGTGCTCCTGACGCTGAGCCTGCTGCTCGGCGCGGCGCTCGCGGCACGCTTCCTGGCCAGCCTCCTGCGGGTCCCGGAGATCCTCCTCCTGGTGCTCGCCGGCGCCCTGTTCGGCCCGTCCGCCCTGGACGTGGTCGACGTCCCGCTCGATTCGATCGGCGCCCAGCTGCTGTTCACGCTCGGGGTCTCGATGATCCTCTTCTACGGCGGCCTCAACCTCTCGGTGGACGTCCTGCGGCGGGTCTGGATCGGGCTCGGGATGCTCGTCGTCCCCGGGGTCGTCCTGACCGCGGTGATCATCGGCGTCGTCGCCCATCTTGCCTTCGACCTCTCGTGGACCGCGGCGCTGCTGATGGGGGCGGTGCTCTCGCCCACCGACCCGGCGATTCTGATCCCGCTGTTCGTGCGCTCACGTCTGCGGCCGAAGGTCGCCCAGACGGTCGTCGCGGAATCCGCGTTCAACGATCCCACCGGCGCGGTTCTGGCGCTGGCGTTCGCGGGCGTCCTGCTGAGCGGCGATGCGTCGGTGGCGACGCCGGCCCGCGAGTTCGTCGGAGACCTGGCGATCAGCACCGTGATCGGCCTCGTCGCGGGGGTGCTGCTCGCGGCGACGATCTCCAGCCGCCGCGCCGGGATCTGGCGCGAGTCCTCGGCCGCCGCGGTGCTGGCGGTGGTCACGATCGGCTACTTCTCGCTCGACTCCGCCGGGGGCAGCGGCTACCTGGGGGCCTTCCTCGCCGGGCTTGATCGTCGGCAACATGGAGCGCCTCGGGCTTGCCATGCACTCGTCCCACGAACGGGAGTTGCGAATGTTCGCCTTCTCGGCCGCCGACCTGGTGACGCTGTTCGTGTTCGTCGTCCTGGGCGCCAACATCCCCTTCGACACGCTCGGCGAGCACTTCCTCCCCGCGCTCGCCGTGCTCGCCGCCCTGCTCCTGGTCGCGCGGCCGTTGACCGTCCTCGCCTGCACGCTGCCGGACCGCCGGGCGGGCTGGACCCGAAACGAGGTCGCCTTCATGTGCTGGACCCGCGAGACCGGCGTCGTACCGGCGGCGTTGGTCGGCGTGCTGGCGGGGCTCGGGGTTCCGCATACCGACGACTACGCCGCCGTGGTCGCGCTCGCGATCTTCGCGACCCTGCTCCTGCAGGCGCTGCCGGCCGAATGGCTGGCGCGACGGCTCGGGTTGCTCGACGGCGAGGTGGTGACGGCGCGCGGCCTAGAGGCCGTCTAGGCTCTCGGCCGTGGCTCAGCCCTCGCTGGTCGACGCAACCGAGACGGCGTTACGCGAGCGGCTCGCACCCGGGTCGAGCTCGCCCGGGCGACCGGCTCCCGCCGGAGAAGGAGCTGGCCGAGGGGCTCGGCGTGTCCAGAGGGACCCTGCGGCTTGCGCTGGAACGCCTCGAGAGCAACGGCGAGATCGTTCGCCGCCAGGGAAGTGGCACGTTCGTCGGCCGGGTCGCGCTCGGTCCCGGCGTTCAGCGAGGGCCTCGAGGTGCTCGAGTCCTACACGTCGCTCGCGCGCCGGCAGGGCAAGCGGCTGACGGTCCGGAACCTCCAGGTCGAGCCGGCGCGGACACCTGGCTACGTCGCCGAGGCGCTCGGCCTGCGCCGCGGCACGCGTGCCCTGCTGGTCCAGCGGACGGTGCTCGCCGAGGGAACGGTGGCGGCCCACATGCGCGACATCGTCCACCCGGACGTCGAGCTGCCCCCGCCGGAGCAGGTTCGCGCCGCCGTCGAGGCCGGGAAGATGGTGCTCGACGTGCTGCTCGAGCAGGGGGTCAAGATCGCGTTCGCGAGGACCAGCGTGCGCCCGCGCCTGGTCGAACCCGGCGGGCGCCTGGGCGAGGCGATGGGCGCCACGCGGGTGACGGCGGCCCTCGAGCTCACGGAGCTCATGCACCTCGCGGACGGCCGGCCGGTCCAGTACTCGATCGGCGTGTTCGCGCCGGGATCGATCGACCTCCACGTGATCCGCGGCCTGACGCCGACCTGATCAGCTGCGCAGAACTATCGCTCGCAGTAGCGGGGGTTCTCTACATAGCCGGGGTGGGATTTGAACCCACGACCTCCGGGTTATGAGCCCAAGGCTGCCGCGGCGAGCAGCTCGTCCCGCGAGGCGAGCTTCACGCGGGGCCGGCCCCCCTCGCGTCCCCGCTCGAGCTCAGCTGCCTCGATCGCGCTCCATCCGTCGATCGTGACGAGATCGGTTCGCTCGGCGAGCAGCGCGGCGATCTCCTCGGGCGCGGGCCTCGGCGGCACCGCCATCCAGAGAGCTGTGAGTGAGCAGCGTGGCGGCCTCATCCGCAAGTGGCTAGCTCACTTTGAACTTGCGCCCCCGCGTGTCGCACGGAGCGTCTGCGTTGTTGCGCGCCGGACGCGTACTTCGCCTGCGATATCTCCAGGTATGGCTCGTAATAGCGTCGAAGCGTCTCGACCCCGGACGCGTCATCGACGAGCGGGAAGGCCGCGAACTCGGGCAGGTCGATCCCCTCCCGGAAGATCAGCACGGTCTCCAGCCCGCCGTCGGTCAGGAACAACCGGTCGCCGGCCAGCTGGGGAAGCTGTGGCCGGGTGGTCACACGCCGAGGATAGTCGCGGATGGCCGTCGTCGAGCTCATCAGTCGACCAGCCGCACCGCGAGGGCCGGGGCGACCACCTCGCCGCCGCCGCCCATGAGGCCGAGGATGCGGGCGACGTAGGCCTGGGTCTCGGGTATCGCCGGGACGCACTGGCAGGGCTCCACCGCAGCGGGGCCGGCGTTGTAGGCGGCCAGGGCGAGCGAGACATCGCCGCCGAACTGACGCAACAGGTCCGACATCAGGTGCGCCTGGGCGTCGATCGCCGACTCGGGGTCGAACGGATCATCGAGGCCGTAGGCGGCGGCGGTCGCCGGCATGAACTGAGCGATGCCGGCGGCGCCGGCGGGCGATACCGCGAAGGGGTTGAAGTTGGACTCGGCCATCAGCTGGGCGGCGAGCAGCGAGGCGGAGACGTTCCAGCGGCCGGCCGCGGCGATGATCGCCTCCCGGTAACTCGGCCGGCACGAACCCGGGCAGTCCGGTCGCCTCCGGGTCCGATTCGACGGATCCAGCCTCGTCTCCAGCCGCGGAGCACGGCGCCGGACCGCGCGCATACCCGAAATGCCACGGCTCCCACGAGTAGCGCTTGACGAAGCCGAAGCGGGGCGCGTTCGCCGCCAGCCAGCCGTAGGCGCTGGGCGGGCCGAGGTCGAGCTCGGTCGCGCAGCGGTGAAGCGAGGTCCCCGGCGGGGCCACCCACTGCGGGTCCGGGTTGGCCGCGAACAGCGCCGCCTGCTCGGCGTCCGAGCGGAAGCCCGAGGTGACCAGGATCGAGATGCCGTCGGCGCGCGCGGCGGCGGCGAGCCGGTCGAAGGCGCTCGCGACGTCGGGCCGCATGCCCTCGCCCTGGCGGTATGCGAGCGGTCCCGAGTAGCCGCCGCCCGTCGCCATTGCCGCGCCCGGCGGCGCCGTCGAGGCGGCCGGAGGGACCGCCTCCGCCTCGGCGTAGACCTCGACCGCGGTCCTGTCGCCGCCGAGCTCGGCCTCGAGCTCCACCCGCACGCGCAACGGTGCGAACGAGCGGCGATCCGGGAAGCTGACCGCGACGCGCGACGGCTCGGCCTCGTTGCGCCGTGCCGCGTCGAGCGCCACGGCGCGGGCCCGTGCGAGGTAGTCCGCGCGGTCGAGGTGAAGCGGGTTGGGCGCCCCGCTCGGCAGCCTCGGAGAGGCGAAGAGACGGTCGAAGTCGTCTCGCATCGAACGCGCCGCCGAGAGCGCGCTGACGTCGGCGACCCGCTGCGCCCGGGCCTTACCGCTGACCGCGCCGCCGAGCGCGGCGAGCGCGGCCCCGCAGAGGACCAGCAGCAGGCAGGCGCCGAGCACCATCGGCAGGGACTGCCCGGCTTCGGCCGCGAGCCGCGGGGCGCGCACCGCGGGTGCCGACGCCGACCTCCTCAGCCCGCGGCCGTGGCGCCGCGCGCGCTGGGCGGCGTCGCCGCCCGGGTCGATCCCGGCGAGCGCCCGCCGGGAGGCGACCCGCCCCGGCGCCCGGGCGGCGACCTTCGTCGGTATCCCGGCGGCCCGGAGCTCGAACGTCGCCAGCGCGGCCAGCGACCGCTGCGCCGGCAGGTCGGCTCGCAGCAGCGCCGCGCCCACCTCGACCTCGCCGAGCTCGAGCACCTCGGCCCAGAGCTCCGGCGGCGCGACGATCACCGCCGCGGCGGCGCCCGAGGCCAGAGCCAGGGACTCCGCGAGGCGCTCCCGCCAATCCTCGTCGCGCTCGAGCGCGACCCAGGCGAGACGGCCGCGTGCGGAGGCATGGAACCCCGCGTCGCGCAATCTTCGTTCGAGCTCGCGCGCCGACTCGGCGGCGATCATCGTCGGGCCCCGCCTGCGGCCAGCGCCGAGCTCGATCACCACCGTGGCCCCGTCACCTCCCGCCGCCGCGGCCGAGTCGTCATCGGCGGCGAGCGCGACGGCCAGCGCGGCGGCGGTTGCGGCGGCGCCGTCGGCGCCCGGCAGCGCGCCGGCGAGCACAGTCAGAGTGGGAGCCCTCACGACTCCTCCGGCTCGCGCACCCAGACGGTCGAGCGCACCTCCAGCGCTTGTCCCAGGGCGGGCACCGGCGATGGAGGGCGCAGGCTCACGGTCAGGCGCGAACCGGAAACCTCGGTCTCGATCCGGCCCTCGGCCCAGCCGGGCAGCGAGGCCCTGATCGCGGGCTCGGGCGGGAGGCCGGCGGCGAGCGCGAGCGCGCCCGACTCGGCGGCGCCGTCGGCGAGCGTCGACGAGTAGCCGGTGGCGAGCAGCTGCAGGCAGATCAGCCCGGCGAGCAGCAGTGCAGGGACCCCGGCGAGCAACTCCAGCGACGCCTGGCCACGCTCATCCCCCATCGTCCGCCTCCGCCGCGAGGCGCGTCTGCGCTGACACCGGGATCGCCGGCACCCCCGGCAGGAGCGCCGGCGCGGCGACCTTGATCGCGATCGGGTCGCCGGTCTCGATCCGGGCGCCGCGTTCGAGCCAGCCCGGCAGGGCGCTGCGCGCCGCCGCCTCGGGGTCACCGCCCACCTCGGCCGCCCGGGCCCCGGCGCGCGCCGCGGCCCCCGCGGTCCACAGCGCGTAGCCGGCGATCGCAAGCTGGCCCACCGCGAGCGCGATCACGATCAGCAGCGGCACGACCGCAACCAGTTCGGCGGCGACCTGGCCGGAACCGGATCTGAGGCGTCGAGCGAGCACGCCGCCGACGCTACGTCGCGCCCGGCTACGCGGGACGCGGCGAATGTGCCGAAACCGGCACCGGACTGGACCGAATCATCCCTCGACGAGCGCACCCGGGAGTTTCGGTCGCTATGCGACGGAAAGTCCGGGTCAGCCGGCTGGTGGGGAGGCTCCGCTAGTAGCTGCGCGAGTCCTGGTACACGATCACCATCGCCCAGATCGCGGCGGCCAGGACCCCAAGCCAGACGATCAGCCCGAGCCCCGTGCGGGTGAGCTCGTCGGCGGCGGCGATCATCAGCACGATCGCCCCGACCGCGATCACGAGCATCGCCCGGTGGCGGTCGTCGAGCGACAGGTACGCGTACTGGTTCTCACGGAAGACCCGGTAGGCCGTGTAGGCGATCATCGCCAGGAAGACGATCCCGACCGCCGAGACGATGGCGTCGGCAGCGTTGCCGCCCCCCGGCACCAGGGCGACGATGAGCGCCAGCAGCGCGATGATCGCGATGTTGCGAGCGACCCTCACGGTCCCGAGCCTACCGAGGCCCGAGGACGGCCGGCTCAGTTCGAGGTCATCACGACCACGCCGAACACGATCGCCGCCGCGGTCGCCGCCAGGCCGAGCAGAGCCAGCGGCCCGAACGCCGATGCCTCGAGCGTTCGGCCCTCGCGGTTGGCCTCGGAGAATTTCGCGGCCCCGAGGATCGCGATCGAGAACACGAACGTCGTCCCGAGCCCGGCGACGACCGAGCCGACGATCGTCTGCCAGAGGTCGTGGGTGTCGACGATCGTCGCCAGCATTGCTCAGGTCGGGAGCGGGACGCCCGCGGCGGATCCGACGGGTGAAGGCGACCACGACCAGCGCGATGCCGACCGCCGAGACGAGCACCGGCCCGAGCGCCCCGGGGAACAGATCGGTGACCAGGTAGACGAGCCCGCCGATCGCCGCCGCCGCCGGCAGGGTCAGCAGCCAGGCGGCGACGATGTTGCCGGCCACGCCCCAGCGCACTGCGGACAGGCGCTTGCCGGCGCCGGCGCCCATCACCCCACCGGCGATCACCTGGGTGGTCGAGAGCGGAAAGCCGAAGTGCGAGGAGGCGAGGATCACGGCGGCGCCGGCCCCCTGGGCCGAGAAGCCCTGCGCAGCGTCCATCTTGATGATCCGCGTGCCCATCGTCTTGATGATCCGCCAGCCTCCGGTGTACGTGCCGAGGGCGATCGCCGACGCCGCGGCGATCACCACCCAGGTCGGGACCGAGGCGTCTGACGACAGGCTGCCGTTGGCGACCAGCGCGAGGGTGATCACGCCCATCGTCTTCTGCGCGTCGTTGGTGCCGTGGGCGAGCGCCAGCATGCCCTCCGGAAAGGATCTGGCCGAACCTGAACCCGCGGGTCACCGGCCCCGGGCGCTGGCGGCCGACGATCCGGTAGCAGATCGACGATCGCCGATCGCCCCGACCACGAAGGCCAGCAGCGGCGCGATCACGCGCCGGGATCAGCACCTTGCCGAGGATCCCTTCGCCGAACACCGCGCCGGCGCCGGCGGCGACGAACGTCGATCCGACGACACCGCCGATCAGCGCGTGCGACGAGCTCGACGGCAGGCCGTAGTACCAGGTGATCAGGTTCCAGCGAGATCGCCCCCACCAGGCCGGCGAAGATCACCGTGGTCGTGATCTCGAGCGGGTCGACGATGTCCTCGGCGACGGTCGCCGCGACCTCGAGCGAGATGAAGGCGCCGACGAAGTTGAGCACCGCCGCGTAGCCGACGGCTAGCCGCGGCGACATCGCCCGGGTCGAGATCGAGGTCGCGACCACGTTGGCGGTGTCGTGAAAGCCGTTGGTGAAGTCGAACGCGAGCGCCGTCGCGACGACGATCCCGAGGATGAGGTCGGCCTCGCTCAACCGTCAGGCGTTCTTGATGACGATGCCCTCGAGAATGTGGGCGGCGCTCTCGGTGGCGTCCACCGCCCGCTCCAGCCGCAGGAAGATGTCCCGCCAGCGGATCACGACCATCGGGTCGATACCGTTGGCGAACAGCGACGCCACGGCGTCGCGGTAGAGCCGGTCGCCGTCGTTCTCGAGCCGGTGGATCTCGATCCAGTACTGCTCGAGGTCCTTGAAGCCGCGCAGGTGCTCGAGCGCCTCGGCGAGCTGGTCGCAGGATTTGACGAGCACCTCGGCCATCTCCAGCGACTGGTCCATCGGCGCCTCGATCCGGTAGAGGCCCATGAAGTCCGCGGTCTCCTCGATGTAGTCGACGATGTCGTCGAGCTGCGTCGCGAGGCCGTAGATGTCCTCGCCGTCGATCGGGGTGACGAAGGTCGAGTTCACGCGCTGGACGATGTCGTGGGTGATCCGGTCGCCCTCCTGCTCGGCGAGCAGGATCTCGCGCGCGAGACCGCGCTCGTCGGGCCACTCCTCGAGCATCTGCTTCAGCAGCCGCGCGGCGCGGACCGCGTTCTGGCCCGCCTCGTTGAAGAGGGCGAAGAAGACGCGGTCCTTCGGGACGAGCGAAGGCAGCGGCATGGCTCGCGAAGCTACCAGCCCTCGAGGGCGTCGGCGATCCGGCCGCGCCGCCTTGCCCATCCCATTTTTCCGGAGGTTGCGGGCGCCCCGCCCGGCCCCCGAGACGGTCCGGGATCTCGGCGATCCGCGCCGGCTCCAGACCGAGGAGCGTGTTGGTGCCGGCGCGGATGGTCACCGGCCGCTCGGTGTTGTCACGCAAGGTGAAGCAGGGGATTCCCAGGTACGTCGTCTCCTCCTGGATCCCGCCGGAATCGGTGAGCACGGCGGCGGCATCCGCCTCGAGCGAGAGGAAGTCGAGGTAGCCGACGGGGTCGCTGAGGGTGACGCCCGCGGGGACCCGGTCGGCGAGCATCTTCCGCGTCCGCGGGTGGACAGGGAAGACGACCGGCATCCGCTCGCCGACGCTCTCAAGCGCCGTCACGGTCTCGGCCAGAAGCGGCCCGTCGACGAGCGCCGGCCGGTGCAGGGTGACGAGCAGGTAGGAGCCGGGCTCGACCCCGGCCTCGCGCGCGGCGGCGCGGGCCCGAAATCGGTCCTCGAGCGCGACCAGGGTGTCGATCATCGTGTTGCCGACGAACCGGTAGCGGCCGGGGTCGACGCCCTCCGCGCGGAGGTTGTCCTCCGCCTCGGGCGAGTGCAGGAACAGCAGCTCGGAGAGGTGATCGGCGACGATCCGGTTGACCTCCTCCGGCATCGTCCGGTCGAAGCTGCGCAGCCCCGACTCGACGTGGCCGACAGGGATACCGAGCCTGCGCGCGCAGAGCGCCGCCGCCAGCGTCGAGTTGACGTCGCCCGGGACCAGCACCACGTCCGGACGGGTCGCCTCGAGCACCGGCTCGAGACGCTCGAGCACCCGCGCCACCTGCTCGGAGTGGGTCCCGGAGCCGACGCCGAGCATGTGGTCGGGCTCGGGGACGCCGAGCTCGTCGAAGAAGATCTCCGACATCGCGCGGTCGTAGTGCTGGCCGGTGTGGACGACGACCGACGAGTCGGCGCCGAAGCGCTCGCGCGCCGCGGCGATCACCGGGGCCATCTTGACGAAGTTCGGCCGCGTGCCGAGTACGTGGACGATCCGCATCCGATTCAGCTGAATCAGGCGAGCGCGTCGATCTTCGCCGCGAGCTCGAAGTCGGCCTCGGTGAGGCCGCCGGCGGCGTGGTTGGTGATGGAGACCTTGACCTCGCTCCACGAGACTGAGAGGTCCGGATGGTGATTCATCCCCTCGGCGGGCTCGACCATCCTGCGGACGAACTCGACCGAGCCGACGAAGTCGCCGCGGTCGAACGTCTTGGTGATCGCGTCGCCGTCGCGCTCCCAGCCGTCGAGGGACGAGAGGCGCTCCTCGATCTCCCCACCGGAGAGCAGATCTGCCATCCGTCGCAGCCTACCCGGCGAGGCGCCGCCTATATTCGCCGCATGCGAATCGCCAGCCTGGTTCCATCGGCAACCGAGGCGCTGTTCGCGCTCGGCCTCGGTGAGCAGGTCGTCGCCGTCACCCACGAGTGCGACTTCCCGGAGGCCGCGACCCGCCTCCCGCGGCTGACTTCGAGCGTGATTCCAGCGGGACTCGAGGCGGCCGAGATCGACGCACGGGTCAGGGAGGTGACCGCCCGCGGCGAGTCGCTCTACGGGCTCGACGAGGCCCGGCTCGCAGAACTGGACCCGGACCTGATCGTCACCCAGGCGCTGTGCGCGGTCTGCGCCGTCTCGTTCGACGACGTACGAGCGATCGCGGAGCGAATCCCGAGCCGGCCCGACGTGATCTCGCTCGACCCGACGACCCTGTCCGAGGTGCTCGACGACCTGAGCGTCATCGCCGCCGCCGCCGAGGACCCCGCCCTCGGCCCCCGCCTGGCCGCGAGCCTTCGCAGCCGGGTCGAGGCGGTCGGGGAGGCGGTTTCGGATCGCGATCGCCCGCGGGTGGCCGCCATGGAGTGGCTCGACCCCGTCTACGTCGGAGGGCACTGGGTGCCGGAGATGATCGCGGCCGCCGGCGGCGTCGACGTGCTCGGGCACGCCGGCCGGAAGTCCCGGGTCGTCGGCTGGGACGAGGTCGAGGCCGCGCGGCCCGAGGTCGTCGTGCTGATGCCGTGCGGCATGTACGCGGACGAGTCCGCCGCCCAGGGCCGCGAGCACGCCGACGAGCTGCGCTCGCTGGGCGCCGAGCTGGTGACGGCCGTCGACGCGGCCTCGTCGTTCTCGCGCCCGGGTCCGCGGCTCGCCGACGGCATCGAGCTGCTGGGCCATCTGCTTCATCCCGACGCGGTCGAGGCGCCGCCCTCCATCGACTTCGAGGTCCTCTGGGACGTCGAACGCCGGCTGGGCTGAGCTCAGGCCAGCGAGGGAACGCTCGCGTCGGCGGCGATCAGGGCGCCGACGACCGCCCCGACGCAGAGCACCAGCATGCCGCCGATCTCGATCGCCTGGGCGCTCCGCAGGCGGCGGCTTTCGACCATCGTCACCAACAGCCCGGCGAGCGCGCCTCCCGCCAGGCCGCCGAGGTGCGCGCCAATGCTGATGTTCGAGATGCTGAACGTGAACACCAGGTTCAGGATCACGAAGAAGCCGAGCTGTGAGGCGAGCTGATCGAGCCCGCGGTTGCGCGCGATCAGGAACGCCGCGGACATCAACCCGAAGATCCCCCCCGAGGCGCCCACGGTGAGCTCGTTCGGGTCCATCACCAGGGCCACGAATGACCCGCCGAGGACGGACGCCGCGTAGATGGCCACGAACCTCGCCGTGCCGACGGCGGGCTCGAGCAGGGTGCCGAGGATGTAGAGGACGAACATGTTCAGCCCCAGGTGGATGAGCCCGGCGTGCAGGAAGGCCGAGGTGACGATGCGGTACTGCTCGCCGTCGGCGACCGCCGGGCCGAAGAGGCCGAAGTCGCGGATGATCTTGCCGCCGCCGTCGAGGCTGTTGGTGCCGCCGCCGGCCAGCTCGGCGAGAAAGGCGGCGACGCAGAGGGCGATGATCACGTAGGTGGCCGGAGCGTCGGATCGCGTCGGGGCGCCGATCGGGTTCTTGACCTTGGTCCGCTGGCGGGCGCACTCGGGGCACCGCATGCCCACCGAGGTCGAGGTCATGCAGTCCGGGCAGATCGGCCGGTCGCAGTTCGAGCAGGAGACGTTGGTCTCGCGCTGCGGATGTCGGTAGCAGGTCGCCATCGGCGCCTGAATATATGGGGCGCCGACTTTGTGCCCGCTAAAGCGGCGCTTCGAGCAGCGGCTCGGTCGTCGGCTGCTCGCCCCCCGGCCGCGGCTCCCGAGTGACCAGCACCGCGTCGCCGCCTTCCAGCGGCCCCGGCACCGCGGCGACGGCGCTGCCATCGGCCCTGAGCACGAAGGTGCTGTTGGGAGCGACGCGGTCGCCGCGCTTGATCCACACCTCGTAGACCTCGTGCGGGCCGATCTCCGGCATCCGCTGGACGCGCAGGGTCGCCGAATCGCCGCTGCGCTCGAGCGTTGCCGAGATCTCCCCGGAGCCGTCGAGCGGCCTCGCCTGCACCACCGTCGTCTCGGGCCCGGCCGAGTCCGACCCAGCCAGCAGGTAGCCGGCCCCGACGCCGGCGACGACGAGGATCACCGCGGCCATCGCGGTCGCCGGCCGCAGGGCCAGCCCGCGCAGCGCGCGCCACCACGGCTCGCGCGCCGTGGCGGCTTCAGGGGGCGCGCCGGCCTCGGCGCGAACGGTTTCGAGCAGCGACTCGCGCAACCGCTCGGGCGGACTCTGCTGCGGGACGCCGACCGCGAGCACGTCGACGGCCGGCTGCAGCCAGCGCAGCTCGACCCGGCACGGCTCGCAGATCCGCAGGTGGCGCTCGAGCGCGACCGCCTCCGCGGGCCCGAGCGCGCCGAGCGCGTACGGGGCGAGGTCGTCGCGCAGGCGCTCGTGATCCGTGCCCGCGCTCACGGCAGCCCCTCGCTGGCGCCCTCGATGCCCAGGCCCTCGGCGAGGGTGGTTCTGATCTTCTCCAGTCCCAAGCGCATCCTGCCCTTGACGGTACCGAGCGGCATCCCGAGCATCTCGGCGATCTCCGAGTGGCTAAAGCCGCCGAAGTATGCGAGACCGATGACCTCGGACTGCTCGGCGGGCAGCTCCCGCAGGGCGCCCCGAAGCGTGCGCGCCGTCTCCCGGCGGATCGCCTCGCTGTCGGTGAGCTCGGGGGCCGGCTCGGCCTCGAGCGCCGCCTCATCGTCGAGGTTCAGCTTCGGCGCCGACCCGGAGAGCCGGCGCAGGGCGTCGATCGAGCGGTTTCGCACGATCCCGAGTGTCCACGAGCGGACGCTGCCCCGGGCGGCGTCGAAGCGGGCGCCGCTGCGCCAGACCGACAGGAACGCCTCCTGGGTGACGTCCTCCGCGACCGCCGGGTCGCCGACGATCCGGTAGGCGAGCGAATACGCGGCGCCGCCGTGGCGGTCATAGAGGACGGCGAAGGCGTCGGCGTCGCGGCGCTCGACCAGCGTCATCAGGTCCTCGTCGGCCAGCCGCTGGAGCGACTCGGGTGTGAGCTTGCCGTTCATCCGGTCCGGGTCTCGCTACGCTATCACGTCCGCCCGGGGCAGGAAGCGGATCAACCCCGAGGAGGAGAAATGGACACCGCCGGTCCGGCCCGTCTCTACTGCACCCTGGTCGGCGCGGTGCTGGTGATCGCCGGGATCATCGGCTTCTTCTACAGCGCCGGCTTCGACACCGGCGTCAACGGCGTCGCCGCCGACACGGACGAGGTGTTCGGGATCCTCGCGGTCAACGGCTGGCACAACCTCTTCCACATCGCGCTCGGGCTGCTGGCGCTGGCGGTGGCCGGCTCGACCTCCGGCGCGCGCACCTACTGCCTCGGCCGTCGGCCTCCTTTACCTGGTCCTGGCCATCTGGGGCTTCGCCGACTCCGACAACGTCATCCTCGGCCTGATCCCGCTCAACAACGAGGACAACTTCCTGTACCTGATCCTCGGGCTCACCGGCCTCGCCGCCGGCGCGGCGACGCCCGCCGCCCAGCCGCGCGCCGAGCGACCGGCTAGGAGCGCCGGAGCTCGCGAAGCGAGCCGCTCGGCCGTGTCGCGCAGGCCGTCGCGGGCGTCGCCGGCGCCGCATCTCGACCAGCACCAGCGCCCCGGCGGCGGCGCCGCCGACGGCGACCGCGGCCACCGGGCGCACCCAGTTGCGCGGGTCGCGCAGCGCCTGCAGCTCGCTCTCGCGTGAGCTCGTCGGCCCAGCTCGAGAGCTCCGCCGCAGCCTGCTCGGCGATCCCCGAGAGCGTCGTCTCGACCCGGGTCGCGAGCGACTCCGGCGGCTCGATCGGCCGCAGCGCGTCGGCGAGCAGCGGCTCGAGGTCGAGGTTGGTCGCGCCCTCAGTCATCGAATGGCTCCTCCTCCGTCTCCATCAGCTCCTCGAGCTGCTTGATCGCCCGATGGATCAGCACCTTCGTGGCGCCGTCGGTGCGCCCCAGCGCACGCGCGATCTCCCGGTTCGACATCCCGAGCGCGAAGCGCATGATCAGCGCCTCGCGGCGATCGTCGGGGAGCTCGTCGAGGTCGCACGATCACCTCGCGCAGCTCCTCGCGGCCCTCGACCACGCGCTCGGTCCCGTGCGGGTGCGAGGGCGGCTCGATCGCCTCGATGTTCGCCTCCGGCCGCCGCGCCCGGTCGCGGTGGTAGTTGGAGGCGAGGTTGTGGGCGATCCGGATCAGCCACGGGCGCAGCGGCCGGCCGTTGGACTCGCGCCGGGCGCGCTCGAAGTGCCGGTAGGCCTGTAGGAACGCCTGCTCGGTGAGGTCCTCGGCGTCGTGGTGGTTGCCGACCCGGTAGTACGAGTAGGAGTAGACGTCGCGAAGATGCGTGCGGTAGAGGTCCTCGAAGGCGCGGTCGAGCTCGGCCTTGGACGCTGGCGCGGCCGCCGGTCTCCGCCTCGTGGTCGGCTGCGGTGCTCACCGGTCAAGCCTAGACCGACGCGCCATCATGCCGCCCTCCGGGCGCGCTCGGCGCGCCGCAGCCCGGCGACCCACTCGCCGGCGTCGATCCCGCCCTCGATCAGCGCCGCCAGGCCCTCGAGGCCGGGCGCCTCGATCCCGGCGGCGGCGACCGTCTCGGCGATCAGCGGCACCGAGTCGAGCCCCTCCGAGGCCTGGCCGATCCGGGCCGGGATCTTGCTCGGCCGGAACCCCGGCGCCGAGCAGCTCGCCGGCCTGGCGGTTGCGGCTCTTCGGGCGCGAGCACGGTCGCGGTCAGGTCTCCGACGCCGGCGAGCCCCGAGAAGGTCTCCAGGCGTCCGCCCTTGGCCAGCGCGAACTCGACGCATTCGCGCCAGATCCCGGCGGTGGCGATCCCGGCGGCGTTGAGCCCGTGGCGCTCGGCTGCGGCGGCGGCGAGCGCGGCGGCGTTCTTCGCCGCGCCGGCGACCTCGACCCCGGCGACGTCGTCGGTCCGCTCGCAGACCAGGCCGGCGCGGTCGAAGACCTCGCCGAGCATCGTCCGCAGGTCGGGGTCGCTGCTGCCGAGCACCAGCGCCGCCATCCCGCCGATCGCCTCCGGGCGTGAGCCGGTCCGCCGAGGCAGGCGATCGCGCGGCAGCGGACCCGCTCGGAGACGTACTCGTTCGGCAGCGCCCCCATCGGCTGCACGAGGCCCTTGGAGAGCAGCAGCACCGAAGCCCGCGAGCCGATCCGGTCGCCGAGCGCGCCGACGACGTTCGGCAGCGCCCGCGAGGGCACCGCCAGGCAGATGAGGTCGCAGCCGGCGAGCTCGATCTCGCTGGAGCGCTTGACCGTTACGGACTCGGGCAGCTCGACGCCGGGCAGGTAGCGCTCGTTCATCCGTCGCTTGCCGATCTCGGCCGCCTTCTCGTCGCTCCGGGTGCCGAGCTCGACCTCGAGCCCACCGCGGGCCAGCAGGACCGCGACCGCGGTGCCCCAGCTCCCGGAGCCGATCACCGCCGCCTTGCGCAGCGGCGGCAGGCCGCCGAGCCACTCCCATTGCAGCTCGATGTTGGGCCAGATCCGGTCGGTGACCGTCGCGGCGAGCGCCGGCGACGGGCGCTCCGTCCGCGGGAACGTGATCGCCTTGCCGGCCCGCAGCCGCACCTTCGTCGGGCGGATCTTCCAGCCGCGGCGTACCTCCTCCGATCCCATGACGGCGATCGGCAGCACCGGGGCGCCGCTCTCGAGCGCCAGCCGGCCGACGCCTCGCTTCGGCCGCCCGAGCGACCCGGTCCGGATCCGGGTGCCCTCGGGAAAGATGATCACGGTGCCGCCGCGCTCGACGATCATCCGCGCGGTGTCGATGGCGGTCTCGTCGGACTGGCCGCGGCGAATCGGGAAGGCGCCGAGGCGTGAGAGCAGCCAGCCCTGCCAGCGCTTCTCGAACAGCTCGACCTTGGTGACGAACTGCAGGCGGCGCCGCCAGGGCAAGAACGCGCCGATCACGAAGGGGTCGAGGAAGCTGCGGTGGTTGGAGGCGACGATCAGCCCGCCCTGCACCCGGGCGTGCTCGCGTCCGATCCGCTGCAGTCGGAACCAGATCGAGGAACGCCGGCACCAGGATGCACCGCGCGAGGTAGTAGAGAACGCGGCTGGTCCCCTTCTCGCGAGCGAAGCGGTGGTAGCGCTCGAAGCGCTCGTCCGAGATCACGTCGTCGGCGCGCGGCGGCGCCGAGACCGCGGGGCTGGTCCTCCATGACCAGCCCTACACGCCCGCGTTGCGTGCGTTACTTACGGGAGGGATCTACCAGGCGCTCTCGATCAGCTCCCGGATCTCGCGCTCGCCCGGGACGTCGGGTGTCAGCTGGAGCTCGGGCCGGGCCATGATCGCCTTCACCGCCCGGTCGAGCGGCTCGCCCCGCTGGGCGCCGATGGTCCGAGAGCCGGCGCCGGCCGCCGCCGAGCTCCTCGATCCGCGCCGGAAGGTCGGCCGGCTTGGTGCCGCAGCGCGCGTGCGAGCGCGGTCATCGCGTGCCGACGCGCGGGATCAGCGTCTCGAGCGTGCGCGGGAGCATGGTCGCGTTGGTCTCGCGCGTGCGGGATGCCGCAGCTCGCGGACCAAGCTCTGGCAGACGACGTGGTGGAGCGCCGAACAGCGCCGAGTCGAGCGCGTAGGCGCAGAGGATCGAGCCGAGCGCGAGCATCGGCGGGATCGCGCTCTGCCGGGTCGGCGTCGAGCGCGGTCGCGATCAGCCGCGCGCCGCGCAGTGCCGGAGCTCGCGAGACCGGGTTCGCGAGCGGCGTGTAGAGCGAGTCGGCGCCGTGGGCGAGCGCGTTCATCGCGCTCGCGCGCAGCCGCTCCTCCGGGAGCGCCGCCATCGCCTCGGGTCGGCGAGCACGATCTCCGGCCGCACCAGCCCGTCCTCGGCTTCGTGGCCCTCGGGCAGGCGGTGGATCCGCGTCATCTCGGCGCCGGAGAGGGTCGTCGGCAGCGCCGCCACGCGGCCCCCCGCGCACCGCGGCGATCGCCTTCGCGACGTCGATCACCCGGCCACCGCCGAGCGCGACCAGGTCGGGCTCGTGGACGTCGTCGATCAGCCCGCGAGGCGACTCGTGCACCGGCCCCGGCGGGACGTGGTGAAAGCGGCCGCCTCCTCGGCCAGCTCGACCGGCGCCTCGTTCATCGCCCGCTGGGTGGTCAGCAGCTCGAAGCGCTCCAAGCCGTGGCCGGCAGGATCTCCGGCGACTCGCGCGACCACGCCGGCGCCGAAGACGATCAGCCGCTCGCCGTCGTGCCAGGGGAACTCGCGCCCGCCGGGGAGCTCGGAGCAGGCCGCGCTCGGGAGTCGCGACTCGAACCCGGAGGGACTGAACGCTCCTTACAAAGCAGCTGCTCTACCAGTTGAGCTATCCGCGGCGGCGACCTCAGCATAGCGCCGCGTCGGCCGGGAGGCTGCTAGACCAGCACCTCGCGGCCAGCGAGGTGGGCGGCGACCTTGCGCTTGACGCGCTGCAGCGCGTTGTCGACGGTCTTGGTGTCGCACTCGAGCCGCTCGCCGATCTACCTCGTAGGAGTAGCCGTCGAGGTAGAGCGACAGCACCCGGCTCTCGAGCTCGGAGAGGACGCTCGACATGCAGGCGACGAGGCGCGCAGCTCCTCGGTCGCGATCACGCGCTCGGACGGGTCCTCGCTGACGGGGCCCGGGAGGACCTCCTCGAGGGTGGCCTCGGAGTCGATGGCCGCGGCCGGCGACTGGGCGAACGAGACGTACTGGTTCAGCGGCGCGTGCTTGTTGCGGCTCGCGGTCTTGACCGCGGTGATGATCTGGCGGGTGACGCAGAGCTCGGCGAAGTTGCGAAAGCTCGACTCGCGGTCGGTGCGGTAGTCGCGGATCGCCTTGTAGAGGCCGAGCAGCCCCTCCTGGAGCAGGTCGTCGGAATCGCCGCCGAGCAGGAAGTACGACGACGCCTTGAGGCGGACGAAGCCGCGGTAGCGCTTGACGAGGCGCTCGTAGGCGTCGGCGCTTCCCCGCTTCGCGAGGGCGACGAGATACGAATCCTCAAGTTCTGGTTGAGGCTGAGATCGGACGGGCGCCGGCGCCGGGAGGCGCGCGACGGCTGCGAAATCCTGGGTAGGTACGGCCACGGGGTCTCCTTCGTTAGACCTTCGTGGCGCCCGGTACCTCCCATGGGCGCCCCTCTCCTTCGGGTGATCGGCAGGCGGAAGCTCGACCTTTAGTTCACCCTTATCCCGCATACTAGGCGGTCGAGGTTGTTCTGTCAACCCCCAGTTTCGGCGCAATTCCCGTTGCAGATCGGGGCTCCGTCCGCGGGGGTTGTTAGCCATCCGCGTCGCTCAGACCCGACCGCGCTGGCGCACCGCCTCGAACAGCAGCACCGCCGCGGCCGCCGAGACGTTCAGCGACGCCACCCTCCCCCGCACCGGGATCGAGAGCAGCAGGTCGCAGGTCTCCGCCACCGCGGGCGCAGGCCCTTGCCCTCGCTGCCGAGCACCAGCACGACCTTGCCGGTGAGGTCGGCCTGGGTGTGCGCCTCGGCGCGCCGGCCTCGGCGCCGTAGATCCAGGCGCCCTCGTCCTTGGCCTCGCGCAAGCCAGTCGGCGAGGTTCGTCACCCGGGCGACCGCGAGGTGCTCGACGGCGCCGGCCGACGCCTTGCACGGCCGCCGGGGTGATCGCCGCCGAGCGGCGCGCGAGGGCATCACCAGCCCGGCGGCCCCGGCGGCCTCGGCCGAGCGGCAGACCGCGCCGAGGTTGCGCGGGTCCTGGACCTGGTCGAGGGCGACGACGAGCGCCTCCGGGTCGCCGAGCAGCGAGGTCGGGTCGGCGTAGGGATAGGGATCGACCTCGGCGACGACGCCCTGGTGGTCGGGCGAGCCGGCGAGCTGCGTCAGCTCCTCCGCGGAGGCGTCGTCGCCGGTCCAGACGCGGCGCACCCGGCGGCGGCCGCGCTTCGCCTCGGCGACCGGGCGGCGGCCGTAGACGATCTCGCCGCCCTCGCCCACGCTCGAGCGCATGATCGGCGCCGCCCTCGGCCGCGTCGCGCACCTCCCAGCCGAGCTCGGCGAGCCGGTCGCGGATCTCGTCGGCGCGCTCGAAGTCGCGCGGCCGCGCGCGCCGCTCGCGCGCCGCCAGCAGCTCCTCGGCCTCGGGATCGGCGCTCGTCGCCTCCGCCTCGAGCAGCGACTCGAGCCCGAGCAGCGGCAGCATCCGCGCGAGCGCCGCCCGGGCGCCGGGCAGCGGGCGGCGGTTGCCCTCGGCGATCAGGTCGAAGAGCGCCGCCAGCGCCCTCGGGGTGTTGAAGTCGTCGGCGAGCGCGGCGAGGAACTCCTCGCGCCGCTCGGCGCGAAGCCGTCCTCCTCGCCCGTCCGCGCGGCCTCCGGCCTCGCGAGCGAAGTTGCGGATCCGCTCGACCCGCGCCTGCGGCCTCCTCCAGCGCCTTCTCGGAGAACTCGAGCGGCTGGCGGTAGTGGCCGGAGACGAGGTAGGCGACGACCGCGTCGCGCCCGTAGCGGTCGAGCGCCTCCGAGAGCTGGAAGATGTTGCCGACCGACTTCGACATCTTCTCGGCGTCGGTCTCGACCATGCCGTTGTGCATCCAGATCCGCGCCAGCGGCTGCCCGCGGGCCGCCTCGGTCTGCGCGATCTCGTTCTCGTGGTGGGGGAAGACGAGGTCGATGCCGCCGCCGTGGATCTCGAAGTCGGTGCCGAGCACCTGCTCCGCCATCGCCGAGCACTCGATGTGCCAGCCCGGGGCGCCCCTCCCCCCAGGGCGAGGGCCAGGAGCTGTCCTCGTCGTCCTTGCGCGCCTTCCAGAGGGCGAAGTCGAGCGGGTCGCGCTTGAGCTCCGCGCTGCCCGCCTCCTCGCCCTGGTCCATCTCCTCCGGGTCGCGGTTGGAGAGCTTGCCGTAGCCCTCGAAGCCGCGGACCGGAAGTAGACGTCGCCGCCGGACTCGTAGGCGTGGCCGCGCTCGATCAGCGCCTCGATCAGCGCGACGATCTCGTCGATCGTCTCGGTCGCGAGCGGCTCCGAGTCGGGGCGCCCGAGGCCGAGCCGCTCGGTGTCCTCGATGTAGAGGCGGGTCATCTCGGCGGCGTGCTCGGTCGAGGCGACGCCGGCCTCGCGGGCGGCGTCGTAGATCTTGTCGTTGATGTCGGTGACGTTGATCACCAGCGTCGGCTCGAGCCCTGGTCGGCGAGGAAGCGCCGCAGCAGCATGAAGATCACGTACGGGCGCGCGTTGCCGACGTGGACGCGCGAGTAGACGGTCGGCCCGCAGGCGTAGATCCCGACCTTCGGCGGCTCGCGCGGCTCGAGCGGCCGGCGCTCGCCGCTGAGGGTGTCGGTGATCGTCACTTCGGGCACGGTTTCCATGCTATTTGCGGAAACGTCATTTGGCGGCACACGCATTCGCGGCCGGAGCGGCCGCTAACGTCGCGCTGCTGCCATGGAGGCATCGATTTCGCTTCACGACCGTCGTGCCGAGCAGCGGGCGCGGGTGCGCGACGCCTTCTCCTCGCTCGGCGAGCGCTACCTCGGCGCCGAGCCCGGCTTCGACGCGACCTTCGAGATCCGGCTCGGCGACGTCGGCCGCACCTGGCAGGTGCGCGCCCGGCCGAGAGCTGCGACGTCCACCTCTCGCCGGTGCGCGAGCCGGACGTCGTCATCGGCACCGACGCCGCCACCTGGCTCGCGCTGCGCGAGGGCCGGCTCTCGGGACTCGACGCATTCGCCTCGCGCCGCCTCTACGCCCGCGGCGACCTCGACCTCGCGCTGCGCTTCGAGAGCCTGTTCCGGCTTCCCGAGCGGGCGGCCGCCGCTGGTCCGTCTCGCCGACGTCGAGCTTCCCGCGGCGACCGTCTCGACGCTCGTCTCCGGCGACGGGCCCGAGCAGGTCGTCTGCCTGCACGGCCTCGGCTCGAACAAGACCTCGTTCTTCGAGACGATCTCGGCGCTCTCGCCGGAGGCGACGGTCCACGCCCTCGACCTCCCCGGCTTCGGCTCCTCGTCGAAGCCCGCCCGCGGCGGCTACGACGCCCCCTGGTTCGCCGCCTGCGTCCGCGACTACCTCGACGCGAGGGGATCGAGCGCGCCCACCTCGTCGGCAACTCGATGGGCGGGCGGATCGCGCTCGAGCTGGCGCTCTCGGAGCCCGACCGGGTCGCCTCGCTGAGCCTGCTCGCCCCCGCGCTCGCCTTTCGCCGCCGCGCGCGAGCTTCGTGCCGCTGGTGCGGCTGCTGCGGCCGGAGCTGGCGGCGATCCCGCACCCGCTGCGCGCCGCGCAGGTGCGCTGCCAGCTCTGGAGCATGTTCGCGCGGCCGGAGCGGCTCGACCCGGCCGCCGCCGAGGTCGCCGCCGACGAGTTCTGCCGCGCCTACCGCTCGCGCTCGGCCCGGGTCGCCTTCTTCGCCTCGCTGCGCAACATCTACCTCGACCAGGCCTACGGCGAGCGCGGCCTCTGGACCCGGCTCGAGCGCCTCGAGCCGCCGGCGATGTTCGTCTGGGGCGACAGCGACCGCCTCGTCCCGAGCGGCTTCGCCCGCCACGTCGCCGAGGCGCTGCCGGACGCCGCGCCAGGTGATCCTCGGCGAGTGCGGCCACGTGCCCCAGGTCGAGCTGCCCGAGCGCACCAACGGCCTGATCCGCGAGACGATCGACGCCGAGCCGCGGCGCCGGCCGAGCCCGGCCACTAGAATCGCGCCGATGGGTGCAGGCTTCGACGCTCGCCGCAGCGCGCTCAGACGAACGGCCACTCAGAGGACTCGCCGAGCAGGCGGAGCGGCAACGGCGGCCTGAGGGACCGGCTGTCGGGCCCCTCGGCGGCGGGCTTGCCCGCTGGCGCGCCCGGCGGCCTCCCTCGGCGGCCGCGCAGCGCGGACCGGCGGCGATCGCCGGCCGCGCCGCCGGCAGCCTCAAGCGGCGGCTGACGGCCGACCTCGACGACCGCGACCCCGACTACATCCGCGAGAACCTGCCGCTGAGCTGGCTCGCCTCGACCCTCTGGTACCGGGCCGAGGTCCGCAACCTCGGCGCCGTCCCCGAGAAGGGCCCGGTGCTGCTCGTCGGCAACCACACCGGCGGCAACATGTCCCCCGAGATGATCTTCTTCACGCTCGCCTTCTCGACCTACTTCGGGGTCGAGCGCCGCTTCCACCAGCTCGCCCACAACCTCGTCCTCGCCTCGCCGCTGCGGGCCGTTCCTGCGCAACTTCGGCACCGTCGCCGCCTCGCACGAGAACGCGCGCAAGGCGCTCGAGGCGGACGCCGCCGTGCTCGTCTTCCCCGGCGGCGACTGGGAGGTGCACCGCCCGAGCTGGGAGGCGCAACAAGATCGACTTCGGCGGCCGCAAGGGATTCATCCGCCTGGCGCTCGAGCGGACGTGCCGATCGTCCCGGTGGTCACGGTCGGCGGCCAGGAGACGGCGCTCTTCCTCAGCCGCGGCGACTGGCTCGCCCGGCTGCTGCGGCTCGACAGGCTCCTGCGCTGAAGGTGCTGCCGATCCTGATCGCCCCTCCGTGGGGGCTGAACGTCGGCGACCTGCTCGCCGCGATCCCGCTGCCGGCGAAGATGACCAGCGAGGTGCTGGCGCCGATCGACCTGCGCGAGCAGTTCGGCCCCGAGCCCGACATCGACGAGGTCTACGACCACGTCACCGCGGTGATGCAGGACGACGCTCGAGGCGCTCGCCGCCGAGCGCCGCTTCCCGGTGATCGGCTAGCGGCGCCATGCGACTGAGCGAGTCGATCACGATCTCGGCGCCCCCGAAGCTGATCTGGGACTACATCGCCGAGCCCGCCAACGCCCTCCACTACATGGCGGGGATGACCCGCTGGGAGGTCGAGGGCGAGCAGCGGAGCGGGCTCGGCGCCCGCTACCGGATCCTGATGCGCACCGGATCGGCCGAGGTCGGCGGCCTGATCGAGGTCGTCGAGTTCACCGAGGAGCGCGACATGGCCTGGAGCTCGGTCACCGGCGTCGACCAGCGCGGCCGCTGGCGCCTGCGCGAGCTGCCCGACGGGCGCACCCGGGTCGAGTTCCGCTTCGCCTACGGCGTCGCCGGCGCCGGCATCTTCGGCTGGATCTCGGAGCTGGTCTCCTCGCCGCGGGATCGGCAGCAACCTGCGCCGCTCGCTGCAGCAGCTCAAGCGCCAGGTCGAGCACGAGCGCCTGCGCACCGAGGCCGCCCGCCGCCGCGCCGAGCGCGAGCCCGCGCGAGCGTCTAGGCCAGCTCGCGCTTGAGGATCTTGCCGGTCGCGTTGCGCGGCAGCGAGTCGAGGAACTCGACCTCGCGCGGGACCTTGTAGCCGGCGAGGTTCGACTTGACGTACTTCTTGACGTCGCCCTCGTCGAGGTCCTCGCTCTCGCTGACGACGACGAACGCCTTCAGGCGCTGGCCGTACTCCTCGTCGTCGACGCCGATCACCGCGACCTCCTCGACCGCGTCGAGGTCGGCGAGCAGGTCCTCGACCTCGCGCGGGAAGACGTTCTCGCCGCCGGAGACGATCATCTCGTCGTCGCGGCCGTCGATGAACAGGCGCCCGTCCTCGTCGAAGTGGCCGACGTCGCCGGAGGAGAGCAGGCCGTCGAGCTCGTCCTTGCCGCCGCCGCCGGTGTAGCCCTCGAACTTCATCTCGTTGCCGACGAAGATGCGGCCGGTCTTGCCCGGCTCGATCGTCGTCGCCGTCGGGGTCGACGATCCGGACCACGGTCTTGCGCGGCGGCCGGCCGGCGGTGCCCGGCGCCGCGCGCAGGTCCTCGGGCGTGGCGACCGTCGCCTAGGCGACCTCGGTCGAGCCGTAGAGGTTGTAGAGGTTGTCGCCGAAGTGGTCCATCCAGCGGTCGCCAGCTCGCCCGGAGCGCGGAGCCGCTGGCGGCGGTGACCCGCAGGTTCGGGAGGTCGTACTTGTCGAGCGATCTCCTCGTCGAGCTGGAGGATCCGCTGCATCATCACCGGCACGAAGGCGAGCGCGTTGGCGCCGTGCTCCTGCGACGGCCTTCAGCGTCCCCTCGGGGTCGAACTTGCGCCGCAGCACGATCGTGTTCGAGCGCCATGCCGATCACGAAGTGGGTGAAGCCCCAGGAGTGGAACAGCGGCGCCGGGATCGAGAGCTTGTCGCGGGCGCGGAGCGGGATCACGTCGAGAACAGGCCGGCAGCGGGCCGAGGCGCGGGCGCGCCGCGCTGGGCGCCCTTCGGCGTGCCGGTCGTGCCCGAGGTGAGGATGATGAACCGCGGCGTGTCGTCGGGCGGGTCGAGGCGGGTCGCCGCGCTCGGCCTCGATCAGCTCCTCCATCCGCGTGTCGCCCTCGCCGGCCCTCGTCGCTCCAGGCGACGAAGCGCTTGCACGTCGTCGGGGACGCCCGTCGAGCAGCTCGGAGAACTCCTCGTCGTAGATCAGCGCCGCCGGGCCCTCGCGCTCCATCACGTCGGAGAGCTGGCGGGCGGCGAAGATCGTGTTCAGGTAGAGGTCGAGGCGCCGAGCTTGGCGGCGGCGAGGGTCGCCTCGACGAAGCCGCGGTGGTTGCGGGCCATGATCGCGACCCCGTCGCCGGCCTGACGCCCTCGCGGCGCAGCGCCCGGGCGAGCGCGTTCGCGTGGGGGTCGACCTCGCCGAAGGTGAGCGACGCCGGCCGTCCTCGATGAGAGGTCTCGTCGGGCGGGCGACGCCGCGCCGGCGATCGCCGGCGGCCGCCGGGTGTGCCCCAGCGCACGAGTCGCGTGACCGACGCTCGCGAGCATGTCGGGGCGCACCGGCTGGATCACGCCGGCGTCGCGCAGCACCTTGACCGCGAAGCGGGTGTCGGGCAGCGGCCCGAGCGTGCCGAGCTTGACTCGCCGGGGATGCGCGAGCGGGATGCCCTTGAGGTCCATCGCCTGAAACCTATTGCCCTGCTCGCAGCTCGCTCGCCGGCGTCGATCAGCGCGACCGCGACGCAGGCGATCCCCTCGCCGCGGCCGATCCAGCCCATGCCCTCGTTGGTGGTCGCCTTGACGCTGACCGGTGCCGCCGAGCACCTCGGACAGGATCCGCTCCATCTCGTCCTTGTGCGGCTCGAGCCGCGGCTCGTCGCAGACGACGGTCGCGTCGGCGTTCAGCACCGGCCCGGCAGCTCGCCGAGGACGGTCGTCAGCAGGTCGATCGAGTCGGCGTCGCGCCAGCGCTCGTCGTCGGGGGAAGTGGGTGCCGAGGTCGCCGAGCCCGGCGGCGCCGAGCAGGGCGTCGATCAGCGCGTGGGTGAGGACGTCGGCGTCGGAGTGGCCGCGCGAGCCCGAGCGCGAACTCGATCTCGACGCCGCCGAGCACGAGCCGGCGCCCCTGCTCGAAGCGGTGCGAGTCGTAGCCGATGCCGATCCGCGGCTCATCCCAGCTCCTCCATGCGGCGCTCGCGGCCCTCGAAGACCGCCAGCTCGCTGATCTCCCCATCCCTCATCGTCTCCACGGCGGTTGCATACTCCCAGCCGACGTGCTCGGGCACGTGCGCGTCGGAGGAAAGCGAGAAGACGGCGCCGGCGTCGACGCACATCTCGGCGAAGGCGGGCGCCGGGTAGAGCTCGCCGACCGGCTTGCGCAGCCCGCGGTCGAGACCTCGACCGCGACCCCGGCCTCGGCGATCGCCTCGACCGCCGGCTCGTAGAAGAAGCGCGGGTCGCGGTCGGGCAGCGGGCGCGCCGCCGCCCCAGACCTTGACCAGGTCGGGATGGGCGAGGACGTCGAAGAGCCCCGAGCGCGCCGCCTCGGCGAGCGTCTCGAAGTAACGGCGCCAGACCGCGCTCGGGATCGCCGCTCTCGCTCCCAGGCGTCGTAGCCGGGTGGTCGACGGCGCCGTCGCCGATGAAGTGGACCGAGCCGATCACGTAGTCGAAGTCGTGCGCGCCGAGCAGGTTCGAGATCCGGTCCTCGGCGCCCGGGGACGAAGTCCATCTCGATCCCGAGCCGCAGCGGCGTCGAGCGCACGAACTCGCAGTAGGCCTCGAGGTCGTCGACGCGCCTGCTCGCGCCAGAACGGGTGGTCCCAGATCTCGAGCGCGTCGGTGAAGCGGTAGACGTGCTCGGAGACGCCCGAGCTCGTCGATCCCGGCCTCGCCCGCGGCCTCGAGGTAGCGCTCGACGTTCTCCTCGGTGAAGTAGCGCGTCGGCGGGGCGTCGATCGTCGTCCGGCCGCAGGTGCAGGTGGTAGTCGGTGAGCACGGGCGCGGGTACGCTAGCCGCGCATGGTCCACCTGCGGATCGTCGTGCCCTCGCACCAGACCGAGCACGTGATGGACCTGCTCGAGGATCGGCAGCGTCTGCAACCTGATCTTCCTCGAGCGGGCCGCCGCGAAGCCCGAGGGCGACGTGATCCTCTGCGACGTCGCCCGCGAGGACGCGAGCGTGATCGTCTCCGACCTCAAGGAGCTGGGGGTCGACCGCGAGGGCTCGATCGCGATCGAGGACATCGACTCGCAGATCTCCGTGGCGGCCGACGCGCGCCGAGAAGGCGGCCGGGGCCTCCCGCGCGATGCCGTCGTCTGGGAGGAGGTCGAGTCGCGCACCTCCGAGAACATCGAGCTCTCGGCCAGCCTTCCTCGCCTTCATGGCCCTGGCGATGCCTGATCGCCGCGCGTCGGCATCCTCGCCGACCAGCTGATCCTGATCATCGGCGCGATGGTCGTCGGCCCCGAGTTCGGGCCGATCGCCGGCCTCTGCGTTGCCGTCGTCCAGCGGCGCGCGACGTCGCCCGCCGCTCGCTGACGGCGCTGGCGTCGGTTTCCCGCTCGGGATCACCGCCGCGTTCCTCTGCACCCTCGCGCTCGACGGCCGTCGGCCTGATCCCCGACGACTTCACCCAGCACGGGCACCCGTTCACCGACTTCATCTCCAACCCCGACCCGTTCAGCGTTCATCGTCGCCTTCCTCGCCGGCACGCCGGGGTGCTGTCGCTGACCACGCCAAGTCCGGCGCGTTGGTCGGCGTCCTGATCTCGGTGACGACGATCCCCGCGGCCGCCAACATCGGCCTCGCCGCGGCGCTCGGCGACGGCGACGGAGTGGGCGCGGCGCGATGGAGCAGCTCGCGCTCAACCTCGGCGCGATCTTCCTCGCCGCGATCGGGACCCTCTACCTGCAGCGGCGCCTCTACATGCGCCGGCGGCGCCGGCACCTGCACGACGAGGCCCGCGAGGCCGCCGGCCTGCCGATCGGCCGCAGCCGCCGCGACGACAGCGCCACCTACGAGGCCCGCCGATGGGTGAGGCCGGGCGGGGTCGCCGCCGACCTGGCCGTGCTCGGCACTTCTGGGGCGCCACCGCGCATCGCGGCCCTGCTCGGCGCCGCGAACTTCGGCACCGCGCTGACCTTCGGCCAGCTCGCGTTCGCGCGGCGCTCTGTTCTGGGCGACTCGCTGCGAACGCTAGCGTTCGCGCAGAGAGCTCGAGCAAGACGAAGATCGTCGCGGGGTCGTGACCTTGAGGTTCGGGCCCGGCCGCGTGCGATCAGGACCTTGCCGCCGGCCTTCTCGATCAGCAACGCGTCGTCGGTCGCGGCCGCAGCCGCTGCGGGTCGGCAGTCGATCGCGCTCGCGCAGCGCCTCGGCGCGGAAGACCTGCGGCGTCTGGGCCGCCCAGAGGTGATCGCGGCTCTCGGTCTTCGCGACCGTCGGGCCGCCGCGCTGGAATCGCCTTCCGGGCCGCGGCTCGCGGGCCCGCTTGACGGTGTCGGTGAGCGGCGCTGCGGCGATCACGCCGTCGGCGTCGGGCCGCTCGGCGAGCTTCGCCGACCAGCGCGTCGATCAGTCGGCGGTCGATCAGCGGCCGGGCGGCGTCGTGGACGGCGACGAGCTCGGCCCGCGGCCGCGAGCGCGAGCGCCACCGACTCCGGCGCGGGACTCGCCGCCGGCGACGACCTCGAGCCTCGGAGGCCGTCGGCGCGAGTCGCCGCCGCTCGACCTCGGCCTCGTGACCGGGCGGAGCGGCGATCACGACCGCCGTCACCGACTCGGCCGCCGCGCAACGCCTCCAGCGACCAGGCCAGCATCGGCCTGCCCGGCCGAGCTCGACCAGCGCCTTCGGGCCGCCGGCTCCGAGCCTCTCCCCGGAGCCGGCGGCCGCGATCAGCGCTGTTGCGTGGGAGCGTCAGGCCGTCGCCTTGGCGCCGAAGCGCTCCTCCAGCAGCTCGTCGATGTACTCCTCGGCGCCCTCCTCGTCCTTGTCGAGGGCGTACATGAACTCCGAGGCGAGGATCTTCTTCGCCCGCGTGTACATCTGCTTCTCGCCGGTCGAGAGTCCCTTCTCCCACTCGCGGATGGCGAGGTTTCGAACGACCTCGGCGAGCTCGTAGACGTCGCCCGTCTTGATCTTCTCGCGGTTGTACTTGAACCGGCGATTCCAGTTCTTCGGCATCTCCGAGATCTCGTCGGTGAGCACGTCGATGACCTTCTTCACCTGCTCCTCGTCGATGACCCGGCGAAGTCCGGCGCTGTGGGCGTTGTCGCACGGAACCATCACGGTCATGTCGTTGTGAAGGATCTTGATCGTGCAGGTAGTCGCGCTTCTCCCCCATGAGATCCCTCGACTCCTTCTTGAGCACGACTCCGGCCCCGTGGTGCGGGTAGACGACGTTGTCGCCCTCTCGAACTCGCACTCGACGGGGCCGAGTCTCGATGCTCCTCGAGTCTGCCTCCTCTACTGCTAGCTTCTGGGATGACTGCCTCCTCCGATAGCGACGGCCGCTGCGCGCGGCTGTCTGGTTCATCGGTAGCGGTCGACGATGTCGACCTCCTGAAGTCTGCGAAGGCCCTCGCGGATCTCCTTCGCGCTTGCCTCCCCGACCCCGTCGATCGCCTCCAGGTCTCGCGTCGGACGCAGCGAGGATCGCGTCGAGGTCGCCGAAGCGGTGGACGATCTTCTGGGCGACCAGCCGCGGCAGGCGCGGTACCTGCGAAAGCGCGCGGTAGCCCCGCGGGGTGACTGGGAAGTCGAGGGTGTTGGTCTTGCGGTCGTAGCCGAGCAGCTCGGCGAGGCGGCCGAAGTCCAGCACCTCCTCATGCGGCGAGCGAGGCGAGCTCGTCGAGCGTGCGCTCGATCGCCGGCTCGGAGTCGACGGCGCTGTAGTCGCGAACCAGGGCGGCGCGCTCGGCCATGACGCCCGACCACCGATCTCCTCGAGCTGCATCTCGATCAGCCGGCCCTCGGTGCCGAGCTCGATGATGTAGCGCTCGACCTCGGCGGCCATCCGGGTGACCAGCTCGGCGCGCTGGAGCGCCGAGAGCACGTCGTAGAGGACGGCGCCGCCGGCGAACTCAAGCGCGGTCAGCCGGCCGGAGACCTGGTCGAGCCGGGTGCGGTACTTCTCCAGCGTCGCCAGGCCCTGGTTCGCCTTCGAGAGCACCGTCGGGATGTCCTGGAGGATGTACTTGATGCCCTCGACGTAGAGCGAGACGACGTCGCGCCGCTGGGAGATCGCGATCACAAGGGCCTTCGTCTGCTTGGAGACGCGCTCGGCGGTGCGGTGGCGGGTGCCCGTCTCCATCGAGAGGATCGTCGGGTCGGGCATCAGCTGCACGTTCGCCCAGCGATCTTGCCGGCGTCGGACGGCAGCACGATGGCTCCGTCCATCTTCGCCACCTGGTAGAGCAGCCCCGGGGTGTAATCGACGTCGAGCTTGATCCCGCCGGAGAACAGGAACGAGATCTCGTCGGTCTCGGCGATCAGGATCAGGCCGCCGGTGCGGGCGTGGATGATGTTGTCGATCCCCTCGCGCAGCGGAGTGCCGGGGGCGACCATGTCGAGAGCCCGCAGGAGCCGGGGATCCTGCCGCGACTCAAGCTCATTCAACTCATCCCCAGCGAGCGGCACCCGTTGAGTTTGGCAAAAGCCCTGCTGGCGGGCGTTGAGCCGAATCCCGTGTGGAGAGATCGGATTGGCGCTTGTCAAGCCGCCTCTGCGGCCGGACGCGCACTGCCGGTCGGCCTCGCGGCCCGCAGCGCGTCGCGCAGGGTCCCCAGCCCGCGCGCTCCGTCGAGGCGTTCCCCACCGGGCGCGAGCACCGGCGCGAGGCCGAACTTGGTCGCCTCGGCGACCCGGCGGTCCGCGTGGGCGACCGGCCGCAACTCGCCGGTGAGCCCGACCTCACCGAAGCAGGCGACCGGCCTGCCCTGGGAATCGATCAGCGGCTCGCCGCGATGCGCGGAGACGATCGCGAGCGCGACGGCGAGGTCGGCGCCCGGCTCGTCGACCCGCACGCCGCCGGCGACGTTGACGAACACGTCCGCCCCCGACAGGGAGGGACCGCCGTGCCGGGCGAGCACCGCGAGCACCATCGCCAGCCGGTTGCGGTCGATCCCGTTGGCAACCCGCCGCGGCGGCACGGCCTCGGTCGGCGCCACGAGCGCCTGGACCTCGACCAGGAGCGGCCTGGTGCCCTCCATCGAGGCGAGCACGACCGAGCCCGGCGCGGCGCTCGCCTCGCTGACGAAGCGCGCCGACGGATCGACGACCTCGACCAGCCCGCCGGAGCGCATCTCGAAGACCCCGACCTCGCTGGTGGCGCCGAAGCGGTTCTTCAGCGCCCGCAGGGTGCGGAAGCTGCGCTCGCGCTCACCCTCGAACAGCAGCACGCAGTCGACCAGGTGCTCGAGCACGCGTGGGCCGGCGACGGCGCCCTCCTTGGTCACGTGCCCGACCAGGATCACCGCCGAGTCGAGCCGCTTCGCCACCTGCATGATCGCGTTCGCCGCCTCGCGAACCTGACCCACCGAGCCCGGCGCGCCGGTCATCCCCTCGGCGTGCATCGTCTGCACCGAGTCGATCACGCAGGCCGCCGGGCGCTCCGACTCGAGCGTCGCCACCACGGTCTCGAGCGAGGTCTCGGCCAGCGCCGGGACCGCCAGCGCGCCCTCGCCCAGACGCTCCGCCCGCAGGCGGACCTGCGCCGGCGACTCCTCTCCGGAGACGTAGAGCACGCGGTGGCCCGCGGCGCAGAGGTTTCCCAGCGCCATCCCGGTGAGCGTGGACTTGCCGATTCCCGGCGAGCCGCCGAGCAGGACCAGCGATCCCGGCACCAGGCCGCCACCGAGGACCCGGTCGAGCTCGTCCACCCCGGTGCGCAGGCGCTCGTGCTCGGGCGCCGAGACGTCGCGCAGCGCCACCGGCCGCGCCGCGCGCGCCGACTTGCGCCGCCCGGGGCTCGACGGAGCCGGCTCGACCCGCTGCTCGACGAGGGTGTTCCACTCCCCGCAGCCGCCGCAGCGCCCCGACCAGGCGAGCGCCTGGTGTCCGCAGGATTGGCAGGCGTATGTCGAGGCGGAGCGGGCGATGGCGTCGATCGTACGAAGCCCGCCCGACGCCTCCGTGCCCCCGCGCCGCCGGCGCAGCTCGATCCGCGGGCTGGCCTCCCAGGATCCACTAATCGAGAGCGGTAATTCCACCCGAAAGTGTGGTAATCGCCGCCAAGTCCGGCCGGCCCCGGCCGGCTTGGGGTAGCTTGGCTTCAAAGGGTTTTAGGGTTGGGAGGCCATGTCATGGGCCGTTTGAGTCGGATCAGGTTGCGGAGCGAGACCCGAGGGGCGGGCTACGCGCGTTCCCCGGCCGACGTGGCCGAGAGAGCCCGGGCGGCGGTCCAGGCCCACCACGCCCGGATCGGGGACGGGGTCGGGGAGCCCGAGCGGCTCGACCCCGACGTCGCGGCGCGCGACTCCTCCTTGGAGGCGGCCCTGGCGGCCGAGATCGAGGCGGTGGTCGAGGACGGCGTGCGGCGACTTCATGAGGAGGTCGAACACCTCTACGCCACGCTCCAGGACGAGATCGAGCGCGCCTCGGTCGCGCTGGCCGAGGCGAGCGACCGGCAGACGGAGATCGCCGAGCGGCTGGTCGACGAGTTCAGCCGCCTGTACCGCCACCGGGCCGCCTTCCACCCCGCCTCACGGCACCTCGCCGAGCTGCAGGAGCGAATCAAACAGGTGGCGCAGATCGCCGCGCCGAACACCGCCGAGGAGCCGGACGCGGCCGGCTCGCGCTCGTCCGCGACCTGACCTGGAGGCCGCGCGCGGCTAGCGCTTGCGCTTCAGTTTCACCGCCAGCGACTGGCTGGCCGGAGTGCCGTCGGTGGGCGTGTAGGTGATCGAGAGCTTCAGCTTGACCTTGCCCGACTTCTTGAGCTTGCGCTTCTTCGAGCCCCTCGCCTTGACCAGCAGGCGGACCGGCCCGGCGGCGGCCACCGGCTTCGCCCTCACCGGACGGCGCGCGATCTGGCGCTGCGGCTTGACCCCGCGGCCGCCGAGCACGAGGAACCCGGGGCCCGGCACGTTGACCGTGAGCTTCGCCGTCCCCTTTTTCCTGTTTCTGGACAGGCCCTCGATCGTGAACGTCGAGAAGTTCGCGTCCGAGACGTCGAAGAACACGTTGCCGAGCGCCTCGATCTTGATCCGCGCCTGGTTGGAGGCCACAGCCGGCGGCGTCACCTGAGCGGAGCCGTCGTTGGCGGTTGACCCCGCGAGCGTCACGGGGAAGGTCTGGCCACCGTCGGTGGAGAGGCTGATGCGGACGTTCGCCGCGTTGATGGCGCCGCCCGCCGTTCCGGCGACGTCCCAGGTCACGGTCTGGGTGGCGCTCGAGCCCCGGGTGACCGGGGCGCTCGGCGCTGTGACGCGGAACGGGCCCGTGCCCGGAGCGAGGCTGACGATTGTCTCGGCGCTGGTCACGCCCCCGCCTCCAGCACGCCCGTCGCGCGCCGTGAGCCGGAAGTGCATCGGCCCGGTGTAGCCGGGGGTCGGGAGGAATTCCGAGTAGCAGTCGATCAAGCCTGGCGCAACCGGCGGCATCGGTGGCGGCGGCCCGTTCGGGCAGTCGCCGGTGTTGGCGTTCGTATTGCCGGCGAGCACCTGAGCCAGGTCGGGAAAGACCCGGGTCGGGTCCCCGGTCGGGTGGTTCTCGCCCGGGGAGTCGTACTGGTCCGGGTCGTAGATCGAGGCGTCGAGCGCCGTGCCGAACTGCCGGAACAGCGGGCCGCTGGTCTTCAGTGGGTCGGTCAGCGCCGTTCCCGCCCCCGTGTCGATGTCGTCCTGTTCCCACATGTATGTGAGCGGGTCCCCGTCTGCGTCCGTGGCACTGCCGGTGAGGGCGAACGGCGTCCGGTACGGAATCGTGTACGAGGCCGGAGCCGTGACCACCGGCGGGGTGTTGCCGGTGCTGGTCACCACGCCGCCGTTGTTCACCGCGCCGCCCCGATCGATCTCGCTGACCGACCCGGTGAACCCGGAGGGGTTGGTGAGCTGGAGCATGTTGGGGACGTTCTGGCCGGCGAGCGTGCCCCCGAAAGTGACCTGGAACCCGCTCGCGCTCGGCACTCCCCCGCCGCCGAAGTTCGCGACCGTCACCGTGGCCCCGGCGGGGAGGATGGAAAGGAGCGCCGCTTGGAGCCCGGCGGCGCTGTAGTTGACGCCGTTGGTGATCGTGGCCGATGTAAGCGGCCCATAGGTGAGGGTGAACGAGTCGGCGCCGCCGAAGCCCGTCAGCGCGGCGCTCTGGACCTCGCTGATCGCCGGCTGGCTCGACGCGATGTAGGTTTCGATCTCGTCGAAGCTGCGCTCGCTGAAGTATGGATCGCTGTGGGGCTGCAGGTCGTCGACAGCGCAGATCCCCGCGTAGGCCATGATCGACGAGCCGCTGCCGGGCTCCACCGAGGTCGGGCCGACGCGATTACCGCCCCCGCAGCTTCCGTTGACGCCGTTGAAGGTGTGGAGGCCGTTGAACTGGTGCCCCATCTCGTGCGCGACGTAGTCGACGGCGTAAAAGTCGCCGACCGGCGACGAAAGGCCCGTGCAACCCATTGCCTTCGCCGAGCGTCCGACCACGCCGGGGACCGCGATCCCGCCTCCGTCGAGGCCGAGCCCGATGTGGCCGATGTCGAAGTTGCTCGCCCCGATCACCTGGCCGATGACGATCCTGGTGCGCACCAGAGCGCCCTCACAGCCGGTGGCCTCGGATGCCGTGTAGCACGCGGCGGCCCCGCAGGGTCCGTTGGCGCCGGTCATCTGCGCTGCGGCGTTGAAGTTCAGCAGGTCGTTGTTGCCGATCAGCACCATGCGCACCGCGAGCTCGTCCTCGTAGACCTGGTCGACCCGGTTGATCAGGGCCACCTTGGCGGCGGTGACATTCGCCGCTCCGAAGAACGTCGCGTAGGACGGGTCGGTGAGCAGCGCCAGCCGGTAAGTACGCAGTTGCGAGCCGCTGCTGATCCGCCCCGCCTGCCGGTCATCGAGTGCCGCGGGGGGGCCGATCTCTCCGGGCTCGACCAGAGGGCCGTGGCGGTTGATCAGGTCGTTACCGACATAGCTGCCGTACAGGCTTGCGTCGCGCCGATAGATCGGATCGACGTACCAGGCGCCGAAGCGGCCGCCGCGCACCGACGCCTGAAGGCCGAGCGGCGAGAGGGTGATCCGCACGCTCGCGCGCGGCTCGTCGATCCCGACGCCCGCGTAGGTCCGAATCTCGGGATGAAGCCGTGCGAGCTTCGGCGCCATCACCGGCGTCTCGGCGACCTCGAAGCGCTCGAAGCCGCCGTTGGGCGCAGGGAGGGTCACGCGCACCGGCCGACCGCCCCGTTCGAGGCCGGCCGGAGCGGCGTCGAGGGCCGCCGCGATCGCCCCCCGGTCGAGCGTGAACGTGGGCATTCCCGGCGCCTTGATGACCTGCGGGTGGCCGGCGTGGGCGGGCGGCGGCTTGCCGGAGACGTGGGTCCACGCGTCGCGCGTACCGGCATCGGCGGAGGCGGGAATCAGCAGAGCGGAGGCGGCAAGGCAGGCGACGAGTCCGATGCGCCGTGCGCTTACGGCCTCGATGCTCACCTATTCACACTATCCGACAACGACTGAAGCACCAAAGGGGCCTAGACCCCTCAACGCTTCGATTCAAGGCGCCTCAACGGCGGCGCGGCTCGGCTTCGCTTCCGCTCCGCCTCACTGGCCCCGCGGGGTCTAGGACTCTTCGGCCGCCGGCTCGGCGCCGCCGGCCTCGGGGACCTCGGGAGCCTCGGGCGCCTCCGGAGCGTCGCCGCCGCGGGCGCCGACTCCAGCCGGCTCCTTCTTCTTGCGCGGCGCGCGCTTCTTCGGCTTCACCATCTTCAGGGAGAGCGGCCGGTCCTCCTCGTCGCCGGACTCGTCGCGGTCGACGAGCACCGTGGTCCCGGGCTCGATCGTATCCGGGCCCCGGCGCAGGACCTCGTCGGCGAGCGGGTCCTCGATGTAGCGCTGGATCGCCCGCCGCAGCGGCCGGGCGCCCATCGACGGGTCCCAGCCCTTCTCGGCCAGCAGATCCTTGGCCCCGTCGGTGAGCTCGAGCTGGAGCTCGTGCTCGGCGACCTGCGCGCGGACCCGCGTGATCAGGAGGTCGATGATCTCCTTGATCTCGTCCATGGTCAGCTTGTGGAAGACGATGACCTCGTCGATCCGGTTCAGGAACTCGGGCCGGAAGACCTTCTTCAGCTCGCCCATGATCCGGTTCTTCATGTCCTCGTAGGAGGCGCCGGTCTCGTCGTCGGAACTGCCGAAGCCGAAGGACACGTTCTTGGCGATGTCCTTGGCGCCGATGTTCGAGGTCATGATCACGATCGTGTTGCGGAAGTCGACCGTGCGGCCCTGGGCGTCCGTCAGCCTGCCGTCCTCGAGGATCTGCAGCAGGATGTTGAAGACGTCCGGGTGGGCCTTCTCGATCTCGTCGAGCAGCAGCACCGAGTAGGGCTTGCGGCGCACCGCCTCGGTCAGCTGGCCGCCCTCGTCGTAGCCGACGTAGCCGGGCGGTGAGCCGACCAGGCGCGAGACGGCGTGCTTCTCCATGTACTCGGACATGTCGATGCGCACCATCGCGTCCTCGTCGCCGAACAGGAACTCGGCCAGCGTCCGCGCGAGCTCGGTCTTGCCGACCCCCGAGGGGCCGAGGAAGATGAACGAGCCGGCCGGGCGCTTGGGGTCCTTGATCCCGGCGCGCGAGCGGCGGATCGCCTTCGAGACCGCCTCGATCGCGATGTGCTGGCCGATCACCCGCTTGTGGAGCTCCTCCTCCATGCGGATGAGCTTCTTGGTCTCGGCCTCGGTGAGCTTGAACACGGGGATCCCGGTCCACATCGAGACGATGTCGGCGATCTCCTCCTCGCCGACCGCGGGGCGCTCGCCGCCCTCGCCGGCATCCCACTGGTCCTCCAGCTCGCGCTTGCGGTTCGTGAGCTGGCGCTCCGAGTCGCGCAGGTTTGCGGCCTTCTCGAACTCCTGGGCCTCGATCGCCGCCTCCTTGGCGCGCCGCGTCTCCTCGATCTCCTCTTCGAGGTCGCGGTAGACCGGCGGCTGGCTCATCGACTTGATCCGCATTCGCGACGCCGCCTCGTCGATCAGGTCGATCGCCTTGTCGGGCAGGAAGCGGTCGGAGATGTAGCGGTCGGCGAGCTCGGCCGAGGCAGCCAGGGCGTCGTCGGTGATCTTCACCTTGTGGTGGTCCTCGTAGCGCTCGCGCAGGCCTTCCAGGATCTTCACCGTGTCGGGGATCGACGGCTGGTCCACCTTGATTTGCTGGAAGCGCCGCTCCAGCGCCGAGTCGCGCTCGAGGTACTTGCGGTACTCGTCGAGCGTCGTCGCGCCGATCGTCTGGAGCTCGCCGCGTGCGAGCGCCGGCTTCAGGATCGAGGCGGCGTCGATCGCGCCCTCGGCGGCGCCGGCGCCGACCAGGTTGTGGAGCTCGTCGATGAACAGCACGATGTCGCCGCGCTGGGTGATCTCCTTCATCACCTTCTTCAGCCGCTCCTCGAACTCGCCGCGGTACTTCGAGCCGGCGACGAGGGCCGCCAGGTCGAGCGTGTAGATCTGCTTGTTCTTCAGCAGCTCCGGGACCTCGCCGCGGATGATCCGCGAGGCCAGCCCCTCGACGATCGCGGTCTTGCCGACCCCGGGCTCGCCGAGCAGCACCGGATTGTTCTTCTGCCGGCGGGAGAGGATCTGCATGATCCGCTCGATCTCGGTCTCGCGGCCGATCACCGGATCGAGCTTGCCCTCGGAGGCGAGCTTGGTCAGGTTCCGGCCGAACTGGTCGAGCAGCTTCGAGGACTTCTTGCCCTCGCCCGAGCCGGCGCCCGAGCCCTGGCGGCGGCCGCCGGGGCCGGAGAGCATCCGGATCACCTCGTTGCGGATCTTCTCCGAGTCGGCGTCGAAGTCGAGCAGGATGCGGGCGGCGACGCCCTCGTTCTCACGCACGAGGCCGAGCAGGATGTGCTCGGTGCCGATGTAGTTGTGGCCGAGCGAGAGCGCCTCGCGCAGCGCCAGCTCGAGGACCTTCTTGGCGCGCGGCGTGAACGGGATCTGGCCCGAGGTGACCTCCTCACCGGAGCCGACGATCCGCACCACCTGGGCGCGAACGCGCTCGACGGTGATGTCGAGGGACTCGAGCACGCGGGCGGCGAGCCCCTCCTCCTCGCGCAGCAGCCCGAGCAGGATGTGCTCGGTGCCGATGTAGTTGTGCTTCAGGGTCCTGGCTTCCTCTTGGGCGAGGACCACGACCTGCCGGGCTCGTTCTGTGAATCGCTCGAACAAACTGTTCCGCCCTTGTGCTCTCTTCCGTAGTTCTAGCTGTGCCGAGGGACGCGACAGCGCCGGGGCTCTATCCACTTATTCGGCTTGCGTCTGCCGCGGGATCAGAACCTCCGGTTGTCGACGACGGCGAGAGCTCAGTATATCGGGGCTCCTTCGCCTCCCTGCCCGATTCACGCACGGGCCGGGAGCGCACCTTGCGGGGTTTAGGGGGTGAGCCGGGCGAACCGCACCTCCGTCGCCTGGATCTGGCGCTGGCCGTAGGAGCCCGTGTAGACCGGGCCCGCGCCGCTGATCAGATCTCCAGGACCCGGCAGCGGATGCGGCCGCAGCGTCCGCTCGACATCGAGAACGGACACGCCGGGGGCTGTGATCGAAGCAGGGCCGAGGATCACGAAGTGAGCGTCGCCGTCGCCGTCGGGGTCGACCCGGTCGACGTAGAGAATCCGCCCGGTCGCGGCCTCGCAGTTGGCGGTGCTCGGCGGGCAGGCGGCCGGCGAGGCGCCGATCGCGATCGCGGCTGCCACCGCGGCGGCGAGGCTCACGACATCACCGCATTGCCGGGAAGAGGATCACCTCGCGCAGGCTCGTCGCCCCGGTCAGCAGCATCACGAGCCGATCGATCCCGAGCCCGACGCCGGCCGTGGGCGGCATCCCGTACTCGAGCGCCTGGATGTAGTCCTCGTCGAAGGGCTGCGCCTCCTCGTCGCCGCGGCGCAGATCCTCGGCCTGGGCGAGAAACCGCCGGCGCTGCTCATCCGGGTCGTTGAGCTCGCTGAAGGCGTTGGCGATCTCGAAGCCCCCGACGTAGGCCTCCCAGCGCTCGGTCAGGCCGTCTTCGGAGCGGTGGCGCTTGGCGAACGGCGACATCTCGACCGGGTAGTCGGTGACGTACGTCGGCTGGATCAGCGTTGGCTCGACCTCCTTCGACAGCAGCCCGTCCACCAGCTTGCCCCAGCTCTCGCCCGGGCCGGGCTCGGAGTCCATCGCCGCGGCGAGCGCCTCGCGGGAGGGGTGCTCGAGGACGTCGATCCCGGTGCGCTCGCGAATCGCGTCGCGCAGGGTCACGCGCCGCCAGGGCGGCGCGAGGTCGATCTCGACCCCGTCGCGGGTCACCTTGGTGGTCCCCAGGACGCGCTCGGCGACGTCGGCGACCAGGCGCTCGTGGCGCACGGCGGCGTCCTCGTAGTCGGCGTACGCCTCGTACCACTCGAGCATCGTGAACTCGGGGTTGTGCTTGAACGAGATCCCCTCGTTGCGAAAGTCCTTGCCGAGCTCGTAGACCCTGTCGATCCCCCCGACGATCAGCCTCTTCAAGTAGAGCTCGGTGGCAATCCGCAGGTAGAGGTTGCGGTGCAGGGCGTTGTGGTGGGTGACGAACGGCCGCGCCAGGGCGCCGCCGTAGAGCGGCTGCAGGACCGGCGTCTCGACCTCGATGAAGCCCGCGGCGTCGAGGGCGCTGCGCACCGCCGCGATCGTCGCCCCGCGGGCCCGGAACCGCTCACGGGTCTCCGCATTGGCGATCAGGTCGAGCTCGCGGTGGCGATGACGGAGCTCGGTGTCCTCGAGGCCGTGGAACTTGTCCGGCGGGGGCCGCAGGCTCTTGGCCAGCAGCGTCCAGCCGGTGACCCGCAGCGAGAGCTCGCCGCGCCGGGTCTTGAAGGCCACCCCCTCGACCCCGATCACGTCGCCGAGGTCCAAGCCGGCCAGCCGCTCGTGCTCGGACTCGCCCACGACGTCGGCGCGCGAGTGAAGCTGGATCTTGCCGCTGGAGTCGACGAGGTCGATGAACGCCGCCTTGCCGTGGCCGCGGCGGGCCGTGATCCGGCCGGCCACGCGGTAGGAGTCGTCGGTCTCCTCGCCGTCGGCGAGCCCGTCGTGGGCGGCGTGGACCGCCGCGATCTCGACCCGGTCCTCGTACTCGTGAGGGAACGGCTCGACGCCCTGTTCGCGCAGTCGCTCGAGCTTCTCCCGCCGCTCGGCGAGGACCTGGGACTCGGAGCGCTCCTCGGCGGACTCGCTGCTTGGCTCGGCCATGGCGGCGAGCCTAGACCGAAGGGCAGACAAGCGGCCTCAACGGCGGCCGGGCTCGGCTTCGCCCTCCGGGCTCCGCCTCGCTACGCCGCCTCGATCTTGGTGATCTTGAGCTTCTTCTTCGGGCCGCGGGGGACGTCGATCGTGACCACGTCGTTGCGCTTGTGCCCGATCAGCGCCTTGCCGATCGGCGACTCGTTGGAGAGCTTGTTCTCCGCCGGGTCAGCCTCGGTGGCCCCGACGATCTGGTACTTGCGCGAGTCGCCGGACTTCTGATCCTTGACGTGCACGCGCACCCCGACGCCGACGGTCTCGGTGTCGACCGCCTTCTCGTCGACCACATTGGCGCGCCGCAGCCGCTCCTCGAGCATGGCGATCCGCTGCTCGAGCAGCGCCTGCTCGTTCTTGGCGTCGTCGTACTCCGAGTTCTCGGTGATGTCGCCGAACTCACGCGCGTCCCTGATCCGCTCGGCGACCTCTCGCCGCTTCACGGTCGAGAGATGCTCGATCTCCGACTTCAGCTTCTCGAGCCCTTCCTGGGTGATCAGCGCTTCGCGAGCCACGATTGAACCTCTTCCTCGTCCTCTCTCCGTTCCCCCGTTTGGGGGACACCCTCCTGCATGGAAAACGCCCGAAACACGGCGCCTGTGGCGCTCGCGGGTCCGGGCAGGCGCGCGATTATAGCGAGGCGCCGACGGGGCTCAGATCGAGCTCGTCGACCATGTGCCGGACCGCTTGCAGGCTCTCGGTGCGCTGCCATCCATCGGCCGCCGAGCCCGTGATTTGCAGGCGTTCCAGGTACCAGGGGTAGAACTTCCGCAGGTTGCGGGCGGCGCGCTCCTGGCCCCAGTGCGCCTCGGCGCGATCGAGGATCCACCGCAGCTCGGCGAGCACCTCGTCGCGGGTCGGGGGCAGGTCGCGCCCGCCGACGAGCTGGTCGAACACCCACGGGTTCCCGAGCGAGCCGCGCGCGATCATCACCGCCGCCGCGCCGGCCTCCGCATAGGCGAGCCGGGCCGCATCGGCGCTGCGCGCGCCGCCCGAGACGATCACGGGGATTTCGAGTAGAGACGCCAGGCGGGCGACCATCGCGTAGTCGGCGGCGCCGCGGTGATGGACCTTCGCAGAGCGCGGGTGAAGGGTGACGGCGGCAACCCCGGCCTCTTCGGCCAGCCGGCGCGCGAGCTCCAGGCCTGAGCGATCGCCGGAGTCCAGGCCGGAGCGCAGCTTCACGGTCACCGGCAGCCCCGAGCCCTCGGCCGCGGCGCGGGCCACCGCGACGGCGCGCGCCGGATCGCGAAGCAGCGCCGCGCCCGCGCCCGTCTTCAGCACCTTGGGCACCGGGCAGCCCATGTTCAGGTCGATCAGGTCCGGGCCGGCGGCGGCGGCGATCGCCGCCGCCTCGCGCATCACCGCCGGATCCGGCCCGAACAGCTGGATCGCGACCCGTCCCTCGTCGGGATGGATGCGGAGCATCTCCTCGATCGTGCGCCGGTTCCGGTGGGCGAGCGCGTAGCTCGAGACCATCTCCGAGACCGCCAGCCCGGCCCCGTGGCGGTGAGCCTGAAGGCGCACGAACCAGTTGCCGATCCCGGCCAGGGGCGCGAGCACGACGCGGTTCGGGATCTCGACGTCGGCGATCCGGAAGGGGGTTGTCAGTGCGGGCTGGGCCATTTCGACTCCAGAGTGAAGCATTTGGGCCGGTTTTCGACCCCGAATCCTTCGCGCTACGTGTTCCGCTCCCAGACCAGCCGCAGGCCGGTCAGGGTCAGCAGGTCGTCCACCTCGTCGATCGTCTCGCAGAACGGGACGATCGCGTGTGCGAGGCCGCCTGTGGCGATCAGGGTGGGCTCGCCGCCCAGCTCGCGTTCGATCCGGCGGGCGATGCCGTCGATCAGGCCGGCGAAGCCGAAGATCACCCCGGACTGGATCGCCGCCCTGGTGGACTTCCCGATCGCCGCTCCGGGCTCGTCGAGGTCGATGCGCGGAATCCTGGCGCCGCGCTCGGTGAGCGCCGTCAGCGAGATCTCAACCCCCGGGGCGATCGCGCCGCCGAGGTACTCGCCGTCGGCCGAGACGGCGTCGAAGTTGATCCCGGTGCCGAAGTCGACGACCACGCACGAGCCCCTGATCCGCTCGTAGGCCGCGACCGCGTTGACCAGCCGGTCGGCACCGACCTCGTACGGATTGTCGATTCGGATCGGCATGCCGGTCTTCACCCCAGGCCCGATCGTCAGGCAGTCGGCGTCGAAGTAGCGGCGGGCCATCGCCGTGTACTCGCCGCCGAGCGGCGGCACGACCGAGGAGATCGCGAGTGCGTCGACCTCGGCCGGCTCGATTCCGCTCAGCGCGAGCAGGCCGGTGATCCGGTCGGCGATCTCGTCGCCGGTGGCACCGGCCCGGGTCTGAAACCGCCAGTGCTCGGCGAGCTCGTCCCCGCGGAAGGCGCCGAGGTGGGTCTGAGTGTTGCCGACGTCGACGGCGAGCAGCATCGGCGCGGATGATCGCGGAATAGGATCCCGCCCGTGGCCGCCACCCTGTACGTGATTCCCGCGTCGCATCCCGCACGGACGGCCGCGATGATGCTCGACCGCAAGGGCATCGATTACAAGCGCGTCGACCTGATGCCGGTGATCTCGAAGGGGGCGCTGCGCGCCCTCGGGTTTCCGGGCGTCACCGTCCCGGCGCTGAAGATCGACGGCGAGCGGGTACAGGGCTCGCGCGAGATCGCCAGGGCGCTCGACCGGCTCAAGCCCGAGCCGCCCCTGTTTCCCTCGGACCCGGATCTGCTTGCGGAGGTCGAGCAGGCCGAGCGGTGGGGCGACGGCGTCCTGCAGTCCGTGGCGCGGCGCGTTCTCTGGAACGGGATGCGCCGCGAGCGATCGCCGCTTCGCAGCTACTCGACGGGCGCCCGCCTGGGCATCCCGATCGGCCTGGCGGTCAAGACGGCAGCGCCGATCGTCGCCCTCTCGGCGCGTTTCAACGAAGCGACCGACGAGACCGTCCGGGACGACCTGGCGGCGCTTCCGGGGATGCTCAACCGCATCGACGACTGGATCGCCGCCGGCGTGCTCGGGGGTGATCCGCCGAACGCCGCCGACCTGCAGATCGCCACCAGCGTTCGGCTGCTGATGACGCTCGACGACCTCCGGCCCGCGATCGAACAGCGGCCCGCCGGACAGCTGGCGCTTCGCATAGACCCCGACTACCCGGGCCGGATGCCACCGGTGCTGCCGGCGGAGTGGCTGGAGCCGCTGCGCTCGGCGGCGCCCGCCTAGACGGCGCCGACGAGCTCGACCCGCTCGCCCTCGCCAAGTCGCTCGAGCGCGTCCGCCAAGCGCCTGCCGTTCGGCAGCGCCAGTTCGGGGTCCAGCTCCAGCAGCGGGACGAGCACGAACCGGCGCGCGGTCACCTGGGGGTGCGGAAGCCGCAGGCGCTCGCTCTCGACCTCGAGGTCACCGAGCAGCAGCAGGTCGAGGTCGAGCGAGCGGGGGCCGTGGCGCGGGCCGGCGAGCATGCGCCCCTGCTCGACCTCGATCGCCTTGCAGACGTCGAGCAGGGCCTCCGGATCGAGTTCCGTCCTGATCCGCGCCGCGGCGTTCAGGAAGTCGGGCTGGTCCAAGATCTCCCCCACCGGCTCGGTCTCATAGGCGCTCGAGACCGCCTCCACCTCCACCCCGTGCTCGCCGAGCAGGTCGAGCGCGGCCCGCAGGTGGGCATGGCGGTCCCCCACGTTGGAACCGAGCCCGAGGTACCCGATCACTCCAGCGGCCTCAACAGCGGCCGGGCTCCGCGTCGCGGCCCGGCCTCGTCCTCTTCCGTCTCGAGCTCCGCAAACGCTCGCGAGTGCACGACCTCCACCGCCACCTCCTCGATCGCGAGCGGCAGCGGTGGCTCGGGCTTGGCTGCACGAACCCGGACCGTGTCGCAGCCGTAGCGCTCGATCAGCCGCTCGCCGATCACGTGTGCGAGTCGCTCCAGGGTCCTGTAGGAGCGCTCGGTGGCGGCCAGGGCGACGATGTCCGCGACGGCCCCGTAGTCGATCGTGTCCTCGACCCGGTCGGTGAGCACGGCGTCGCAATCGGGGACGTCGAAGCTGACGTCGATCTCGAGCCGCTGGCCGATCTCGCGCTCGGCTTCGGTGACCCCGTGGTGGGTGTAGATCGAGAGACCGCGCAGCTCGACCTCGACGGTCGACTCAGATCCTTCGCCGTGCGGCCTCCAGCTGGCGCCTTGACGCGACCGCGCGGCCGCACTCGCTGGCCGGCCGGGCGCCGGTTGCGCGCCGGTCCGATTGTCAACCGCGCTCTGCCCGGTCGCGACCGTCGAGCAGACCTGCGACCCGCAGCGCGCGGTCGACGTCGTGAACGCGAAAGATCTCCGCGCCGGCGGCGAGCGCGAGCACGTTCGAGGCGATCGTTCCCCCGAGGCGCTCGCCGGCCGGGCGGCCGGTGAGGGCCTCGATGAAGCTCTTCCGCGAGCTGCCGATGACCAGCGGGCGGCCGAGGTCGCGCAGCTCGCCGAGGCGTCGCAGGAGCTCGAGGTTGTGGGAGAGCGTCTTGCCGAACCCGATCCCGGGGTCGACCCAGATCCGGCGCTCGTCGACCCCGGCGTCGACGGCGACCCGGATCCGCTCGGCGAGGAACGCGCGCACGTCGTCGACGACGTCGTCGTAGGTGGGGTCGGACTGCATCGTCCGCGGCGTGCCCTGCATGTGCATCAGCACCAGCGTGCAGCCGCGCTCGGCACAGAGTGCCGCGAGGTCGGGGTCTCCGCGCAGGGCGGTGACGTCGTTGACGATCGTCGCCCCGGCGTCGAGGGCGGCGGCGGCCACCGGGGCCTTCGAGGTATCGATCGAGACCTCGGCGCCGGGCCCGCCGGCCCCGCCAGCGCGGCGACCACCGGCTGGACCCGCTCTCGCTCCAGCTCGGCGTCGACCGCCTCGGCTCCGGGCCTGGTCGACTCGCCGCCGACGTCGAGAATCGCGGCGCCCTGGGCCGCGAGCTCGGCGCCCGTGCGCGACCGCCCGTTGCGGATCCAGGTAGAGGCCACCGTCGGAAAAGGAGTCCGGAGTCACGTTGACGATTCCCATCAGCCGCGGGTGCATCGCCTGATGGTGTCCGAATCCGCCACTAACGCGCGAGGGGCGGGCTCGCGCCCGCCCCTCCGGGGTCAAACGTCGCGACTGTCAGGCCGGGCCGTCTCGTTACGCTGCGAAACGGCGTAGTTGATCTCGCCGGTGGCGTGATCGAGCTTGATCACGATCTGCCGGGTGCAGAGAAATGCACGCCGTTCTTCTCGCTGAGACGGCGATCTTCCCGACCGCCTTGTGGCGACTGACGCGGTGCAGGCCGCGGACGAAGTAGTCCTTGCAGCCGGACGTGTTCCGGCAATCATCCTTGGCCACCTGCTTGGCGGCGTTGGTGGCCGTGCGGCGGTCGAGGTTGTTCGCGAATGCGACGTCGCCGCCAACAGGCCGAGGACAGCGATCCCGGTCGCGACGATGGCCAACCGGCCGCGACGCGTCCCCCCTGCTCGCTCCTTCATCTGGTTCCTCCCGGGTTGGTGTGGTTGGTTACAACACGAAACCAACTTACCGGGTGGGAGTTGCGGAAGGGGTCAGTCGGCGCGCATTTCCGCCGACCCGGCGAAGCCGGGACGGGGGCGGGCAGCGGGCGCGGGCTCTCGCGACCGGCGGCTGCGCTCGGGCTCGGGAGGCGGCTCAGGCGGCTCGCTCTTCCTCCTCGTCGCCGAAGACCTCCTCCTCCGAGGCGCCCTGGAGCAGCTGCACGAACTGCTCGGCGTCGATCGTCTCGCGGTCGATCAGCAGCTTCGAGATCCGGTCGAGCTGCTCGCGGTGCTCGGCCAGGATGTCCTTGGCGCTCTGGTGGGCCTCCTCGACGATGCGGCGGATCTCGTCGTCGATCTCGCGCGCGATCTCGTCGGAGTAGTCGGGCTCGGAGGAGAACTCGCGACCGAGGAACGGCATCGAGCGGTCGTGGCCGAAAACGCGCGGGCCCAGGCGCTCGGACATCCCGTAGCGCATCACCATCTGCTTGGCGGTCTCGGTCACCTTCTCGAGGTCGTTCGAGGCGCCGGTGGTGATCTCGCCGAAGACGATCTCCTCTGCCGCCCGGCCGCCGAGCGTCATCGCCATCGTGTCGGCGAGCTCGGCGCGGGTGGTGAGGAACTTGTCCTCGCCGGGGAGCGAGATCGTGTAGCCGAGCGCCTGGCCACGCCCGATGATCGAGACCTTGTGCACCGGGTCGGTGTTGGGGAGCATGTGGCCGACGATCGCGTGGCCCATCTCGTGGAACGCGGTCACCAGGCGCTCCTTCTCCGACATCACCCGGGTCTTCTTCTCGGGGCCGGCGATCACCCGCATGATCCCTTCCTCGAGCTCGAGCATGGAGATCTCGCGCTTGCCCGAGCGCGCGGTCAGCAGCGCCGCCTCGTTGATCAGGTTGGCGAGGTCGGCGCCGGTGAAGCCCGGGGTCTGGCCGGCGAGCGCGTCGAGGTCGATCTCCTTGGCGAGCGGCTTGCCGCGGGTGTGGACCTCGAGGATCTTCTTGCGGCCGCGACGGTCGGGTCGGTCGACGACGATCTGGCGGTCGAAGCGGCCCGGGCGCAACAGCGCGGGGTCGAGGATGTCGGGTCGGTTGGTGGCGGCGATGAGGATGATGTTGTCCTTCATCTCGAAGCCGTCCATCTCGACCAGGAGCTGGTTCAGGGTCTGCTCGCGCTCGTCGTGGCCGCCGCCCATGCCGGCGCCGCGATGGCGGCCGACGGCGTCGATCTCGTCCATGAAGATGATGCAGGGCGAGTTCTGCTTCGCCTGCTCGAACAGGTCGCGCACCCGGCTGGCGCCGACGCCGACGAACATCTCGACGAAGTCCGAGCCGGAGATCGAGAAGAACGGCACGCCGGCCTCGCCGGCGACCGCGCGGGCGAGCAGCGTCTTGCCGGTCCCGGGCGGGCCGTAGAGCAGCACGCCCTTCGGGATCCGGGCGCCGAGCGCCTGGAACTTCTTCGGGTTCTCGAGGAACTCCTTGATCTCGTGCAGCTCCTGGACCGCCTCGTCGGCACCGGCGACGTCCCGGAAGGTGATCTTCGGCGCGTCGACCGACATCCGCTTGGCGCGCGACTTGCCGAAGCTCATGACCCGGGAGCCGCCGCCCTGCATCTGGTTCATGAGGAAGAGCCAGAAACCGAAGAAGAGGACGAACGGGAGGATGTAGGTGAGGATCGAGAGGAAGCTCGAGCCGCCCGTGCCCTCGACGTTGGTGTCGATGCCGTTGGTCGAAGGGTGTTGGTCACCTCGCCTGCGCCGTCGGCCGGGTAGCCGGTGGAGTATTCGTCGCCGTCGGTCTCGGTGACTGCAGCGTGTCGGTCTTCTGCTGAAGCGTGACGCCTCGATGGAGTCGGCCGGTCCTCGATCTGGCTGATGAAGTCGTTGTAGTCCGGCGACTCCTCCCTGGTGGGGGGGCTGATCAGCCGCTGGGCGAAGAACGCGAGCACGATCACGATCAGGATCGGGAACGCGGCGCTTCTGAAGAACCTTCTCATCGGCTGTTTTACGGCATGCGCACGGGGTTCGGACCCCGCGCCGGCTTGGATCAGCGTACCAGGGCGATTCGGCGAGCCACGCCTCTACCGGTGAAACGCCGCTTTACTGGTCCAACGCGGCGACGTAGCGAAGGTTGCGATATCGCTGCGCGTGGTCGAGCCCGTAGCCGATCGCGAACCGGTTCGGGATCTCGAAGCCGACGTAGCGGATCGGCAGGTCGACGCGCCGGCGCTCGGGCTTGGTGAGCAGCGCGCAGACCTCGAGCGAGCGCGGTTCGCGGGCCCGCAGGTTCTTGAGCAGATAGTGCAGCGTGAGCCCGGAATCGACGATGTCCTCGACCAGGAGCACGTCGCGCCCGGCGATCGACGCGTCGAGGTCCTTGAGGATGCGCACCACGCCGGAGGAGTCCGTGGTCGAGCCATAGGAAGAGACCGCCATGAAGTCGACCTCGCACGGGACCTCGAGCTCCCGCATGAGGTCGGCCATGAACATCACCGCGCCCTTGAGGACGCCGATCAGCACCAGGTCGCGATCGCCGTCGCCGTAGTCGCGGTCGATCTCGGCGGCAAGCTCGCGCACCCGCCGCCCCAGGTCCTCGGTGGAGACCAGGATCTCGCCGATCGATCCGTAATCCGTGGTCGCGGGTGGCACGACCCGGGAAGGTACCCGGCTACCGGGTCAGGCCTCTACTCGATTGGCCGAGCGGTGAGCACGGCGACCTGCTCCGAGTCCGCGTCCAGCCGGAACTCCTCCGAGACGGCCACCCCGGCCACCCAGGCGATCTCGCCGTCGACGGTGACGACGGGCACCCGGCCGCGAAGCGAGCGCGGGACGCCCCGGTCGGTGAACAGGTCCTGAAGGCTCTTCGTCCCCTTCATGCCGAGCGGCGTGAGCCGGTCGCCCTCGCGCCAGGTGCGCACCTCGATCCGCCCCTCGAGCGCGGCGGCGTCGAGCGTCGCCAGGTCGGGTCCGACAGGCTCCACCGGCGCCGGCCGGAGCTCGGCCGCCACCTCCCAGTCGCCGATCCGGGCCCTGCCGGGGAGCTTGAGGACGACGGGCTCCGGCGCCGCGTCGGCGGGCCCGGCCAGGAAGCGCACGAAACCGCTCTCGCACTCGGCGACCAGATCGCCCCCGAGCTCGACGGTCCCGCCCTGCGGCCTTCCCGCGAGGCGCATGATCTCCGCCGCCCGCGGCCGTCCGAGGACGACCGGGCGGCCGAGTGCGCGCTCGGCCAACGCCCGCAGAGCCAGGCGCCGCAGGCCCGGCTCCATCGGCTCCAGCGCCGCGGCCCGGATCGCCACGGATCCCGCATCCGAGCCGGCCTGGGCGAGCGCTTCCAGCACCACCCGCTCGAGCAGCTGCGCCTCCTCGGCGAGCTCGGCCCGCGTCTCGGCGATGTTGCGGATCGCCTCCGGGTTCAAGTCGCGAAGCGCGGGCAGCAGCTCGGCGCGGATCCGGTTGCGCGCGAAGCGGGCGTCCTCGTTGGTCTCGTCGTCGGCGAACGGGAGCGCCGCCGCGACCGCCAGCTCGCGGGCACGCTCGCGCTCGAGCCCGAGCAGGGGTCGAATCACGCGGCCGCTGCGCGGCGCGAGCCCGAGCAGCGCCCGGGTCCCGGGCGAGCTCGCGAGCCGGTAGACGACCGTCTCGGCGACGTCGGTCCGGGTGTGGCCGGTGGCGATCCAGTCGGACCCGGTGCGCGTCCTCAATCGCTCGGCGGCCGCGTAGCGCGCGCGCCGCGCGGCGTCCTGGAGATTTCCCTCGAGGGGCTCTGCGGACGTTCGACGTGCAGGTCCATCCGCAGCGCCGCGCAGAGGCCGCGCGCCGCCTGCTCGCCCTCCCCGCGCCGGCGCGAAGGCCGTAGTTCAAATGCAGGCCGTGGACGGCCTCGGACCCCAGCTCGTAGGCGAGGCCGGCGGCGACGCATGCCGAGTCGGCACCACCGGAGGTCATGACCACGACCGAGTCCCCATTTGAGAGGAGGCCGCTCGAGCCCACCGCCTGACCGAGCTCGCGCAGGGCGGCCAGCTTCGAGGACGGGGAACCCATGGCGCGATCGATCTTAGGGCGAGCGACGGGCGGCAAAACCCCTAGACCTCATCCGGACTCCGCGCGCGGGCGACGAAGAGCTCGACCGGCTGGGGAAAGCCCTTGAGCTCCACCCGGCCGATCGCGTCGAACTCGAGATAGGCGGAGTCGCCGATCGCCTCGACGACCGCCGTCGTCACCATCACCTCGCCGCCGAGCGCTCGGGCGACGACCCGGTGGGTGAGGTTGACCTCGGTGCCGAAGTAGTCGCCGTCGCGGTAGACCGCGCGGCCGACGTGGAGCCCCACGCGCGGCTGGGGCCGGTCGCCGAAGAGGCCGAGGAAGCCGACGGCCCACTCGGTCAGCGTCAGGGGATCGGGGGAGACGATCATCACCTCGTCGCCGATCGTCTTCACGATCAGCGCTTCGGCGGGGAGCGTCGCCTCCACCGTCTCGACGAAGCGCTCGACCAGGTCGAGCGCCTCCTCGTCGCCCTCCTCCTCGGTGAATCGCGTGAAGCCGGTGAGGTCGACGAAGCAGAACGCCATCTGCACCCTGCCCATCTGGCGCTGGCCGGCGAAGTCGACCTCCATGTGGCCGACGACGTCCTGCTCGATGTAGAAGCGCAGGTAGCGCTGGTGGATGTACTCCATCAGCGGCGAGGTGAGCGGCAGCAGGTCGCGGGCGAGGCCCTCCATCTCCTCGGCCATCTCGAGCGCGTCGACCCCCTGGCGGATCAGCGGCTCGTGGACGTAGATGTGGAACAGGCGCACCTCGGCCTCGGCGATCTTGCGGATCGACTGCGCGTAGACACGGACGAGCTGGAGCAGGGCGACGAGCGGAAACCCCGCCCCCAGCACGGCCGCCATCTGCTCGATCGCCTCTGCGTCCTGCTCGTTGAGCGTTCCCTCGAGCGCGGTCGGTGTCCCGAGCAGCGTCATCACCCGCTCGATCAGCTCCTCCTCCAGGCCGGTGCGCTCGGCGGCCTCGGCGCGATCGATCGCCCGCTCGCGAGCGCCCGGGATCAGGTCCTCGACGAAGCCGAACGCGAGCCGGCCGTCGCGGACGGCCCTGCGCAGCTCGGCCAGCGAATGGCCGCGTTCGCGCATTCGCGCGACGACCCGCGCCTGGGCGGCGGCCGCGGTGGTCCACCGTCCGTCCTTGACCGGGATCACCCGCTCGCGGGCCCAGCGCTTCAAGGTCGAGGGCGAGACGCCGGAAATCCTCGACGCCTCGCTGAGCGAGATCACGGCCTCTGCCACGTCCCGATGGTATTCACGGCGACCGCTCGCGAGTGTGAGGCCACCGACCCGACCGCGTGGTCCGCTTTGAACCGCCACGGTTCAAGTCAGGCCGCTCTCCGAGGGCGGCCAGCCATTCGGCGGCTTCCGCCGCCCTACAAATGGAGCGACGGGGTCGTGTGGCCCCGTCGCCCGGGCGGGCTCACGGCCCGCTTCGTCGGCCTCCGGCGTCGATCGCGCCTTGCGGAACGCTCACTCCAAGCCCCAGTCGCCGGAGGGCAATGGCAGCGGCGTCCACTACTGGCCTGTTGCCAACCTGGTGCGACGGAGGCTACGCTCGACGACCGCCGCCGTCAACGAAAATTTAGGACGTCGGTCGCTTCGCCACCAGCGTGGGGTGCTCGTGGGTGACCACCTGGCGGTAGGGCTCGACGAGCAGCCGGGTCGCCGGTAGCGCGAGCACGGTGCGGTGCGATGAGCCCTTGGCGCGGGCGCGCCCGTGGGCGATGGCGATCGCCAGGCTCTCGGTCCCCTGCAGGAAGCGGTTGCCGGTCTCGCTGTCCATCTCGAGCTCGAGCTGTGGTGACCAGTCGACTTCGTCGAACGACCAGCTGAGGTTGTGATCCGGATCCGCGCCGGCGGCGAGGTTGAGCACCAGGCCGACGTCGGGGAACACGAACCGCAGCCGCAGCCGGGCGGCGGCGATCACGGGACCGACCCGGTCGTCGGAGTCGGCGAGCGCCAGGGCGCGCTCGAGCGCGGCGCGGAACTCGCCGGCGGCCGGCTTGCCTGCCGGTAGCGTCTTCGTTCTCGTACTCGCCCGAGTGCCCATCGGCTGCGGCGCGAGTCTATTGACACAAGCTCCTCAGGCGAAGGCGGAACCGCGCTTGATCAGGTTGTCGTAGAGGCGGTCCTGGATCGTCTCGCGCACGCGCTCGGAGAGGTCGAAGACGAGCCGGCGGTCCTCGGCCGCCTCCGGCGGGTGCTCGGAGACGTCGATCGGCTCGCAGAACTCGATCCGCCACCGCGACGGGAGCGGGATCAGGCCGAGCGGGCCGAGCCAGGGGAAGGTCGGGGTCACCGGGACGAAGGGGGCGCCGGTCGCCCGGGCGAGCGTCCGCGACTCTCCGAGCTTCGGGTAGATCTCCTCCGAGCCGACGATCGCCACGGGGACGATCGGCGCGCCGGTGGCGAGGGCCAGCTCGGCGAACTCCGCCCGCCCGAAGCGCTCCAGCCGGTAGCGATCTCGAAACGGCTTCGCCGGCCCCTTGTCGCCCTCCGGAAAGACGATCACCAGCTCGTCGGCACGCAGGAGCCCGCCGACGTTTTCGGGGCCGCCCGGGATTCCGCCCAGGCGCCGCACGAAGGCCGACAGGAAGGGCACTCCGAAGACCCAGTCACCGACCTCGAACCTCGGCCAGCGCGGCAGCGGGTGCTCGTTCATCAGTCCGGTGGTGACCATCGAAGCGTCCAGCGGCAGCGGCGAGCCGGCGTGGTTTGCGACCAGCAGCGCCCGGCCGTGCGACGGCACCCGGGTCGCACCGACACTTTCGACCCGCCACCAGACGCGGTAGAGGAAGTCGAAGAGCGGAAAGACCGCCTCCGCGAACTGCTCGTCGAAGCCCCACTCGTCCTCGTGGTAGTCACCCTGCAGGCGGCGGACGACGACCTTGAGCGCATCGCCGAGCCGGCCGGGAAGCGAGTCGGCGGCGTCCTGGGCGGCGGCCAGCGGATCGAGCCCGGCCTCGATCCCGCCGCGCACCCCACGCAGGAAGTCGGCCACCGCCTCGGCCCTCGCCGCCGTCGCCGTGTCCGAGGGACCGGCGCTCACCGGCTCGCTCCCACCAGCTGCCCGGCGAGCGCACCCGGCGCCAGCCGCGGGCCGATTCGCTTGCCGCCGGTCTTGGCGGCGAGGTCGGCGATCGCCGCCGTGGCGTCGAACCTGGGCTCGTAGCCGAGCTCCTTGCACAGCCGCTGGTTGTCGACCCCGCGTCCGAAGCGAAGCATCCGCACCCCGTCCCCATAGAGCGCGCCGGCGCCCAGCCGTCGCCCGAGGCGCCGCAACAGGGGCTCGAACAGCCCGTGGGGAACCGGGACCGCGGGTCGGCCGAGGAGCCGGAGCGCGCGGCTGAGGGAGATCGATCCCGATGGAGCGACGTTGATCGGCCCCGGCACCGGCTTGGCGACCGCGGCGACCAGCGCGCCGGTGGCGTCCTCGGAGTGAAGGAACTGAAGCCGCGGGTCGAAGCCGAGCTGGACGGGGACCACCGGCAGCGTCAGGTAGCGGACCAGCGGCGTGTCGAGGTCGGCGCCGATCTCGGGCTGGTAGCGGAGCATGGTGCAGGTCAGATGTGGATGCCGGCGGGCGAAGTTCGCGAAGTACTCCTCGAGCTCGGAGATGTCGCGCTGAAAACGGGTGCGGAGCGGCTTGGCGCGGGCGCGATCCTCGGTGAACAGCAGCGGTGCCGCGCCCTCGCAGCCGTAGATGGCGGCCGAACCGCGGACGATCACGTGCCGCAGCCCCTCGGTCCGCTCGCACGCGGCGAGCAGCTGCAGGGTCCCGATCACGTTGATCTCGTGCAAGACCCGCGGCGGCCTGGCGGCGTCCGGGTAGAGAAGGATCCCGCAGTGGATGATCGTGTCGGCGCGGGTCGACGGCAGCAGGCGCGAGAGGGCCGGATTGCGGACGTCCGCCTCGATGAACTCGGTGCGCTCCAACGCGACCTGCGGCGGCCGCGAGTCGATGCCGGCGATGGACTCGATCCGAGGGTCACGCTCGAGGTTGCGGGCGAGCTCGCCGGCCCAGGGACTCGAGATGCCGGTGATGACCACCTGGCGGCCCTGCATTTTCTAACCCTCAGGCTCAGGCTTAGATTGTGGGTCGCGCGGCGGCTCCGCCTCGAGGCGTGCCTCGAGCTCGGCGAGCCGCGCCTCGAGCATCTCGACCCGCTTGGAGACCTCTCCCGTGGCCTCCTGGCCGCGGCGGGCGAGCTCGACCCCGGCCTCCTGTCCGCGCCGCGCGAGCTCGTCGCGGGCCTCCAGCCCGCGCCGCACGACCTCGTCGACGAGCTCGCCGGCCCGCTCGCGGCTGCTCGCCGCCGAGCCCGCGGTGGCCCGCATCGTGCGGTCGATCGCCGATCTCAGCTTGTCGGCGACCCCGCTGTCGCTCTCCGAACTCATCACACCTGGATCGCGCTTCGCCTCACGCGACTCCTCCTTCTTTCTGGCTCCGCGCTCACGCGCCAGACACAATAATCCGCGACTGTGACCGCCTACCTCCGCCCCACCGCGCCGATCGCGGCCGAGGCGCTGCTGCCGAGCGACCCGGGACTGGCGATGCGCCTCGCCCAGGAGCTCACCGAGGCGCCGCTGATGGCAAATCACCACCACGGGCTCTGGGGGTACAGCGGCCGAACCGCGGACGGAAGGGAGCTGACGATCCAATCCACCGGCATCGGCGGCCCCAGCGCGGCGGCGGTGCTCACCGAGCTCGCCGAGCACGGCGTCCGGCGCGCGATCAGGGTCGGGACAGCGACCGCGCTTGACCAGCGGCACGCCGGGACGGTCGTGATCGCAGGCTCGGCGCTTTGCGAGGACGGGACCAGCAGGGCCTATGGCTTCGGGCCCGGGTGCGAGCCCGACGCGGGGCTGACCGGGCGCCTGGGCGCCGTCGCCCACGCCCGGCCGGCGCTGGTCGCGAGCAGGGACGTCGCCCTGGACCCGCGCTCGGCGCACGGCGAGGCCCTGCGGCGGGCCGGCGCCGTGGCGGTGGACCTCGAGACGGCTCCGCTGCTGGCCGCCGGGGCCGCCACCGGGGTCGCGGTCGCGTCGGCGGTGATCGCCTGCTCGCCAGTGCCCGGAGACGCTGAGGAGCTCGAGGGTGAGCTGGTCGAGCTAGCCCGGGCGTGCGTCGGCGCCCTCGCTCGCCCGCAGGCGCCGGCCGACGTCGGCTAGCTGGTCGCTGAGCTCGTCGATCCTGTCCTCGAGCTCCTCGAGGCGCCCGGAGAGCGATCGCAGCCGCTGCTCGAGCCGCTCGATGTCCGAGCCCGACGCCACGTTCAGAGCCGCGATCGCCGCCCGCTGGGCGCTCACCGCACGCTCACCGGCCCCGAGCGCGCGGGAGAGCGCGGAGTTGAAGACCGGGTTCTCCACGAGCGCCTGGGCGAGCTCGCCCACCGCCTCCTCGCCGCGCTCGCGGATGCTCGATTTCTCCTCGGGATCCGGCATCGAAAATCGGCGCCCAGGGTAATCCTTCAAGGCCGCCATCGACACTGCCGATGGACGGGGCAGCGAAATGACCCCCTCCGCGCGGCCAGGAGGGGCGCCGTCGGATACGGTTGCGCGGTCAGTTACGTCTTGCAAACCCCAGAACTAACAAGTAGCGTTTTCCGCGCTCGGGTACGGGCATTTGCCAGCTCTGGCGGCAGGGGCCTGGAGCGGTGTGTCCCCACCGGGGTTACCAGGGCATGAGAAGCAGACTCCTACTGATCGTGAGCCTGGCCGTCCTAGGCGCCTCGATCGCCGCGGGGACGGCGGGAGCCGGCAACGGCAACGGCAACCTGCTGGGCGTCGGTGAGGCCGGCGTCCAGATCGACCTCCCCAACGGCACCAACCTCAACCAGCTTCAGGTGCCGCCGCAGTGCTCGAACCTCGCCGACGACGACGGCGACGGCCTCGAGGACCTCGACGACCCCGACTGCACCGGCCCGCTTGACGCGACCGAGTCGGCGACCGCCGCGCCACCACCGACTACCACGCCCGCGCCCCCCACCACCGGCACCCCCGGCGGTGGCGCGGCAGAGAGCGGTGCTGGGGGTGGTTCCGGCGGGTCCGGCGGGTCCGGCGGCTCCTCCTCGGCGGGCGGCCAAGGCGGCGCGGCCGTCGGCGGCAACGGCGTCGGGGGCGGCTCGATCGGCGAGATCGGCCCGGGCGGCCGCGGTTCGAGCGAGACCGAGAAGGAGCCCGCGACCGGCGGCGTCGGCCCCGATCAGGAGAGGGACGAGAGTCGTGAGCCGATGAGCGAGCAGCCCGACCGGCGTCCCGACGGGACGCCGACTGCCTCGAACCCGGACGTGACCATCGCCGACTTCGGCCCGGCGCCGATCGGCGTGCCCAACTTCCTCATCGACCAGTTCACGATCCCGCCCTTCCTGCTGCCGATCTACCAGGCCTGCGGCACCCAGTACGGGATCCCCTGGGAGATCCTCGCCTCGATCAACCGGATCGAGACGGCGTTCGGCACCAACCTGAACGTCTCCACCGCCGGCGCCGTCGGCTGGATGCAGTTCCTGCCCTCGAGCTGGCGCATGTACGGCGTCGATGCCAACGACGACGGGCGCAAGGACCCGTACAACCCGGTCGACGCCATCTGCGCCGCCGCCCGCTACCTGCGTGCAGCCGGCGGCCAGGAGGACCTGCGGACGGCGATCTTCGCCTACAACCACGCCGACTGGTACGTCGACGAGGTCATCCTCTACGCCCGCCAGTACGGCCGCCTCCCGGACGGGTTGGTCGGCTCGCTGACCGGGCTCACCGAGGGCGCCCACTTCCCGGTCGCCGCCAAGGCCCGCTACGCCGACGACATCTCCGAGCGCGAGGCGCTCCAGAACTCGAAGCCCGGCAAGCGCTCGGCCGGAAACGCCGCGGACGTGATCTCAAGCTCACCCACACGTCGAGGGATCAACATCTACTCGCGCGAGGACGCGCCGGTGGTTGCTGTCAACGACGGCGTGATCACCGACATCGGCAAGTCGAAGGAGCTCGGCAGGTACATCGTCCTGAAGGACGCCTACGGCAACCGCTTCACGTACGCCGAGCTCGGCGAGCTCGCCAAGGTCCACCCGGTGCCCAAGCAACGGCAGCTGAGCGCGCGCGACTTCAAGCTGATCACCCCGGACGACCCGTCTCCCGACGAGCCGGCGACAGCCGGCGTCCAGAAGTCCGACGACAAGCGCGACAAGGGCGGCAAGTCGGCCTCCGCGCCGGCGAAGGACAGCGGCCCCACCAACACCGAGGGGTCCGACCGCCGCCTGTACGCCTATCCCGAGCGCAACAGCAACATCGACCGCGCCGACCTCACCGGCCAGCTCGACGCGCTGCTCGACGAGCGGGTCCCCGGCTACGAGACCTTCAAGTCCTACTTCTCCAACGTGCTGCGCTTCGACGAGAAGTCGATGGAGCTCGAGCCGCTGAGGGAGGGCTCGAAGGTCGTTGCCGGCACCGTCCTCGGCCGGATCGGAGACGGCGGCGAGTTCGCCCCGCACGTCCACTTCGCGATCCGCCCGGCCGGCCGCGGGGCGCCGAAGATCGACCCGAAGCCGATCCTCGACGGTTGGAAGCTGCTCGAGGCGACGGCGATCTACCGCGCCGCCGGCAAGAACCCGTTCACGGGCGGCGCCACCGCCGGCCAGGTGCTGCTGATGTCCAAGGAACAGCTCCAGCAGCGGGTGCTCGCCGATCCCAACCTCGAGATCTACTCCTGCGGCCGCCAGGACATCGCCACCGGCCAGATCGACCGCCGGATCCTCGCCCTGCTCGAGTACCTGGTTGCGCGGGGCTTCGACCTCACCGTCACCTCGCTCAAGTGCGGCCACTCGATCTACACGACCAGCGGCAACATCTCCGAGCACTCGTCCGGAAACGCGGTCGACATCGCCCAGATCAACGGCATCCCGGTGCTCGGAAACCAGGGCCCCGGATCGTTGACGGAGTCCCTGGTCAAGGACGTGATGTCGCTCCAGGGGACGATGGCGCCGCACCAGATCATCTCCCTCATGGACTTCGGCGCCAACACCTACGCGATGGGCGACCACGACGACCACGTCCACGTGGGCTTCCAGCCGCTCTACGGGCCGGGCTCGGACTCGATCTCCAAGCAGTTCAACCAGATCCTCAAGCCCGAGCAATGGGAGCGCCTGATCGACCGGCTGAGCGAGATCGACAACCCGACCGTGCCCACCAAGCCGTCGGACTTCGCCCTGCCGGCCGCCAAGAACAAGGACAAGGGCGGCGCCGACGGCGAGCGCGCCTCGAGCGCCCACATCGGCGAGTAGTGCCTAGGCACTGGCCATAGCCGACCTCCTCCCGTTCGTCCAATTCGAGCTTCCCGGCGCGATCGGGATCGACGACGGCCGCTACCTTGGCCGCGAGCCCGATCGGGTCCTTGTCGTGCTCACGAGCGATGCGCCGCCGGCGGCGCGCAGGCGCCTGCGCCGCGCCAGGCCGAGGGACGCGGACCCGGGGAGCGAGCCCGGTCCGCTGCCGGTCTCGACGCTCACCGCGATTCGCCCCGAGCCGCTCGGCGCCCACGACGCGGCGCACCGGTGGCTGGAGTCGATCCGCGAGTCCGACGACGAGATCGCCGCCGAGCTCGACGGCGCGCTCCTGGTCGTAAACCGGGCGATCCACGCCCTGCGGACCTCGACCCTCGACCCGCACCTTGCCGACCTCTCCGCCCACCGCGCGCTCGTCGTCCGGATCGGTTTCGGCACCGGCGACGAGCTCGCCGACGGCCGCTACGCCGAGGCCATCGAGGTGCCGCGCGCGACGCGCAGGCGCCGGCTCGAGGAGCTGCGGCCGCAGGAGCGGATCGCCGCCATCCTCGGTCGGCGAGAGCGGCCATCGGTCGCCGACGAGCTGCTGCTCAGAGCACGAGGGGACCTCGACGCGGGCCGCGACCGGGAGGCGGCGCTGCAGCTGAGGGTCGGCCTCGAGGCACTGCTCGCCGAGCCACGCGACACCACGACCCAGGCTGAGCGTACGGACCTCGAGACGCTCGACGACCGCCGCGCGATCACCGGCGACGCGGCAAACGAGGCGCTCGCCGGGGAGCTCTCCGACGACCGCGTGGCCGAGCTGAGCGAAACGCTCCGCCTCTGCGAGCGGGTCCTGCGCCGTCGCCGGCTGACGTAACAGCTCGAGCGTCGACCAGGGCCGGGATACCCTCGTTGGTGTGAAGGACATCTTCGGGCCACCCCTGAGAGCCGCCGCGTTCGCGGCCCTTTTCGCCGGGCTGCTGCTGCTGTTGCTCAATCCGCCGTCGCTCTCCGGCTTCGGCGACCTGGTGACGCTGGCGGTCGCGGCGCTGGCGATCGTGCTGATCACCGCCTGGGCGGTGGTGGCGGCAACCGGCAGGGAGATGCCCGAGCCGGAGTTCCAGCGCCTGGTCGCGCGCAGCGACGCGCTGGCGTCGATGCCGCCTCCCGATCATCCGCCGAGCGAGTTCGACGAGCTGGTGATGCAGGCGCTCGACGAGCTTCCGGATGAGTTCCGCGAGCTGGCCGAGTCGACGCCGGTGATCGTCTCGAACGGCGGCAGCGAGGTCGGCGCCTACGGGCTCTACGTGGGCGCCACCGTGGCCAACGACGGCTACCCGAGCCGGATCGTCATCTACCAGGACACGCTCGAGCGCGACTTCGGCCACAACCCCAAGCTGCTGCGGGCCCAGGTCGAGCGCACCGTCCGCCACGAGCTCGCCCACCACCTCGGCTGGAACGAGCCCGGGGTGCGCGGGCTCGGGCTCTAGCGCACCACCCCTCCCTCGGTAGGCTCGCGTCGTGTTGCGCCAAGGTGATGGCGAGCCACTGGTTCTGCTGCACGGCCTATTCCAAGCTGATCGGGTGTGGCGCCACGTCATCCCACCGTTGGCCAAACGCTTCGACGTGATTGCCCCGATGGGGCTCGGGCACGGAGGACAGGTTCCCGACAAAAGGCCGGCGACCTTCGAGGACTCGGTCGACGACAGCGAGCGGGTGCTCGACGAGTTGGGGCTTGACAGGCCGCACCTGGCCGGCAGCTCGTCGGGCGGTTGGGTAGCGCTCGAGTTGGCGCGGCGTGGCCGTGCGAAGACCGTCTGTGCACTTGCTCCTGCGGGTGCCTGGGATCGCGACTGGGATGACAGGAACCGGCTCAAGGGATCACTGTCCACGGCGATGCGCGACACTCGCCGCTCCCGTCGGTTGCTGCCTCTTATGGCCTACTCCGGCCGGCTTCGGCGCTGGGTCATGAGCGATGTCGCCCTCCACGGGGATCGGTTGAGCAGAGCCGATTTCATCGACTCCGCCGACAACGTCCTCGGCTGCACGATTCTCGAGGACACGTTCGAAGACACGGCGCAGTTGTCTCCTCTCGATCCCCTGCCGTGCCCCATCACCCTGGCATGGTCACGCGAGGACAGTCTCTTTCCCATCGATGTCTACGGCGCTCGCGCCCAAGAGATGATCCCCCGGGCACGGTTCGTCGTGCTCGATGACGTCGGGCACGTGCCGATGTTCGACGACCCGCAGCTGGTCGCCGACACGATTCTCGCCGCGACGAAAGTCTCTGCAAACGAGAACTAGACGCCCTTGCTCGAAAATGCGCTCCGCCCGTTACCGGGCTCAGGGAAGCGGGTGGGACTGGGCCAGCGGCGGGCCCAGGACAGTCATGCCCGCGTCCTCCGCGAGCGCCGCGAAGGCCTCCCTCACGGCCGATCCCTCGCCGGCCACCTCCGCGAAGCGCTCGAAGAACCGCTCCATCCCCGGCGATGCGGGGGTGAAGACGAAGAGCATGTGGGCCTGCCCGTCGCTCACGTTCTGCCAGCTGTGGGGAGTCTCCCGCGGGACGAACGCGAACGAGCCCGGCGACATGTCCCTGACCTCATCTTCGATCCGTAGGCGAAACGCTCCGTCGACGAAGTACATGACCTCGTCCTCGTTCGCGTGCTTGTGAAAGGGCGGGCCCTCCCCGGGCATCGTGACGCTCTCGCAGACCGTCAGCGCCCCACCGGTCTCCTCCCCGCGAGCCTTGATCTCGAGCGGCCCCCCCGTCGCAACCGGATTACGCAGCGAGTCGCCCTCTCCCCGCGGCACACGGATCGGTCGGGCGTCGCCGCTCACGACCTCTCCATGCGGGTGTCGGAACCAGGGTTGTCGGCATGGCGGTGGACGATCTTCCAGGCGCCGTCCTCGCGCCGGTAGATGTGCGTCACGCGAACCAACACGGGCTCCACGGGGCGCCCGGCGATCGACCCGTTGAAGCGCTCGAAGCCCAGGGTGTAGGCCATGTCTCCATCCACCCCGACGACCTCGACCTCGAAGTGGAAGCTAGAGCGCGGCCAGCACGGCCCCGAGCTCGTCGACGACGTCGCCGTCGAGCCGGACCGCGGCCCGGTCGTCGTACGGGGTCGGGCCCTGGGTGACGATCGCGAGTCGCCCGCCGCCGGCGAGGGTCAGCTCGGGCAGCCCCGCCACCGGGAAGACCTCCAGCGAGGAGCCGACGCAGAGCAGCAGGTCGGCCCTCGCGCAGAGCTCTTGCGCCTCCTCCATCGGCGCCCGCGGCAGCAGCTCGCCGAACAGCACCACGTCCGGCTTCACCTTGCCCATGCAGCAGGCGCAGGTGGCGACCCCGTCCTCGTCGAACAGCTCGCCCACCCGCTCGAGCGGATAACTGGCGCTGCAGCTGGTGCAGCTCGAGGTCGCGATCGAGCCGTGGACCTCGACCACCCGGTCCGAGCCGGCCTTGGCGTGCAGCCGGTCGATGTTCTGGGTGATGACGGCGTCGAGCATCCCGCGGTACTCGAGCTCGGCGAGCGCGTCGTGCGCGCGGTTAGGCAGCTTGTCGCCGAGGCCGGCGAAACGCGGGCGGTAGTAGCGCCAGAACCGCTGCGTGTCGCGATGGAAGGCGTCGATGTGGGCCACCTCCATCGGGTCGACCTTCTCCCACAGCCCCTTGCCGGGAGTGCGGAAGTCGGGGATCCCGGACGGGACCGAGATCCCGGCGCCCGTCAGCGCGACGACGGAGTCGGCTGACCGGATCATCTCGGCGAGAAGAGCGGGCCGACGGGATCGGTCGCGGGGGGCATCCGCAGGCACGGATGCCGAGGACGGTGCGAGGCCGGAAGCCGAAGCGCCCCCCGGGGCCGATCCCGTCGCCCCGCCCGACGCCCTCACCTCCCCTGCCACTTCGGGGTCCTCTTGCCGAGGAAGGCGCCGATGCCCTCCTTGGCGTCCTCGGTCTGAAAGGCGCTCGCGAACGCCTCCTTCTCGGCCTCGATGCCCTCGTCGAGATCGCCCTTCCCCGACGCCTGCTTGATCTTCTCCACCGCGAGCGGCGCCTGGCCCGCGAGCCTCCGCGCCCAGGCGAGCGCGCTGTCGAGGAGCTCCTGGTCGGGAACGATCCTGGTCGCGAGCCCGTAGGCCTGGGCCTCCTCGGCGAGGATCGCGTCGCCCACCAGGTTCATCTCCAGCGCCTTTCCGTGGCCGACGAGCCGCGGCAGCCGCTGGGTGCCGCCGAACCCCGGCAGGATCCCGAGCTTGATCTCCGGCTGGCCGAAGACCGCCGACTCGGCGGCGATCCGGAAGTCGCAGGCCATCGCCAGCTCGCAGCCGCCTCCGAATGCGAGCGAGTTCACCGCCGCGACGGTCGAGATCCGGTGGCTTCCCATCTCGCGCAGCAGGGCGTGGCCGGAGTCGATCAGCTCCCTGCCGCCGGCCTCGTCCATCTGCGTGAACGACTTGATGTCCGCCCCCGCCGAGAACACGACCGGGTTCGAGGAGGCGACCACGAGTGCCCTCACCTCGCCGCCGGTCTTCACCCGCTCCCAGACCACGCCGAGGTCCTTGATCACCTGCGGCGAGATCGCGTTCATCGGCGGGTTCACCAGCCAGGCGATCCCCACCTCGCCGCGGGTCTCGAGCTTGACCGTCTCCGGCTGCTCGCCCTCGTCGGGCTGAGGGTAGGCGTAGAAGCCCTGGCCGGTCTTCTGGCCGAGATGCCCCTGCGCGACGAGCCGCTTGAGCACGGTCGGCGGCGCGAAGCGCTCGCCGTGCTCTGTCTGCGCCGCCTCGAGCTTCTCGAGCACGACGTCGAGGCCCATCATGTCGGCGCCCATGAACGGCGGGAAGATGCCCCGGCGCGGGTCCATGCCGGCGCCGGCCATCATCCCGAGGTCGATGTTGCGGACCGTGCAGACGCCCTCCTCGAGCACCAGGCAGGACTCCAGCACGGCCTTCAGCTTCATCAGCTCGGCCAGCGCCTCGCCGTCGGGCTCGGCGTCGCCCTCGATCTGCGGCTCACCGTTCTCGTAGAAGCCCGAGCCACCGGACTTGGCGCCGAGCTTGCCGTCTGCGACCAGCTTCTGCATCCCCTCGTGGACGTAGAAGGAGTCGCCGTAGGACTCCCGGAGGTGCTCGGCGACGTGCAGGACGGTGTCGAGGCCGAGCAGGTCGACGAGGAAGAACGGCCCCATCGGCGCGACGTTGGCCGCGCCGACCAGCTCGTCGATCTTCTTGATCGAGAGCCCCTGCTCCTCCTGCGCGCGCCAGATCTCGCCGACCGCCGAGTTGAGAATCCGGTTGACGACGAAGCCGGGCACCTCGCGGCAGGTGATCGGCTGTTTCCTGATCGCCTGGGCGAAGTTGTAGGCCGCCTGGACCACCTCGGGGTCGGTGTCGTCGCTCTCGATCACCTCCACCAGCGGCATCACCGACGCCGGGTAGAAGAAGTGAAAGCCCACGACCTTCTCGGGCCGCAGGGTCGACTCGCCCATCTCGGTGATCGAGAGCGAGGAGGTGTTCGAGGCGAGGATCGTGTGGCCGGGCGTCACCTGGTCGAGCTCCTCGTAGACCCTCTGCTTGATCTCCATCTTCTCCGGCGCCGCCTCGATCACGAAGTCGACGTCGCCGAAGGAGTCGTACGTGGTCGTCCCCTCGATCAGGCCCATGACCTCCTCGAGGCGCGCGTCGGCCTGCTCCTGGGTCCGCTTCTCCTTGGACACCAGGCGGTCGAGTTGGCCCTTGGTCACCTCGCGGGCCTTCTCGAGCCCATGGTCGACGAACTTCTGGTCGATGTCCTTTAAGACGACCGGGATGTCGGACGAGGCGATCGCCTGCGCGATCTCGCCGCCCATCGTGCCCGCGCCGACGACGGCGGCCTTGAAGACGAACATGTGTTTTTCGGATCCTCCGGTCTCGAGGGTGAAGAGCGGCCGCGAAGCGTATAGATCGAACCCCGGGACGGCATACTGGCTGGCGTGGCGTTTGTCCCGCCGGATCGACATCTGCTGAAGGCGAAGGACCTAGCGGACGGCCGCTACTTCGAGCCGCTGACGGTCGACGACCTCGCTCGCGCGGCGGGGCTCTCGAAGGCGCACTTCTCCCGCGAGTTCCGCCGCGCTTTCGGCGAGTCCCCGCACGCCTATCTGCTCACCCGCCGGCTCGAGCGCGCCGCCTCGCTGCTGGTGACCACCGATTACTCGGTGGTCGAGATCTGTCTCGCGGTCGGCCTGCGCAGCGTCGGCTCGTTCACGACCAGCTTCAAGCGCACCTACGGCGTCACGCCGACCGGGTACCGCGCGGCGTTTCCGCCGGCCGCCCAGCGGGCGCTCGTCCCGACCTGCGTGCTGCGCGCCAACGGACGCCCGCAACACCGCACGTTTCGAGAAGACAGCGCGGCCGCACCGGCCTAGCTTGTCGGCACCGTTCAACTCGAAACAAGGAGCAAGCCATGTACAGGATCGCCAACGCGCAGCTGTGGGTGCACGACCAGGACGACGCGCTCGCGTTCTACACCGAGAAGCTCGGCATGGAGGTCCGCGCCGACGTCACCGTTCCGGAGCTCGGCGACTTTCGCTGGCTGACCGTCGGTCCGCCGTCCCAACCGGAGGTCGCGATCGCGCTGATGGCGATCCCCGGCCCGCCGGTGATGGACGAGGACACCCAGAGGCAGGTGCGCGAGCTGATGGCCAAGGGCTTCGCCGGGGCGGTCTTCCTGACCACCGACGACATCCAAGCTTCGTATGGGGAGCTCAAGGAGCGCGGGGTCGAGTTCGTCGAGGAGCCCGCGGAGGTGCCGTACGGAATCGACTCGTCGTTCCGCGACCCCTCCGGCAACAACTTCCGGCTGGCGGAGCTCAGGGAGATCGTCGGCGCCTGAGCTCAAACAAGGCGCCTCAACGGCGGCGCGGCTCGGCTTCGCTCCGCTCCGCCTCACGAGGAGCGGAAATGTGCCACCTCCTCGGCCTCGTGCTTGAAGCGCAGCAGCGTCCGCTGCAGCGAGCGGTTGACCTGGCCCCGGACGAAGAGCCGCTCGGTGAGCCACGCGAACGGCCCACCGCGCGCGAGCCCGTAGTCCAGGGTCAGCGTCACTCGCACCGCCTCCCCCTCGACCCCGAACTCCGATAACAGCGCGCCCGAGCTCTCCGGGTCGCTCCACTCGATCCGGTGCCGGGTGCGGGGCGAGTGCTCGAGCACCCGCTCGGTGACGGTGCCGCGTCCGGCCGGATTCGACCGCCAGACCAGCGTGCCGCCGGCCTCGGGATAGCCCTCCGAGCGCTCGACCGAAGCGAACCCGTCGACCCAGGCCGGCCAGCCGCGCGGGTCGAAGTAGAAGTCCCAGACCTCCTTCAGCGACGCCCGCACGAGCAGCGACTCGGTCAGCCGGGCCACGCTGTCCAGCGTACGCGGATCTACGGGATCCCGACCCGGATCTCGCAGTTCGCCGCGGTGTCGAGGCCACGGTCGCCGCGGCACGATCAGGTGCAGGACGAGGAGCGGGAAGACGTCGCGCCGGCGGATCTCGCCGCCGAAGACGTCCATCGTGCGCCCGCCGCGCCGTGTTCGACGGTCACCCGGATCGAGCCGGGTCCGCCCGCTGGTGTACAAAGCCGCGATTGACATGCGGGATCTGAGACGGCGGGGGAAGGCCGTGGCGGCCATCAGCGCTCTCGTCGCCGTGCTCGGCGGAGCGTCGGACGCCGGCGCCAGAGCGTCCGGCGTCGACGCCGTCAGCACCGGGTCGCATTCGGAGCTTCGCGAGACGGTGCCGATCAGCCGCCGGGCCGATGGCGCCCCGCGGGTGGTGCTCGCGATGGGACCGGGGAAGCTCCGTGGGCTCGAGGTCGGCGACCGGATCGCGCTGTCCGCGGAGGTCCAGGTGACGGTGGACTGCGACAGGCGGCAGCCACGGTGCGCGGGGCGGCCCTACGGCTTCGACCCCAAGGTGACCGCGACGCTCGAGCTCGGCCCCCGCAGGTCCCCCGACGCCCCGTCGCGGGCGCTGGCGCGGACGAGGCTCACCTGCCGCCAGAAGCTCCCGAACCGCCAGCACCACTGCCCGATCGCCTTCGACGAGACGGTGCGGGTGGGCGACGACTTCCCCTGCCGGCTCGACCGCTGCTTCGCCACCGTCGTCGTCTCGGCCCACAACGCGCGAGCCCGCGGCGGGGAGCGGATGGTGATCGGGGCCAACAAGCCGAGCGGCAGGATCGTCCAGAACAAGAGCCGGCTGAACGGCGTGCTGATCGAGCGCGGCGTCCACGGGCGGCGGCTCGCCACCGGCGAGCTGCTGCGGCGCTCCCTGCGGCTGCGGCCGCAGCGGAAGGTGGTCCTCTCCCAGCGAGTCGACGAGCTCGATCGCGGCGACGTGCTCGCGGTCTCGGCCTCGATCCGCTCCGACGTGCGCCACTTCGGCTACAACGCCCTCGTCGGCGCCCAGCTCATCGTCGCCCGCGGGCCGAGTGCCACCTCCCCCAGTCGCCTGGTGCGGCGCTCGGTCTGGCAGGAGGGGCTGATCAGCCCCCTGAACGGCACCAACTGCACGCCGCTGCAATCGCCGTGCCCGACCCGCAAGGTCGCGGTCGTCAAGGTGCGCCGCGACGCCCGCGGCGGCTCCGGAGGCGCCGCCCCGCTGTTCGTCAACCTGGTCGTGCGCACCAAGCAAAAACGGGTCGACCGGATGCACGGCGACCGCCTGCGGATCCTCGACGACGCCCGGCTGGTGGTCCGGGACTACTCCTCAGCCGAACGCGAACTCAGTGGCCATAGTGGCGATTAAGTTCGCGTTCGGCGCGCGGGGCTACCCGTAGAGCTCGCGCTTGATCAGCGTCACCGAGCGGATGACGCTGTCGAGGAACGGCTCGAGCTCCTTCTGAAGCCGGCGGCGCTCGCGGCGGCCGGCCGGGGTGATGGAGTAGTAGCGGCGCGTTCGGCGGTCCGGGTGCTCCCAGTCGCCCTTGATCAGGCCGCGCGCCTCCAGGTCGCGGAGCAGCGGGTAGATCGTGTTCGGGTTGACGGAGATGACGCCTTCGGTGATCCGCTCGATCTCCTCGATTAGCCGGTTGCCGTACGCGGGCTCTGCCTCGACCAGGTGCAGGACCAGGAGCGGGAAGACGTCGCGGCGGCGGATCTCGCCGCCGAAGACGTCCATCGAGCGCCCGCCGCGTCGTGAGCGAGACCCGTCGGCGGGCTCACGCTCGCGGGCGCCGCGCGCCGCCTTCGCGACGGCGTCCGCCACCGGCTTCGATCGCCGCGCCATCCGGGTGACTGATTCCTAATCCGCGTGTGCCCGGGGGCGCGGCTGGTCGAGCAGCTCAAGGACGCAGGGTGCCAGACGCGTCATCCGGGCGCGCGGGGTTTGGGGATCATTCACCCGCGACTATAGGTGCGGGCGTGACGAAGGTCACTGACATGTGCGAGGGTGGGACCTAGCGTTCGATTCGTTCCGACTGCCACGAGGAGAGACCATGGCGAACATGTCCGTGAACCAGAGGACCCAGTTCGAACGCGCCGAGCTGAGCGTCCCAAGCACGGGGGTTCGGGTGCGCAACCGCAAGGCCGTGATCGGGTTCACGGTGCTCGCCGTGCTGATCTTCGGCGCCCTCTGTTACGCCACCATCCAGGCGATCGACGGCTGGGCGCAGGCGGTCGTGCTCGCGGTCATCGTGCTGACCACTGTCGGCGTGATGATCGCCCTGAATCCGCTGCGGCGGGGCTGACCGACCAGGCTGAACGAACGCGCAAGGGCCCCGCCTCGCCCGGGCGGGGCCCTTTCGCGAAGGTTTGCGGGCCTGAGGGCTAGACCGTGGCCGCGGCGGTCTCGGACTGCTTCTCGGCGACGTCGGTCTGGGTCCTCACGGACTCCGGGAGCGCCTCCTCGACGTTGCGCCCCATCAGCACTTCCTTGGCGATCACCAGGCGCTGGATCTGCGAGGTGCCCTCGTAGAGCTGCATGATCTTCGCGTCGCGCATGAGCTTCTCGACCGGGTACTCCTTGATGAACCCGTAGCCGCCGTAGACCTGGACGGCGTCGACGGTGATCTCCATCGCCGAGTCGGCGGCGAAGCGCTTCGCGTGCGAGCAGGCGAGGGTGTTGCGGATGCCGCGGTCGAGCAGCGCCGCGGATTGCCAGGTGAGCAGCCGCCCCGCCTCGACCTTGGTCGCCATGTCGGCGATCATGAACGCGACCGCCTGGTGCATCGCGATCGGGACGCCGAACTGGACCCGCTCCTTGGAGTACTCGGCGGCGAACTCGAACGCCGCCCGGCCGATGCCGACCGCCATGGCGGCGACCCCCGGGCGGGTGCGGTCGAGGGTCATCATCGCCAGCTTGAAGCCGTGGTTCTCCTCGCCGAGCAGGTGCTCGGCCGGCACCTCGGTCTCGTTGAAGGTCACGGTGGCCGTATTCGACGCCCGCTGACCGAGCTTGTCCTCCTTCTTGTCGATCACGACGGTGTCGTCACGCGGGACGACGAAGGCGGAGATGCCGCGGTGGCCGGCGTCCTTGTCGGTCTTCGCGTAGACCGTGTACCAGTCGGCGTACTGGCCGTTGGTGATGAAGCACTTCGAGCCGTTGATGACGTACTTGTCGCCCTGCCTGGTGGCGGTCGTCTTCATCCCGGAGACGTCTGAGCCGGCGTCGGGCTCGGTGAGGCAGAACGAGGCGAGCTTCGGCTCCTCGGTGAGCATCCCGAGGAACTGCTTCTTGACCTCGTCCGAGCCGCCGAGCGCGACCGGGGTCATCGCCAGGCCGTTGGCGGCCAGCGAGGTGCCGATCCCCGAACAGCCCCAGCCGAACTCCTCCTCGATCAGGGCGCCGGAGAGGAAGTCGAGGCCTGGCCCGCCGTACTCCTCGGGCACGTGGGTGTTCATCAGGCCCACTTCCCAGGCCTTGTCGATGATCTCCTGGGGCCAGGTCCCGTCCTTGTCGTAGTCCCAGGCGACGGTCCGGATCTCCTTCTCGGCGAAGTTGTGCGCCAGTTCGCGCAGATCCTTCTGCTCGTCGGTCAGGGTGAAATCAACCACTGCGTCGGGCTCCTTGTTCAGCTCTAAAGGGTGCCGATTGACTGGTCAGTCAACCTCCCGGAAGGGTACCTGATCTACCCTGGCGGGGTGGCGTTTGCGGTTTCGAACGGAGAGGTGATCCTGATCGTCGTCCTGGTGACGATCCCGGTGGCGGCGATCGCCTTCGTCCTCAACGCCGGGAACGCCTTCAAGCAGATCGGCAAGGGCGATTTCTCGGTCGAGTTCGACTCCGACGCGCCGCACGGCCTCATCGACTCGGGGGCCTCGGGCGAGGGCGCCGGGGTCGCGGACGACGAGCTGCGCCAGTTGCTCGAGGCGAAGGCCTACCGCCAGCGGGCCCGGGGCGAGGAGCCGGTGGACGTCGACGCCGAGTTCGCGCGCCTGCAGGCCGAGCAGGCGCGCCCGGCGGCACCCTCGAGCTCCGACCCGGTGCTTCGCGAGGAGGTCCGGCAGCTGGTCGTGGCCCGCAACGAGCGCCGGGCCAGGCAGGGCAAGGAGCCGCTCGACGTCGACGCTGAGATCGAGCGGCAGCTCGCCGAGCTCGAGAACCTCGGTCAGTAGCGCCCTGAGCCGGGTCGCCGGCGTCGCTAGGATGCGCGACGTGGTGCCCGAGGACACCGAAAACCGCGTCGTCGAGCTCGACGAGCTCCTGGTCCGGCCGGGCACCTATTTCAACCCTCAGACCGAGGTCGTGGTCGTCGTCGACGACTCGGCATCGATCGACCAGGAGGTCTTCAGCATGGAGGCCTACGAGGGCGCCGACTGGGTGCGGATCTCAGACGAGGTGCCGGTCGACAGCGACGCCCTCGACACGGCGCTCCAGACCTTCCAGACCCGGTATCACCCGGGCCTCGGCGACTCGGTCTCGGAGACGGCGCTCGAGCAGGGCGACGAGGAGTTCGACGAGGGCGAGGACGGCCAGGAAGTCGGCCGCGAAGACGGCGGCTGAGGCGATGGGCGGATACACCGTCGCCACGCGCGCGGACGCGGTTGATTTCATGGCCCAGTGGCCGGGCTTTGGCGAGATGCGCTGGTACACCGACGCGGCCGGCTGCGAGCAGGTCTCGTTCTCGTGGCGCTCGATGCCGCCCGACACCGGCGGCCGGGGCAGCTACGGCCACCGTCACCCGGGCCAGGAGGAGATCTACTTCGTGCTCGAGGGCACCGTCACGTTCAAGGTCGGAGACGAGGTCTTCGAGGTCGGCCCCAAGACCGCGGTGAGGCTGACCGGCCACGAGCCGTACTCGATCCACAACGACACCGACTCCGACGCCGAGCTGGTGCTGATCTCGACCAAGCGCGACGACGCCGAGACCGTGCGTCAAGAGGACTTCTGGCCGAACTAGCGCCCGAGACCTCGCGGCTGATCGCCGAGGTCCCGGACCCCGAACGCCACCTCGAGTTCGCGTTTCGCCAGCTCTCCGACGAACGGATCTGGCCTTGGCACTGGCCCAAGCGCCCGGACGGGTCGGGCGGGCCGCCGTCCCGCGCGTACCTGCGCGAGCGGATCGCCGAACAGGCCGCCCAGCTCGCCGAGCGCGGCTACGCGCTCTGGTGGTGGCGCGAGCGGGGGAGCGATGAGCTGGTCGGCTACGTCGGGCTCTCCGACGACTTCGTCGAGGACGAGCCGGCGGTCGAGGTCGGCTGGTCCATCCACCCCGACCGCCAGCGGGAGGGGTTCGCGACCGAGGCGGCGAGCGCGTCTTTGCAATGGGGCTTCGAGGTCAGCGGGCTCGACGAGATCGTCTCGTTCACGACGCCGCAGAACGCCGCCTCCCGGCGGGTGATGGAGAGGATCGGCATGAAGCACATTCGCGACATCGAGCGCGCGGGCCTCCCCCACGTCCTCTACGCGGTCCGTCGCTAGATTCAGGCGCCGATGCTCTCCGTCGGCGACACCGCCCCGACTTCACCCGCCGCGACCAGGACGGGGACGAGTAACACCGGCTAGGCGCCCGACGACGTAACGAACTCGAACCAGGCGCCGCAAGGGCGTCGGCGATCGGTCCCGCTGGCCCAGGCGAGATCACACAGGACGGGATCGTCGACTAGACCGAGGAGCGCACACGGCTGATCGACGATCTCCTGCCAGATGTCGATGCGGACGGTGCCACGCTTGATCTCCAAGTCGAGGTGAAGCACGCCCTCCATGGACGAGCGCAGCAGCCGGGAGACGATCTCCCCGAGGAGGACGAGGACGTTCCGCTGAAGCTCACCGTCGTCGCCGAGGACCGAGAGCCTTTCCTCGACCTCTGCCAGCATCGATTGCAGCCGTTCCGGATCGGGCGCAAAGGAGTAGCTGGCGACGCTCGGGAGGCGCCGATCCCTGGGCTGGTCTGCGGCTGTGGACATTTACTCGCTGTTATCGGTTCAGACCGCGCCCAGACCCAGCGCAGACCTGAACCCTCAACCGATCGTCTAGGCATTCGGATGGGCGCCGCCAAGGCGGTCAGCCAAACGAAGTGGTCAGCCCATTCGGGTGCCGCGGGGAAGCCGCGCGCGGACACCTTGCCTAGGCCTGCTTTTCGACCATCACCTCGCAGGCGTCGACCGAGGCGCGCGTCCCGGGGGTGTCGGACGAGTCCATCTGCGCGAGCACCTCGGCCCCGGTTCGCATGTCCTCCTCGCTCGCGAAGTGGCCGACGAAGACCGCGGTCCCCTGCGAGGCGTCGTAGAGGAGCTGAAAGCCTGTTGACGGCACGCCCTCCGGGGGCCCGTCGCTTTCCTCGACCCGGGCCCTGATTGCCTCGATCCGCTCCGGGCTGACGTCGGTGAACCTGACGACTCGCGCGTACATGGAAGGCCTCCTCCGTTGGTTGCGGCGATCCTATGGCCCGCCGCTCACTCGACGGCGACGTAGGCGACGTAGGAGAAGAACAGGCAGAGCCAGATCGCGATCGCCAGCGGCTCGAAGCGGTCGCGCAGGCGGAGCGCCCAGTAGGCGGTGACACCGCCGGCGATGCCGAGGGCTCCCGAGAGGATGGCCGAGGTGCCGAGGTCCCAGTCCGTGAACACGAGGCCGAAGGCGACGGGGATGTGCGACTGGAAGACCATCGCGCCGGTGATGTTTCCCGAGCGCGAGGCTGTCCTTCCCGTCGCGAACCCAGAGGAAGCTGTTCGCCTTCTCCGGCAGCTCGGTGGCGAGCGGCGCCAGGACCAGCGACAGCACCAGCGGCTCGATCCCGAGGTCCTCGGCGACCGCGATCAGCTCCTCGACGAACAGGTGCGCCCCGCCGACGATCGCGCCGAGCCCGACCAGGATCTGGAGCACGATCGTGCCGTTGGCCGGTTCGTCGCCGCCGGTGCGGTCCATGATCAGCCTCCCGATCGCCTCCGGCTCCTCGACCCCCCCGCTTTGGGAGAGCGTCCGGCTCACGTAGACGACGTACGCGACGACGAAGACGATGGCGAGCGCGAGCCTGGCGGCGAACGGCAACCCGGCGCCGAAGGCGATCGCGGCGGCGAAGAAGATCAAAAAGAAGATCAGGTCGCGGTCGAGCACCTTGACGTCGGCCTTCAGCCGGGTCCCCTGCGGCCGGCGCGACTTGTACATCAGCGCCGCGATCCCGACCAGCGCCATCGCGATCGTCGCCAGCAGGAACGGCGCCCCGATGATCGCTCCGACCGCGACTCCCTCGGACCCCTCCGCGCCCCCGATCACGGCGATGATCGGGATCAGCGTCTCGGGCATCGCGGTCCCGACCGCGGCGAGAATGCTGCCGGTCGCCCCCTCCCCCAGGCCGAGCCGGTAGCCGGCCCACTCGATCGCGTTGGTGAACAGCAGCGCCCCGGCGAGGATCACCGCGAAGCTCGTGACCAGCCAGACGACCTCCATTCAGCCGGCCGCCCTCACGCGACGTAGAAGGTGATCCCGAGGATCGCGTAGAGGGCCAGCAGCTGGACGCCTTCGAACCAGTTCGACTCGCCATCGTGCGTGATCACGTTCGCGACCAGGATCGCGAGCACGACCGCGCCGAGCTCGAAGCCGTTGAAGACGAGCGGCATCGGGCCGACGCCGATGAAGAACGAGGCGATGACGAGGATCGGGGCGACGAAGAGGGCGATCTGGGCGCTCGAGCCGACGGCGATGTTGACCGCCAGGTCCATCTTGTTCTTGAACGCGACGAGGACCGCGACCCAGTGCTCGGCCGCGTTCCCGACGATCGCGACCACGATCACGCCGACGAAGAACTCCGAGAGCCCGATCGACTCCGACGCCTCGCTGATCGAGCCGACGAGAACCTCGGACATCAGGCCGACGAGGATGCCGGCGACGAACAGGGCGATCACCGAGCGGCGGACCGACCACCCGAATCCCTCCTCGTGCTCCTCAGCGTACGGAGGGTTGAACAGGTCCCGGTGGGTGCGCAGCGAGAAGAACAGCCCGGCGACGTAGGTGCCGATGAGGACGATCGCCACTGCGAGCGACAGATCCTCCACGGTCGAGTCGTAGTCGACGCGCTCGGCGGTCGGGCTCGGCAGCCCCTGGCCCTCGACGAGCTCGAAGATGGCCGGCATCAGCAGCGCGGCCGCGGCGAGGAACAGCATCGTCGCCTGGATGTTGGCCGCCTGCGGGTTGAAGATCTGGCGGCGGTGCTTGATGCCCCCGACGAGCATCGCCGCGCCGAGCACGAGCAGGACGTTGCCGATGATCGAGCCGACGATCGACGCCTTGACGACCTCCTGCAGCCCCTCGTTGAGAGCGAACAGGGCGATGATCAGCTCGGGGCATTGCCGAACGTGACGTTGAGCAGGCCGCCGATGCCGGGTCCCGGACTTTGCCGCAAACTCCTCGGTCGCGAGCCCCATGAGCGCCGCCGTCGGGCACGATCCCGACCGCGGCGACGAAGAAGATCAGCACGGATCGGCGTGGGCCAGCTCGAGCGCGACGGCGGCGCGGGATGAACGGCGTCAGCAGGTACGGCCAGCCGTCGCGCTGGTCAGGAACTTCATCGCGGGCACGCTACTGAGGCGCCGAACGAGCGAGAGGCCCCGGTCAATTCGGGGCCTCTCGCGACGTTTGCTTCGGCGGTAGCTAGAGGCCCGCTAGAGCAGCGACGCGCACTGGTTGATCTCCTGCGGGTCCGAGCCGGCCTGCTGGATGCACTGGAAGTAGTCATCCGCGCCGCTGCTGCTGCCGCCGCCGGAGCCGCTGTGTCGAGCCCCGGGATCTCGCCCGGGCTGACGCCGAGGTCGCTGAGCAGCTGGCTGATCGGCTGGGCGTCGGACGGAGCGCTGATCGTCTGCTGCGCGTTGACGCCGGTGAGCTCGAGCCCGAGGTCGATCTGGATGTCCTCGATCGGGATCGCCACCGACCCGCCGGCGATCGCCGACGGGTCGATCGTCAGGCTGAGATCCAGCTTGCGGAGCAGATGGTCGTCCTCGCCGGAGTAGACGTCCATCGTGGCCTCGGTGACCGCGCTCGAGAGGGAGCCGAGCTGTGTCGGATCGAAGCCCGAGCTACTGACCCCGGGGAACGCGGCCGCCAGGTTCCCGATGTCGCTCAGCACCTTGGCGACGTCGAGATCGCCGTGGACGTGGATCGTCGAGGTGCCGCCGACGTCCGCTGTGCCCTCGTCGGTCAGGTTGGTGAGCCAGGTCTGGAGGTCGATGTCACAGCCAGAGGTATCGGTCGCTCCTGCCTGCTCGAGCGCCTGCTTGCAGGCCTCGGGGAACGAGGCCGGCGTCACCGGCTCGTTGCCGGCCTGGGCCGCGATCTGGTCCTTGACCTGCTTGAAGGTGTCGGCTCCGACCTCGTACGCCTTGCCGTTGTACTCGACGTAGGCGTTGTCGCTGGTCACCACCAGGCCGCCGGTGAAGTCGAGGTCGAAGTTGGCCCCGGACCCCTTCGCCGTCGCCGTCAGATCGAGCTGCGGGACCGCCTGCTCGTCGGGCTCGGTCTGGAACGGGCCGGTCAGCGAGACATCGAGGCTGCCGCCCTGGTCGCCCGAGGCGTCGACGCCGAGAGTCAGGTCGAGGTTGCCGCTGGAGATCGACTGATCGTTGGAGAAGGTCTCGTCGAGGACCGTCTGCGGGTCCTGGCCGCTGTCTCCGTCGTCGCCTCCGCAACCGGCGAGGATCGCGGGCAGCGCCAGCGCGAGCGCGCAGACGGCGAGCAGAGTGCGAATGCGGGTCAAGGTGATCTTCTCCTGTGGTCGCGAGGTTGGATCGGGCGAGCAGGGTAGCGGCTACTGGTAAACGTGGACGCGGTCGCCGCCGGTGTCGGACGACTACGCTGATCCGGCCGATGGCTGCTCCACGGACGATCCTCTACACCGGCAAGGGCGGCGTCGGCAAGACCAGCGTCGCCGCCGCAACCGCCCGGCGCTGTGCAGCGCGCGGGCTGCGGACGATCGTGCTCTCGACCGATCCGGCGCACAGCCTCTCGGACTCGCTCGAGCTCGAGCTCGGCGCCGAACCGACGCCTTGCGGCGACCGGCTGTGGGGCCAGGAGATTCACGCCGAGCGCGAGATGGAGGCCAACTGGGGTGCGGTACAGCGCTGGCTCGGCGCCCTGCTCGCCGACCGCGGCGTGATCGACATCGCAGCCGAGGAGCTCACCGTTCCGCCCGGGATGGACGAGCTCTTCAGCCTGCTGCAGATAAAGCGCCACCACGAGTCGGGCGACTACGACGCGGTCATCGTCGACTGCGCTCCGACGGGCGAGACGCTGCGGCTGCTCTCGTTCCCCGAGATCGCCAACTGGTGGCTGGAGAAGGTGTTTCCCTGGGAGCGGCGGCTCGTCGCCGCGGCCCGGCCGATCGCCCGCATGATCGACGTCGAGGTGCCCGACGCCGACGTGCTCGCGGACGTCCAGCGCCTGGTGCGCAACCTGATCGCGATGAACGAGATTCTCCGCGACACCGAGCGCGCATCGATCCGACTGGTGATGAGCCCGGACCGGATGGTGATCAAGGAGGCCCAGCGGACGTTCACCTATCTCAACCTCTACGGCTACCTGACCGACGCGGTGATCGTCAACCGGGTGTTCCCGGAGGAGCTCGCGGGTGGCTACTTCGGCGATTGGCAGCGCCGCCAGCGAGAGCGCCTCGTGGAGGTCCGCGAGGGCTTCGCCCCGGTCCCGATGCTGGCCGCCCGCTACTTCGACGAGGAGGTGATCGGGCCGCGAATGCTCGACCGGCTCGGCGAGGAGCTGTTCGCCGGGGTCGAGGCCGAGGCGGTGCTGCACGCCGAGCTGACGCAGCGGGTCAGCTCCTCGAACGGCCGCACGACGCTGCGCCTACGGGTGCCGTTCACCGAGCGCGACGAGGTCTCGCTGAAGAAGGTCGGCCCCGAGCTCGTGGTCACCGTCGGCCATCAGAAGCGAACTATCATCCTCCCGGGTTCCCTCGCTCGCCAACGACCCACGGGGGCGAAGCTCGAGGGCGGCTCGCTGGAGGTGAGCTTCGATGGACGAACAGCTTCAGTGCGTTGAGCTCTGCCCCATCTGCCGGGGCGCCGACGTGCTCCGCGCCACCGGCTCGCCGGAGCTTCGCGACCAGTGGCAGAGCGTCCAGCGCGAGACCCTGGTGACGATGCGGGCGCTGATCGACCACTACCTCGCCCGCCTCGACGACGCCGAGGCGGCGGGCGCCGGCGGCCCGAAGGTCGAGGACATCCGAGTGGAATGAACTGCCCCGCCTGCGGCACCCAGAATCCCGAGCGGGCCCGCTTCTGCATGTCGTGCGGCGAGGCCCTGCCCGCCGCCTGTCCGTCCTGCGGCGCCGCGAACCCGGCCGGGGCGAAGTTCTGCATCGAGTGCGGGGCCTCGCTGACCTCGGCGCCGGCCCCGGCCGCCCCGGCCGCCCCCGAGGCCGAGGGGGCGCCGCCCGAGGAGCGGCGCACGGCGACCGTGCTCTTCGCCGACCTCTCGGGCTACACGGCGGCGTCGGAGCGGGTCGACCCCGAGCGGATGAAGTCGCTGATCGACCCCGCCCTGCGCCGGCTCGGGGCCGAGGTCGAGCGCTACGGCGGCGCGATCGACAAGTTCATCGGCGACAACGTCATGGGCGTCTTCGGCGCCCCGGTGGCCCACGAGGACGATCCCGAGCGCGCCGTGCGGGCGGGGCTGGCGATGCAGGCGGCGATGGAGGAGATCAACGGCGAGATCGCCGGCGATCTGCCGGTCGACTTCGCGCTCAGGGTCGGGATCAACTCCGGCGAGGTGCTCGCCGGGCGGGTCGGCGAGGGCTACACGGTGATCGGGGACCCGGTCAACGTCGCCGCCCGGCTTCAGGCGGCCGCCGAGCCGGGGTCGGTGATCGTCGGCGAGGTCACCCACCGCCTGACCCGGAGCGCGATCGAGTACGTGGCGCTCGAGCCGCTCGAGCTCAAGGGCAAGTCGAAGCCGGTCCCGGCGTGGGAGGCGGTCAGGGCCGTGATCCTCGGCCGTGCCGCGCGCGCCGCGCGCTCGTCCACCGCGCTCATCGGCCGCGATGACGAGGCGGAGCTGCTGCTGTCGCTCTATGACCGGGTGGTGAGCGAGGACCGCGCGCACCTGGTCACCGTGATCGGCCAGGCCGGCGTCGGCAAGTCGCGACTGCTGCAGGACCTCACCTCGCGGGTCGGGGAGCGCGACCCGCAGCCGGCCATCAGGCTCGGAAGCTGTCCGGCCTACGGCAGCGGGCTCGCCTACTGGGCGCTTGGCGAGGTCGTCCGCGGCAGCTTCGACATCGTCGACAGCGACGACTCGGCGACCGCGTGGCGCAAGCTCAACGGCGGGGTCGAGGGCCTGCTCGCCGATGCCGAGGAGGAGGAGAGCGCCGCCCGGATCGCCGCGGTGCTGGCGCGGGCCCTCGGCATCGAGCGTCCGGCGAACGGCAACGGCGGCGAGCCCGCGGGGAGCGACAGCGAGGACGCGATGCAGATGCGCGACCGCCTGTTTTCGGCGGTGCGGATCCTGATGGAGCGTGCCAGCGCGCGCCAGCCCCTGGTGTTCGCGGTCGAGGACATCCACTGGGCCGACGAGGGCATGCTCGACCTGATCGAGCACCTGGCGCGCTGGGTCCGTGGCCCGGCGCTGCTGATCTGCCTCGCGCGCGACGAGCTGCTCGACCGCCGCCCGGGCTGGGGCGGCGGCAAGATCAACGCGACCACGGTCGCGCTGGAGCCCCTGCCGGCAGCCCGGGCACGTGAGCTGGTGACGGCGCTGATGCCCGCAGGGGTCGCCGACACCGCCTCGGGACAGCTGGTCATGCAGGTCGCGGAGCGCTCGGGCGGCAACCCGCTGTTCGCCGAGGAGATCGTCAACCGGATCCTCGAGGAGGGCGGGCGCGACACCGAAGCGCTGCCCGAGACCGTGCACTCGGTCCTCGCCGCGCGCCTGGACGCGCTGCCGCGCCCCGAGCGCCGGGTGCTGCAGCACGGGTCGGTCGTCGGGCAGACCTTCTGGGTCGGGTCGCTGGCCGGGGTCGCCCGCGAGGAGGGGATCGACCTGCCCGCCGCCCTGGCCGCGCTTCAGGAGAAGGATCTCGTCGTCTCGGTCGCCGGCAGCAGGCTCGCCGACGAGCGCGAGTACGCGTTCAAGCACGCGCTGGTCCGCGACGTCGCCTACTCGACCCTGCCGAAGGCGCTGCGGGCGCGCAAGCACGCGGAGGTCGGCGACTTCATCTCCAAGCGCGCCGCCGACCGCTCGGAGGGAGTGGTGGCGATGGTGGCCGAGCACTACGGGCGCGCGGCCGCGCTCGGCGGCGCGGCAGACCTCGAGCCGGGCGAGCTCGAGCGGATCGACGCCCGGGCGCTCGACGCTCTGGAGGCGGCCGGCGACGCGTCCGCCCACCTGTACTCGAACCGCGAGGCGCTCGGCCACTACGAGACGGCGCTCTCGCTCCGGCGGGCGCTCGACCCCGCCGGCGCGGCGCGGATCGGGGAGAAGCTCGGCGACGTCGCCCTGCGCCTCGGCCGCGTCGACCAGGCGGTTGAGGCCTGGGAGCAGTGCATGGACTACCACCGGCGCGAGGAGGACCTCTCGCGGGTCGGCGACCTGCACCGGAAGATCGGGGCCGGCCTCTGGCACAAGGGCGACCGGGAGGCGTCGATCGAGCACTACCAGAGCGGCATCGACCTGCTGAAGGACGGACCGCCGAGCCTCGAGCTCGTCCGCCTCTACGAGGAGGCCGCGTCGCTCTACATGCACACCGGCGACAACATGCTCGCCATCTACGCCTCCGAGAAGGCGCTCCGGCTCGCCGAACGGCTCGGCGAGGCGGCCGCGGCGAGCCGCGCGCACGGGATCTTCGGCCGCGTCTTCGGCCGCATCGGCGACTCCGAGCGCGCGAAGGAGAACCTCGAGCGCTCGGTGGAGCTCCGCGCGAGAGCGACCCGGCCGAGGGCGTGCGCGCACTGCTCGCGCTCGGCTACCACCTCGAGGTCTCGGAGGCCGACTACGACGGCGCCGCCGAGGCCTACGGCGAGGGCCTCGAGCTCACCGTCGAAACGGGCGACCTGCCCTCGCAGGTGGAGCTCTACGCCGCGCTCGCCGGGCTCGCGGTCCACCGCGGCGACTGGGAGACGGTCGAGCGCCAGACCCAGGCCTCCGCGAACCTCGCCGAGCGCGAGGGGCTCGCCGGAAAGCTCTGCTTCCCGTATTCGATGCGAGGCATCCTGCTGTGGCGCGCCGGCGAGCTCGACGAGGCCGCCTCACGGCTGGAGCGCGCCTTCGAGCTCGCCGACCAGGTCGGCCGCTCGGAGGTCGCCTTCCAGTCGCTTTACTGGCTCGCCATCACGCGACGCGACGAGGGCCGGCACGCCGATGCGGACCAGACCCTGGCCCGGGCCCTCGACCTCTGCGAGCGCGCCGGACTGGTGGCGCAATCGGTGGAGGCGATCGCCGCCCGCTCGGTCAACGCGGCGCTTTGGGGCAAGCGCGAGCAGGCGAGCGAGCTCGCCACCGAGGCGGCAAGCCTCGCCGAGCGCCTGCGATACCCGGTCGGCGGCGCCGCCAGCATCGAGGCCCGCGGCGCCGCCGCGGGCGACTCCGATGAGCGCGAGCGCCTGCTGGCCGAGGCGCGGCACGCCTGGGAAGCCCTCGGCCGCCCGCTCGACGCCGAGCGCTGCGCGTCGCTGGCCGCGGCCCGCTAGGTCACCGAACGTCCCGCAGTCCCGCCTATACGCCCGACTGAGGGACGTTCGACCGCTGGGTCAGCTGGGTGAACAGCCAGACGATCGGGGCCTCGATCTCGATCCCCATTCGCAGGGAGCGGCCCCGATGGATGGTGTCGACGACGACCCGGTCGTCGCCGACGGCGAACACGCGCGTTGGCTCGACCGAGAAGTCCTCCCATTCCCGCGGCCAGTCCAGGAGCGCGTCGATCACGCCCTCGTGACCGTGGTAGGTGCGCGCGTCGGGAAGCTCCGGCGGCTGGATGACCACGATCTCCGCGTGTGACTGCGCGAGCATCCGGTCGAGGTCCCCGTCGCGCCACACTTCGTACGTCTGGCGCATCCACTCGCGCAGCCACTCCGGCGAGTCCGGATCGACCACGTCGAACCAGTCCTCGCCGACCTCGAGGTCGATCATCACCTGTCGTGCGCGGCGGCGCCGATCATCCTCCATCGGCGCCAGTCTGACCGATCAGGCCAGGCCCGCGGCCTCGTACTCGCGCAGGAAGCCCTCGAAGAGCCGCTTGTGGCCCTGCTCGTCGTGGAGGATCGCGATCACCATGTCGTTGGTGACCGGGTCGATCTGATCGGTTTCGGCGACGATCCGGCTGTAGTGCTCGATCGCTCCCTGCTCGGCCTCGATCACGCCCTTGATCACGTGCACGATGTCGACCTGCTCCTCGGGCGGCTGCAGGTACGTCTGCTCGGCCGCGAACTCCTGTGAGCCGGGGACGACCCCGTAGAGCTCCTTGATCCGGGCGGCGAACTGCTGCGCGTGCCCGAGCTCCTCCTGGATGTCCTGCTCGAGCGACTCCTTGATCTCCTGGGCGCGAACGCCGTCGGGGTTGACCGAGTTGGCGATGTAGCTCATCACCGTCTCGATCTCCATCCAGTACGCCCTCTTCAGCAGCTCGATCACGTGGTCTCGCTGGTCCCGGCTGTCCGCCGCCATGATGTCGCCGCTGGTGGCCGTTTCTGCCATTCGTTGCCTCCTTGGTGTCAGTCGGTGATTCCCGGCCCCGCGGTGGCCGAAACCGGGCTTCGCATCGCCAGCTCCAGCTCGAACCGCCCCGCGGGGTCGGACAGAGTCTCGCCGAACAGCTCTCGGAGGCGCCCGAGGCGGTAGCGCACCGTCTGCGGGTGCACGTGCAGCTCGGAGGCGACCAGCCCGACGTCGCCCTGATGGTCGAGCCAGGAGCGAAGTGTCTCGGTCAGTCGCTCGCGCGAGGCCGTCGTCTCCTCGCCGAGGGGCGCCAGCCGGCGCCCGGCGAGATCCGCCAGGGCCGCGGGGTCGCCGTGGGTGGCCAGCGCGGCCAGGTGCTCGTCGCTCGAGATCAGGCCGGAGGCCTCGAGGACGCCGTCCCTCGCCAGCGCCAGCAGGCTGGCGGCGCGGCGCGCGCTGCGCTCGGCGTCGACGGTGGGAACCGTGGGACCGAGAGCGGCCGTCGTCTGCGCCGCCGCGCGCTCGATCTGGGCCCGCAGCCTCGGGGCGTCCGGGTCGGCGATCAGCGCGGTGCCGCCGCCGGTCGCCTCGTCCTCGACCACCAGCGCCGCCGCTGGCAGACGTGGAGCGAGGCGCCGGCCCCCGGTTGCCCACACGAGCGCCGCGACGGTCCGCGGGATCTCCCATCCCGCCTCGTCGGCCGCCGCCTCGACGCCCGCGGGGTCCGGATCGGCGTCGAGGAGCAGGCGCGCGACTCGCCGGCGGCGCCGCTGCGCCTCCCCGGCGGCGACCGACTGCTCCTCCGCGTAGCCCTCCGCCGACAGCGCCGAGAGCTCGTCGATGTAGGCGAAGACCGCATCGGCGAGCAGTGCCAGCGTGCGGCGGTCGACGTTGGCGTCGATCGCGATCTCCGCGACCCGCCGCCAGGCGACGCGGGCGCCCAGCCGGTAGGCCTCGAGCAGCGCGTCGAGCGAGCGCCGCTCGCGGTGCTCGCCCCGCCCCAGCTCGCGGTAGACGCGCTCGGCGCCGCTGCGGTCAGGGCTCGGATCGGCGATCAGCGCGACGAACTGCCCCAGCGCCTCCTCCACCCCGGTCCGGATCCCGGCGCCGAAGCGGCCGCGCAGGGGCCGCCGGTACGCCGGCACCTGGTCGCGAATCGCGGCGATCACCTCGTCTGAGAGCGCCGGCACCCTCGGGCGCAGCAGGTCGCCGATCCTCGGCGGAAGCTCCCGCCAAGGCTCAGCTGACGGGAGAATTTGTTGGGTCATGACAAAAGCTTGCCCTCAAGACTTGGCCACACGCGAAGAACCGACCTCGAATGCCGCCTAGGCTCACAAATCATGTCAAGAACTCAGCGCTACAGCAACATCGGTGCCGTCGTCGTCCCCTTCATCGCGTTCATCGCCGCCATCGCGCTGCTCTGGAACCGGGCCGTCGGCTGGACCGACCTCGCGATCCTCGCGGGGATGTACCTGGTCACCGCGATGGGCATCACGATCGGCTTTCACCGGATGCTCACCCACCGCTCCTTCCAGGCCCACAAGGCGACCGAGTACGCCTTTGCGATCGCCGGCTCGATGGCGGTACAGGGACCGGTGATCGACTGGGTCGCCGACCACCGCAAGCACCATGCCCACACGGACGAGGAGGGCGACCCGCACTCCCCGCACGTCGGCCACGGCAGCGGCCTCGCCGGCCTCTGGCACGCGCACGTCGGCTGGCTGTTCGACGCCAACGGCCAGGCCGACCGGAGGAAGTACGCGCCCGACCTGATGGACGATGCGGGCATGCGCGCGATCCAGCGCCGTTTCCTGTGGATCGTCGTCGCCTCGCTCGGGATTCCGTTCGCGCTCGGGTTCCTGATCACCGGCTCGCTGGCAGGAGGGCTGACCGCGATGCTCTGGGGCGGCCTGGTGCGGATCTTCTTCGTCCATCACGTCACCTGGTCGATCAACTCGATCTGCCACTACCACGGCGCGCGCCGATTCGAGACCGACGATCAGTCCACCAACGTCTGGTGGCTGGCCCCGTTCTCGCTCGGCGAGGCCTGGCACCACAATCACCACGCGTTCCCCCGCTCGGCCTTCGCCGGCCTGCGCTGGTGGGAGCTCGACGTCTCCGGCCTCGTGATCCGGGCGATGAAACGGCTCGGCCTCGCCTGGAACGTGGTCGCGATCACGCCGGACCGCCAAGCCCAGAAGCTCGCGGCTTGAGTTGCCAGTTGCTGGCAACTAGGAGCGCCGAAGGCGCGTACTAGCAACTAACCTCGGCGCCCGTGACGACCTGGGTGCTGACGGGCTCAATCGAAAACTTCCGTATCAACGCCGCTCGGGGGTTCGACGTCGTCGGTTTCAAGGAGCGCTGGCGGAATTTGGCGCTCGAGTTCGAGCCCGGGGACGAGATCGCCTTCTACGTCACGGGCGTGCAGTCGTTCGGCGGCATCGTCCGGGTTCGCTCGGCGATGTTCGAGGACCGGACGCCGATCTGGCCGCGGGGCTCGAAGCCACGCCCCGAGGAGTATCCGTGGCGCGTCGCGACCGAGCCCGTGGCGATCCTGGACGAGTCCGAGTTCGTCCCGGCGGAGTCGCTCGCGCCCGAGCTCGAGCACGTCCGCAAGTGGCCGCTCGACCACTGGCAGCTTGCCTTCCAGGGGCAGCTGCGGGCGATCCCGGACGCCGACGCCGGGCTGATCTCGCGGCGGATCGGCGCCGCGGCCCGGGCCGGCGCGTCGACGTGATCCACGAGCGCCACTTCACCGCCGAGGAGGCCAACCGGCTGCTGCCGCGGATCGAGCCGATGCTCCGCAAGCTGCGCGAGGCGCGCGATCGCCTCACCGACGCCGAGCTTCACGAGGCGCTCTCCGGGGCGGCGCCCGGCAACGGCGGCGGCTCCCCGGGGCGCGAGGTGGGCGAGGCGTTTCTCGAGGTGCGCGCCCTGCTCGGCGAGCTCGCCGAGCTCGGGCTCGTCGTCCGCGACATCGATCGGGGCCTGGTCGACTTTCCTTCGATGATCGACGGGCGCGAGGCGTATCTGTGCTGGCAGCTCGACGAGGGCGAGGTCGGTTATTGGCACGACCTCGACGCCGGCTACGGTGGCCGCCAGCCCCTCGACTGAACCTCAGCCCGCCGCCCCGACCCCGGGCGAGCGGATCGCCGCGATCGGCGCCATCGTCGTCATCGCCAGCCCGTTGCTCCCCTGGTACGGGGTTCCGGTCGGCGGCGGGCTCTCGAAGACCGGCTTCGACAGCTTCGGGCTCGCCCAGCTGGCGATGCTCATCACGGCGGGGGCCGCGCTGGTGCTGATCGCGCGCCGCACGCGCGGGTACGCGCCCCCGCGGCCGCTGGGCACCGGCGGATTGCTGATCGTCGCCGGCGTCTGGATCGGGGCGCTCGTCTGCTACCTGATCGCCGACCGGCCAGACGAAATCGCCGGCTCCCTGAACGTCAACGTCCGCCTCGGCCCGTTCGTCGCGCTGGGAGGAGCGATCGCGCTGGTCGCCGGTGGGATGCGGGTGCGCGCTCCGCGCGTTAAGTGAGACGGGGCGCCCGCCCGGCGCCCCGTCTCAGCATCACATGGGAGTGGTCGGGCCGCTCACGGAAAATACGCCCGGCCCGCACCCCCCCTAAATCGGCAGCGACACACGCTTGCTTGAGCGCCGGTAGGACCCGGAAAAGGAGCCGAGGCGCTTCCGCGCCCCGGCTCTTGGCATCGGAGGTGCCCCCCGCGGATGACCGGTTTATCGGCCGCCTGACGACGGCCTGCGCGCAGATCGCTGAGATCACCGGTCGTCCACGAGGCACCGTGGGTGTTCACGGTTCCCATCGTCGCTGCCTCCAGTGCCGTGAGCCCCGCCCCCGGAGCCTGGACGTTTGTTCGATCAGCGGCCGTCAACCAGCCGGGCGACCAGGGCCCGGTCGTGCTCGTAGTCGAGCGCCTCGATCGCCTCCGGCGCGGGCAGCCAGCGAAGCTCGTCGACCTCGTCGTTCGGCTCGAACGAACCGCCCACGGGGCGCATCGACCACCAACGAACCAGCTTGTCGCGCCCCTTGCGGTCGGGGTAGCGGGCCGGCGCGAGCTCCTCGCCCGCCTCGCAGCGCAGGCCCGTCTCCTCCTCGACCTCGCGCAGCGCCCCGGCGAGCCAGTCCTCACCCGGCGAGAGCTTGCCCTTGGGTAGCGACCAGTCGTCATAGCGCGGCCGGTGGACGACCGCCACCTCGGGGCCGGACTCGCCCGGCCGGACGACCAGCCCGCCCGCCGCCTTGACCTCCGGCTCGTCGTCCGACGAGGTCAAACGTCCCCCTCGGGCTTGGCGTCGAAGCCGCGCTCGCGCACGCTGGCGAGCACCTGGTCGCCGTGCTCGGGACCGTCCGTCTGCAGCACCAGCCGGATCGCGGTCTCGCGGACGTGCAGGTCGACCCCCTCGCGGATATGCGAGACGTCGAGCACGTTGGCCCCCGTCGCCGCGACCGCCGTCGAGCAGGGAGGCGAGCGCGCCCGGCCTGTCCGGGACCACGCTCGAGAACACGAGACGGCGGCCCGCCGCCGTCTCGCCCATGCGGATGCACTCGACCAGCCGGGTGGCATCGACGTTGCCGCCGGAGAGCACGGCGCAGACGGTGCCGTCCGAGGGAGACGGGACCTTGCCGGCGAGCAGCGCCGCGACCGAGGCCGCACCGGCTCCCTCGACCACCTGCTTCGAGCGCTCGAGCAGCAGCACCATCGCCTCGGCGACCTCGTCGTCGGTGACCGTGACCGTGTCGTCGAGCAGCCGGTCGAGCAGGGGCCCGGTCACCTCGCCGGGTCGCTTGACCGCGATCCCGTCGCAGATCGTCCCCCTGGTCCGGGCGTCGGACTGGACGCCGATCAGCCGGACACCCGGGAGCCGCTCCTTGACCGCGATCGCGACTCCCGCGGCGAGGCCACCGCCCCCGAGCGGGACCACGACCAGCGAGGCGTCGGGAAGCTGGGCGGCGATCTCGAGCCCCACCGTCCCCTGCCCGGCGATCACGGCCCGATCGTCGAACGGCGGGATCAGGGTCATGCCCTCGCCCGCGACCACCTCCTCGGCGGCCCGCGCGGCGGCGTCGTACGCGCCGTCGACGAAGCGCACCGCGCCGCCGTAGGCGCGCACCGCCTCCACCTTGGCGATCGGGGCGCTGGCGGGCATCACGAGCTGCGCGTCGGCGCCGCGGCTGCTGGCGGCGAAGGCGACCGCCTGGGCGTGGTTGCCCGCGCTGGCCGCGACCACGCCGCGCGCGAGCTCGTCCTCGCTCAGCGAGGCGAGCTTGTTGAGCGCGCCGCGGAGCTTGAAAGAGCCCGTGCGCTGGACGTTCTCGGCCTTGACGAACACCGGGGCGCCGAGGCGATGACCGACCTCGCGGGCCGGGAGCACCGGGGTGCTGCGGACCTCGCCGGCCACCGTCTCGGCGGCGCGCTCGATGTCACCGATCTCGACGCTCACGCTTCCAGGGTAGTCCGGCGGAGTCGGCTAATCCGAGGGGCCGCGCTGGAGCACCTCGGCTGAGAGTTCTAGGTGCTGGTGTCGGTGATCGGGGTCGCCGACGGCGGTGGGGTCAGCAGCTCGCGCCTGTAGTCGCGGTACTCGCGCCAGACGATCTGCAGCGTCGCCGCCGCCGGGATTGCGAGCACTGCCCCGAGGATGCCGAACAGGGTCGAGCCGAAGAGCACCGCGACGAGGACGATGAAGGGCTCGATCTCGACCGCCCGCCGCTGGATCTGCGGCTGGATGACGTAGTTCTCGATCTGCTGATAGGCGATCGCCCAGACCACCCAGAGAATCAGGCCGAGTGGGAAGTTGACGAAGATCATCACGATCGCGATCAGGACGGCGGCGATCGTCGCCCCGACCACGGGGATCAGGTCGAAGAAGGCGACGATCAGCGCCAGCGGGGCGGCGAACGGCGCGCCGAGGATGGTGAGGACGATGAACGCCGATACCCCCGCGAGGGTCGCCTGCACCAGCGCGCCGGCGACGTAGTTTCCGATCGCGTTGGCGATGTGGTGCAGGGCGCGCTCGACGCGCTCGCGCCGGTCTGCAGGCTGTGCCTGAACGAAGGCGTGCGCCCAGCGGTCTCCTCCGGCGACCATGAAGATGCTCAGGATCAGGATCGTGATCGCGGCGAAGATCGAGTTCACCAGCCCGACGCCGATGTCCTGGAGGATGCCCGCGGCGTCGCCGATCTTGCTCGGCAGGTCGTTGGCGGCGCTCTCGATCTCGCTGGTGATGTCGTACTTCTCGTTCAGGTTCTGAAGCGTCTCGTTCTCCTCGACGAACTCGGTCACGTCCTGCGCGTACTGCGGCACGTTGTCGCCGAGGTTCTCGATCTGGTCGACCAGCGACGGGATGATCAGCGCCCCGAGAGCGATCGGGATCATGATCAGCGCCAGGTAGGTGAGCGCGATCGCCAGCCCGCGCTTCATGCGCCGGTGCAGGAGGTTGACCGGGCCGGACATCGCGACCGCGATGAAGGCCGCGATCACCAGCCAAGTGATCGGCTTGCGCAGCAGGTAGATCAGGTAGATGCACAGGGCCGCTACGACGACGATCAGAACCACGCGCAGCACGGCGCGGCCGAACGGATCGCGGGGTGTCATCACCGCCATCACAACCAGTCACTTTCGGGGCGCGGCCGCCCTTTCCTCGCCCGGCCGAACGGCAGGCGGTAGCGTGCGCCGACGATGACCGCCCAGATCGACGCGCTCCGCGACTACGTCGGTCAGATCTCCGACCTCGGCCGCGCCCGGGCGCTGCTCTACTGGGACGAGCACACGAAGATGCCGCCGCGAGGGGCGGCGATTCGCGCCGAGCAGATCGGGACCCTCACCGGACTGCGGCACCGGATCCACTCGGCCGACGAGCTCGGCCGCCTGCTCGACGAGGCGGAGGCCTCGCTCGACGGCGCCGATCCCGACTCCTTCGAGGCCAGCCTGATCCGGATCACCCGGCGCGACTGGACCAAGGCCCGGCGCGTCCCGGTCGAGCTGCGCGCCGAGACGGCCCGCGTGACCTCGGTCGCCGAGCACGCCTGGGAGCGCTGTCGCGAGGACTCCGACTTCGCGTCGTTCCTCCCCCACCTCGAACGCGTGATCGACCTGCGTCGCCAGTACCTCGAGTGCTTCGAATACGAGCATCCATACGACCCGCTGCTCGACGACTTCGAGCCGGGGATGAAGACGGCCGAGCTTCGGCCCGTGCTCGAGCGGCTACGCGCGGGAGTCGTCGAGCTGCTCGAGGAGATCGCCGCGAGCGGGATCGAGCTCGACGACAGGCCGCTCCACGGGGAATTCGATACCGACGCCCAGGCGGCGACTCGCCCAGCGGGTGGCGGCGATGATGCCGCTCGAGCCCGACGCCTGGCGGCTCGACACCACCGTGCACCCGTTCGCCACCGGGATCGGGATCTCGGACGTGCGGATCACCACCCGGTTCGATCCCGCCTACGTCGGCAGCTCGCTGTGGGCGGTGATGCACGAGGCCGGCCACGCGCTCTACAACAACGGCATCGACCCCGAGCTCGAGCGCACGCCGCTCTGCCGCTCGCCGTCGCTCGGCTTCGACGAGTCCCAGAGCCGGCTGTGGGAGAACTGGGTCGGGCGCGGGCGGCCGTTCATGGGCCGGCTTCTGGCGGTGCTGGCCGAGGCGTTCCCGGCATCGTTCGATGACCTCGAGCCCGAGCAGCTCTACCGGGCCGCGAACGTCGTCCGCCCGTCGCTGATCCGGGTCGAGGCCGACGAGGTCACCTACAACCTCCACATCGCGATGCGGTTCGAGCTCGAGCTCGCGCTGTTCGAGGGCCGGCTCGCTCCGGCAGACCTTCCCGACGCCTGGGCGGAGCTCACCCGCGACTACCTGGGCCTCGAGGTGCCCGACGACGCGTCCGGCGTGCTCCAGGACGTCCACTGGTCCGGCGGCGCGTTCGGCTACTTCCCCACGTACTCGCTCGGCAACGTGATCGCCGCTCAGATCTGGGAGCAGGCCCGCGAGGCGCTCCCCGACCTCGACCAGCAGCTCGCCGCCGGCGAGCTGGGAGGCCTGCGCGACTTCCTCGGCGAGCGCCTGCTGCGCCACGGCGGCAAGCACGAGCCGGCCGCGATGATCGAGCGAGCGGTGGGCGGGCCGCTCGACCCCGCCCCTCTGCTCGCCCAGCTGCGGGCGAAGTTCGGCCGGCTCTACGAGCTCTGAGCGTCGAGAAAACGAAAAGGGGCGGCGCCTTGGCGGCGCCGCCCCTCGAAGACTCGAGCTTGGCTCGGGCTAGATCGTGCGCACGTTCGTTGCGCGCGGGCCCTTGTCGCTCTCCTCGGACTCGAACTCCACCTTGGCGCCGTCGGCGAGGGCGCCTCCGCCCTCCACCTGGCTCTGATGGACGAAGAGATCGCGCCCGGCCTCATCCGGAGTGATGAATCCGAAGCCCTTCTCGTGGTTGAACCACTTGACCGTACCTGTCTGCATTTCCCCTCCAGGGAACTCTTGTGCTTGCGGAACGAAGGAACCCTGAAGAGGACGCCTGCGGACTGCTACGCACTTTTTACGGGCGGCAGGGTAGCTGATCAGGCCCCCGCGCCAGCCTGCGCCGCCTCGCCGGCTCCGAGCTCGACGTGGGCGCGGCTGTCGCGGCCGCGGATCAGCAGCAGGGTGGCGATAAACCCGATGAACGCGATCCCCGCCCCGACCATGAACGCGTCGGCGTAGCCGTCCGTGAGCGCGCCGAGGCTCGGCTGACCGCCCGCGGCTGCGGCGGCGTCGTCGATCTGCGGGAAGGCGACCGTCGACAGCACCGCCAGCCCGAGGGCACCGCCGATCTGCTGGCTGGTGTTGATCAGTCCGCTCGCGAGCCCGGCCTCGTGGTCGCCAACCCCCGAGACCGCGGCGATCGTCTGCGGGACGAACGCGAACCCGAGCCCGACCGCGGCCAGCAGCGACGGGCCGAGGACATCGGCGACGAAGCCGCCGTCGGCCGAGATCTGGCCGAACCAGAGCAGGCCGCCGGAGATGAACAGCATCCCCAGGGCGAGGATCGGCTTGAACCCGACCTTGGTCACCAGCTGCGAGGCGAACCCGGCCGCGAGGATGATCGTCACCGCCAGCGGCAGGTAAGAGAGCCCGGCCTTGATGGCGCTGTAGCCGAGCACGTTCTGCATGTAGAGCGAGATGAAGAAGAACATCGCGAACAGCGACGCCCCGGTCAGCAGACCGACCACGTTGGCTCCGGTCAGCGTCCGGATGCGGAAGATCGAGAACGGGACCAGGGGCGCGGCCGAGCGTCGCTCGATCGCGACGAACACCGCCAGCAGCGCCAGCGCGCCGGCGAGCAGTCCGATCGTCTGGCCCGAGCCCCACCCGGCGTTGGGCGCCTCGACCAGCGCGTAGACCAGCATCGCGAGGCCCGCGGTGACGCTGAACGCACCGGCGGCGTCGAAGGCGCGCGTGCCGGACTCCTGACGCGTCTCGGCGATCAGCCGCGGCGCCAGCAGGGCGGCGATGATGCCGATCGGGACGTTGACCCACAGCACCCACTCCCAGCCGGCGTACTCGGTCAGCACGCCGCCGAGCAGCACCCCGGCCGCGCCGCCGGAGCCGGCGACAGCGCCCCAGGCGCCGAGCGCCTTGTTGCGCTCCGCCCCGTCGCGGAACGTGGTGGTGATGATCGACAGCGCCGCCGGCGACAGGATCGCGGCGCCGAGGCCCTGGACGGCGCGGGCGGCGATCAGCTGGGCGTCGTTGGTGGCGAAACCGCCCGCCAGCGACGCGAGCGCGAACAGGATCAGGCCGCCCATGAACACGCGGCGGCGCCCGAGCAGGTCCGCCATCCGGCCGCCGAGCAGCAGGAAGCCGCCGAAGGTGAGCACGTATGCGTTCACCACCCAGGAGAGGTTGTCCTGCGAGAAGTGAAGCGCCGAGCCGATGGTGGGCAGGGCGACGTTGACGATCGAGGCGTCGAGGACGACCACGAACTGCGCCACGCACAGCAGCGCGAGCGCGATCCAGCGTCGGCGTTCGAATTCCTGTGCTTCGGTCATGTCGCTCCTCTCCATGCCATAATCGGAATCACCGTTCCGTTTCTACCCGACCCGCACTATACGGAATCCAGGTTCCGGTTGTGTGCGGCTATCCACACTGAGGACGAACGAGCGACCCCGAAATAGACATGAGCCCGCAAATCGAGACCAAGCCCCCGGCCCGAGGCCAGCGCGCCGACGCGAGGCGCAACCGGGCCAAGGTGCTCGAGGCCGCTCGGCGACCAGCTCGCCGAGCGCGGGCTCGATACGCAGGTCGACGAGATCGCCCGCGAGGCGGGCGTCGGGGTCGGCACCGTCTATCGCCACTTTCCCACCAAGGAGGCGCTGTTCGAGGCCCTCGCCGAGGACAAGTTCGAGGGTCTCGCCCGAGCGGCGCGAGAGGGGCTCGAGATCGAGGACCCGTGGCAGGGGTTCGTCCACCTGATGACCTACGCCGCGCGCAGGATGTCCGACGACCGCGGTCTCGGCGAGGCGATGGACCAGCGGCCGCAGACCTGCGGCGCGGCCGCCCGGGCGGCGGGCCTCGACGAGCTCACCGCCCAGCTCGTCGCGCGCGCCCAGGCTGCCGGCGAGCTCCGGGGCGATCTCACCCCCGAGGACGTCCCGAGCCTGATCTGCGGTCTCGGCCGCGCGGTCCGCGCCGACGGCGACGGCGCCCCGGCGATGAGCTGGGAGCGCTACCTGGAGATCATCCTCGCCGGCCTGCGCGCGCCGGATCGGCGCAGGCCCTAGCCCTCGACACCGGCCAGCTTCCGCAGCAGCATCCGCAGGGTCTCGCGCTCGCCGGCGTCGAGCGGCGCGAGCGCCTCGTCGGCGAGGCCGATCGCGACCTTGCGGGCGCGGGCGAGGGTCGAAGCCCCGCGACGCGTGAGGTGGACGGCGTGCTTGCGCCGATCGCTCGGGTTCTGGCGTCGCTCCGCCAGCCCGAGCTCCTCGAGCTCGTCGAGGATCGCGACCATCGAGCTCGGGTCGATCATCGAGCTCGCCACCAGCTCCTGCTGAGTGCGCCCCGGCTCGGCGTCGATCAGGGTCATGAGCCCGAAGTGCGGCGGTCGGAGGCCCAGCGGCTCCAGGGCCCGGGCGAACATGTGGGCCATCCGCTGCCCGTTCCAGGAGAGCAGGAAGCCGACGGCGCTCGCGAGCGGCTCTGGGGGTGGCTGGTCGAAGCGCATTCACGGCCATCTTATGGCGGCGCAATCATTCGGTATCCAAATGATTGTAACTCGCAACCGATCCTGCGGAGCCTCGAGCTACCGCTTTCGGCGATTGCGAGCGTTGGGCGGATAGGGTCTCCGGGTGCCGGAGACCCTGACGCCCGACGAGGCCGCGGCCAGGCTCGAGCCCACCGACGCCCTCGGGATCCCGCTCGGCACCGGGCAGCCGCCGAAGTTCCTCGAGGCGCTCGGCCGGCGCGACGACTGGCAGGACCTGCGGATCGGCGGTGCCCTGCTGCTCGCCTGGTCCGAGGCGTTCAAGCACCCGAACGTCCACTACCTGTCGGGTTTCTTCGGCCCGGTCGAGCGCGCGCTCCGCGACCAGGACGCGAACGTCTCCTTCACGCCCGCGGACTTCCGCCGGTTCGCGCCGCTGCTCGAGCAGACGCGCCCGCGGGTGGTCGCGACGGTGGCCGCACCGCCGGACGAGGCGGGCTGGTGCAGCCTGTCGCTGCACTCGGGCGGCACCTTCACCGAGCTCGGCCGCGCCGGAGCCGACCCCGACCGCCTGCTGGTGGTCGAGGTCTCGGACCGGTTCCCGCGCACCCACGGGCTGCCGCCCGACCACCTGCACGCGGTCCACGTCGACCGGATCGACATCCTGATCGAAAGCGACGCCGAGCCCTTCGCGCTCCCGGAGTCGGAACCGGCGGAGACCGATGCCGCGATCGCCGGCAACGCCTCGCGCTTCATCCCCGACGGCGCCACCCTTCAGACCGGCATCGGGACGATCCCGTCGGCGATCGTCGCCCAGCTCGCCAACGGGCCCGGCGGCGACTACGGGGTCCACTCGGAGATGTTCACCGACGGCCTGATGGCGCTGCACGAGGCCGGCAAGGTGACCAACCGCAAGGGCCAGTTCGACGGCGTCTCGGTCGCCACCTTCGCCGGCGGCTCGGCGACGCTCTACGACTGGCTCGACGGCAACCGCGAGGTCGCCTTCCTGCCGGTCGAGGTGATCAACTCACCCGAGCTGATCGGCCGCAACCGGCTGATGGTGACGATCAACGCCGCGATCGCGGTGGACGTTCACGGGCAGGTGGTGGCGGACACGATCCACGGACGCCAGTACTCGGGCATCGGCGGCCACGAGGACTTCGTCTCCGGGCCGGCCCTGTCGCTCGAGGACCGCTCGCTGCTCTGCATGCCCTCGACCGCGATCGTCGGCGGCGAACGGGTGTCGCGAATCGTCCCCTGGTTCGACGCCGGCGCCGTGATCACGACCCCCCGCCACCAGGTCGACGTGATCGTCACCGAGTACGGCGCCGCCGAGCTTCAGGGCCTGACGGTCCACCAGCGCGGCAGGGCGCTGGCCGCGATCGCCCATCCGGACTATCGCGACGAGCTGCTCGAGGCCGCCGCCCGTGCCTCGAAGGGCAACTCCCCGATCCCGCCGTAGTGCGATGATCGACCGCGTGATCGTCGCGATCGGCTTCTTCGCCGTCTTCGGCTTCGGGATCCTCGGCGCTGATCATCCTCGTGCTCTGGGTCCTCAGGCCTGCTCGATCTCGCCAAGCGCCCGGATCTCGACCGCCGTGCCCGGATGGGTTGGCTGGCGACGATCGTGCTGCTTCCGGTGATCGGCACGTTTGTCTATTTCGCCCGGCGGCCGACGCTGCCCGACGAGCGCGAGCGGATCATCGCCGCCGCCGGCCGCCGGCACACCCGGGCGGCTGACGCCAATCCGCTCGCGGCGGCGCTAGCTGCCCGAACGCGCGGCCGAACGCCGCCGCGACGAGGTCGTGGAACCACGCCGCCGCGTCGACGAGCTCCTGCGTCGCCGCGAACTGCCGCTGTTGGCCCGCCGCTCGCCGGCCGGGATCTCCTCGCGTACGACCGCTTGGTGAGGGTTGGAATCTGGCGCTCGAGGAAGCTCGCCATCCGCTCCTCGTCGCGACGAATCGAGCGGGCGAGCTTGGCGGTCTCCGCGTCGCCGACCTCGTCGGCGAGCGTCTCGATCGCCGTGTAGGTGGCGATCTCCTCGTGCTCGTTCCAGTACTCGGTCTTCGCGTTCTTCAACATCTTCTCGGCGTCACTGGTGCCGCGGACCATGTGGAGCGGGCCCTTGGCGAGCGACTTGGCCGTTCCGAGCGCCTGCCCGGCGATCTTCTCGACCGCGCCGGGTCCGCCCCCGCTGATCGCCTTGATCCGCCGCTCGACCTGGCGGGTGTGGTCCTTGGTCTCCGTCAGGTGCTGGCGGAGCCGCTTCTTGTACGGCGCCTTGGTCGTCATTTGGATGTGGGCCTCGAGCGCCGTCTCGAGCTCCCGCTCCTTGGCGTATGCCTCATTCAGGTACTGCGCCAACTTCGCGTCGGCGACCTTCGCGTCGCTCATGTCTCGTCACTCCTCGTTGGGATCGCGAACCCGACCCCTACCCTTGGTCAGGGGCATAAAACGATGGCTCGAGGAGCGCCGGGCGCCTACTGCTTGGCGGTCTCGTCGTCTCGGGCTCGTCCTCGAGGGAGGGCTCCGAGTGCGCGGCGCGGTCCTCGTAGCCGGCCCGGACGACCGGATCGGCACCGGCGAGCACCTGGTCGGCCTTCAGCATCCGCCCGACCCACTCGCGGCCGCCGCGAGGCAGCAGCTGCAGGAACTTGTAGATGCCGACGCTCTCGCGCGGTACCCAGACGTCGAACTTCGGCCGCTCCAGCGCCCCGACGATCGCGTCGGCGACGTCCTCGGGCTCGAGCTTCTTGATCGCGCGGGTCTCCGGCAGCCCCGAGCCGAGCTCGGTGTTGACCACCGCCGGCATCACGCACGAGATCTCGATCTGGGTGTCCCGCAGCTCCGCGCGCACCGCCTCCGAGACGCCGACGACGAAGTGCTTGGTGCCGCAGTAGGTGGCGCCGCCGGGGAACCCGCCCTTGCCGGCCTGCGACGCGAGGTTGACGATGTGGCCGGTGCCGCGCCGCTGCATCCGCGGCAGCGCCAGCTTCATCCCGTAGAGGACCCCGTGGACGTTGATGTCGACCATCACGCGGGCCGTCCGGTCGCTCTCGTCGACGAACGGGCCGACGGGCATGATCCCGGCGTTGTTGACCAGCACGTCGAGCGAGCCGAGCCGCTCCTCGACCTGATCGAGGAAGCCCTCGAACGAGTCGCGGTCGGTGACATCGAGCTCGAGGGCGAGGGTGTCGCCGCCGAGCTCGGCCGCGGTCTCCTCGGCGAGCTCGAGGTCGAGGTCGCCGATCGCGACCTTCGCACCCTTGCGCGACCAGCGCCCGCGCGGTCGCCTTGCCGATCCCCCTTGCGCCGCCGGTGATCGCGACGACCTTGCCCTGAAGCGACCGCGGAACCCGTGCCATCCGAGTCCTCCTCGCGTGAAACGGTCTCGGGTTGCGTGGCAGCAGCCTAGTCGCTGCAGGCGAGACCGCTGGAACCGCACGCTGACTCGGTCTCGGGCCGAACGGCTCGGCTGACGATCCGACGCGAGACGCAGCCGAGCCGGCCGGCGACCTACGGGCCGCCGGACTCGACCGCCCGCCCCGACCAGCTCTCGGAGAACCCCTGGCGGCGGGTCTGGGAGGACGTCGTCAGCGAGCGCCGGGCGCGGGTCCCGTATCCGCCCGGCGACATCAACTTCGACTTCGCTCGCTCGAAGCGGTTCGCGCACGACCCGCTCTCGATCCTGCTGCCGCTCTACGAGCGCTACGGGCCGATCTTCATCCGTCCGCATCCTGCACGCCCGGGTGGTGTTCATGCTCGGGCCGGAGGCGAACCAGTTCGTCACCGTCACCCATCCCGAGAACTTCCACTGGCGCGAGGGCAGCTTCGGCGACCTGATCCCGCTGCTCGGCGACGGGCTGCTGACGATCGACGGCGGCTATCACGACCGCCAGCGGCGGGTGATGATGCCCGCCTTTCACCGCGAGCAGATCGAGGCCGCGGTGGCGGCGATGGGGGCCGAGGCGTCGGCGGCGATCGAGACCCTGCGCCCGGGCGAGATCGTCGACGTCTACGAGTGGATGCGGCGGCTGGCGATGCGGATCGCGATGCGGGCGCTGCTCGGCCTCGACCCGGACGACGACGGCCACGGCGCCGAGGCGGCCTAGCGGTTCGAGCGGGCGCTCTCCTTCTACGGCACCGAGTACCACCTGCGCCTGCTGCGCGGCCCACGGACGCCGTGGCGGCGGTTGGTCGACTCGCGGGAGGCGCTCGACCGGATCGTCCACTCGGAGATCGCCGCCCGTCGGCGCGACCCCGACCCGAGCCGGCGCGACATGCTCAGCCTGCTGCTGACCGCGCGCGACGAGGACGGCTCGGGGCTGGACGGACGAGGAGGTCCGCGACCAGGTGATGACCCTGATGTTCGCGGGCCACGACACCTCGACCTCCACGCTCTCGTTTCTCGTCTACGAGCTCGCCCGCCACCCGCGCGTGCTCGCGCGCCTGCAGGCGGAGCTGGACGAGGTCCTCGGCGGCGCGGCCCCGACGGCCGAGCAGCTCTTCGGCTCGCTGCCGTACCTCGACATGGTCCTCGACGAGACCCTCCGCCTGTACCCGCCCGCATGGGTCGGGCCGCGGCGGGCCATGCGGGACTTCGAGTTCGGCGGCCACACGGTCCCCGCCGGCGCGCACGTCAACTACTGCTCCTGGGCGAGCCACCGGATCCCCGAGGTGTTCCCGGAGCCCGAGGCGTTCATCCCCGAGCGCTTCACACGCGAGCGCAAGGCGGCGCTGCCGCGCGGAGCCTACGTGCCCTTCGGCGGCGGCTCGCGGATCTGCATCGGCAAGCGCTTCGGCCAGACCGAGGTCAAGCTGGTCGCGACGCTGCTGCTGCAACGGCTGCGGCTGGAGAACCTCCCCGGCCGCACGGTGACGATCCGCCAGATGCCGACCCTGAGCCCCGACGGCGGGCTCGAGATGCGCCTGGCGGACCGAGAGCTCCCGGACGCCCTGGGCGCTTAATCGCGTTCGGCGCGCGCGGCTACTGGAGGTCCGGGGCGATCGTCGGGCCGGGGCCGGCGATGAAGAAGAACCAGAAGATGAAGCCGATGACCGCGAGCAGCGTCGAGACCACCAGCACGCTCTCGAACAGCCCGCGGCCTCCGAACCAGGGGGCGTTCGGCGCGGCGCGGAGCCAGGCGCGCTCGATCCGCCGCGCGAGCCAGACCGTGGCGCAGATGCTGACCACCGAGCCGACGAACGCGGTCGCCAGTCCGCTCATCAGCGAGTCGGTGGCGAAGTTGACCTGCGAGCCGACCCACAGCCAGCCGATCGGCTGAGGGCCGAAGATCGAAAGGCAGAGCACCAGCTCGACGAAGGCCACCCCGACCGTGCCGACGGCGGTCGGGAGAGGGCCGAGCGCACCCCCGAGTTTGCGTCGCATAGCGACAGTTTCTACGGGGTGAAGCGGTTCAGGCGCCGGCGACCTCGTCGGTGATGGTCGGCACCAGGTCGAAACGGCTCCCGAGCCGCAGCTCGCTATAGCGGCGCGCCCAGTCGTCGTTGAGACCGGTCGACTGGCGCTTCATGCGCGGCTTCGCCTGCCAGCCGTCCGGCAACTCGAGGCCGAGCCGCTCGACGATGTTGCGGGTCGCGTTCTCGTACTCGGCGTAGAAGTTCTCGTAGAGGACGAGCTCGGGCTTGATCCGGCTGTGCTCGAAGAACGCGTCCCAGGACGCCTCCTCGGCGAGGATCACGTCGAGCAGGTGGCCGATCGCCCGGTAGTGGAAGCGAAGCTGGGGCCCGTGGGCCTCGAGGTAGGCCTTGTACGGAGGGTCGGAGCCGTTGGCAAGCTGGGCGGCCTCCTCCTGGCGCCAGCTCGCGGTCTGCACGGCCTTCCAAAGCGATACCGCCTGGCGCACCTTGTTTGCCCGCACCACGCGCACGAACGAAAGGCTGGGAAACACCGCCGGCAGGAGCTCCGCCAGCGGGAGGTCGCGGTACTCGGGAATGTTGCGCAGCAGGCTGACGAAATCGCCGAAGTAGCCCCACATCAGCTTCGCCCCGAAGACGCCGTTGTCGGTGGTGCCCGCCTCCAGGGCCCATTCGAGGTAACGGTCGTACGCCGAGCGGCTCCAGAGCGGCGGGAGCGCCGGCTGGTCGTCCGAGCGCCGTAGCTGCTCGAGGTGGTCGAGGATCGTCTGATCGTCTGCCCCGATGAAATACTGCTCGGGGCGGCGCGGCCTGCCGGACTGCACCAGTGCCTCGAAGTACTCCTCCGGGCGCCCGGCGACACCGGTTTCCTTGAGGGCCTGGCAGACGAGCGTGCTGCCGCTGCGTGGAGTCGCGCAGACGAAGTAGGAACGCTGCGGCGCGGTCATCTAGCCTGAAATCCTAACCCGATTGGTCAACAATCCGCCGAGTCTCGCCATGAGTCAGCCCAACATCCTCTACATCCACTCGCACGACACCGGGCGCTGCGTGCAGCCCTACGGCTACCAGGTGCCGACCCCGAACATCCAGCTGCTCGCAGACCAGGGGATCCTCTTCCGCGAGGCGTTCTGCGTCGCCCCGACCTGCTCGGGAAGTCGCGCGAGCCTGCTCACCGGTGAGTATTGCCATCAGAACGGGATGCTCGGGCTGGCCCATCGCGGCTGGAAGCTGAATGACGTCTCCAAGCACTGGGTCCATACCCTGCGCGGCGCGGGATATCACTCGGTCCAGGTCGGCGAGCAGCACATCACCAAGGACCCACGGGAGATCGGCTTCGACCGCGTGGTCGACGTCGGCACCACCCATGCCGACGAGGTCGCGCCGGTGGCGATCGAGGCGCTGCGCGAGACCGGCGCGCAGCCGTGGTTCATGTCGCTGGGGTTCTTCGAGACCCACCGCGGCTTCTTCGCGCCCACGTCGGTCCGCGACACGCTCTACTCGCAGCCGCCCGCCAACCTGCCCGACCATCCTGCGACCCGCCGCGACATGGCGGCCTACAAGCAGAGCGCCCGGGCGCTCGACCAGGGCGTCGGTGCCGTCCTTCACGCCCTCCACGAGCTCGAGCTGTCCGCGAACACGCTCGTCATCTGCACCACCGACCACGGGATCGCCTTCCCGGGCGCGAAGGCCACCCTGTACGACCGGGGGATCGGGGTGTCGCTGATCGTCCGCGGGCCGGCCGGGTTTTTGGGCGGCAAGGTCATCGACTCGATGGTCACCCACCTCGACGTCTACCCCACACTCTGCGAGCTCGCCGGGGTCGAGACGCCCGCCTGGGTCCAGGGCCGGTCGCTGATGCCTCTGGTGGAGGGCGGCGCGGACCGCATCCACGACGAGATCTTCGCCGAGACCACCTACCACGCCGCCTATCAGCCACACCGCGCGGTCCGGACCGAGCGCTGGAAGTACATCCGCCGCTTCGACGACTACCCCCATCCGGTGCTCGCCAACTGCGACGACGGCCCGTCGAAGGACCTGCTGATCGAGAACGGCTGGGCGGACAAGCTGGTGCCCACCGAGCAGCTCTACGACCTCTGCTTCGACCCCAACGAGGCGGCGAGCCTGCACGACGACCCGGCGGCCGCGCCCGTGCTCGAGGACCTGCGCGGGCGGGTGTTGGAGTGGATGCGGGCCACCGACGACCCTCTCCTCGCCGGGCCCGTGCCGCCCCCGCCCGGGGCGCTGGTCAACGAGCAGTGGCAGCGCTCTCCGGACGACCCGCCGGTGGTGACCCCGGAGCCCGAGCCGGCGGTGCCATCCAGCTGAGGCAGAGCCAGCCGTCCGGCAGCGGGTCGGCGGGCTTTCCGCGCTCGCCGCGGGTGAAGACGCTGATGCCCGCGTTCACGGTCCGCAACCGCCAGAGGCGCTCGGCGTGGGCGGGCACGAACTCGTCGCCGAGCAACGTATCGAGCAGGAGGAACCGCAGGAAGATACCGTGGCTGACCGCGATCACGACGGCGTCGTCGTCGAGCTGGTCGAGCTCCGACTTGAAGCGCCGCGCCCGCGAGACCACCTCGTTGAACGACTCGGCTCCGTTGGGGGCGTGGTCGGGGTCGTCGGCGTGGGCGGCCATCCGGCGCGACCAGCGAAGCTCGCGCTGGCGCTCCGGATCGAGCTCGGTGTAGCCCTCGAGCTCGCGCAGCTCGTAGATCAGCGGGTTGACCTCGACGTCGAGGCCGATCCGGGCGCCGATCACCGCCGCGGTCTGGAGGGCACGGCGCATCGGGCTCGAGAGCAAGCGCCCGGCGCCCGCGCCCGCGAGCGCCTCGGCCGCCTCCCGGGCCTGCCCCAGGCCCCGTTCGGTGAGCAGGTCGCCCTCGACGTCCGGCAGCGCCACGCGATCCTCGGCCGCGTTCGAGTGAGATTCGCCGTGACGGACGCAGATCAGGCGCATGGCGGTGCTAGTGCGGCTCGTACGCCTCGGGCCTGGCCAGCGCCGAGGTGACCTCGTGGGGCAGGTCGCCGGCCACCAGGTCGGCGAGGGTGACCGCCTCGAGCACCTCGCGCATCTGCACGCGCAGGGCGACGAAGACGTCCTTCAACGGCGCCGCGACGCCCTGATAGCCGAGTGACTCCGGCCGCGTGTCGCGGATGTGGGCGAGCGGGCCGTCGATCACCCGGATGACGTCGGCGACCGTCACCTCGGCCGGGTCCTTGGCCATCGAGTAGCCGCCGTCCGCCCCGCGCTGGCTGGCGACGATCCCGGCGTGCTTGAGCTCGCCGAGGATCGTCTCGAGGAACTTCACCGGGATCTTCTGCGCCCTGGCGATCTCGTCGCGCTTCACGGGCGGGCTCTTCGCCGCCGCGATCTCGAGCACCCCGCGCAGCGCGTAGTCAGCCTTTGCCGAGACCCGCATGGGCCTCTTCTATCGCATCGGGCGCCCGGCTCCGCTACCGAAGCCGGCCGGGAACGGCGCCGAAGAGCTTCCGGGCCCCGTGCTCGATCGCGACCGTGGACTCGCAGTCGTTGGCGGTGTCCTCGAGGTCGCCGCCGTCGCACCTGTCGTCGCCGTCGCCGCCGTTGAGGTTGTCGAAGCCGTCGTCACCGGAGAGGCTGTCGTCGCCGCCCTGCCCCGAGAGCTCGTCGTCGTTGCCGTCGCCGCGCATCTGGTCGTTGCCGCCGTTGCCGAACAGCTTGTCGTCGCCCGAGAGGCGCTCGCCGCCCCGCATCTGGTCGGCGGCCTCGGAGCCGTACAGCACGTCGTCGTTGCCGCCACCGTCCATCAGCGCCGGGGCGATCAAAGGCGTCTTGGTCGAGAGCACGTCGTCGTGCGTGTAGCCGAGCAGGGTGTCGGCGCCGCCGGCTTCGACGTGGTCGTCGTTGAAGCCGCCGTCGAGGATGTCGACGCCGTCGTCGATCACCTCGCCGCCCTTCTCACCCCAGCCGCGGATGAGGTCGTCGTCCGCCGAGCCGAGCGCGTAGTCGTCGCCGGGCCCGGGGATGATCGTGTCGTTCTCCTCTTCGCCGTAGATCTTGTCGTTGCCCGCGCCGCCGTGGATGACGTCGTGGCCGCGGCCACCGCAGAGGAGGTCGTTGCCGGGGCCCCCCTTGATCACGTCGCTGTCGCGGCTGCCGTTGATGAAGTCGTTGCCCTTGCGTCCGTCGAGCTTGTCGTTGCCGCGCAGGCCGGTGACGCTGTCCTTGCGCTTCGAACCCTTCCAGTTGTCCTTCTTGTCGGAGAGCTTCTCCGCGGCCTGGAGGCAGATCGGCGCCTCTTGGGCCGCGGCGCCAACGGGCAGCGCCAGCAGCGCCAGCGCAAACGCGCCTGCGAGGATCCCTGCGCTCAGCCGTCCCCTGCCCATCCCGCGCGAGATTACCGAGAAACGGTAGGGCCGTTGCAAGCGATTCACCTGCCCTGGAACCTCGGCGGGCGCCTCTCGGCGAACGCGAGCACGCCCTCGACGAAGTCCTGCGTCACCCCCTGCTCGCGCTGCGCGTCCGCCTCGGCCTCGAGCTGGCGGTCCAGGTCGGCGTAGAGGCGGCGGTTGAGCAGTCGCTTCGCGTTCGCGTAGGCGATCGTCGGCCCGGCGGCGAGGCGCGCGGTCAGCCCCTTCGCCTCCTCGAGGAGGGCGTCGTCGGGGACCACCCGGTTGATCAGGCCCCAGTCGAGCGCCCGGGGGGCCTCGATCCGCTCGCCCAGCAGCGCCATCTCGGCCGCCCGGGCGAAGCCGGCGCGCGCCGGCACGAAGGCGGTCGAGCCGCCGTCGGGGATCAGGCCGATGTTGACGAACGCGAGCAGGAAGTAGGACGACTCGGCGGCGAGGACCAGGTCGCAGGCGAGCGCCAGCGAGCAGCCGATTCCGACCGCCGGGCCGTTGACCGCGGCGACCACCGGCTTCGGCATCTCGCGGATGCCCACCAGGATCGGGTGGTAGCGCTCGCGCAGGCGGCGGCTGAGGTCGGGAACCCCGGACTCCTCACCGCTCGGCTCGCGCTGCTCGCGGAGGTCGGCGCCGGAGGAAAAACCGCGGCCCGCGCCGGTGATCAGCACCGCGCGGACCGAGTCGTCGTCGCGCGCTCGCTCGACCGCGGCCAGCAGGTCGACGCCGAACCGCAGGTTCCATGCGTTGAGGGTCTCGGGGCGGTTGAGCTCGATCGTCGCCGCGCCGTCGATGACCTCGAAGTTGACCGTCTGTGCGTCCGGCATCACCGGCAGCGTATATGTGAGCGAACGCTAGGATCCTCGTAACCGATGGGCGCGGCCGAAAACCAGAACCTCAAACAATTCGAGGTCGTACAGCGCGAGCTGCCCGGGGGCGGCATCGAGCTCAAGGTCAGCGGCGAGCTCGACCTCGCCACGGTCGAGGGCTTCGAGGTTCCGCTGGCGGCGGCGATCGATTCGCCGGGCGGCGGCCAGCTGGTGGTGGACTTCAGCGACTGCGGCTTCGTCGACTCGGTCGGCGTCAGGGCGCTCATCAGCGGCGCCCGGCGGCTCGACGGATCCGGGCGGAAGCTGCGGATCAGCGGCGCCCGCGCGCAGGTGCGCGACCTGTTCAACCTCATCGTCCTCGACGAGGCCCGTTCGATCGAGTTCAACGGCCGCGAGTAGGGACTCAGCGGGGCACGGCCGCAAAGGCCCCCAGGGCCCAGTCGGCGTACTCGACCAGCCGCTCGACGGGATAACGCTCGGGGTCCTCGAGCGAGAGCCGGGCGAGCTCCTCGGCCAGCGCCTGCAGCACCCTCGCGGTCAGCTCGGGGTCCGGCGAGGCGCCGCCGGGGCCGAGCGCGAAGGTGGGGCCGACGGCCGCCGCCAGCCGGTCCGTGACCGCGGCGCGCTCGCGCAGGAAGCGCTCGCGCAAGAGGTCCGGCGTGCCCTCGGCCGGCACCAGCACCAGCCGCCAGGTGGCCGGGTCCGCCTGGACCGCCTCGAGATACGCACGCAGCGCTCCGAGCAGGATCTGGCCGGGATCGCCGGAGCCGAGGTCCTCCGGCAGCAGCGACGCGAGCTGCGCCGAGGCCCGCTCTCCCTCGCGGTCGACGAGCGCGTTCAGCAACCCCCCGAGGTCGCCGAAGTGCCCGTAGACCACGGGGCGGGTGATCCCGGCGGCGCGAGCGACGGCGTCGATGCTGACCCCGTGAAAGCCGCGCTCGTGGGCCAGCCGCTTGGTGACGTCGAGGATCTGCTCGCGCCGCTCGGCGGCGCTCATTCTGGTGGCGGTCGCCACGGTGGGCCTAGATTACAGTGGTGTAACTTAGGCGCTCAGCTGAGCGTCGTCGAGCCGTCGTCGTGCACCGTCCAGTGGGGGTTGTGCGCGACCTCCCACGGGTGGCCGTCGGGGTCGACGAAGACGCCCGAGTAGCCGCCCCAGAAGGTCTCGGCGCCCGGGCGCGGGATCCGCGCGCCGCCCGCGCGGGCCTCATCGATCACCGCGTCGACCTCCTCGGGTGAGCGGACGTTGTACGCGAGCGTCACCCCGCCCCAGCCGCCGCCGTCGCTGACCCCGCTGTCGGCCGCCAGCTTCTCGCGTCCCCACAGCGCGACGATCATGCAGCCGGCCTGGAAGAACGCGACGCGGTCGGTGTCGTCGTCGACGCCGCCGTCCATCCTCCACCCGAGCGCCTCGTAGAACTCCCGCGCCCGGCCGACGTCCGCCACCCCGAGGGTGATCAGGCTCAGTCGCTGCTCCATCGGTGCCTCCTTCGATCGAGTTCGGCAGGCGACGCTACCCCGTCAGCGTCGACCACAGGTGCTGGGCGGCGTAGGCACGGTACGGTCGCCAGCGCTCGGCGACCTCGGCGGGATCGTGACGCTCGCCGAGCGCGACGAGCGCGCGCCGGATGCCGAGGTCGGTGGCCGGGAAGGCGTCGGGGTCGCGGAGCGCTCGCATCGAGACATAGGCGGCGGTCCAGGGGCCGATGCCCGGGATCGCGAGCAGCCTTCCCTCGGCGGCGGCGCAATCGCCACCGCGGAGCACGAGCTCACCGCCCGCCAACGCGCCCGCGAGCACCAGCAACGCGCTCCGGCGCGACTGCGGCATCGCCAGCGCGCCCGGGTCCACGCCCGCGATCGCCTCGGCGGTCGGAAACAGGTGTGTGATCGAACCGGCCGCGGCCGGGAGCGGCTCGCCGCAGGCCGCGACCAGCCGAGCCGCGAGCGTCCGCGCCGCCCCGAGCGAGACCTGCTGCCCGAGCACCGCGCGGATCGCGAGCTCGTCCGGGTCAACCGTCCCGGCCACCCGCCGACCCGGCGCCGCGCGCACCAGCCCGCCGATCAGCGGGTCGTCGCCGAGCGTGTCCGCGATCGGCGCCATGTCGGCGTCGAGGTCGAGCAGGAAGCGGCAGCGCGCGACCGCGTCGTCCAGATCGTCGGCCGCCGAGAGCAGGAGCCGGACCTCGACCGCATCCGCGTCGGGGGTGAGCTCGATCACCGCCGGCCCCCGGGCGAGCGTGGCGCCCCGGCGGTACGTGCGGCCCTCGACCTGCTCGACGCCCGGCACCGCACGCCGGGCGTAGAACTCGAGCATCTCGCCGAACTCGAGCGGTCCGGCGTACTCGAGCCTGGCGGCGCGTTCGATCACCTCGGTGCAACGTCGGGGAGGCCCGGTTCGTGAGCCCGGGCGCGGTCACGGTCGTCGAGTCGATGGCGTGCTCAGGCGGCCTCGGCCTGGAGGTCGGCCTCGTTCTCGGGGAGTTCGGCGAGCTCGGCCACCTCCGCTCCCTCGACCGCCGGCACCGGGCGCAGGACGGTGAGGGCGACGGCGATCGCCACGCCGACCAGCGCCGCGCCCACCATGAACGCGAGCTGGTAGCCGTCGGTCAGGGCCGCGGCGGTCGAGCTCCCATCGGAGACGAGGTTCTCGGTCCGGCTCGTCGACAGGGTGGCGAGCACCGCCAGGCCGAGCGCACCGCCAACCTGCAGCGTCGTGTTCACCAGCCCCGAGGCGAGGCCGCTGTCGCTCGGGGTCGCCCCCGACATCGCCAGCGTCATCAGCGACGGGAACGAGAGCCCGGCGCCGGTGCCGAGCAGCACCATCCCCGGCAGCACGTCGACCAGGTACTCACCGTCGACCGGCACTCGGGAGAACAGCGCCAGCCCGGCGGCGATCAGCGCCAGTCCCGGGACCAGCGTCGCCCGGGGGCCGAAGCGCAGGTTGAGCCGGGCGGAGAAGCCGAGCGAGAGGATGCCGATGATCAGCGTGAGCGGCAGGAAGGCAAGCCCGACCTCGATTGGGTCGTAGCCGAGCACCTGCTGGAGGTACAGCGCGCCGAGGAAGAACAGCCCGAACATGCCGGCCACCATCAGCGCCTGGATCACGTTGGCGCCGGAGAGGTTCGCCGAGCGGAAGATCCGCAGCGGCATGATCGGGTTCTCCGCCCTGCTCTCCCGGACGATGAAGGCGATCAGCAGCCCCAGCGCGGCGGCGCCGAAGCCGAGCGTGTGGGCCGAGGCCCAGCCGTAGTTCAACGCCTCGACGATCGTGTAGACGCCGAGCATCAGCGCGGCGACGATCAGCACCGCTCCGAGCACGTCGGCGCCGCGATTGAGCCCGATGCCGCGGTCGGCGGCCAGCAGCCTGATCGCGAACAGTCCGGTGACGACGGCGATCGGCAGGTTGACGAAGAAGATCCAGTGCCAGTTGATCGCCTCGGTCAGGCCGCCGCCGGCGAGCAGGCCGATCGAGCCACCCGCGGAGGCGACGAAGCTGTAGACGCCGATCGCCTTCGCCTGCTCCCGCGGCTCCGGGAACATGGTCACGATCATGCCCAGGATCACGGCCGAGGTCATCGCGCCGCCGACGCCCTGGACGAACCGGGCCGCCACCAGGACCTCCTGGCTTTGGGCGAGGCCGCATGCGAGCGAGGCGAGCGTGAACAGGGTCAAGCCGCTGAGGAAGATCTTGCGGCGGCCGATCAGGTCGCCGAGGCGCCCGGCGAGCAGCAGCAGTCCGCCGAATGCGATCAGATATGCGTTGACGACCCAGGCCAGGCTCGACTGGGAGAAACCGAGGTCACCCTGAATCGAAGGCAGCGCAACGTTGACGATCGTCGCGTCGAGGACGATCATCAGCATGCCGACGCAGAGGACGACGAGGGCGAGCCAGCGAGACCGGCCGGTGGGCATTGCCGAAATGGAGGAATTGTTTAGATCCATAGATCGTCACTATATCAAGGATGATCGCTTTTGCGTTATGATCTTGTTTAAAGGACAATCATCACAATGAAGACAGTGCAGAAAATCGGATCGATGAACCTCCTCACGCGACTCTCGCGCAGCGTCTACAGCCGCGCGACCGAGGACGTGCTCGGCATGCGGCTGAAGCAATTCATCACCCTCGACTACCTGCGCGAGCAGGGCGATTCCGTGACCCAGCAGGGGCTCGGCCAGACCCTGCACCTCGACCCCAACAACTGCGTCATCCTGCTCAACGACCTCGAGGACGACGGCTACGTCGAGCGCCGGCGCGACCCCACCGACCGCCGCCGCCACATCGTCGAGATGACCGCGGCCGGGCGGCGGGCGCTCGAGCAGGCCGAGGTCAAGCTCGAGACGGTCTCAGACCAGGTGCTGGGAAACCTCAGCCCGGCCGAGCGCGCCGAGCTGCGCGACCTGCTCGCCAAGGCGCTCGAGGGACGCGGTCCCGAGGACTAGCGCGGCGACCTCAGCGAACGTCCCGGAGTGCGGGCTATACGGGGGTATTCGGGACGTTCATCGTTTCCGCGGAGTTGCGGGGTCGCGAGCGAGCTCGATTGGGAACGGCTCCTGGGCGGTGCCGTCGCGTCGCCGCGCGGGCCGCGCGGCGACCAGGCAGTTGTAGACCGCCTCGTGAGCGGCCTCGTAGGCGGCGGCGAAGTACGGGTTGAGATCGCCGTCGAAGCCACCCTCGCCGACTGTCGAAAAAGCGATCCCGATCTCCCCCGACCAGTCGGAGGCGTAGGAGCCGGCGCGCGCCAGGCCGAGCAGCGGCCGCAGCGCCAGCCGACGCAGCTGTTGGGCGGAGAGCGGCGCGTCGGTGGCGCAGACCGCGATGCACGAGCCGTCGGGCCTCGCCCGCGATTCCGGCGGGTCGAGCCGCGCCCCGGGCAGGTCGAGGTACTCGCGGTCGCCGAAGTTGCACAGCAGCAGCACGCCAACGTGCGCGTCGCCGAGCTGCCGCGAGGCGGTGCCGATCCCGCCGGGAAAGTCGAAGCAGGTCATGCCGGTGCCGGCGCCGACGGTGCCCTCGGCCACCTCCTCCCCGAGCGCGGCCAGCGCGGCGTCGACGTCGGCGCCGGTGACCGTCCGCGAGTCGGCGAGGTCGCCGTCGTCGCATTCGCCGACCACCGGGATCACGACGTCCTCGGGGCCGTGCCCGGAGGCCAGGACCGCCGCCTGGTAGACGGTCCCGACCGCATGCGTGCCGCAGAGGTACGCGGGCGTCGGCATCTCGCCGCGCTCGTCGATCTCGAGCTTGCACGTGAGCTCGCCGGTGCCGTTGACGGTCGCCACGCCGGCGCGGGCGGGGAGCATCGGCGGGGCGACCACCGTCACGCCGGTGCGCTCGCCGCCAGAGGCCTGGGCGTGGCCAACCCGGACCCCGGGCACGTCGCTGATCGAGTTGCGGCGCCCGGGCTCCAGCCGGCCGACCGGGCCGGCGACGTCGCGCCAGCGTTCAGCCACGCCCGAGCGACGGGTCGTGCAGCAGGCAGGCAGCGCGCTGCCCGGGGCCGCCGGCGTCAAGCAGCGGCGGGTCGACCTTGTCGCACGGCTCGAAGCGGCGCGGGCAGCGCGGGTGAAAGCGACAGCCGCTCGGGACGTCGGTGGCGTCGGGGAGCTCGCCCGCAAGCAACTCGCGCCTGCCACGGCCTCCGGCGGCGGGCACCGGGATCGCGTCGACCAATGCTTGCGTGTACGGATGCTGGGGACGCTCGATGACGTCTGTGGCGACGCCCTCCTCGACGATCCGGCCCAGGTACATCACGGCCAGCCGGTCGCACAGCGACCAGGCGAGGCTGAGGTCGTGGGTGATGAACAGCAGCCCCAGCTCGCGGCGCCGCTGGAGCTCGACCAGCACGGCGAGGATCTGGGCGCGCACCGAGGCGTCGAGCATCGAAACCGGCTCGTCGCAGATCAGCCCCTCGGGCTCGAGCACCAGGGCGGCGGCGATCGCCACCCGCTGGCGCTGGCCGCCCGAGAGCTGGTGCGGGTAGCGCTCGGCGAAGCGATCCGGGTCCATGCCGACGTCCTCGAGCGCCCGCCGGACGTGGTCGGCGCGCTCCGAGCGGTCGACCCCCTGGATCAGCAGCGGCTCGGTGACGATGGTCCTCACCCGCTGGCGCGGGTTGAGCGTCTGGTAGGGGTCCTGGAAGATCAGCTGCACCCGGCGCCGCAGCTCGCGCAGGCTGCGCTTTCCGTTCACCTCCACCCCGTCGACGGCCACCGAGCCCGACGCCGGCTGCTGGAGGCCGAGCATCGTCCGCGCCAGGGTCGTTTTGCCGCAGCCCGACTCGCCGACCACGCCGAGGATCTCCCCCCGCCACCAGTCGAGCGAGACACCGTCGATCGCGCGGCAGACCCCGCCCTCGGCGCGAAACCTCACCTCGAGGTCCTCGACTTCCATCAGCGCCGCGCTCACCCGGCCGCCTCCTGGGTCTCGGCCGCGCCGACGGCCTGCGGCCACTCGGTCCAGGGCGCGAAGTGACAGGCGGCGCGGTGGCCGCCGCCGAGCTCGCGCAGCGCCGGGTCCTCGGCCAGGCAGCGATCGGCCGCGTACGGGCACCGCGGGCGGAACCTGCAGCCGTCCGGCAGCTCGGCCGGGTCCGGCGGGCCGCCGGGGATCGCGTCCGCGAGCCCGCGCGCGCCGCCGATCACGGGCAGCGTGTCGAGCAGCCGCTTGGTGTACGGGTGCTGGGGCGAATCGAAGACCGAGTCGACCGAGCCGATCTCGACGATCCGCCCGGCGTACATGACCGCGATCCGGTCGCAGGTCTCGGCCAGCACCCCGAGGTCGTGGGAGATCAGTATCAGCGCCAGGCCGAGCCGCTTCCGCAAGCGTTCGAGCAGCTGCAGCACCTGTGCCTGCATGACCACGTCGAGCGCCGTCGTCGGCTCGTCGGCGATCACCAGCGACGGCCGGCAGGCGAGCGCGAGCGCGATCATCATGCGCTGGCGCTGGCCGCCTGAGAGCTGATGGGCGTAGCGGTGCCCGAGCGCCGGGGTGAGCCCCACCGTCTCCAGCAGCTCGCCGATCCGATCGCCCAGCTCGGACGAGTCGATCGGCTCGTGCAGGCGGATCGCCTCGGCGATCTGGGCGTCGGCGCGCTGCACCGGGTCGAGCGAGTTCATCGCCCCCTGGAAGACGAGCGAGATGTGTCGCCAGCGCACGTAGCGCATCCCGGTCTCGGTCCGCCGGTCGAGGCGGATCGGCTCCTGCTCCCCCTCCACCCACAGGGTCATCGCCCCCGATTGCTCCAGCCCGCCGGGCAGCAGCTTCATCAGCGCCAGCGCCGTGGTCGTCTTGCCGCAGCCCGACTCGCCCGCCAGGCCGAGTGCCTCCCCGCGCTCGATCACCAGATCGACGCCGTCGACGATCGGGTTCCCGCCGGCGTGGACGTGGAGATCGTTGACCTCAAGCAGTGCTCTCAAAGCCCTCCTCCAGCAGCCGCGGGTTGACGTACTCCTCGAACAGGTAGCCCAGCACGGCGATCGAGAGCACCAGCAGCGTGATGCAGAGCCCCGGCGGGATCACGTACCACCACGCCTCCGCGCTCGGCGCACCGGACGCGAACGCGTTCTGGAGCATCGTCCCCCATGAGATCTGGGTCGGGTCGCCGAGGCCGAGGAAGGACAGCGCCGCCTCGGAGAGGACCGCGACGGCGACGATCAGCACCGTGTTGGCGAAAATCAGCGGTAGGGCGTTGGGGAAGATGTGGGTGCGGATGATGTACCAGTGGCTGGCGCCGAGCGCCCGGGCACGTTCGACGAACGCCCGCTCCCGGAGGGTCAGCACCTGCGAGCGCACGATCCGTCCGGTCCCCGCCCACGACGTGATCCCGATGACCAGGATCAGCACCCCCAGCGAGGGGTCGAGGATCCGGGCGAGGACGACCATCAGCGGCAACGTCGGGATCACCAGGAACCAGTTGTCGACCGCGTCGAGGATGCGGTCGGTCCAGCCGCCGAAGTAGCCGCTGAACAGGCCGACCGCGGCGCCGATGACGGCCGAGATGATCGCCGCGGCGAAGCCGACCACGATCGAGACCCGGGCCCCGACCAGCAGCTGCGAGAGCACGTCGGCGCCGCTCTCGGTCGTCCCCAGCAGATGCGAGCTGCTCGGCGGCTCGAGCACCTCGAGACTCGAGGCCTCCGGGTCGTACGGCGCGATCGCGCTGCCGAAGATCGCCATGAAGATGAACAGACCGAGCACCCCGAGCGAGATCCGGCCACGCCAGGTTCCGAACACCAGCTCGCGCGCGCGGGCGCCGGTCATCGCGCCTGCACCCGCGGGTCGAGGGCGAAGTAGAGGCAGTCGGCGACCAGGTTGGCGAAGATCACTCCGATCGAGAAGACGAGGAAGGTCCCCTGGAGCACCGGGAAGTCCTTGTCATTGATCGCGTCGAAGGAGAGCTCGCCGAGGCCGGGCCACGAGAACAGGGTCTCGATCGTGATCGCGCCGCCGGCGACGGCGCCGAACTGGATCGCGGCGATGGTTACCAGCGGCAGCAGCGCGTTCGGCACCGCGTGCTTGCTCACCACCCGGTGCCAAGGTAGGCCGGTCGCCCGTTTGACCGTGATGAAGTCCTCGGTCAGCACGTCGACCATCGACGAGCGCATGATCAGGAAGTACTGGCCCAGGATCAGCAGGGTCATTGCGATCGCCGGCAGCACGAGGTGATCGGCGACGTCCAAGGCCTCCGCGAACCAGCTCGAGAACTCCACCCCCGGAGTCACCTGCTGACCCGCGGGGAATATCGGTATCGCCACCGCGAAGACGAGGATGAGGATGATCCCGACCCAGTACTCGGGCGCCGCGTAGGTGAACAGGCTGAAGCCGAGGAAGCCGCTGTCCGTCTTCTTCCCCCGCTTGGTCGCGGCCACCACCCCCATCCAGGCTCCGAGCACGGTCGCGAAGAGGGTCCCGGTCCCGACGAGCAGGAGGGTCCACGGGATCGCCTCCTTGATCTCGTCCCAGACCGGCTCGCGGGTTCGCTGACTGATCCCGAGCTCGCCGGTGAGCGTGTCACCGACGTAGTCGGTGAACTGGCCCAGCAGCGGCTTGTCGAGCCCGTACTCGGCACGGAGCTCCTCGATCTCGGCTGGGGTGGATTGCGGCAGCCGCACGAGCTGGGTCGTCGGGTCGCCCAGCCCCCGGAAGAGGAAGAAGTTGAAGACGAGCACGAATGCCAGCGTCAGCAGCGCCGCGCCGATCTTGCCGGCGAGCCAGCGGGCGTTCATGCGCCGTCCCCCTGCTCAAGCTTCGAGCTCCAGCGCCTCGGTCTCGCGGCGCCCGCGGGCGCGCCCGAACAGGAACGCGGCGGCGGCGACGATCGCCGCCCCGATCGCGGCGACCCCACCGGGCACGCCGCTGACCGTGTCGTCGCCCCCGCCGCCCTCGCCGGGCTGCAGGGTGAGCAGCGGTTCGTAGGAGACCTGCTGACAGAGCACCTCACCGGTCTCCGCCGGGCACAGGCGCTCGACGTTGCTCAGGGCGTCGGAGTTGTAGGCCTCCAGATACGGGTCGTAGCTGAGCACGATGTAGGGCAGGTCCTCTTGCAGGACGGCGATCATCTCCCTGACCACCGCCTGGCGCTCCTCCGCGTTCTCCTCACCGACGAGCCTGAGCTGCTCCCTGTAGAGGCGGTCGTACTCCGGGTTCGAGTAGAACGCGTCGGACGATCCCCCGATCTGAGCTGTGGTCAGGAGGTCGAGGAGCGCGCTCGGATCGTACGGATCACCGCCCCAGCCCCAGAGGAAGGTGTCGAACTCCGGCGCTGGGAGTCCGTCGACCTTGCGCACCGTCAGCTCGGTGAGCTTGTCGGTGCTGACAACCTGGACGTTGAACTCGACGCCGATCTCCTGGGTCTGCTCGGCGATCAGCTTCGCGTACTGGACCTCCGCCGGCGCCTCTGAGCGCACGAACAGATCGAGCGAGGCCACCATCCCGTCCTTCTCGCGGATCCCGTCGTCGTTCAGGACCCAGCCCGCCTCATCGAGCAGCTGGTTCGCGAGCTCGGGGTCGTACGGGTAGTCCTGCTCGGGCACCTCGTAGAAGTCCTTGTAGAACGACGGCAGGAGCCCGTGGGCGGGGAACGAGGTCCCCTGGTTCGCGATCTCGTTGTTTCGCTCGCGGTCGATGCTGTAGGCGATCGCCTGCCGGAGCGTCTTGTCCTGGACGGCGGGGTTGAACTTGGCTTCCGGGCAGTTCTCCTCCGAGCAGAGGTTGAACGCGAGCTCGCTGAACGAGTACGTGGGCGCGTTCACCGTCTCGATTCCCTCCTGTTCGCTCAGGCGGTTGAACGTCGCCGGCTGGACCTCGGGGATGAAATCGACCTCCCCCAGGGTCAGCGCGCGCGACGCGGCGTCATCGCTCCCGTAACGGATGAACTGGAGCTCGTCGAATGCCGGCGCCTCGCCCCGCCACTCGGGGTTCGGCTCCATGCGCAGGATCCGGCTTCGCTCGAACTCGGTGACGATGTACGGGCCGCTCCCGACCATCGGTATCTCGGGCTGGTACCCGGCGGTGAGCTCGTCGACCGGCACCTTGCCCCAGATGTGCTCCGGCAGGATGTATACGAACAGGTCGCCGATGAGCCGAGCGTTGGGCTGCTTCGTCTCGAGCACGACCGTGTGCTGGTCAGGCGTCTTGATCGCGGTGACGCCGTCGGTGTAGCCGGTGAACAGCAGGCCGTTCTCGCCCAGCGTCTCGAGGGAGAACCTGACGTCCTCGGAGGTGATCGGCTCGCCGTCGGACCACGTCGCGCCCTTGATCAGGTGGTAGGTGACGGTTCTGCCGTCCTCGGAGACATCCCAGCTCTCCGCGATCGCCGGCGCCGGGGTCAGGTCCTCCGGATTGAAGCCGACGAGCAACTCCCAGTTGATCGCCCAGATCAGGAACTCCTCCTCGTTCACGCCGACGAACGGGTTCAGCGTCTTCGGGTCCTGCGACCAGCCGATCCGGAGCACGTGCCGCCGCCGGAGTCCTGCGCGGTCGCCGGCCCGGAAACGGCGAGCGCCAGCGCAACCGTCGCCGCCAGCAGGCCAAGCCCGTTCGAGATCCGTCGCAGCCTCATTACACGCCTCCGTTTCGCGTCGTGTCGGTTCTCGGCTCCACCGCCGGCTCGAGCACCTCGACCGTCTTCGCGTCGCCGTCGACCCGCGCCCGGACCCCGAGCGGCATCGTCGCCATGTGCCTGCCGTGGCCGACCGGCACGTTGGCGATCGCCGGGATCCCGAGCGGGGCGATCAGCTCGTCGAGCATCTCCTCGATCGACAGCGTCGACTCCGAGCCCTCCGGGGGCACCCGCGAGTGCAGGTCGACGTCGGTGCCGAAGACCAGGCCGGCGGCCCGCTGGAGCTTGCCCGAGCGGATCAGGTGGTTGATCGCCGTGTCGACCAGGTACTCGTCCTCGTTGAGGTCCTCGACCACGACCACGCAGCCGTCGGTCTCGATCTCGTACGGCGTCCCCATGCTCGCGCAGAGCAGCGTGATGCAGCCGCCGACCAGGGGGGCCTCGCCGACGCCGCCGCCGACGGTCAGCACGTAGGGGTCCTCCGGGTCCTCGAACACCCGGCCGAGCGGCTCGGGCTGCAACGCCCGGTGAAACCAGTCCTCCGTCTCCCGCGTGAGCTCTTTCCGCTTCCGCGTGAACCGCATGAAGTTGGGCCCGTAGAACGTCACCCAGTCGCGGTGCGCGGCGAGCGCCAGGTGCAGCGCGGTGATGTCGGAAAAGCCGCAGACGATCCGCGGCTCGCCGACCGCGTCCCAGTCAATCCGGTCGTGGAGGCGGGCGGTGCCGTAGCCACCGCAGAGGGTGTGCACCATGTCGATCCCCGGCTCCGACAGCGCCCACTGCAGGTCCGCCGCGCGCTCTTCGTCCGTCCCGGCCAGGTAGCCGTGGACCTTGCGGTGGTTGGGCCCGAACACGACCTCGTGGCCGAGTGACTCGAAGTACTCGCGTCGCCTGCTCGGTCTCGGAGCGCGTCTGCGGCGGGCTCGCCGGGGCGACGACCGCGATCGTGGCCTTCTCCGGCAGCGCCGGCGGCTTGATTGGCATCAGCGGGACACCTCTGCGATGGCCTCGACGACCAGTTCGCGCGAGGCGCCAACCGAGCCGAGCACCAGCTCGACGTGAAGCTCGGCAACCTGGTCGAGGTCGAGCGGGCCGTCGGCGTCGAACCAGAGCGCGACGCCGGTGCACTGCAGCAGGATCGCGTAGGTGGCGATCGCCGCGTCGGTGACGCGCAGCGAGCCGTCGCGGATCCCGTCGCGGATCATGGCGCCGAACATCGCCTGGTAGTCGTCGCGCTTGGCGATCAACGCCACCCGCGGCTCGTCGGTGAGCGCCCGGATCTCGCTGTCGGTGACGAACGCCGCCCTGGTGTGCAGGCCGTGGAAGACGACGTGCTCGCGCACCGCGGCGGCGAGGCGGAGCGCCGGCCGGTCGTAGCGATCGGTCGCGGCCAGGACGCGCTCGGTCAGCCGCGCCATGAAGTCGTCCTGGAGCTCGATCAGGATCGCCTCCTTGCCGTCGTACCAGTGGTAGATCGCGGCCGGGCGGATTCCCGCCGCCGAGGCGATCGCCCGCATCGAGGTCGCGTGGTAGCCAAGCCGGGCGAAGAGCTCGATCGCCGCCTGGTGGATCGCCTGGCGCGTCTCGGGCCCGCGGCGGACGGGTGGGGGATCGGCGCTCGGCTTCGCTTCGCTCGCTCACAAGCTGAGCAGCTCCCTGGTCTGTTCCTGGGGCGCGACCTCGCGCCCGAGGCTCTCGGTCATGCCCTTCGCCATCTCGACCAGGGCCCCGTTCGACGGCGCCAGCACGCCCTTGGAGATGTAGGCGACGTCCTCCAGGCCGGTGCGGATCCCGGGCGCGCCCTTGAGCAGCGCCAGGCCGAGCATCCGCTGGTGGTGGCGCCCGATGCAGGTCACGGTCCAGAAGGCATCGCCCGGCAGGGGCCGCAGCATGGCGTCGAGGGCCTCCGGGGAGGCGTCGATCCCGCCGGGCACACCGAAGACGAGGTTGATCCGCAGCGGCTCCGGGATCACCCCCTGTTCGAGCCAGCGCACGGCGCTGACCACGTGGCCCACGTCGAAGGTCTCGACCTCGAGCGCGATTCCCTTGGAGGTCGCCCGCTCGGCGATCCCGCGGCCGGCCGGCGGCGGGGTGATGAAGGTCTCGTCGCCGAAGTTCATGGAGCCCGACTCGACCCCGGAGATGTCCGGATTGGCCTCCAGGCCGGTGGTGCGCTCCTCGATCGTCATGTCGTTGGCGCCGCCGGTGGAGACCATGGTCAGGACGTCGGAGGCGGCGCGGATGCGGTCGATGACGTCGACGAACAGTTCCGGGCGGCCGCTCGGCGTGCCGTCGTCCTCGCGGACGTGGAGGTGGACGACGGTGGCGCCGGCCTCGGCCGCCTCGATGCTCGAGTCGGCGACCTCCTTGGTCGTATAGGGGATGTTCGGGTTGTTCTCCCGGAAGACGTCGGCGCCGGTGATCGCGCAGGTGAGGACGACGGGGTCGCTGTTCCAGCTCATAGACCACCTCCGTTCCCGGACTCCGCGAGCGAGGCGCGCTCCTCTTCGCTGATCGGCCGCGGGCCGCGCTCGGCGGGGTCCCAGAGCACCAGCGCGAACTCGGCCTCCACCACCACCCGTCCCGAGTCGTCGACGATCCGCTCGCTCGTGGTCACGCTCGAGCGGCCGACCTCGCGCACCGCGCACTGCACGGTCACCGTCTCCAGCGAGGGGTCGATCTCGTCGCGCCAGCTGACCTCGCAGCGCCCGACGACGTACTCGTCCCGGCTGATGCCGTGGCTCTTTAAGAACGCGTCGCGGCCCTCCTCGAGGTAGGTGAGCGCGACCGTGTGGTTGACGTGGCCCAGGCCGTCGAGGTCGCGCCAGCGCATCTGCACCCGGTGGCCGTTTGCGTTCATGCGGGTTCCCCCACCGCAATCCCGAGCGCGCTGCGAAGCGGCTCCGAGCCTCGCACGAGGTCGAGCGCGTAGGCGCCGCGGTCGACGCAGTAGCCGCTCCCGACGACCATTTGCGCGCCGGTGCCGATCCCGTCGGCGGCCAGCGCCGCCGCCGAGAACTCCGTCGCCATCGAGAACAGCAGCACCGCGCCTTCGTCGGCGGTCAGCAGCAGGGCGGTCGGCTCGCAGCCGGCGACGTTGACGACGACCACGGTGAGGTCGGCGGCCGGCGCGCCGGCCGATCTCACCGCGTCGAGAGCCGCGAGCGGGTCGCGAAGGTCGGCGACGACGCCGATGTCGCAGAGCCCCGAGGCGGTCACATGGTCGATCGCCCTGGCGTCGACGTCGACTGCGACCAGCGTCCGCGCGCCGGCATCGCGGGCCGCCGCCAGGGCGAGCTTGCCGGCGTGCCCGGCGCCGAGCACGCAAACCGTTCCGCCCGGGGCGGCCAGCTGCCTGGTCTGGGTCGCGGCGGCGCAGACGTCGAAGAGCTCGACGGCGCTCGACAGCAGCAGGTCGTCGGGCACCGGGGCCCACGCCGTGCGCTCGAACAGGTACGCCGTTCCGGCCACCTCGACCTGCGGCGAGTGTGGGTCGACACCGGTGACCGCGTCCAGGCGCAGCGGGATCAGGGTCAGCGAGGCGAGGCTGACGATCCGCTCGCCGACCGCCGGCGGCGCCTCGAAGCCCTCGCCGATCGCCGCCACCTTGCCGAGCAGCACGCCGCCGGAGTCGGTCTCCGGGTTGTGGAGCTTGCCGCGCTCGGCGACGATCGCCTCGATCCGCTCGGCGATCCGCTCGGGATCACCGTCCGCCGCGCCGGCGATGTTGCGAAACGAGGTCGAGTCGAGGCAGAGCCGCTGCACCGCGACCTCGACCTCGTGGGGCCGGACGGGGTCCGAGGCATCGAGGCGGATCGCGCGCTGGGGCAGCGCGCCGCGGGGTTCGACAACCCGATGCGCGCCGAGCTGCTGCGAGATCTCCTCCGTCACGCCAGCCTCATGAACGATCGTTCGGAACCTATGCGGCCCGGTGGGGCGAGTCAATGGCCGAAAAGCCGGACAAATCCGAGGGGCGATGGACGCCTCGTACAAACGGACGACCATTCAGGTGGCAGCCCGGAAAACTTGTGGTATACGACCTCGGTGAGCCTCGCGACCCCGGTCGTCTGGACCGACCGCCATCGCCTGCACGAGCCCGGCGGCGAGGTCTGGTTGGGGGTCCGTACGCCAGGCACCGAGTTGCCCGAGCGCGCCGAGCGCATCCGCGAAACCCTGCTCTCCGCCGGCGCGCGGGTCGTGGACGCCACCCGGCAGCCCGACGAGGCGGTAACCGCGGTGCACGACCCCGACCTGGTCGGCTACCTGGCCGGGGCCTGGGATGAATGGCAGGCGGCGGGGCTTGACCGGGACCCCGGTCAGAACCGGGTCGTGCCTTACGTCTTCCTCCACCCCGGCCTGCTGGGCAGCCTCGAGCCCGCGGTGCCGGCGGCGGTGTCGGCCCGGGCGGGGAGCTTCACCTACGACACCATGACCCTGATCGGGCCGGGGACGTTCGAGGCCGCGCGGGCCGCGGTCGACGTCGCCCTCACAGCCGTCGACCTGGTCCTCGGCGGCGAGCCGGCCGCCTACGCCTGCTGCCGGCCGCCCGGCCACCACGCCACCCGGACCGCGTTCGGCGGCTCGTGCTACCTCAACAACTCGGCTGCGGCAGCGGCGCGGCTGCGCGACCGCGTCGACGGCCGCGTGGCGGTGATCGACATCGACGCCCACCACGGAAACGGCACCCAGTCGATCTTCTATGACGACCCACGAGTGCTGACAGCCTCGGTCCACGTCGACCCCGGCGCCGGCTGGTTTCCGCACTTCCTCGGCTTCGCCTCCGAGACGGGACGGGCGGGCGCCAATCGCAACCTGCCGCTTGCGCCCGGGTCGGGCGACGAGCCCTGGCTCGCCGCGGTCTCGGAACTGGCCGAGTGGGCCCGGGCGCGCAGCGCCGAGGCGCTGGTCGTCGCCCTCGGCGTCGACGCCGCAGCCGCCGACCCGGAGAGCCCGCTCGACGTCAGCGCCGCCGGCTTCGAGGCCGCCGGCCGGGCCCTCGGCGAGCTCCGGATGCCGACCGTCGTCGTCCAGGAGGGCGGGTACGACCTAGAGACGATCGGCCCCCTCGTTCTCGGCGCCCTGCGCGGCCTCGAATCAGCCCGCGCCTGACGTCGACGCGACGCGATGCGGAGCCGTCGGGTTGCGTCCCTAGGATGGCGCAGCCATGGGGAGGATGCCGCGCGTTATGGCGCTGCTGGCGGTCGCCGCCCTGAGCGTGGTCGGGTGCCAGCCGGTCGGGATCGAATCGGATCAGCGGGGGGCCAAACGCGGAGGATCAGCGGTCGCGCCCCCCGCTCAGCGCGGCGGCGATCGGGAGCCGGACCGATCAACCGAGTCCCCGGCCGACGGGATGCCCGGCCCGATCAACACCGCGTTCCCGGGGCTGACCACCTTCCGCGGGAACGCCACCCGCAGCTACTACGGAGAGGGACCGGTCCCCGGCCGCCCGGTGGTGAAGTGGCGGTACCCCGCCGACGGCGGGCTGTGCGGCGAATCGGACGACGGGGACGGGGTGGAGACCTGGTGCGGTACGGGATGGACCGGGCAGCCGAACGTGATCGAGCACGACGACGGCACGGTCGAGGTCAGGATCGGCGCCTTCGACGGCAACTACCACTTCCTCAACGGCAGGACGGGTAGGCCGATGCGGCCCGAGCTCGTAACCGGGGACCTGGCGAAGGGATCGGCGACATCCGATCCGGACGGGTATCCGCTCTACTACGCGGGCTCGCGCGACAACTTCCTCCGGATCGTCGCGCTCGATCGCGGCGAGCCGACGGTCCTTTGGCAGCTCGACGCCAACGCCAACCCCGAGCACGTCTGGAACGACGACTGGGACGGCGCGCCGCTCGTGGTCGGCGACTACCTGCTGGAGGGCGGTGAGAACTCGTGGTTCTACGTCATCAAGCTCAACCGTCGCTACGACAAGCAGGACCAGGTGCAGGTCGACCCCGAGGTCGTCCTCCAGGTCCCGGGCTACGACGAGCAGCTGCTCCGGGACCTGGGCGACACCGACGTGTCGATCGAGAACTCCGTGGCCTACGACAGGAGGACCGGCGTCGCCTACTTCGCGAACTCGGGCGGGCTGGTCCAGGGCTGGGATCTGCGAGACGTGCTCGACGGCGGCACCAAGGTGGAGCGCGTGTTTCGGTTCTGGAACGGCGACGAAACCGACGCGTCGATCGTGATCGACCCCGAGGGCTACCTCTACGTTGCGCGCCACGTCTCGGTGAACGTCCCGGATCGGCCGCAGACCCGCGCCCATGAGGTCGGGACCCTGATGAAGCTCGATCCGCGCCACCCGGAGGATCCGCTGGTCTGGTCGCGGCAGATCGGCGGTTTCGAGCCGGACGGCGGCATCCTCTCGACCCCGGCGCTCTACCACGGGGTGGTGTTCGCCATGGACACCGCCGGCGCGCTGGTCGCCGTGAACCAGAAGACCGGCAAGGTCCTCTATCGCGTGCCGCTTTCGGGCCCGACGTGGGGGTCGCCGGTGCCGATCGACGGCCACCTGCTGGTCGGGGATTGCAGCGGCGTGCTGCACGACTTCGACATCCGCAACCCGTTCGAGCCGCCCGAGGAACGATGGCAAGTGCAGCTCGACGGTTGCATCGAATCGACCCCCGCCGTGTGGCGCGGGATGATCTACGTCGGCACCCGCGGCGGCGCGATCTACGGCATCTCCGACCGAGGCTGATTTCTGAGCTAGCGCCCAGAGGACCACTCGCGGAGATCGC